>JAATFB010000077.1 GCA_015655415.1 Actinomycetales bacterium
GCTCGTGCTTTCCGCTGAAGTGGTGGTACATGCTGCCCTGGCCCACTCCGGCGCGTGCCATCACCTCACGCGGACTGGTGGCGGCATAGCCGCGCTCCCACAGCAGCTCCGCCATCGCACCCGTCAGTCGATCCCGTGAGCTCATGCCATCACTGTAACAACTAGTAGGTACATCTGATCGTGAACGAGGCCGCAGCGAAGAGTCCCAAGAGAGCGTCAACTGCGTCGCGCGCTCGACGGTGTGATCGTCGCGCCGTCGCGCGGGTCTCGGATAGCCTCGAGTCGTGGAATCGCCGGGTGCGTCGAGAACGATACGGATCGCACTCGTCGTGGTCGCGTCGTTCAACCTTCTCTCGGCCGTCGTGGGCATGGTGGGTCTCACGGCGGGCGGCGGGCTGGGCATTCCGCTCGAGTGGCTCGACGGGAGCGTCTTCACGTCGTACTTCTGGCCGGGCGTCATCCTCGGCGTCGTCGTGGGCGGTGTTCAGGCGCTGGCGATCCTCGCGCAGAACCGCACGTTCCGGCTGGCATGGGGGCTGCACGCCGCCGCCGGACTGACGATGATGATCTGGATCTTCGTCGAGATCGCGATCATGCTCGTCTGGTCGCCTCTCCACGGGGTGTACTTCGCCACGGGACTCGTTCAGACGGTGCTTGCCGTGCTTGCCCTCGGTGCGTGGCCCCGGCCGTTTCTCGGGCGCGGCAGGAAGCATCCGCGCACGATGAGCGGCGCGAGGCAGCACACCGTGAGCTAGGTTCCGATTCGCACCCCGGCCCGCGAGCTCAGCCGAGCTGTCGCACGGTCCAGTGAGTCCGCGTTGCCGTCGGGTGTGCCCGGGAGCACCTGTGCCTGCACCCGGACCGGCCGGTCAGCGCCGTCACCGCAGGAGCTCGCCTCGGGCACGGGAACAGGACGCCGACCGCCCGCGTTGGCCACACCATGACCACCGAGCAGCCCAATCTCCGGGGCGCCCTCGCCCGCATCCACGTCAATGACCTCGATGCGGCCGTGCCGCTGTACCGGGAGCTCGCCGACGGCGAGGACGCCCATGTCTTTCGGTTCCGAGACCTTCGGCTTGCGCGGATCGGCCCGTTCCTGCTCATCGAGGGCGCGGACGACGAGGTGCGATCGCACGCGGCGACCATCGTCGTCGGCGACATCGACCTGGTGGCGAGCACGGTCAGCGCCGCCGGCGGCGAGCTGATCGACGGACCCTCGCCGGCGCCCAGCGGCCCGCGACTGGTCGCGCGGCATCCCGATGGCAGCGTCATCGAGTACATCCAGCCGGTGCGCGTCGTCGCGGAACGAGGAGACGCTCCGGGATCGTGAAGGGTTCCCGGGGCGTCCGGCGGGGCGATCAGGCGGCGAGCCAGGCGAGGATGTCCTGGTCGAGCTGCTTCCGATAGTCGCCGTGGATGCCGTGCGGGGCACCCGGGTAGGTCTTCAGCGTGCCCTGCCTGACGAGCTGGATCGACCTTCGCGCGGCGTCGTCGATGGGGACGATCTGGTCGTCTTCGCCGTGGGCGATGAGGATCGGAACGTGAAGCGCCTTGAGGTCCTCGGTGAGATCCGTCTCGCTGAACGCCTTGATGCAGTCGTAGGCGGCGGCGAGATTGGCGAGCATGCCCTGCCGCCAGAAGTCGAGCTTGGCGCCGTAGGACACGGCGCGCCCGTGGTTGGCGCCGTAGAAGGATTCGGCGAGGTCGAGCCAGAACTGAGAGGCATCCTCGAGCACGCCGGCGCGGATGTCGTCGAAGACCTCGATGGGCAGCCCATCCGGGTTCCCATCGGTCTTGAGCATGAGCGGCGCGATGGAGCCCGCGGTGACGACCTTCGAGACGCGGCCTCTGCCGTCGTTCGCTGCGTAGTGCACGACCTCGCCGCCGCCGGTGGAGTGCCCGACGAGGACGACGTCCGTGAGGTCGAGCGCCTCGAGGAGCGCATTCAGGTCGTTGGCATAGGTGTCGAGGTCGTTGCCGGTGTATGTCCTCTGCGAACGGCCGTGCCCGCGGCGGTCGTGCGCGATCGCCCGATAGCCGCTGTCCGCGAAGAGCTTCAGCTCGGTCTGCCAGGCGTCCGAGCTCAGCGGCCAGCCATGGCTGAAGATGACCGGTTGCCCGGCACCGTGCTCGGTGTAATAGATCTCCACGTCGTCAGGGGTGGTGATGAACGGCATTTCGGCGCCCTCTCGGTTTCGTTTTCGTGGGATGACGGGAGGTCGCCGAGCCTGCGGCCGCGGTCTGAATCCCGCACGCAACCGGAATTCCGAGCCCCACGAGACACCCTTCCGGCACGGTTCGCACTCTACGCCCCGGGTGCCGCGGCGCGCCGGACGGGGCACAGGCGGCGGTTCAGCTCTCGCCGTGGAATCGGCGCAGCCACTTCACGAGCAGCGCGCGTTCCTCGTCTGCCAGCGGGGTGTTGACGCTCGCGGCGAGCTGCGCCTCGAGTTGGAGCGCGGTCACGGCGAGCCGGTCCGGCGGCGACGCGGGGGCCCTCTGGGTCATGCAGGCGGCGAACACGGCATCGCGCACTCGGTGTGACAGCCCGGGATCGGCGTAACGCTCGGGCTGCGAGAGCACACTCAGGGCGACACCCACATTGGCCGAGAGGATGGTCTGCGCCGCCTTGCCCGGCGAGATCCTCAGCGCGCCGATCGCGGCGCAACGCTCCAACTGGCCGGTGAGCAGTTCGAAGATCCGACCCGCTGCGGCGGGGACGGCACGGAGGGCGGGGGAGAACATCAGCCGGTAGAGCGCCGCGTTGCGCCGTGCGAAGTCCATGTGGTCGTCCCACCCCGCCGCCAGGTCGGCGACGGGATCGTCCGTGGCCTCGAGCGCGTGCTTTCGAGCGATGTACCGTTCGAAGCCGTCGTCCACCAACGCGTTCAGGAGGCCGTCCTTGTCGCCGAACAGACGATAGAGGATCGGCTGCGTGACACCGACCGCGTCGCAGACGGCACGGGTCGAGACATCGTGGTCCGGGCTGGAGCTCAACAGGCGCTCAGCGGCCTCGATCATTCGGGACCGGGTCTCCTCGGCCCGGCTGGGGACGACGGCCTTGTCGCTCACGCATCTCCTTCCGGGATCGGATCCGGGCGGCTCGCGGCTCCACGCAACGGCGGATCAGACGATGCCGCCGTTGTCGCGGATGTTCTGTCCGTTCACCCAATGGCCGGCGGGGCTCGCCAGGAACGCGGTGAGCTCCGCGATGTCCGCCGGGGTGCCCAGCCGCTCCAGCGGGGCCTGCCTCGCGAGGCTCGCGACGCTCGCCTCGTCCTTGCCCTCCAGGAACAGCGGAGTCACCGTGGGGCCGGGCGCCACGGCGTTCACCGTGATGTCCCGGCCGCGCAGCTCCCGAGCCAGGATCAGGGTGAGTGCTTCCACGGCGCCTTTGCTCGCGGCGTAGGCCCCGTAGCCGGGGATCTGCAGGCCGAGGACCGAGGTGGAGAAGTTCACGATCGCGCCACCGGGGCGCAGCCGTCGGGCGGCCTGCTGGTCGACGACGAACGTGCCGCGGACGTTGGTGCGGTGCACGGCGTCGAACTCGGTCAGCTCCAGCTCGACGATCGGCTTCAGGCGCATGATTCCCGCGGTGTGCACGACGACGTCGATGCCGCCGAATGCGCGTTCGACGGCGTCGAACACGGCGGTCATCGCGGCTTCGTCCGCCACATCGCCGCCGGCGGCGACCGCCTCACCGCCCGCCCGCTGGATTCGGGCGACGAGCTCGTCGGCCTTGGCTCCGTTGCCGGAGTAGTGGACCCCGAGCGCATAGCCGTCCCCGGCAAGGCGCTCCACCACCGCGGTGCCGATCCCGCCCGAGGCTCCGGTGACCAGCGCCACCCGTCCGTTCGGCTTGGCGTCGTTGAGTCCTGTGGTGTCCATGGCCATCCTGTTTTCGTTGAAATCGTTTCGTGTTAGCAATGGTAACCCAGCTGTACGGTGGGCGGGGGCACCGGTGGCGGTGACTACGATGCACGGGAGGCATTCGGATGCCCCTGGTCGCATCGTCTCGTGCACGAGGAAGGAGGCACATGCCCCGCCCTCTTCGCGCCGACGCCCGCGCGAACCACGACCGGCTGCTGGAGGTGGCCGCACGGCTGTTCGCCACGGAGGGGGCGGACACCTCGCTCAAGGCGATCGCGGCCGAGGCCGGAGTCGGGATCGGCACCCTCTATCGTCGATTCCCGACCCGCGAGGACCTGGTCGAGGCGACGTATCGAAACGAGACCGACCTCCTGTGCGCGTCCGCGTCGAGACTGCTCCGGGAGCGCGAGCCGGTCGAGGCGACGAGGGCGTGGATGGAGGCGTTCGTCGACTACATGCTCACCAAGCAGGGCATGGCCGACGCCCTGCCCGCCATCCTCGCCACTCGCGACGGGCTGCGCCTGCACACTCGCGAGGCGTTGACGGCCGCAGTCGCCGAGCTGTTGCGCGCGGGCGCCGGCGCCGGGCGCTTCCGTGCGGACGTCGCGCCATCCGACGTGCTCATGGCGATCGGCGGCATCACCCTCATCGGCAGTTACGAACGTCAACGGGCGCTGGCCTCCCGATTGATCGATCTGCTGCTGCACGGCCTTGCCGCCCGAGCCGAGGCCGGCGGGCCGAGGTAGCGCCGCGGCTGGTCCGTCATCGATCCGGCGGTCCGGGGTCCGATCGGATCGCGTCCGAATAATCGGATGCGGCTCCGTCTATGCCGTAGGGTATACGGAGCACCCTCCGGAACGGGGGTGTCGACCGAGGAGGAAGACATGGCCAAGGAACTCGACGGCACAGTGGCGCTCGTCACCGGGGCGAGCAGCGGCATAGGGGCGTCGACGGCACGCAGGCTCGCGCGGGAGGGTGCGTCCGTGGCACTCGTCGCGCGGCGCGGCGACAGGCTGGCGGAGCTCGCTCGAACAATCCAGCAGGAGGGGAACGTGGCCCGCGCCGTCGTGGCGGACATCACGACGCGAGCAGGGGCCGAGTCCGCCGTGGATCAGGCCATTGCGGCGTACGGACGGCTGGACATCCTGGTCAACAACGCGGGCTCGATGCTGGTGGGCCCGTTCGCCGATGCTCCCGAGGGGGAGTGGGAGCAGATGGTGGGGGTGAACGTGCTCGGCCTGCTCTACATGTCCAAGGCGGCGCTTCCCCACCTCATCGAGGCGGCCAGGGCCGATCCCCGTCACACGTCCGACCTGGTCAACATCAGCTCCTCCGCAGGTCGGGTGGCCCGGCCCGGCACGGCGGTCTACAACCTGACCAAGTTCGGCGTCAACGGCTTCACCGAAGCACTCCGCCAGGAGCTGCAGGCCGCTCGGGTCCGCGTCAGCGTGGTGGAGCCCGGCAGCGTCGACACGGAGCTCGCCTCCCACACCCGTGAGGAGCTGCGAGCGGGCGTGCAGGCTCAGGTCGCGAACATCGAGGCGCTGCGCCCCGAGGACATCGCCGATGCGGTCGCGTACATCGTCACCCGTTCGCGCCGCGTCGCTGTCAACGAGATCTTCGTCCGCGCGGCGGCGCAGAGCTGGTGAACGCTTCGTCCGCTGGTCGCCGCGGCCCGGGAGGGGGTCGGCGTGGTCGCCGGCTCACACGGCCCAACGGAGCCCGAGGAGGTCCGCCGTGCGCTGCCAGAGGTCGCGGGCGAGTCGCGGATCGGTGAGCGCTCCTCGGAGCTTGTCGAGCCGCGGCGCGCGGCTGCCGGAGGGCGAGCCCGGACCCCAGAGCTCGCCTCCCGACGCCGCGGGGTCGAGCAGCGCGCGCACGGCGGGCCACGCCGCCCGATCCTTGCCCTGGACGAACGGTCGCATGAGCGAGGCGGTAAGACGCTCGCGCGGCGCCCGCTCGAAGGCCGGTGGCTGGTCGGGGGTCAGCCCATCAAGCGCCCCGCCAGGATGCGCCATCAGGCTCATCGTGGTCCGTCGCGCGGCCTTGAGCCGGCGATCGAGCTCGAGGGCGAAGAGCATCTGCGCCTGTTTCGACGTCGCATACGCCCGCAGGCCCCGATACGTCGTGCCGGATCGCTCGAGGTCGTCGAGGTCGAGGCTGCCGATGCGCTGGGCGAGGCTTCCCATCGTGACGATCCGCGTGTCTGCGCCGCGGAGCAGGCTGGGGAGCGCGGCGGCGACGAACTGGGCGTTGCCGTAGTGGTTGGTGCCGAACACGAGTTCGTGCCCGTCGACCGTCGTGAGCCGCCTTCTCTGCACGAGCGCCGCGGCGTTGAGCACGACGCCGTCGATTCGGTGGAGGTCGTCCAGCAGCTCACCGCTGCGACGCGCCGCCGCCAGGTCGGCGAGGTCGAGCGGGTGGCGACGCAGATCGGCGCCCGGCACGCGCGCGGCGATCGCCTGCATCGCCCGGTCGGCCTTCGCCTGATCGCGGGAGGCCAGAACGACGGTGGCGCCCGCCGAGGCGAGCTGTTCGCTGATGAAGTAGCCGATGCCGGCGTTTCCACCGGTGACCACGAACAGCCGTCCGTCCGCAGGGGGGCAGGTCTCGCGGGTTCCACGGTGAGGCTTGAGCGCGCACTGTGTTCTTTCTCCTGACGGTCTCATGGGCGTCACGGTGGGCGCCGATCGATCGGGATGACCCCGAGCGCGACTCGGTGCGCCGCCCATCCGTGGTGCGCGTTCCGGCCTCGCGTCCGAGTGCTGGACTGTCACGTCCATTTCGCTAGACTGTAGCGCGGTCGGCCCCGGAACCGATTGCGTCTTGAAGGCGCATGGCTCGCGTCGCGTGCTTTCGGGGTGTCGGGTGCGCGGCCGCGGAAGCCGGTCATCGCCGCTGGTCCGAGGTCTATTCATTCTCGGCGTGCGAGGCCATGCGGGCGCCCCGGTGCCAGCCGGTTCGAGAGGGCCGACCGTGACATCGGGATGACATGTGGTGCCGCGGCACGGGGAGGGGTTCGAATGCTGATCGATCTTCGCGGGCGCACGGCGCTCGTGACCGGTTCCACCCGGGGCATCGGGCGGGCGATCGCGGCCGCGCTCGCCGACGCCGGGGCGCGTGTGGCGATCAACGGACGAGACCCCGGCGGCGTCGCCGCCGTCATCGCGGAGCTGCGTGCGGATGGGGCGGAACGCGAGCTCATCGCCGCAGCCGGCGACGTCACGGACGAGGCCGGCGCGGCGTCCGCGCTCGCCGCCGCGGGAGACGTCGACGTCCTCGTGAACAATCTCGGCATCTTCGGGGCCGCTCCGGCTCTGGAGATCACCGACGAGGAATGGCGCCGCTACTTCGAGGTCAACGTGCTCGCCGCCGTGCGCCTCATCCGGGCGACGCTGCCCGGCATGAAGGGGCGCGGCTGGGGGCGCGTGCTGAACATCGCCAGCGACTCGGCCATCGCGATCCCCGAGGAGATGATCCACTACGGGACGTCGAAGACCGCGCTGCTGGCCGTCTCCCGCGGATTCGCGAAGGATGCCGCAGGCACCGGGGTCACCGTGAACTCGGTGATCGCCGGCCCCACGCACACCGGCGGTGTGGAGAGCTTCGTCTACCAGCTCGTCGACGCCGCCCTGCCATGGGAGGAGGCGCAGCGGGAGTTCATGCGCCGGTACCGCCCGCAGTCGCTCCTGCAGCGGCTCATCGAACCGCAGGAGATCGCCAACATGGTCGCCTACCTCGCCTCGCCACTGGCCTCCGCCACGACCGGCGCCGCGGTGCGCGTCGACGGGGGATACGTCGACTCGATCGTCCCGTGAGGCCGTCGGGGACGGCCGTCAGCGCTCGACCAGCTCCTTCAGCCCGTCGAGCATGGCCTGCCAGTTCCGGCTGAACGGCTCGGCCTGCTCCCCGCTGTCGTT
Source organism: Actinomycetales bacterium (assembly GCA_015655415.1). Taxonomy (GTDB): domain Bacteria; phylum Actinomycetota; class Actinomycetes; order Actinomycetales; family Microbacteriaceae; genus Humibacter. The sequence continues at coordinate 7,791 of JAATFB010000077.1, forward strand.
GCCGTCCTGGGTCAACGTCAGACGGGTGCCGGTCCCGGTGCGGGCGAGTGTGTAGACGAGCGTGTGGTAGCTCTCGGGCTCGTCCGGTCGACCCATCATCGGGCTGTAGTGCGTCATCGACAGCCGGCGCGGCTCGTCGTAGACCAGCACCGTGCCCCGGTCTTGACAGCTGTGCCCGTCGTACTCGCCGTCCCAGGTGATCGGGGCGCCCACCTCCGAGGTGGTGGTCACGCGCGAGCCGTGCATGTAGTGGGCGATCTGCTCGGGACTCGTCAGCGCAGCCCACACCATCTCCGCAGGGGCGGCGACCTCGGTCTCCGCCCTCGCCGGGAATGTCGACACGGTGATCGTCTCCTCTCGATCATTGTGTGACTCACTCACACAACAGGCTCCGTGGGCGCCCGCTCGCATCCCCGCCTCCAGAACCTGCTGGCCGCGCTGACGCTCAACCTGGGGGAGGAGGCGACCGCGGAGCTGGACGCGGCCTCGGATCTGTCGGGCAGCGCCGCCGTGGCGCTGCTGGCGCTGGAGGAGTTCCTCGAGGATGCCCACGTGGGCCGGCTGGCAGAGGTGCTCGGTCTCACCCATTCCAGCGCCGTGCGGCTGGTCACCCAGCTCGAGCGCGCCGGTCTCGCGGTGCGACGACCCGCCGCGGACCGCTGCCGACGTCGACCCATCCGGCGGCGCGCGACCGCGTCCCGGATGGGGTCACCGGCGGCCTCACCGGCACCGAGGCCACGATGCTGGAGCCACTGCTCGAGAAGCTGGTCGCTGCTCGCGTCGAGGAGCGCCTCCGGAGCCGCGGGACGGAAGACTCGGCGCCGTGGTGGTGCCGCACGTGCGACCTAGTGGCGTGCGGACGCCCCGAAGGACGGTGCCCGGCTCAAGCCACCGCCGCGCGGATGCCTCTCCGACCGGCGAGGCGCGGGCTGAGCGGCTGAGGATGCGACTCACGCGCCGACGACTGGCGCAACCGGTTCATCCCATGCGATGCGGTGTCCGGTGAGCCAGTCGCCGGCCGGGTCGTGACGGCGTGCGTTGCGTGCCACGAGCGGCATGACCAGGCGGTCCCGGATGACTCGTCCCACGGGGCCCACCGCCTTGCGGCTTCCGGTCCGCGCTCCCTGGGCCACCGCGCGCTCGACGCGCTCGCGCCGCAGCGTCTCGAAGGCGTCGAGCGCTGCGCCGGTCGGGAGGTCGCGCAGCGCCCGCGCGAGCTGAACGGCATCCTCGATGGCGAGGGACGCTCCCTGGCCGGAGGTGGGCGAGATCGCGTGCGAGGCGTCTCCGATGATCACCATGCCGTCCCTGTGCCAGGTGGGGACGCGGGGCAGATCGTAGGTGTTCCAGCCTGGATAGACGTATGCGCTCGCGTCGATGAGCTCTCGGGCGGGTATGCGGTCGCCCTCGAAGAGCCCGGCGAGTTCGCGGCGCCACCGTTCACCGTCCAGGGTCTTCAGCTCCTCCGGTGTCTGCTCGCGGGGGCTGAACGGGTTGGCGAACCACCACACGTCGCCGTCCGGCGCCAGCGTCATCCCGAGGAAGCAACGTCGCCCGAAGCGGAACTGCATCACGCCCGTCCTCGGGGGAATGCCCGCTGGCAGCCTCGCCTCGTGGGCGAAGCCGCCGGTGTTCAGCAGCCCGGTGTACCTCGGTCGCGGTGCCGCGGGGTCGATGACGCCTCGCACGGTCGAGTGAAGGCCGTCGGCGCCCACCAGAAGGTCGCCCGGCACGGAGGAGCCGTCAGCGAAGAAGGCTCGAGTGCCGCCGGATGGGTCGACGTCGGCGGCCCGGAGCGTCTTGCCGTACTCGATCCGGACGCCGAGCCGCTCGACCTCCTCGCGCAGGATGCGGTAAAGGTCATCGCGGCGGATGGTCGTCGTCGTCCTGTAGGTGTCCACGGGGCCGGCGAGGTAGGAGGCCAACAGCCGCTCGTTGTGGGACAACAGCTCGAAGCGGGGAGTGGGGAAGCCTGCCCTGAGCAGGTCTTCGCCGATGCCTATGGCGGCGAGCGCGTCGATTCCGTTGGCGGCGAGGGTCAGCCACGCGCCGACGCCGTCAGCCGTCCGTTGGTGGGATTCGAAGACCAGCGGGTCGTGGCCGGCCTTGTGCAGCGCGACCGCCGCTGCACAGCCGGCGATGCCCGCTCCGATGACGAGGACCTTCATGCCACCTCCATTAGTTCGTTCGATCAAACGAAATAATAGTGCAGCGTGTCTGCACGTCAAGCGGTCGCCGCCTGACGGATATGCCGTCGTCGGTGTCGTCCGGGCGAGGCAGCTCCGGCCCGGGGGGCGGATGGGTTCGTTCGGGCGAGCGAATGATAGTGTCGACTCCTGCGATGTCAGGGGAATCTCAGGGGCGCTCCGGCCGGCCTCAACAGAAGCGTTCGGTCACGACTGCCGTCAGGCAGAACCTGATCGAGCGGGCTGATCTCGGGGGCCGAGAGGTGAGCACGGCCACCGTGATGTTCCATGACGCGGTCGCGCGGGTCCGGGGGCTCTCCGCCACCGACGAGAAGGCGCTGGACGTGCTCCTGCGGAAGGGGCCCATGACGCACGCGGAGCTTGCGGCTGAGACCGGACTGGCGCGTCCCTCGGTGACCGACCTGATCGACCGGCTGGAGCGCAGGCGGTATCTGAAGCGCACGAGAGATCCGTCCGATGGTCGCCGGGTGATCGTCTCGGTCGACTCGGAGCGGGTGCTGGGCGACATGGAGCCGCTCTTCGCGGGGTTCGCCGCGCGACTGCATACTCTGTACGAGCGATACTCCGACGACGAGCTGCGCGCGATCGCGGACTTCCTCACGCGTGCTGCGGTCGAGCAGAACGCCGTCGTCGGGGAGCTGAAGCGTCAGCACGGCGTCTGAGGTCGCCGCCGAACATGCCGTTCGTGAGCGGGGGCGTGCGCCCAGGCGCGTGCATCCTCCCGGAGCCGGATCGTGGGGCCGCTATCGGTGGAGCGGGCTCCGCTCGATGCCGGAGATCCACCGCACCAGTCGGCGCTGCACGGCGGGGAGCGTGAGCAGGCGACCGAGGGCGGCGTTGCGGAGCGCGCGCAGGATGGCGGGGCGGATGAGAGCAGCGCGGGTGATCCGGTCGGTGAGTCGCACGACCTCGTGGGCGGCGGCGAGGCGGCCCGGCTCGTAGCCGTCGAGCGCGTCGCCTCGGCCCTGCAGATGGTCTGCGATGCGTTCGGCGAGGTCGTACGCGTCGGCGATCCCGGTGTTCATCCCCTGACCCGCGGCGGGGGAGTGCACGTGGGCGGCATCGCCGCAGAGCAGGACCGCGCCGGCGCGCATGCGCTCGGCGACGCCGTGCGCGATGCGGAACCGCGAAGACCACGCCGGCTCGCCTTCGGCGCGGGTCGGGATGCCGCGAGCCGCGAACAGCGCGTCGAGGTAGGCCGCGTCCGGATGCGACGGTACCTCGTGCCCCGGCGATGCCGTGCCGATGACTCGGTGGTTGCCTGAGGGGAGGGCGCCGAACACGGTGACGCCGTCGGGCGAGAGCGTGATGCGGGCCTCGTCCTCCGGCGAGGGCGGGGGATCGAGTGGAAGGTCGGCAAGCAGGAAGTCCTCGTGGTAGCGCCGTGCGGCGAACGCGATGCCGGCCTGAGCCCGCACCATGCTGTCGTGACCGTCGGCGCCGACCACGTATCGGCTCACGATGACTCGGGAGTCGGTGCCGTCGGTGGCGGCCGCGACGGATCGGCATCCCGCGGGGGTCTGCTGGAGCATGTCGACCCGCCATCCGCGCTCGACGGCGGCACCGAGCGTGGCGAGCCGTTCGATCAGGAGCTCCTCCGTGGCGTCCTGCGGCAGGCCGAGCGCGAACGGGTACGGGCCCTCGAGCGAGTCGAACGGGATTCGGGCGAGCACTCGCGTGCTCGCGGAGATGCTGACGGCGTTGACGCGGCGGCCGCGCCGGACCGCCTCCTCGGCGACGCCGAGTCGTTCCATGATCTCGATCGTCGCCGCGTGCACGAGGGCGGCGCGGGACTCCCGGGCCGGATGCGGCGCGGAATCGACTATCGTCGCGCGAACGCCGCGCTGCGCCAGACGGATGGCTGCGGTGAGGCCGGTGGGTCCGGCGCCGACGATCAGCACGTCGACGTCCGATGGGATGGTCATGCGCTCATAATAGACAGTGATGTCTCTTAACGATGCGACCGAGAGCACTCGTCCGCGCAGACGGCGCCGCGGTGCGGCGCTCGAGAACGCGATCCACGACGCCGTCGTGGACGAGGTCAACGAGCTCGGCTACGCCGCCTCATCGTTGGAGGGCATCGCGGTTCGCGCAGGGGTCGGGCGGATGTCGCTCTATCGACGCTGGCCGGACAAGCCGTCGCTCGTGCTGGCGACCGTGCGGGCCAGGCTGCCCGACGCGGAAGAGCCCGAAGAGGGGACCGGCCCGCGTGAGAGGCTGGCCTCCCTGCTCACGACGATGTTCGACTCGTCCGACCGCTTGGTCACGTTCCTCGAGCGGGTCCTGATCGCGACCGCGACGGCACCGACGGCCGCTCCGCTGGCCACGGTGATCCGCTCCGAGGTGTTCGCGCCGCGTGTGGCACGGCTGGCACGGGTGTTCGCCGACGCTCGTGAGGTCGGGCTCATCGATCCCGCCGCCGACATCGAGCTGCTCGCGCGGACCGGACCGGCACTGCTGTTCCAGCAGCTGCTCCTGGTGGGGACGCGACCGGACTCGGATGACCTCCGTCGCGTCGTCGACCACCTCCTGCCTCCCTGCGGACCGGGCTGTCGTGGTTGAGACGGGACCGGGCGGCGGCCGAGCGCTGGCCGGGCGGCGGCGGGGGAGCAGCGGTTCGGGCGAAGAGGTCCGACCGAAGAAGGGGAAGGGCGTGTCCGTTCCTCACACTTCGGGGAGTTGTCTCGTCCTGATGGATATGAACGCGACCCTTCTACACCAGGCGCGCGCCGCGGCGCCGTCTCCTCGCCTCGGCACCACCGCCGGCGTGCGCTTCGACCACCCGGCGACGAAGGAGGCAGGCAGATGACCCGTGTCGCGGTGGCCGGGGGGACCGGCGCCGTCGGAAGGCATGTGGTCGAGGCGGCGCGGCGGGCGGGGCACGAGACCGTGGTGATCGCGCGATCGACCGGCGTGGACCTCGTCGACGGACACGGACTGCAGGACGCGCTCGCCGGCGCCGACGTCGTGATCGATGTATCCTCCATCGGGACGCTCTCCGCGAAGGCCTCCGTCGGGTTCTTCGAGACCGTCACGCGCAATCTGCTCGCCGCCGAGGGAAAGGCCGGCGTCGGCCACCACGTCGCGCTGTCGATCGTGGGTGCCGCCGACGCGCCATCCGGCTACTACGCGGGCAAGGCCGCCCAGGAGCGGCTGCTGACGTCTTCGGGCGACCGCTGGTCGATCCTGCGGGCGACGCAGTTCCACGAGTTCGCTGCTCAGATGGTGAAGCGCGGTGCCATGCTCGGGACGATCCTCGTGCCGAAGATGCTCTCGCAGCCGGTGGCCGCCGCCGAGGTCGCCGAGGAGCTCGTGGCGATCGCCGGGGGCGCGCCGCGCGGCCTCGCTCGAGACCTCGGCGGGCCCAGGCCGGAGCGGATGGCCGACCTGGTGCGCCGCTACGTGCGCGCGACCGGGCGGCCTCGCCCGGTCGTGGAGGTGCGGATGCCTGGCGCGATGGGCCGGGCAAGCGCCGACGGGACCCTGCTGCCCGGCCCGCGTGCAAAGCTCGGTGTGCAGACGTTCGACGAATGGCTGAAGCTCCAGGATGAGGCACCCGGCGCATGACGCGTTCCGGCGGAGAGAGGCGACGATGCACGAGCCGGCGGTCGATGACGAGGCGATCGGCGAACGACGCCATCTGCTGTCACTCGCCTTCCGCATGCTCGGCACCGTCGCCGAGGCCGAGGACGCCGTCCAGGAGACGTATGCGCGCTGGTACCGCCTGGACCAGGACGAGCGCGAGGCGATCCGCTCGCCGCGGGGATGGCTGACTCGCGTCGCGAGCCGCGTCTGCCTCGACACGCTCGCGTCCGCTCGGGCGCGGCGGGAGCGGTATGTCGGCCCATGGCTGCCCGAGCCGGTGCCGATGGGGGCTCTTCAGCGCGGCGAGACGGAGGATCCGCTGCAGCGGGCGTCGCTCGACGAGAGCGTGAGCGGTGCGCTGCTGACCGTGCTGGAGTCCCTGACACCGGCTGAGCGGGTCGTCTTCGTGCTCCACGAGGTGTTCGCGGTGCCGTTCCCGGAGATCGCCGACGCCGTCGGCAGGACCGCAGCGGCCTGCCGACAGCTCGCGACCGCTGCACGTCGCAAGGTGCGTGCCTCCCCGGTTCGCCGGGTGTCCCGCCGCGAGCACGATGCGGTCGTGCGCGCGTTCGCCGCCGCGACCCGCTCCGGCGACCTCGGTCGGCTCGTCGCGACCCTCGACCCGGACGTGGTCCTGCGCTCGGACGGCGGCGGCATCGTCGCCGCCGCCCGCAAGCCGGTGCTCGGACCCGACCACGTGGGGCGCTTCGTGCTGGGCGTGCTGCGCAAGCGCACCGAGGTGGAGGTGCGAGAGCAGGAGACCGGCGACGGGCTCGGCTTCGCCATGTGGAACGAGGGCAGGATCGTCGGCGTCGTCACCGTGGACGTGCGCGCCGGGCTGGTCACCAGTGTGAGGCTGATGCTCAACCCGGCAAAGCTCACGCTGTGGAACCGGGCCGAGAGCTGATGACCCGAGACGCCCGCCCGTCGGGCACGCATCGGAACGTCGGGCACGCATCGGAACGTCGAGCACGGATCGGAACGTCGAGCACACACTGGGACGTCGAGCACACACTGGGACGTCGAGCACACACTGGGACGTCGAGCACACACTGCGACGTCGAGCACACACTGCGACGTCGAGCACACCCGATGCGGGCGCATGTTCGATGTGGGCTCGATGAGCGGCTGTGGGCTGGACGGGCGTGCACGGAGTCAGCGGGCACGAGGCGGGGCTATGACGCGGTGGCGTCCCGGGCCGCCAGGCGCATCGCCGCGCTCCGGAGATAGCCGGCGTAGCCGCCGGGCGTGCGCCCCACGAGGCGCGCGGATGTGATCACCTCCGCCTCGTCCGAGGCGAGCTGCCTGCGACCGGCCAGGCGCTCCACGAGGTCGACGTCCTCGTGTTCGGGGAGCGGGCGATAGCCGCCGGCCTGAAGGTAGGCGGATGCGCGGACGCCAAGGTTCGCGCCGTGCACATGTCCATTGGGGCGCCCCCTGATGTGGGTGCGCTCCCAGTCGCGCCGGAGCTCCTCGGGGTACTCGTCCGGGTCGGGACGCACCGTGCCGATCACGACGTCGTATCCCTCATCGGCGTGGCGCAGCTGCACGGTGAGCCAGTTCTCGGGAACGGTCGAATCCGCGTCGGTGTTCGCCAGCCATACCGACTCCGGCGCGATCGGCAGCGACGCCAGCGCATGCTGTGCGGCCGTGCGGCGGGCGGTCCCCACATTGGAGCTCGCCGTCTCGACCAGCCGCACCTCCGAGAAGCGGCGGGCCACGGCGGCGGTGTGATCGAGGCATCCGTCGGCGACGACCGTGATGGAGACCTCGACCGGGCAGTCGCGCCTCGCCGCGAGAACAGAGGGCAGACAGCGTTCGATGCGGTCCTGCTCGTCGCGGGCCGGGATGAGGACGGCGATGTGCCGGATCATGCGAGCCCCTCCCGTTGCGCCACCGAGCGCGGGTCGGTGCTGAACACCTCGAGCACGAAGTCGTCCTCCAGATGATGCGCGAGGCGCGGCCAGCCCATCTCGGCGATCGCGGCATGCACGTCGTCACCGGTCAGCGGGTAGTCCACGACGGGGTGCCGCCAGTGGCACGCGACGATGACGCCGCCGGGGGCGAGAGACGCGTCGATGCGGTCCAGCACGGTGCGCAGTCCGCTGGTGCCCCAGTAGTAGCCGACCTCCGAGAGGACGACCAGGTCGTACTCGCCCTCCGGGAAGTCCGTGACGACGTCCTGTGCTCGAACTGTGGCGCGGGCCCCGACTCGTTCCCGCGCACGCTCGACCGCCGACGCGGCGATGTCGACGGCCAGGAGGTCGTCGCAACGAGAGGCGAGGAGGTCGGTGAGCAGGCCGATGGAGCATCCGATCTCCAGCGCGCGCGAATAGTGGTCGTGCGGGAGCACCGCCAGGGTGATGGCCCGTTTGCGACGCTCGTACCACCGGCTGCGGAACCGCCAGGGGTCGTCGGACCTCGCGTAGATCGCGTCGAAGTAGTCCCGGCCGAGCGTCCGGTCACTCGCGATGAAGAGCTCCTGGGGCCGGTGGAAGTGCTCGAGCACCTCGCGACGGAGCATGGGGCGTTCGCCGGCGATCTGGGACTGGAAGCACCCGATGGCGCGGATCTTCTTTCCCGCGTCGATGTCGATGGCGAGCATGCGCGACCAGGGCACCTCCGGACTGTCCGGGTTCGCCCAGTGCCACATCCAGATCGGATACTCCAGGAGCATCCTGCCGCCGGCGACCTGGGCGGCGATCTCGCCGACGACCCGGTGGTCTCGGTGCCCGTCGCCGCGCCACGGGGCGACGACCGTCGCGCGATCGCTTGCATCGCGCAGCGCGGATGCGAGCGCCTCGCGGATCTGCGGCTGCCGCTCGCGCGTCTGCCCGTCAGGGAAGCCGAGAACCTCCACCGCGGCGCCGGGGGCGAGCTCGTCGATCGCGGCGGCCAGCTCCGCGGCGCGTCGTCGCGCGGTGCGCGGGTCCGCGGGGTCGGAGGCGGAGCCATCCGTCACGCAGAGCACCCGCACCGGGATCCCGCGCGCCGCGCACAGGGCGATGAGGCCGCCTGCTCCCAGCGTCTCGTCATCGGGGTGCGCGGCTATGACGACGAGCTCGTCGGTGTCGTCGAGGCGCAGCGGGGGCCTGTCGCGCAGACGGGCGTCCGCCACCCAGCCGTGTTCCGGCGTCCCCGGTTCCGAGGCGTCGAAGCTCACCACGGGGCGTCCTCGTGCCCGGCGAGGAAGGTGCCGTGCGATGCATCGTCTCGCTCGGCGTGGTGCTGACGGACGTAGAGCTGAAGGTCGGCGACCCGCTTGGCGTGCGCGGCGTCGGTGGCCAGGGGACCCGGTCCGAGAGCGTGCCCGGCTCGGGCGATGACCTCCTCGCACGCGCGCGCGACGAGCCCGCGGACCCGCCTCGACAGCAGGCGTCCATCGACCTGGTCGTGCGCGTCCACGTGCCCGGCGGCGTCGGCCAATGAGAGACGGGCGGCGTGCAGCAGCGTGTCGATCGCGCCGAGATGGGCGAGCAGGTGCGGGTTCTCCGCTCCTCGCGTCCGCTCGAGCCGCGCCCGCTCGAACACCGATCGCGCGATCCCGACCGCTCCGCCGTACCAGCAGGCCGCGACCCCGATTCCGCCCCACCAGAATCCGGGACGGTGCACGTACCAGCCGGGCTCTCCGACTGGCTCGGCTGCAACCGCATCGAACGTGACCGGTCCGCTCGGGATCTCGCTCAGCCCGCGGGCGTGCCACGAGCCTTCCATGACGCGCACCGCCGGTCGCGCCAGCGGTACGGCGAACAGGCGGGACGCGCCGTCCGCCGTCCGAGCCGTGATCAGGGCGGCGTCGAGCGTGGCCGCCAATGAGCACCATGGCTTGCTGCCGGTCACGATCCACCCGCTCCCTGCCTGCTCGGCGCGTAGCGGATCGCTGCCGCCCTCGGCGGCGAACACGCCCCATGAGCCCTCGGGGGCTGGCGAACCCGCCTGGCCGAGGATCGCCACGGCGTCGAGGTGCGGCTCCACGGCACGGACGACGCCCAGGTCATGCGCGGCGAGCGTGGCGAGCACCTCCCAGAGCTCACGCGTGCGCCCCTTGCCCGGCACCGCCCCGCGCGCACCGAGCGAGCGCGCGAGCGCGAGGGCCTCGTCCACCCCGGAGGGCAGGGCGTCATCGGCCGAGGTGAGCATGGCCGTTGCGCCCTCGTCGTCGCTCAGGCGCACGGACATGCTCACCTCGGGTGCGAAGACGTGGTCGTTCATGCCTCCGCGCGCCGCACCGATGGCCTCGGAAGTACGAGATTGGCGATCGCGATGAGCGCGGAGATGCCGACGAGCACGTAGATCACGCGCGATCCCACCGATCCCTGGCCGAAGATGGCGTCCACGAGATTGAAGTCGAAGGCTCCCACCAGGCCCCAGTTGAGGCCGCCGATGATGGTGAGGACCGTGGCGATACGGACGACCCAGATCATGGCGATCAGTCCTTCTCGTTCTTCAGCGCGATGCCGAGGGCCATGAACGTCGGGGCCCACTGCCCGATGAACAGCCCCCACCGGTCCGACTGCGCCTTGCTGTCGTCCTTGCCGCGGGAGATCAGCCACGACAGCAGGGAGATCCCGATGGACACGAATCCCGCCGTGTAGGCGTGGCCGCTGCGCACGCCCCAGCCAGAGAGCACCCGCACCGGGTTCCACGCGGTGGCCTCTGCGGTCTTCTCCACATCCTTCTTGTCAACCATGGGTTCCACTCCTTTCTTCGACGACGCTCACGTCGTTGTGGGCTAGGACGCACGCCGAGGGCGATTCGTCACAAGTCCGTCATGCGGGTCCTCGCCGCGGCTACCGGACGCGGAGCGCGGCGGGTTGGATGCTGATCTCGATCCGGGTCGCCTCCCCGATGTCGTCGCCGTCGACCTCGACCACGCGCGGCTCGTCGAGCTCGACTACGAGGCCGGTGATCCTCCTATGCGCGGCGTTGTCGCTGCTCTGCGCCCTCTCGTCGCCACCGAGGAGACGTTTGAGGCCGTTGTCCCACACCATGTTCCGCAGCGTGTCGACCCATCCGCCGATGCCCTCCGCGGTCAGAACCAGCAGGTCCAGCTCGCCGTCGGCGGGGTCGGCGTCGGGAAGCAGGGTGATGCCGCCCTGCAGAGTGCCGCAGTTGCCGACGATCAGGGTGTGGGCCTGCTCGTCCACCGCGTCCTGACCGTCCACGGCGAGGCGGATGTCGATGACCTCGCTCGCCTTCATGGCCCGTCCGAGGGATTCGACGTATGCGAGCCAGCCGGCCTTGTCCTTGAGATCGTCGTCTGTCTCGGTGATCATGTGCGCATCGATCCCGAACCCGGCCATCACCGCGAACGCACGACGCTGTGTGGACTCCCCTCCGGTGATCTCGGCCCAGCCGACGTCGATCGGCCTGGCCTGCGAGTCGAGGGCGCGCGCGAACGCGGCGGCGACGTCGTTCAACGGCACGTCGAGGTTGCGAGCGAGGAGGTTTCCCGTGCCGAGCGGGATGATGCCGAGGTCGGCGCGTGCGCGGGTGTCGGCCAGGTGCTCCGCCACAGCACGCACCGTGCCGTCCCCGCCGGCCGCGATGACCACGTCGACGCCGGAGTCGAGTGCCCGCTGCGTCGCCGCGCGGCCGGGGTCGTCCTCGCTGGTCTCGAACCAGGACGTGTCCACGGACGGTGTGTGCCGCAGGGCCGCCTCGAGATCGTCTCTGCCGGTCTTGGATGGGTTCCAGACGATACCCACGTGTTGGCTGCTCATCGTGATGGTGCTCCTTTCGATCGTCGGTCGGCGCCGGCCCCATCCGGAGGATGATGCCGGCCAGGGCGCGCGCGAGGATGCGCCGCTCCGTCGTGAGGGGGATGGCGAGTCGCATCCCTGCCCGGGGGGGGCCGAGGTCGGCAGCGGTCCGCGACGGGGTCGTGCGGAGCCGGACGAGCGCCTCGTGAGCGATGATCCGCATCAGCCGGCTCCTCACCGTTGCCACATCGTCGAGCTGCGGAAGGCGGCGCCAGGCGGTGGCGAACGCATCCTGCGCCACATCGTCGACGTCGCTCACGGGGCGCAGGATGCGACGCGCAAACGCTCGCATCGTCGGTGCGTGCCGCAGCGGAACCGCGGAGGCGCGGACGTCGCCTTCTGCCGCGCGACCCGCGACGGTCAGTTCGGCGGCGTCGAGTGCGCTTCGGCGGCATGAGCGGCCCATCCCTCGTCCCCCTTGCTCGAGGGTCCTCTCCCCTGAGGACCGGCGGGAGCGGCCTTGCTGCCCGCGCGCCTCAATCTTCTCCCGTTCCCGGTGCGCGGGTCGAGAGTTGTGCGGAACCGTCACCCCCGCGCCGGTCACGGGGCGTGCGGGCGGTAGATCACCGACACCGGACGGCCGACGCGGGCGGCCTCACCGGCGGGCTTCGGGCTGCGCGGCCGGCCGGTCAGCGTGGCGAGGACGACCTTGCTCGCCCGCCGCTGCGAGGGGGAGTGCCATGCCGTTGCTGCGCGCGTGAGCGGGCAGCTGCTCGCTGGCGGCGGAGGCTGCACCGCCAGCGCGTCGATAAGCGAGCCCACATGTCGGACCGAATGTGGGAGGGGATCCGTCAACTCGTGCATGGCAGCCTGCCGAGGGCACTGTGCCCGTCGCGGGACGCTCCAGGCCCGGATCATCCGCGATGTGGCGGCCTCGCCTGCACCGCCGCGACCCAGGACCGCTGAAGTCCGTTCGCCTCGATCGGTCTCATCGAGAGGAGCCGCCCGGTGCCTCCGAAGAGGAGGCAGCCGCCGGAACCGTGCGCGCCGGCTCAGCCGGCGTGCGCGTTGGCCTGCCGGGAAGGGCGAGCGATATCAGCACGCCCGCGGCGGTGAATCCGATCGCCCACCAGAACGCTTGCTGGAATGCGCCGGCGAGTGCCGCGGGTGAGGAGGCGGCCGCGATAGCCCCGGTGAGGATGACGGCGAGGACGGCGCTGCCGAACGAGCCGCCGACCTGGGTGGCGATGCGGGTGATGATGCTGGCGTCGGGGACCTCTGAGCGTTCCAGGCCGCGGAATCCGAGTGCCATCAGCGGCACGGTGACGATGCCCAGCCCGGCGCCACGCACCAGGAGGGTGACCATCAGCAGGATGTAGTTCGTGTCGTTCCCGGCGAAGGCCAGGGGCAGGGTGCCGATGAGCACGACGAGGAATCCGGTGAGCACGAGCCAGCGTGCGCCCATCGTGTCGGACAGTTTGCCTGCGATCGAACGGGTTGCGAGCGTGCCCAGACCTTGCGGGATCAGCAGCAGGCCTGCCATGAGCACGCTCGTGCCGCGCAGTTCCTGGAAGTAGAGGGGGAGCAGGAGCATCGCGCCGTAGAGGGTGATGCCGGAGAGGAAGAGCAGCAGCGAGGACGAGGCGAGTGGCCAGTGCTTCAGCAGGCGCACGTCGACAAGGGCGCGGGCCTTGCGTCGCAGTGCCCACGCGACGAAGGCGGCGAGCAGCGCGACGCCGATGAGGAGCGGCCAGAGCGCGTCAGCGCGGCCGAGCCCGCCGGCCTTGCTGGAGTTCGACAGGCCCCACAGCACCCCGACGAGGCCGGGCGCCATGAGGATGAATCCGACGACGTCCAGCGATGCCCAGCGCACCGGGCCGTCCTTCGGCAGCACGATCGCGGCGAGCACGATGCCGACTACGCAGAACGGGACGTTGACCCAGAACATCCATGACCAGTGAAGATGTTGCAGGATCAGGCCGCCGAGGACCGGGCCGAGGATCGGTCCGAGCACGGCGGGAAGGCTCACGACCGACATCACTCTGCCGAGGGCCTCGCCGCCGACGGCCTGGACGACGAGCGTCGACATCAGTGGCAGCATGAGACCGCCGCCCACGCCCTGGATCACCCGGAAGACGATCAGGCTCTCCGCGCTCCACGCCAGGCTGGAGAGCACCGATCCGACGAGGAACAGGGCGAGCGCGATCATCCAGAGCCGCTTGCCGCCCAGCACGCGCTGGGCCCAGCCTGCGATCGGGATGGCGACGCCGAGTGCGAGGAGGTAACCCGTCGTCACCCACTGGATGGTGGCGACCGAGGTGTGCAGGTCCCTCGCGAGCGTGTGCAGGGCGACGGCGACTATGGTCGTGTCGAACAGCGCTGCGAGGCCGCCGACGAGCACGGTGCCGACCGTCCGCCAGACGCGGGGGTCGATCTTGGTCGATTCGGTCTTCGTGCTGGACATCCGCGCTCCTTTAGAAACACTCTGTACGCTATACGCTAGGACAAGAAGATTGGGAACGCAATGTCTCTTAGCGATGAGTCGGCACGTGCCCCGCACCGACGTCGCGGAGCGGCGCTCGAGGCCGCTCTGCTCGATGCGGCCTGGGAGGAGCTCGTGGAGAAGGGCTACGACCGCTTCACCATCGAGTCCGTAGCCGAGCGTGCTCGCACGAGCCGTGCCGTTCTCTACCGCCGCTGGCCGAGCAAGGCCCGGCTCGTCGAGGCTGCCGCCGTGCGGGCAGGCGCGCAGCAGCAGGTGTCGATCCCGGACACGGGCACGCTGCGCGGCGACGTCATCGAGCTGCTGCGCCGGGCGAACCGGTCACGCGCACCATTCGGTGTGCAGATGATCCTGCAGCTGGGCGGCTACTACGCCGAGACCGGAACCGGGATAGGCCAACTGCGCGACGCCTTCCTCTCCCGTCGCCAAGACGCCATGCAGCTGATCATGAGCCGCGCGGTCGCGCGCGGCGAGGTCGAGCCCGCCGCACTGAGTCCGCGAGTGATCGCGGTGCCCTTCGACCTCTACCGGCAGGAGCTGCTGATGACCCTCGCGGCCGTGCCCGACGAGGTGATCGAGTCCATAGTGGACGAGGTGTTCCTGCCCCTGGTCGAAAAGCGCTGCGCACAGCAGTCCCACGAAGAGACCGGGCACGCTCGCCGCTGAACCCCACAGCCCTGCGCTGAGCATCTGCGCTTCCCGGCGCTCGTCACACCGCAGGCCCATGCGGGAGGCGGCGGAGCGTGCCTCGAGCCCGACCCGCCTGCACCGTGGCCGCGGGACGCGCGATCAGGTCCGGTCAGCGGCCAGGAGCGCGGCGACGACGTGCTTGCACAGCGGCGAGGCTGCGCGCGTGCACGTGCACCTCCAGGCGACGGCGCCTTCCGCCCGGACGAACGTGACCGTCCTGCGGCTGGTCCCGGGTGGTCCGCTGACCCTGGCGCTGACCGAGCCCTCCGAGGCGGCGAACTCGACCTGGCCATGCGCGGCGATCTCCTCTCCGAGCCGTCGGTTGGAGGCGGTCGCTCGCTGCAGTGCGGGGCGGGCCTCGGCAAGCGGCGCGAGGTCAGCCACGATCCGCCTCGGCGATGACCTCGGCCAGCTCATGCGGCGTCGACCACATCGGCCAGTGGCCGGTCGGAAGATCCACATACGTGACGTCGCTCAGCCCGGCGAGCGGCGCGAAGAACGGCACTCCCTCCGCCGCCATGCGACGAACGGCCTCGCCGGGGAACGAGCAGCACACGATCGTGGTGGGCACGTCCACGCCTTCCCCGCCGCCGAGACGCACCGGTTCCCGCAGCGGCCCGGCAGGATGCGGCACCGCCCGCTCCCTGAAGCGGCGCAACGCCGACCGGCTCAATCCAGCGAGGCTGGAGCCGGCGGCCTCGAGCTCCGGAAAGGGCGGAAGGGGCACCTCGATCGTCTCGGGCGGGAGATCCGGCCGCGCGACAGCGCCGTCCGCGACCGGTCCGCTGTCGACATACACGACGCGACGCACCAGGCCCGGGGCACGGTCGAGGGCCGCCGTCGCGATGGCACCCGCACCGCTGTGAGCGACCAGGGTGGCCGGGGTCCGCGTCGCACGGAGCGCGGCGACGAGAGCCTCGACATGGTCGGCGAGCCGGATGCCGCCACGCGGGGTGGCGCGCGACTCCAGACCCGGCAGCGTGAGCGCGCTGACCCGGAGGCCGGCCGCCGCCAGCAGGCCGGCGACCTCGTCCCATGCCCAGCCGCCGAGCCACAGCCCAGGCATCAGGACCACGTAGTGGCCGGAACGCGTGGTGTTCATACCACCATCCTGCACGGCACGGGTGACACCGTTGTGGCACCATTTGGATGTGAACCGCACCGAGAGGCTGTACGCGCTGCGGGAGGAGCTGCGCCGTGCCGGTCCCCGCGGACGCACGGCCGAACGCCTGGCGGCGGACTTCGACGTGAGCGTGCGCACCGTCAAGAGGGACATCTCCGCCCTGCAGCAGGGCGGGTTCCCGGTGTGGGCGAGGCTCGGGAGAGTCGGAGGATACGTGGTGGACGCCTCGGCGACCCTGCCGCCTGTCAACATCACGGCGGCGGAGGCGTCCGGCCTGGCAGCGGCGCTGGCCGCCCATCGCGGGCAGCCGTTCGAGCGACAGGCCCGCGCGGCCCTCACGAAGATCCTCGCCGTCATGGACGAGCCCGCCCGCAGGCAGGCGGGTCGGCTCGCCGATCGGATCTGGATCGACGACGCGGACGCCTCGACGCGAGGGCTCGCCACCCGTGGCGTGATCGAACAGGCGTTGCAGGAGCGCCGCGTGGTCTCCCTGCGCTATCGCGACGCGCAGGGGCGGGTGACCTCACGTCGCGTCGACCCGCAGGTGCTCGCCTCGGCCTCGGGGAGCTGGTACCTGGTCGCGCACTGCCGGCTCCGTGAGCGGTTGCGCTGGTTCCGCCTCGACCGCATCGAGCACGCGGCGCTGACGGCCGAGAGGGCCGAGGACCTTCCTGTCGAGGAGATCGGAACGCCACCGCACACGGCCGACTCCCTCAAGCACCTCATCCGGCCCGGGCGATCGGATGCCAGCCCGCCGCGCGCGCGCGGCATGCAGCCGCGGTCGTCCGCCGACGGGAAGCAGGACGCGGGAGGGGGACTCTCCGGCGCCGAGACCGACCGTCGGTGAGGTGCCGCGCGCCGATGACACGTGGGCCGCCGCCGAGGCGGCGGCCCACCTTGCGCTGCGCGGCTGGTGACGGTGAAGCCCCGTCTGCCTCCGTGCGGGTGGCGAGTTGCCGCACAGTGGTGTGACCTTTGCGGCCGCGTCGGTTCTGACCGATGATCGCCTTGCTGACAATCCGCAACCCTTGGAGGTCCTCGTGTCGGTGGCGTACTGGATCGTGGCCGGTCTGCTCGCGTTGTTCTACCTGTACTCGGGCGGCATGAAGGTGGTGCGCTCTAAGGAGCGGCTGCTCCCGATGATGGCCTGGGTGGACGGCACGCCCCTGGCTCTCGTGCGCACCATAGGCATTCTGGAGGTGCTCGGGGCGGCCGGTCTGATCCTGCCGCCGCTGACCGGCATCGCGCCGTGGCTGGCGCTCGCCGCCGCGATCGGCCTCGCCCTCGTGCAGGTCGGGGCCACGGCATTGCACCTCAGCCGCGGAGAGGTGAGGGTCATCGGACTGAACGTCGCATTGTTGGTCGTCGCGGCCGTGGCGATCTGGCTCTCCACCGTCTGGCTGTGATGCGGAAAGACCCGAAACTCGGGGAATAAAACGCGTACCCCATGCGTCACTCATGACGAATCGAGTCCCCCAGACTCAATGGTGAGAGGAGAGTGATGATGATGCTGTTCGACACGATCCAGGAACTGGACCGGATCAGCTCGGGATTCTTCTCCGAGTTGTCCCGGGCGGCCTTCTCGACCACGCCGGTCAACCTCTACCGGGAGGACGACCGCTACGTGCTGGAGGCCGACTTGCCGGGCTTCGACCCGAAGTCCATCGACGTGTCCGTCGATGGCGGATTGCTGACCATCAGAGCCGAGCGCACCGCCGAGTCCGAGGATCGCGGCGCCCGTTGGCTGCTACGTGAGCGCGGCGCTGCGAGCGTGGTGAGGCAGGTCGCGCTGGGCCAGGACATCGACCTCGACGCGATCGCGGCCGACTATCGAGATGGCGTGCTGAAGGTCACGCTGCCGGTGAGAGCCGATGCGCTCCCGAGGAGGGTCGCGGTCGTCGAGGGCGCGGCGCCCGCGCGACAGCAGGCCATCGGCGAGGCGGGGTCCCCGGCGGGGGAGGCCGCCCCAAAAGCCGAGCCCGCGCATTCGGCCGTCTCCTGACCCACTGGGTGCCCAGGGCCCGCCGGGGCTCTGGGCGCCGTCTGCGCGGGAACGTCACAGTCCGTGGGCGTGGTCGCCTGAAGGGCCGGGTGGCGTGATGGATGCCATCGAGCTGCTCAACAACACCACGACGATCGAGTCGGCGAATGAGGCGGCCCCTGTGGTCGACGACCTGGCAGGGGTGCGGGATCTCTACCTGTCGGCGCCCCCGATGGACGGGGAGCGGCAGAACACCGGGCTCGAGCCCGGAACCCCGGCACCCGATTTCGCGTTGCCCGACTCGAGCGGGACGCTCGTGCGCCTGTCCGACCTGCGCGGGACTCCCGTCGCACTGGTCTTCTATCCGCTGGACTGGAGCCCCGGGTGCAGTGTGCAGCTGGAGCTCTATCAGCAGGAGATCGAGGAGTTCACCTCCAGAGGCGTCCAGCTGCTCGGCATCTCGGTGGACTCCATCTACAGCCACGGCGCATGGGCGGCGGTGCGAGGGATCCGCTACCCGTTGCTCAGCGATTTCCAGCCCAGGGGTGCCACCGCCGCCGCGTACGACGTCTGGCGGGAGGACGACGGGCACAGCGAGCGTGCCGTGTACCTGATCGACGCGGACGGCGTCATCCGCTGGCGGCACGTCTCGAAGAGATTGAAGGAGCTGCCCGACTTCGACGAGCTCGTCGCGGCGCTCGACCTCATCGCCCTGCCTGAGACGAGGCCGCGGCACGACGAGGACGGGATCAAGGACGAGGACAGGATCAAGGAGGAATCATGACACTCTGGGATGTCGCGTCACCGCGTATCGGCGCGTCGGTGCAGACGGTCCCGGTGGCGATCTACGGCAACCGCTGGTGCGGAATCACGCAACTGATCCGGCGCGCTCTGGCCCGCGCCGGGGTCGACTACGAGTACGTCGACCTCGATGACAATCCCGCCATCTATGACCGCCTTGTGGCGCTGACCGGCGGCCGGCTGCGCACGCCCGTCGTCCACATCGGCGGAGAATGGCTCATGGAGCCGAGCCTCCGGCAGGTGCAGGCGGCGCTCGCACGACACGGGATCTGGCTGTGAGCGTCATCGTCTGCCCGCGCTGCGGCGCCAAGAACCGGGTGCCGGCGGCGCGAAGGGGCAAGGTGCGGTGCGCGCGCTGCCACACCGACCTGCCCTGGCTGATCGACGCCGACGACACCACATTCGACGACGCGGTGCGGCTGGCGACGCTGCCCGTGCTCGTCGACATCTGGGCTCCGTGGTGCGGCCCGTGTCGACAGATAGCACCCGTCGTGGAGCGGCTCTCCCGGGACCTCGCGGGACGGCTGAAGGTCGTGAGGGTGAACGCCGACCAGGCTCCCGGCGTCTCGCAGCGGCATGGGGTGACCGGCATCCCGACGCTTCTGCTCTACCGCGACGGGACCGAGGCGGACCGCGTGGTTGGCGCCCTGCCCGAGGCCAGGCTACGGGAGTGGGTGGAGCGGGCGATCGCCGAAGCCGCCGTCGGATGACCGCGCCCGGCGCCCCTTTCGCGCTTCGACGCCACACGCAGCGTGCGACCGCGTGGCCCCCGGGTCATTCCTCGTCATCGGGGTGAGCGGCCAGATATCTCTCGATGCGACGATCGGGTATCAGCCAGATCACCGCCACCGCGATGTAGGGCAGAAGGCCCAGCCAGGGAGCGATGACGGCCAGGCCGATGCCCGCGGCGTACAGCACCGGGGAGAGCCAGCCCTTGACGTCGCGGCCGATGGCCTCGCGCAGCCGCCCGCCGTCCGGGCCACGAGAGAGGACGGCCTGCAGGATGGAGTAGGCGACCGCGGCCGCCAGCAGGTTGATCCCATAGACGACGGTCGGCGCGGTCGCGACCCGCGTCTCCGTGAGCCACGCCGTGGTGAAGGGGTAGAGCGACAGCCAGAACAGCAGGTGCAGGTTCGCCCACAGTGCCGCACCGTTCACCCGAGGGTGCATCTGGAACAGGTGGTGATGGTTGTTCCAGTAGATGCCGATGTAGATGAAGCTCAGCAGATAGGTGAGCAGTCCGAGGCCGGACGTGCGGAAGAGGGAGTGGAACGTCTCGCCATGCGGCACGGCCAGACCGAGCACCATCACCGTGATGATGATCGCGAGGACGCCGTCGCTGAAGGCCTCCAGTCGCGACGATCTCACCGCGGCCCCCTCTCTCCCAGGACTCGCCTCGGACCGAGGCACCCACGAGAACGAGCGACTCTCGTCTCGACCGACGACACGCTGACACCCAAGCCTACGCTTCGCAGAATACGACCCGACGGCACGCCTCCGTTATCCTCGGGTCGTTCCCGAATGGCATGAGAGGGAGGCGGCAGCCGTGTCACTGGCAGAGCTCGCGATGACCCCGCTCGGTTGGCTGCTCCGCGGCCGGCGCGCCGGGCCGATGCGCAGCGTGAGACTCGTGCCTGCGCTCGAGACCAGCGGCACGCTGAGCGTCTCCTCCCCGTCCTTCGGCGACGGAGAATCCATTCCCCGGCGCCACTGCGCCGCACCCAGAGGTCAGAACCTCTCGCCCGGACTCGAGGTCCGCGGCGTTCCCAGCGGCACCCGTCGGATGCTGCTCATCATCGAGGACGTGGACGTCCCGCTGCCACGCCCTCTCATCCACACCATCGCGCTGTTCGATCCCGGTCCCGGCGGCACGGTCGCCCTCGTCGAAGGCGCGCTCACGGCGGGGAACCTCGCCGTGAGCTACGTGCCGGCGTCTCGGGGCCGTGTCGGCTACCAGGGACCGCTTCCCCTGCCCGGTCACGGGGTTCACCACTACGGATTCCACGTCTACGCGCTCGATGTCGGTCCAGACCTCTCCGGATTCGCCGGTCTCGACTACCTGCTCGTGCGCCTGGCCGGTCATGTGCTCGCCTCGGGAACCCTGGTGGGCACTCGGCGCGCCTGAGCGCTCACGCCGCCTCCGGCCCGATGTGAACGATGTGTGACATCGGCCCGATCCCGGTGACGGCGTGCGTATCGTGGAGCATGACGCCTTCGAACGAGCCGACCTCCTCATGGAGCGGCGCCGTGGCCGGGACCGCGAGGGGCTCCGCCGCGCCGCAGATCCGCACCCTCGGCGAGCTGAGGGCCGCAGGACACGTGGTGAAGACCCTGCGCACCGAGGTGCGCGACAACCTGCTCGCCAAGCTGCGCGCCGGCGAAGACCCGTGGCCGGGCGTGCACGGATTCGAGACCACGGTCATCCCGCAGCTGGAGCGGGCCCTGATCGCCGGGCACGACATCGTGCTCCTGGGCGAGCGTGGGCAGGGCAAGACCCGCCTGCTGCGCACGATCGGCGGCCTGCTCGACGAGTGGACGCCGGTGATCGACGGGTCCGAGCTGGGCGAGCACCCGTACCAGCCCATCACGCACGTCTCCATCCGGCGTGCAGCCGAGCTCGGTGACGATCTGCCCGTGGCCTGGCGGCACCGCAGCGAACGATACGTGGAGAAGCTCGCCACGCCCGACACCTCCGTCGCCGACCTGATCGGCGACGTCGACCCCATGAAGGTTGCGGAGGGGCGGTCATTGGGCGACCCGGAGACGATCCACTTCGGTCTCATCCCGCGCAGTCACCGCGGCATCGTCGCCATCAACGAGCTGCCCGACCTGGCCGAGCGCATCCAGGTGTCGATGCTGAACGTGATGGAGGAGCGCGACATCCAGATCAGGGGCTACGTGCTGCGTCTTCCCCTCGACGTGCTCGTCGTCGCCAGCGCGAACCCGGAGGACTACACGAACCGCGGCCGCATCATCACCCCGCTCAAGGACCGCTTCGGCGCCGAGATACGCACCCATTACCCGCGGGAGCTGGATGCGGAGATCGCCGTGATCGAGCAGGAGGCGGACCTCGTTGCGGAGGTTCCCCGGCACCTCATCGAGATCCTGGCCCGTTTCACCCGCAACCTCCGGGAGTCGAGCTCGATCGACCAGCGCAGTGGCGTCAGCGCCCGGTTCGCGATCGCCGGCGCCGAGACGATCGCGGCCGCCGCCCTCCATCGCGCCACCGCCCGGGGCGAGTCGGACGCCGTCGCGCGGCCCGTCGACCTCACCACGGCGGTGGACGTGCTCGGCGGGAAGATCGAGTTCGAGACGGGGGAGCAGGGCCGCGAGTCCGAGGTGCTCACCCATCTGCTGCGCACCGCGACCGCCGACACCGTGCGCGCACGGTTCCGCGGCATCGACTTCGGGCCGCTCGTCACGGCGATCGAGGACGGCGCCATGGTGTCCACCGGTGAGCGGGTGACCGCGGCCGAGTTCCTGGACGGCCTTCCGATGCTCGGCGAGTCCCCCCTCTATGACGAGGTCGCGGAGCGAGCGGACGCGCACAGCGACGGAGAACGGGCCGCCGCGGTCGAGCTGGCGCTCGAGGGCCTCTATCTGGCCCGCAAGGTCGGCAAGGACACAGACGGGAACGAGACGGTCTATGGCTGAGCGGGCGCGCGGCCGACCGGTGAGCCGGTTCCGCCGGTACGAGGGCGGCGACCCGCTGGCCCCCCCTGTCGACGTGGCCGAGGCGCTGGACGCGATCGGCGAGGACGTGATGGCCGGATACTCCCCGGAGCGCGCGCTGAACGAGTTCCTGCGTCGTGGCGGTCGCGATCAGCTCGGGCTGGACGATCTGTCGCGGCGGGTTGCGGAGCGACGCCGGGATCTCGTGCGCCGCCACAACCTCTCCGGCACGTTGCAGGACGTCCGCGCGCTCCTCGACCACGCGGTGCTGGAGGAGCGCAAGCAGCTCGCCCGCGACGTGGACATGGACGAGACGGACCGCTCCTTCGCGCAGATGCGACTGCAGAGCCTGCCCGCCTCGACGTCCGCGGCGGTGAACGACCTGACCGACTACGACTGGCGCTCCACGCAGGCGCGCGCCGACTACCAGAAGATCAAGGACATGCTCGGCCAGGAGCTGCTCGGTCAACGCTTCGACGGGATGAGACAGACCCTGCAGAACGTCACCGACGACGACAGACGCTCGGTGAACGAGATGCTCTCCGACCTCAATGAGCTGCTCGGACGGCACCGCCGCGGGGAGGACACGGCCGAGGACTTCGCCGCGTTCATGGCCAAGCACGGTCAGTACTTCCCGGAGAGCCCGCAGAATGTCGACGAGCTGGTCGACGCGCTCGCCGCGCGCTCCGCCGCGGCCCAGCGGATGCTCAACTCCATGACGCAGGAGCAGCGGCGCGAGCTGATGGAGCTCTCCGCTCAGGCGTTCGGATCGCCGCAGCTCATGGGCCAGCTCGCCGATCTCGACGAGAACCTGCAGGCGCTGCGCCCGGGGGAGGACTGGACCGGCTCGGAGGGATTCGAGGGCGACGAGCCGCTCGGGCTCGCGGAGGGCGCGGGCGTGCTGTCGGATCTCGCCGACCTCGACGAGCTCGCCGAGCAGCTCTCGCAGGGCTACGACGGCGCACGGCTGGATGACATCGACCTCGACATGCTGGCGCGCCAGCTTGGCGAGGAGGCCGCGGTGGACGCGCGCACGCTCCGCGAGCTGGAACAGGCGCTGCGCCGAAGCGACACGTTCCGTCGCGACTCGCACGGAGACCTGCGGCTGACGCCGAAGGCCATGCGTCAGCTCGGTCAGTCGCTGCTGCGAGACATCGCAGAGCG
The DNA here is from genome assembly GCA_015655415.1 of Actinomycetales bacterium. GTDB lineage: Bacteria > Actinomycetota > Actinomycetes > Actinomycetales > Microbacteriaceae > Humibacter. Next base: position 31,219 of record JAATFB010000077.1, read on the forward strand.
GGTCTCGCGGCACACCGGGGGGCGAGACGTGCGCCTCGCCGGCGCCGCGGGTGAGGCATCCGGGGGGACCAGGGTGTGGGAGTTCGGCAGCACTGAGCCGTGGGACATACCGCGCACCGTGCTGAACGGAGTGCTGCGGCGTGCGGCGGGCGGGCCCGGTGCGGGGGCCGGCAGGACTATCGAGCTCGAGGACATAGAGGTGTCCGAGACCGAGGCGCGCACCCAGGCCGCGGTCGCGCTGCTCGTGGACACCTCGTTCTCGATGGCGATGGACGGGCGCTGGGTGCCGATGAAACGTACAGCGCTGGCCCTGCACACGTTGATCCGCACCCGCTTCCGGGACGACCGCCTGGAGCTCATCGGATTCAGCCGAAACGCCCAGGTGATGGAGATCGAGGAGCTCACCGGTCTCGACGCCATGTGGGACAAGGGCACCAACCTGCACCACGCCCTGCTGCTGGCCAACCGACACTTCCGTCGTCACCCGGGCGCGCAGCCGGTGCTCCTGGTGGTCACGGACGGAGAGCCCACCTCGCATCTGGACGCGGACGGCTCGGTTCGCTTCGCATACCCGCCGCATCCGGTCACGATCGCGCACACCGTCGACGAGCTCGACGTCTCGCAGCGCCTCGGCGCCCAGATCACGATCTTCCGGCTCGGATCCGACCCTGGCCTGGCACGCTTCGTCGACTCTCTGGCGCGCCGCGTCGGCGGACGGGTGGTCGCCCCGGAGCTCGACGATCTGGGCGTGGCCGTTGTGGACAGCTACCTGGGGTCGCGCCGCGCGCGGCCGGGTCAGGCGGCAGACGGGCTCGGCGGGCTCGGCGGCTGGGCCTCCGGGCGAGGCTTCTGGGTCGACCCGTGATCGGCGGGGCCATCGGGACGACCTGCCACACCGCCGCCGTGCCGGCAGCTCCATCACGGTAGCGCCGGCCGAGCGGCCTTCGATAGTCTCGGGGACGCGGGGCATCCGCGCCGACGATCCCACGAGCCCGGGGCGGGCCGTCGACGACAGCGCGGATGCCCGCACAACCCCTCGCACGCCGAGACGATCGCGGCGTCTCGGGGTGCGAGTCGCCTCCTGAGGCCGCTATGCGGCGACCGGCATCCGTTGACCTGCCGTGACCCGCAGATCACCGTCCACCGCGTCGACGCTCACCGAGCCCTGATCGTCGACCGACCCGTCGACGATCAGGTCGGCTATGCGGTCGTCGACCTCGCGCTGGATCACGCGGCGCAGCGGCCGGGCGCCGAACTCGGGCTCGTAGCCTCGGTCGGCGATCCAGTCCACGGCGGCGTCCGTGATGGTGAACGCGATCTCGCGCTGGGCCAGCCGTGCCTGCGTCGCAGCCAGCAACAGGCGCACGATGTCGCGCAGCTGGTCGCGGTCGAGCTTGCGGAACAGCACGATCTCGTCGATGCGGTTGAGGAACTCGGGTCGCATGCTCTCGCGCAGTTTGCCCATCACGCGATCGCGCAGCGCCTTCTCATCGCCGAACCCGTCGGCGCCGGGAGCCACGAAGCCGAGCGCGCCGCTCTTGGAGGCGAGGAACTCGCTGCCCAGGTTGGAGGTCATGATGACCACGGTGTTGCGGAAGTCGACCGTGCGTCCCTGACCGTCGGTGAGGCGCCCGTCGTCCAGCACCTGCAGCAGCAGGTTGAAGACATCGGGGTGCGCCTTCTCGATCTCGTCGAACAGGAGCACCGAATACGGGTTGCGGCGCACGCGTTCGGTCAGCTGGCCGGCCTCGTCATACCCGACGTACCCTGGAGGGGCGCCGATCAGCCGGGCGGCCGTGTGCCGTTCGCCGAACTCGCTCATGTCGAACCGGATCATCGAGCTCTCCGAGCCGAACAGCGACGACGCGAGGGCCTTCGCCAGCTCGGTCTTGCCGACGCCGGTCGGCCCCAGGAAGAGGAAGCTGCCCACCGGGCGGCGCTCGTCGCCCATGCCCGTGCGGTTGCGGCGCACCGCCCGCGCGACCGCCGCGACCGCGTCGTCCTGTCCCACGACGCGCTCGTGCAGCTCGCTCTCGAGCTTCGCCAGTCGCTCGCGATCGGCCTCTCCGATGCGCGACACGGGGATGCCCGTCGCTCGCGAGATCACCGAGGCGATCTCGGGCTCGCCGATCACGGCGCTCTGTGCCGCGCGATCGCCCGAGGCGGAGGCCGTCGCGAGCTCGGCCTGCACCTGCTCGATCTCATCGCGCAGTGTCGACGCCTCCTCGTACCGCTCGGCCGCCACGGCCGCGTTCTTCTCGGCCTCCAGCTCGGCCAGCCACCGCATGAGGTCGGAGACGTCCACCCGCTTGCCTAGCCTCAGGCGCAGCCGGGCACCGGCCTGATCGATGAGATCGATGGCCTTGTCGGGCAGGAATCGGTCGGGGACGTACCGCGCCGATAGCTCGACCGCGGCGCGGATGGCGTCGTCGGTGTACGTGACGCCGTGGTGCTCCTCGTATGCGTGCCGCAGTCCGGAGAGGATCACGACGGCATCCTCTACCGAGGGCTCCGCCACCGTCACCGGCTGGAAGCGGCGCTCCAGCGCAGGATCCTTCTCGATGATGCGGTACTCCTTCAGCGTCGTCGCGCCGATCAGGTGCAGATCGCCCCTCGCCAGCCGCGGCTTGAGGATGTTGCCCGCGTCCATGCCCCCCTCGCCGGACCCGCCCGCGCCCATGACCGTGTGCACCTCGTCGATGAAGACGATCAGCTCGTTTTTGTGCTCGGCGATCTCGTCCATCAGCCTGGTGAGCCGTTCCTCGAAGTCGCCGCGGTAGCGTGTGCCGGCCAGCATGCCGGGCAGGTCGAGGGAGACCACGCGCTTCTCCCGCAGCTGCTCGGGCACGGCGCGGTCCACGATCGCCTGGGCGAGCCCCTCGACGATCGCGGTCTTGCCCACGCCGGCCTCGCCCACCAGGACGGGGTTGTTCTTCGTGCGGCGCGAGAGGATCTCGACGGTCTGCTCGATCTCCTCCATCCGCCCGATCACCGGGTCCAGTCCGCCCTCGCGGGCCAGACGGGTGAGGTCGGCGCCGAACCGGTCGAGCATGGGGGTCGTCGACGCCTGGGCATCCGCGTCCGGGTTGCCCGGCGCGCCCGCGCCCACCGTCGCGGCCTCGCGCATCGCTCCGGCCAGTGCCTCCGGGGTGACCCCGGCGGACTGCAGCACCTGACCCGACGGCGAATCCTGGGCGATGACGAGCGCGTAGAAGAGGTGCTCGGGATCGATGTACGTCGATCCCGAGGCGCGGGCCACCTGATAGGCGTGGAACAGCGCACGCTGGGCGGAGGGGGTCAGCGCGGGGGCGTCGGTGCTGGCCTGGCCCGTCTGCGGCAGACGCTGTTCCGCGGACAGCACGACGGCGGCGGGGTCGACCCCGATGCGGCGCATGGCCTCCGCGGCCGGGTCCTCCCCGGCCATCACGCGCAGGATGTGCAGCGCGTCCAGCTCGTTGTGCCCGTGCTCCAGGGCGAAACGGCCCGAGCGCTGCAGCACCTCCTGGGTGCGGCGGCTGAGGAAGCGGGTGATGTCAATCGATCGCGCGGCGCGCGCACGTTCGCCCGCCAGGTAACGCGCGAGGAACTCGTCGAACGAGTTGCCCTCGCTGCCCTGGGCGCCGGGGAAGAAGTTGTCAGGCAAGGGATCTCCTGTGGTCATCTCGGTGAACCGCGCTCAAGATTGAGTCGAGCGCTATCAACTTCAACATCTACCAGGAACTGGTATTCCCCGCACGCGCCGCGCGCGGCGACAGCCGGCGGCCGCACAGGAGAACCCGACGCACTTCCACCTCCCGGTCCCTGCCGCCTCCGGCGACACGGGCGGGACGCCCGATACTGTGAACGCAGCATCTGATTCGGCAGCGGCACGACTGAGCCGGCCGGAGAGCGCCGGTCGGAGAGTGGAGGACCGATGAGCGCAGCAGCCCGCCGCCCCCTGGGCGTCACCCTGATCGCCGTGCTCGCGTGGCTGGAGGGCGCGCTCAACATCGTCGCCGGGGCCCTCCTCCTCGTGCTCCAGCATGAGCCGGGGGTGCGGGACGCGTGGTCCGACCCTGCGGCTCTCATCACGTCGGCGATCCTCACGATCCTGTTCGGGCTGGTCGTGGTGCTGGTCGCCGGCGGTCTGCTGCGCGGCTCCAACGGGGCCCGCATCGTGGTCACCGTGGTGGAGGTGCTCGCCATCGCGGGCGACGCCTTCACCGCATGGGCCTTCCCGGCACAGTTCGCCTGGTCGGCGATCGGCGCCCTGGTGTCGCTGATCGTCATCATCCTGCTGTGGACGGGGCGGGCCTCGGACTTCTTCCGCTCGTAGCCGGATCCGCACCCGTCCAGCGCCGTGTCGGGCCGATCACGCCGGGCGCGCACGACGGCATCGGCGCAAGGGGGAGACGCGAGCGGATGCCCACGGTACCGTGGGCGCACAGGACCCCGCTGGTCCGAACGCGCCGCCGGCGAGCAGGGCCCGCTGCGAAGAAGGAGAACAGCCATGTCCGTCGTCCTCGACCCCCGCCTCACCCACCGCGACACCGCCCGCAAGGCGAACGACATGGAGCACCGGCCGGGCGGGTCGAGCGCTGTGTCCCTGAGCGGAGGCGATGCGACCGCGCCTCGCGGCCACTGGGACGCCCTGTCCGACGGCGCGACCGTGGCGCCGTCGCAGGACCGGGCGCCGTGGCGCGACTGGTTCGGCATGCTCATCGACCGGTTCCGCATCGGCCGGATGGTCGACATCTCCGGACGCGGGTGACGCGCGTGGCGGACGAGACCTTGCTCGAGGTGGACGGGCCGCACGGGCCGCGCTCGGTGCGCATCAGCCATCCGGGGCGCGTCGTGTTCCCGGAGGCGGGCATCACCAAGCTCCAGCTCGCGCACTACATCGTGTCGGTCGCGGAGCCGTTCCTGCGCGCCAACGGCGACCGTCCCCTCTCGTTGCAACGCTTCCGCGACACGATAGACGGCGAGCAGTTCTTCTCGAAGAACCCGCCACGAGGTGCACCGCCCTACGTTCGCGATGTGGTGGTCGTCTACCCGAGTGCGCGATCGCATCCGCAGCTCGTGCTCGACGAACCCGCCTCGGCGGTGTGGGCGGTGCAGATGGGCACGGTGGTGTTCCATCCGTGGGCCTCGCGCGCCGAGAACCCCGACAACCCCGACCAGCTCCGCATCGACCTCGATCCGCAGCCGGGAACCGACTTCGACGACGCGGTGCCCGCGGCCATCGAGCTTCGCGCCGTGCTCGCCGCAGCCGGCCTGGAGTCCTACGTGAAGACGTCCGGCAACCGCGGTCTGCACGTCTTCGCGCCGATCCGTCCGGAGCACGAGTTCCTCGACGTGCGGCACGCCGTCATCGCGGCCGCCCGCGAGCTGGAACGTCGCATGCCGGAGGCCGTCACCACCGCGTGGTGGAAGGAGCAGCGCGGTGAGAGGGTCTTCCTCGATTACAACCAGGCGAACCGCGACCGCACCATGGCCGGCGCCTACAGCCCGCGTGCGCTGCCACACGCCCCCGTGTCGTGCCCGGTCACGTGGGAGGAGCTGGAATCGGTGGACCCGCGCGAGCTCACGGTGCGCACGGTGCCGCAGCGGCTGGCCGACGTCGGCGACGCCTGGGCGGACTTCGGCCGGAGGCAGGGCGGGATCCACGAGCTGCTGGCCTGGTGGCAGCGCGACCTGGACGACGGCCTGGGGGAACTGCCGTTCCCGCCGGACTACCCCAAGATGCCCGGCGAGCCCCCGCGGGTGCAGCCGAGCAGGAAGGTCGCCGGCAACCGGAGCGCGGAGGGCTGAGACGCCGCCACCGGATGGGGCTGTCGAGACCGGCCCCGTGATCCGTCGTGGCCGGCCTTGCCGTGCGCGAGCCGATCGCCGCGCAGACGGCCTCCTCAGGCGAGGACGTCCGAGAGGTCGTACGCCGCCGGCACCTCGAGCTGGTCGAACGTGCACGAGCGGGGCTCCCGATCGTCTCGCCAGCGCTCGAACTGCACTGTGTGACGGAATCGCGCGCCCTCCAGCTGGTCGTAGCGCACCTCGACCACGCGCTCCGGTCGCAGCTTGACGAAGGACACGTCCTTGCCGGAGGAGAAGCGGCTGCGCTCGGTCTCACCGGTGACGGCGTACCCGTTCTCGTCGCGCTCCACGAGCGGCTCCAGCTCATCCACGAGTGCGACCCGCCTGGCGTCGCTGAACGCGGACGCCCCGCCGACATTGCGCAGCACGCCCCGATCGTCGTAGAGCCCGAGCAGCAGTGAGCCCACGCCGCGCCCGCTGGTGTGCACGCGATAGCCCAGCAGCACCGTGTCGGCGGTGCGGTGGTGCTTCACCTTGAACATCGCCCGTCTCCCGGGCGCGTACGCGGTCTCCAGCGGTTTGGCGACGACGCCGTCGAGACCGGCACCCTCGAACTCGACGAGCCAGCGCCGGGCGAGACCTACGTCGCGCGTGGACTGGCTCAGATGCAGCGGATCGCTCCACCGCGCGGCGAGACCTTCGAGCGCCGCGCGTCGTTCTTGGAACGGACGGCCCATCAGGTCGTCGCCGTTCAGCGACAGCAGATCGAAGGCGATGAACATCGCCGGGGTCGTCGCAGCCAGCAGGGCGATCCTGCTGGCCGCGGGGTGGATGCGCTGTGACAGGGCGTCCCAGTCCAGCCGCTCCGATCCGGGTTCGCCCCGGCGAACCACGATCTCGCCGTCGAGGATGCACGGCGGCAGCCGTTCGGCGAACGCCGCGACGAGCTCCGGGAAGTAGCGGGTGAGGGGCTTGGCGCCGCGGCTGCCGATCTCCACCTCGGATCCTGCCGCTGCCGAAGCGGACACGGCGACGATGCCGCGGAAGCCGTCCCACTTCGGCTCGTACGAGAGGCCGCCCGGAACGGCATCCGGTTCGGGCACGGAGTCCACGGCGCGGGCGAGCATGGGCGCGGGAAGAGGTTCAAACATGTCCCGATCATGCCTCCAATCGCGTGCGCAGCCCAGTGGCGGCCGGCCTGCGGGCTCGATCGGCATCCGCCGTCCACAGGTGCATGGTGGCGTACGCACGCCAGGGGCGCCACCGCTCGCCTCGCCGCAGGGCCTCGGCGGCGGTCGCGCCGTCGAGAGCGCGCCGCAGCACGAGGTCGCCGACGGGGAACGCGTCCGGGTCGTGTAGAGCGCGCAGCGAGAGGTAGTCCGTCGTCCATGGTCCGATCCCCGGGACAGCCAGAAGCGCGGCGCGCACCTCGGCACCGTCGCAGCCGCGCTCGAGCCGGAGCCCCGAGGCGAACGCCTCGGCGAGCGCCATCACGGTCCGCGCCCGAGCCCGTGGAATTCCCACGGCCGCCCGAAGCTCCTCCGGCTCGGCACCGGCGACGGCGTCCGGAGTCGGAAAGGCCGTCAGGCCGTGCGCCGCCGTACCGTACGCGGCCGCGAGCCGACCGGTGAACGTGCGGCAGGCCGCGATCGACACCTGTTGCCCGAGCACCGTCTGCACGGCCGCCTCGAACGCGTCCGGATGCCCGATCACCCGCACCGCGGGCCGCTTCCGGACCAGCGGAGCAAGCGTGGCGTCATGCCCGAGCGCCTCGGCGACCGCATCGACGTCGGTGTCGAGGTCGAACCACTCGCGCACGAGCTCGACGGTGTCGTCGTCCGTGGCGCCGACGACCTGCACCCCGTCTTCGCGCAGCACCGCCGTGACGAGGGCGGGACCGGACGAGGTGGTCAGGAGCCGCGTCACGGTGCCCGCGTCCTCGTCAACGCGTTCCACCCCCGGCACGCTGTGGGCGGCGAGCGATCGAAGCACGACCTCGCGCTCCAGTCTGCCGGCCAGGAACACGTCGTCGCCCGGTCTCGCCGTCACGCCGACTCGAGACGCAGCAGCGCGCGCTTCGCGTCGAGGCCCCCGGCGTAGCCGCCGAGCGAGCCGTCGCCGCGCAGCACGCGGTGGCAGGGCACGACCACGGGCAGCGGATTCGTCGCGCACGCCGTCCCCACTGCGCGGAAGGCGCGGGGCCGGCCGGCGGCATGCGCCAGTTCCGCATAGCTGGTGGTGTGGCCGTAGCCGATGCCGGGCAGCAGACGCTGCACCTCGCCGCGGAATCCGCCGGTGAGCCTGAAGTCCAGCGGCAGGTCGAAGGAGGTGCGGCGCCGGTCGAAGTACTCGTCCAGCTCGAGCGCGGCCCGTTCCAGCCGCCCGGGCGCCTCCAGCACGCGGGGACTCACACGATCGGCGAGGCTCTGGAGCACCGTGTCGAAGTCCTGGAGCTCGAAGGCGATCCGCACGATGCCGCGCTCGGTCGCGGCGACGAGCAGCCTGCCGACGGGGCTGTCGACGATGCGGTACGCCACGTCAAGCAGCCCGCGCTCGGCCGCGGCCCGTTCCAAGCCGGCGTGGAGCCCACGCAGGTGCTCGGGCCGGCCCGTCGTCGTGTGATCGGTCATCGCTCACGCTCCCATCGTGCGGCGCAGCGTGCGGATGCCATCCGCCGCCGCACGCCGCACGGCCTCGGTGCTGCCTCCGATGATGTCCGCGACCTCCCGGTACCGGAGGCCGCCCAGGTAGTGGTAGGTCACGGCCTTCCGCTGTCGCTCCGGCAGTGCGGACACGGCCCGGACCACCCGGTCGGCGTCGTCCTGCGCCTCGAACTCCGCTTCAGGGACGCCGAGGGTGCTCGGACGCTCGGGCATCCGCTCGGTGACGGTGCCGTGTCGTGCTCGCGCCCGCAGCAGATCGATGCACGTGCGGCGCGCGATGGTGACCAGCCACGCCTCGACGTTGGCGTCGACGGGCAGGCCCGGGTAGGCCCCCAGCGCCTTCAGGAAGGTCTCCGACCACGCGTCGTCGGCGTCGTGCGCCGCGAGCACCGACCGGCACACTCGAAGCACAACCGGCCCGTGCTCGCGCACGATCGTCTCGAACGGCAGGAGCATCATCACACGGTAGACGCCGCGGGCGACGGGAACGTGAGATGGCCCGGGCACGCGGATGCTCCCTCCTCCCGGGCACCGCCTCCGGGCGTAGGCATGCCGCTCAGTCCAGCAGCTCGCGCACCCTAGGGATCACCTTCGTGGCGTACAGCTCGATGGAGTGCATCAGCAGATCGTGCGGCATCGGCCCGTTCGCGTACTTGAGGTCGAACCTGTCGACGCCCAGCACGCGGACCGCGTCGGCGATCCGCGTCGCGACCGTCTCGGGAGACCCGACGTACAACGAGCCGTGGCGCACCTCGCTGACGTAGCGCTCCCTGCTCTGCGGTGCCCATCCCCGCTCGGCCCCGATGCGGTCGTTCATCGCCTTGTGGTACGGGTAGAGCTGCTCCATGGCGAGCTCGTCGGTGTCGGCGACGTGACCGGGCGAGTGCATGGCCAGGGGCATCGGCCCTCGACCCATCTGCTCCTGAGCGCGCCTGTACAGATCGACGTAGGGCGCGAACCGGCCCGGGTTGCCGCCGATGATCGCCAGCGCCATCGGAATGCCGAACCGCACCGATCTGATGACGCTCTCCGGGCTGCCGCCCACTCCGATCCAGGCCTTGAGCCCGCCGGACTCGGTGCGGGGATACACCTGCTGGTCGCTCAGGCCCGCTCGCACGGTGCCCGACCAGGTGACCGGCGCCTCCTCGAGCAGCAGGCTGAACAGCTCCAGCTTCTCCTCGAACAACGTCTCGTACTGTGACAGCTCATAGCCGAAGAGCGGGAACGACTCGGTGAACGATCCACGACCCACCGTGACCTCGGCGCGCCCGTTCGAGATCGCGTCGAGGGTGGCGAACCGTTCGTACACGCGCACGGGGTCGTCGGAGCTGAGCACAGTCACCGCGGTGCCCACCGTGATGTTCCTCGTGCGCGCCGCGATCGCCGACAGCACGATGTCCGGTGCGCTCACGGCGAAATCCGCGCGGTGGTGCTCGCCGATTCCGAAGGCGTCCACGCCGAGCTCATCGGCGAGCACCGCCTCCTCGACGACGTCGCGGATCGTCTGCGCGGCGTCTCCCTGGCGACCGTCGTCGGTCAGCGCCACATCCCCGAACGTGTCCAGTCCGAACTGCAGGGTCATCCCGGCCTCCCGCCGTCTATGCATACGCATGCACGTAACAGCATCCGTTGGCCCGTCATTCCCTGGGATGCAAGGGGTGGGCCGCATGGATCGGCTCGCGTACCGTGAAGTGCATGGATGCTCTCGAATTGGCGAAGAAGCACAGTGCGCGCGCCACGAAGCGGTCCGACAAGCTGATCGGCTCTCGGCGGGACGACTCGGCGCATGCCCCGTCACGGGACGAGGCGAAGCTGCGGGCGCGCGAGGAGAAGGCCGCGGCATCCGCGCGATACGGGCGCATGCCATGGGGCTACGTCATCGCTCGCACGATGCGGGAGTACGGTCGCGACGGGGGCTCGGACCTCGCCGCCGGTCTGACCTACTTCTCGGTGCTTTCCGCCCTGCCGGCGCTCCTGGCGCTCGTGTCGGTGCTCGGCCTCGTGGGAGCAGGGAGCGCGGGATCGAGAGCGCTGGTGGACGTGGTCGACGCGGTGGCGCCCGCTCAGGTGCGGCCGATCCTCTCGGATCTCATCGCCGAGCTCACCTCCTCGTCCGCTGCGGGGATCGGCCTCGTGGTCGGCATCGTCGGCGCCGTGTGGTCGGCATCCGGATACGTCGGGGCCTTCACACGCGCCGTCAACCGCATCTATGGGGTGCGCGAGGGCCGCTCCACGGTGGTGCTGCGATCGCAGCAGGTTCTCATCACGGTCATCGTGCTCGTGCTCGCCGTGCTCGTGGTGCTCTCGCTCGTGCTGAGCGGGCCCTTCGCACGCGCCGTCTGCGAGGCGGTCGGCGTGGGAGACGCGGTCTTCGCCACGTGGGAGGTCGTGAAGTGGCCGTTGATCCTGGTCGCCGTCGTCGTCGCCGTCGGCGTGCTCTTCTTCGGCACGCCGAACGTGCGCGGCCAGCGTTTCCGCTATGTCGCCCTCGGGGCCGCGGTGGCGGTGGTGATCATGGTGCTCGGCTCTCTGCTCTTCGGGTTCTACGTCTCGCACTTCAGCAGCTACAACCGGGTCTACGGGGCCGTCGGGGGTCTGCTCGTCGCACTGCTGTGGGTGTGGCTGGCCAACCTCGCGCTGGTGATCGGCGCTGAGTTCGGCTCGGAGCTGGAACGCGGCCACGAGCTCTCGCTCGGACGGACCGCCGAGAGGCGCGTGCTGCTCCGGGTGCGAGGAGACGCCGCGTCGGCCAAGGCGGCCCAGAAGCTGCGTGCCGATGAGCGCATCGGCGCCGCGATCCGCTCCGCCGTCGCCGAGCACGTGGATTCCCGTCGCGAGCACGTCGCGCAGGGATAGCCTGACGGGCGTGCCCGGCGCGACGTTCGCGCGGCGCTCGATCCGGGACGACCCCGCCGCCGGACGGACGCCGCGACAAGACGGATACCGGCACAGGAGGAAGGGAGAGGACGATGATCGCGTCTATCCGCGACAACGACGACGTGCGTTTCGAGCACCGCGGTGCAGGCTACCTGATCCACCGGCTGACACCGCAAGACTGGGTCATCAGATCCGATGACGGACGCACCGTGGGCTCGCTCACGGTCACGGCCCAGGAGGGCGAGGAGCACGAGCCGGTCTACGGCGGCATCGTCGCGGGCGGCAACGACACCGAGTACGAAGGCTCGGACTGGGAGTCCATAGTGCGAGCTCTGGTCAACGAGTCGCTCGAGGCGGACGAGCACGGCGGCACGACGGCCACCACGCCGACACCGCCGCGTCCCTGACGCGGCCGGCACGGCGCACCCTGGCTAGCTCTCCCGCACCACGTCCGCCGGGTCCTTGTCGGGTCGCCAGCCGCGCCACGACGGCTGCCGCAGGCGGCCGCCGCGAGTCCACTCCGCGAACTCGACCTCGCCGACGAGCACCGGTGTGACCCACCGCACGCCTCTGGCATCGGCGGAGGGCAGGTGGGAGAACGGGCTCGAGTCGGCCTCGAGCTCACGCAGCCGTTTCCCGATCTCGGCGAGCTCGGTGTCGCCGAACCCCGTGCCCACCTTTCCCACGTAAGCCAGCCCCGTGCCATCCGGGATTCCGAGAAGCAGGGATCCCACGCCGTCGGCACGTCGCCCCTCGCCCGGCTTCCAGCCGCCGACCACGACCTCCTGAGTGGCGTGGTGCTTCACCTTGATCCACGCGCTCGAGCGTCTCCCGCTGGCGTAGGTCGACGTCCTGTCCTTCGCGACGATGCCCTCGAGGCCGTTCGCGCGGCTCTGCTCCATGGCCTTCTCGATCGGTCCGGCGACCGTGTCGGGCACCTGGAGCACTCCGCGATGCCGATCGATCACGACGTGCTCCAGGGCGGCTCGGCGCACCTCGTACTGCTCCCCGGTGACCTCATGCCCGTCGAGCTCCAGGACATCTAAGGCGTAGTAGCGCACCGGCACCCGGGCCGCGGCGCGGGAGATCTCCGACTCGTTCTGGAGGTTCATCCGCTGTTGCAGCAGCCCGAAGTCGGGGCGGCCGCTGTGCAGCGCCACGATCTCGCCGTCCAGCACCGCCGGCGAGCGCACGGCGTCCCCGATGGCGGTGAGCTCCGGATACTGCGCGGTCACATCGTGACCGTTCCTGGTCACCAGCCGCACGACGCCCTCCTGTTGCACATACGCGAGGGCGCGGATGCCGTCCCACTTGTCCTCGAACACCCAGCGGTCGCCGTCGGCCTCCAGCTGTCGCTGCGTGCCGAGAGTGGCGAGCATGGGGGAGTACGCCTTGTGCGGGGCGTCCGTCCTCATGCGATGGATCAGCCAGTTCTTCTCGTCGGCGGATCCGCCGCGAACCGAGCTGCGCGTGTGGATGAGCGCGACCTTGACCGGCGCGCCCCCGAGCCCGCCGTGCACCGACGGATGCAGCGTGACGATGACCTCCTCGCCGTCGCGCCACTTGTGCAGGTCGTAGACACCGGAGTCCCAGATGTCCACGTGGCCCGCGCCGTATTCCCCGGCCGGGATGTCTCCCTCGAAGGCCGCGTAGTCCAGCGGATGATCCTCCGTCTGCACCGCGAGATGGTTCTGCTTCGTGTCGGTGGGCACCCCCTTGGGCAGCGACCAGCTCACCAGGACGCCGTCGTGCTCCAGCCGGAAGTCGTAGTGCAGTCGCCGGGCGGCGTGTCGCTGGATCACGAACGACCGTCCGTTCGTGGTCGACGGGGTGTGGTCGGGAACGGGCTCAGGAGTCTTGCTCGCGTCCCGTCTGCTGCGGTACACCGTGAGCCGGTCCCGGTCGCCTCCGGTAGGCGCGGGGTCGCCCCCGGCGCCGCGGTCGTGTCGGCGGGACACGTCGGCCAGTGGGTCACCCCGTCGCCGTACCCGTCCGAGGACCTCCTGGTACTCCAGCTGCCGCAGCCGGGGGGAGGCGAGCTCCCGCCACGTGCGTGGTGCGGCGACCGTCGGGTGCCACCGTCCGCGCAGCGAGTACGGCGCCACGGTGGTCTTGTTGGCGTTGTTCTGGCTCCAGTCGATGAACACCTTGCCCGCACGGTCCGCGCGCCTCATCGTGCTGATCACCTCCTCGGGGTGGTCGGCCTCGATGGCCCTGGCGAGCTCGCGCGCGACCTGTGCCACCTGATCCGAGGTCTGAGCGCCGTCCAGTGGCGCGTAGAGGTGGATGCCCTTGCTCCCGCTCGTCACCGGCACCGGGTCGAGTCCCATGCCGGTCAGGATGGCCCTGGCCCAACGAGCGACCTCCGCGCACTCCGTCAGCCCGACGCCGTCGCCGGGATCCAGGTCGAGCACGAGTCGGTCGGGATTGCTCCTCCCGCCGTGCCGGTCCACCCGCCACTGCGGGATGTGGAGCTCCAGGGCGGCCGTCTGCGCCAGCCAGGCGAGCACCGCCGGCTCGTTCACGAGCGGGTACACGTTGGCATGGTCCTTGTGCTCGATGCGTGCCCGTGGCACCCATTGCGGCGTCCCGTCGTCCAGGTTCTTCTGGAAGAACGGCTCCTCGGGCTGCTCGGGCGTGCCCACGCCGTTCACCCAGCGCTTCCTGGTGGCGGGTCTGTCGTGGGCGTGCCGGATGAGATGCGGGGCGATCTCGGCGTAGTAGGCGAGCACGTCGGCCTTCGTCGTTCCGGCGGCCGGATACAGCACCTTGTCGAGGTTGGTCAGTCTCAGCCGGTGGCCGTCGATCTCCACGACCCGGGTGTTCGACGACGCCGCATTCCGTCCCCGGTGCGCGCCGTCCGTCGTCTTCGCCGCCATGGTGACGACGTTACGCCGCCCCTCGGGTGCGAGACACCGTCGGCGCAGGTGAGCCGGGAGGGGTTGTCGCGCGGCCGTCGCGGGGGTGCAATAGACGGTATGCGAGCCATCGGCAAGCGGGTCATCGCCTTCGGTCTGGTGAATGTGCCTGTCAAGATCTACAGCGCGACGCAGGACCATGACCTCTCGTTGCACCAGGTGCACGACGCGGACGGCGGTCGCATCCGGTACCAGCGCCGCTGCGAGATCGACGGTGAGGTCGTGCCGTACGAGCACATCGCCAAGGCGTACGACGCGGGCGATCGCACCGTGGTCCTCACCGAGGAGGATCTCGCCTCGCTGCCCGAGGAACGCAGCAACGAGATCGAGGTCGTGGAGTTCGTGCCCGCCGACCAGGTCGATCCGATCATGTTCGAGCGCAGCTACTTCCTCGAGCCGGACTCGAAGTCGGCCAAGGCGTACGTGTTGCTGTGCAAGACCCTGGAGGCGACGAACCGGACGGCGGTCGTCAAGTTCGCACTGCGCCAGAAGACCCGCCTCGGCGCTCTGCGAGTACGGGACGGACTGCTGGTGCTGCAGGGCCTGCTCTGGGCCGACGAAGTGCGCAGACCCGAGTTCTCGAGCCTGTCCGGCGGAGTGCGGATCAGCGAGAAGGAGCTGGAGATGTCGTCGCGGCTCGTCGACAGCTATGAGAGCGACTTCACGCCGGAGAAGTTCGACGACGACTACCAGATCCAGCTGCGCAAGCTGATCGACGCCAAGCTCGAACAGGGCGACAGCATCGACACGGAGGCGACGTTCGGCGAGGAGCCCGAGCCCGAGACGGGCGAGGTCCTCGATCTGATGGATGCCCTCCGCCGCAGTGTCGAGACGAGCCGCGCCAAGGGCACGCCGAAGAAGGGCACGTCGTCGAGGGGGCGTGCCGGCACCCGCGCGCGCACCAAGGCGGGGTGACGCGTTTCCCGCCAGGGCCGGTCCGTCGCGGGTGTCAACCCCTTGAGGGCGGGCGAGGCCCTTCCTAGCGTTGCCCGCGTCGATGCCCCTCGCCGGATCGATCGTGGCCGGGGAGGGGTGCCGCTCTCCGGCGGGTGCGGGTCATCCGAGTCGGAGCGGCAGATGGCACGAAAGGGGTGGGAGAATGCCGCGCGGAGCGGAGTCACGGCTGAAGGATCCCGAGCTCTACGAGAAGCTGCGCTCGGACGGTGCGTCCAAGGAGAAGGCGGCGCGCATCGCCAATGCCGCCGGTTCCCGAAGAGGCGGGCGGGCGGCGGTCGCACGCAAGGGCGGCAAGTCGGGCAGCTATGAGGACTGGACCGTGCCCGAGCTGAAGAAGCGCGCCAAGCAGCTCGGACTCTCCGGGTATTCCTCGAAGAACAAGAGCCAGCTGATCGACGCGTTGCGGAACCATTGACGGCGCCTCGGCCGAGCGGCCCACGCACTCGGGCTGAGATGATGGGTGGATGGGACACCTCATCTACGGCTCGGGCGCGGAATACGAGATAGACGATCGCACGCTCGCCCATCTCAAGATCGCGATCATCGTCAAGCTCCGTCTCCAGGAGAGCTTCCTGGTCAACTGGACGGTGCCGGCAGAGGCCGGTTCGGGGCGGATCAGTCTCTGGATGTCGCCGGCGATCCCGCTGCAGTTCCGTTTCTCCGGCAGCAAGCCGCCGGAGCTGAACCGGGTGTGGCTCGAGGCGCTGGCCCTCTCATCGCACGGCACCCGCGGGATGATCGTTATGCCGGAGTCCGAAGCCGAGGGCTTCCTGGCCTCCGCGCCGGGCGTGGGGTAGCGCATGCCGTTGGAGCGGCGGCCGCTGGGCAGCGGAGACGCCTGGGTGCTCGGGCCGGACGGCAGCCGGTTCTGGGGAACCTACGGTGCCGCCGGCCTGTTGGTGGCCAGGAGGGATGCCGGGGTGCTGCTCCAGCACCGTGCCGAGTGGAGTCACTTCGGCGGCACCTGGGGGCTTCCGGGCGGTGCCCGCCATCGGGACGAGAGCGCCGAGGCCGGCGCGGTGCGTGAGGCGTGGGAGGAGGCCGGGGTGCCGCCTGCTCTCGTGCGCCCGCGGTTCCTCTCCCTCCTCGACCTCGGGTGGTGGTCCTACGCGACGGTCGTGGCCGCCTCCGACGCCTTCTTCGAACCCGTCGTCGGAGACGCCGAGAGCATCGAGGTGCGCTGGGTGCCCGTCGATGAGGTGTCGTCCCTGCCGCTGCATCCCGGCTTCGCGCGGGCATGGCCCTCGCTCCGAGACGATCTGTTCCGTGCCCCGGTGGTCATCGTCGATGCGGCCAACGTGGTGGGCACTCGTCCCGACGGATGGTGGCGGGATCGCCCGGCGGCGGCGCGGCGACTGGTGGGACGTCTCTCCGCGCTGGCCGCCAGGGGCTGGCCGGCCGCTGTTCTCGGCCTGCCGCACGACCTCTGGTGGCCCGATGTGCTGGTCGTCCTGGAGGGCGAGGCGAGGCGGATGGCCGAGGGAGGCACACCGGATGCCGGCGGTCCGGCCGCGCTCAGCATCCTGCACGCCGACGCCGACGGTGACTCGGCGATCATCGGAAGCCTCCAGGAGCTGCCCGATCCGAGACAGGGCATCGTGATCACGGCCGATCGCGGCCTGACCGAGCGGGTGCATCGCTCCGGCGCCGCCACGGCATCGCCTCGGGCGCTCTGGGGGGTCCTGGACGGCCTGGGCTGAACGAGGTTCGACCGCGCCTCAGACGGCGGCCTCCTGCTCGGCCAGCGATGTCTTCCATCTGACGAGCGCGCGCACCGTGTCGCTGGGATCCTCTGCCAGGCGCGCCATGGCGTCCTCGGGCACGAAGTAGTTCACCGCGACCCAGGCGCGCACGGTCTCGGAGCGGTCCGTCGCCAGCTCGCGCAGCACGTCGCAGGGCGCCGCCTCGTTCCTCGCCACGCAGGCGCGCACACCGTCGTCGGGGTCATGCGCCAGGGCGGCGAAGAGGTCTGCCGGCGCATTGTAGCTGGCGGCCACGCTCTGTCGGATCTTGGGGTTGTCGCTGGCGGCGAGGAGGCGCAGACGGCGGATCTTGCTCTCGGTGACCGGCGGCATCGGGTGCAGTGCGGCGGCCTCCTCGGCCGACAGCATGGCGGGTGCGGCTCGCCGCATCGCCTCGCGTTGGGCAGGGGTGTTGAACCGGATGCACGACATGCCCTCAGGCTATCGGCGGGATCCCGCACGGGCTCGACGCGCCCCGCGAGTCGCATCGTGCGATCAGGACGCGGCGGGCTCCTTGCCGCGCCGGCGCGGCCACGGCACGATCGGGGAGGTCGTCGCCTGATATTCGGCGTACTCCGGGTATCTGCTCCGGGAGATGTTCTCGGTGAAGATCGTGGAACCGATGAAGAGCACCGTCAGCAGCACGGCGCCCAGCACGGTCCATTGCAGCACGTTCCGCGCGGCGATCGCCCCGAGGAAGTAGAAGACCCACCACTGAGCCTGTTCGAAGAAGAAGTTCGGGTGCCGGGAGAAGCGGAACAGACCAGACTGCAGGAAGCGCGGGTTGGGCTCGCGTCCCGCCGCCGTCTCTGCCTTCTTCCAGCGGTGGAAGTCCCACTGCTGCTGGTCGGCGACGGCCTCTCCCAGCAGGAAGGCAAGGAACACGACGACGGCCACGACATCGAGCACGGTGAGCGGCGTCCGGTGCTGATATGCCGTCCACGCGGGCAGCGTGAACAGGAAGATCAGCACGTTCTGATAGATCACGATGAAGAACAGGTTGAACAGGAACCACTTCCATCCCGCGATCCTGCTTCTGAGGAGGGCCCACCTGTAGTCCTCGCCGCCGGGGGCGTAGCCGCCCTTGCGCGCGAAGTTGAACGTGAGTCGCGCCCCCCACAGCGTGACCAGTGCGGCCATCACGTCCAGCCGCGCGTCGGTGAGACCGGCCGCGATGGCGTACACCCACACGTACACCACGGGCACGAGCGACCAGATCCGGTCCACCCAGGAGTACTCCCTCGTGATCAGCGACAGCACCCAGGTGGCGAGGCACACGGCGGCGAGTATCCAGAGGCAGACGATCACGGGCGACATGTACCGAATTGTATGGCCGGGGCGGTCCACCGACGATGCGGGCCGCACCGGGCGGCCTCTAAGATTGCCAGGCATGGCACAGGCATCCGGCGCGGTCTCCTCCAGGGTGCTCACCATTCCCAACCTCCTGAGCTTCTTCCGGCTGGCGCTAGTGCCGGTGTTCCTCTGGCTGGTGATCGCCGGATGGGACGCGGCGGCGCTCGCCGTGCTGGTGGTCGCCAGCATCACCGACTTCTTCGACGGGTTCCTGGCGCGACGCCTCGACCAGGTCTCACGGCTCGGGCAGATCCTGGATCCCGCGGCCGACCGGCTGTACATCTTCGCGGCGCTCCTCGGGCTCGCCTGGCGCGAGCTGCTGCCGTGGTGGCTGGTCGCGGCGATCGTCGCCCGCGACGTGATGCTCCTTGTGCTCGGCGTCGTGCTCGCCGGGCACCGGCACGGGCCGCTGCCGGTGCATCACCTGGGCAAGATCGCCACGTTCGCGCTGCTCATCGCGCTGCCCGTGCTGATGGTCGGCGAGGCGTTCCCGGCGGTCGCCTGGGCGTCTCAGCCGCTGGGCTGGGCGATGGCGTTGTGGGGTGCCTTCCTCTACTGGTGGGCGGGCGTGCTCTACGTGCGAGAGACGGTGCACGTGGTTCGGCATTCGCCGGTCACCGACGCCGTGGCATCCGATACCCTTTCTGATGAGGAGGTCGACGGTGGCTGAGCAGAACGACCCGAACCGCGAGGCGCATTCGGCCGCGGGAGATGACACGACCGCCGGATTCGGCGAGGACTTCGCCGCGGCGATGAACGCACAGGCCGCGGGCGTGTCCGCCGAGGAGCGGGAGGCCATCAACGCGCTGCCCAGCGGATCGGCGCTGCTGATCGTGCGCCGTGGCCCGAACACCGGTGCCCGCTTCCTGCTGGACGCCGACGTGACCACGGCCGGTCGGCACCCCGATGCCGACATCTTCCTCGACGACGTGACAGTCTCGCGGCGCCATGCGGAGTTCATCCGGCACGGCACCTCGTTCGAGGTCAAGGATCTCGGCTCCCTCAACGGGACGTACTTCGACGGGGTGCGGGTGGAGAGCGCGATCCTGGCCGACGGCGCTGAGGTGCAGGTCGGCAAGTTCCGTCTCACCTTCTACGCGGCCCGACCTGACCTGGATGCGTCGGCGACGGCCTGATGGTCCGCGAGTCGTCTCAGGCGCGCGATTCGGCCCGGGCCCCTGGCCCGGCACTGCTGGGCATCGGTCAGGTCCTGGCGCAGCTCACCCCCGACTTCCCTGACCTCGCTCCGTCGAAGCTGCGCTTCCTCGAAGAGCAGGGGCTCGTGACGCCCGCGCGCACCGCCGCCGGCTACCGCAAGTTCTCCGCCGCCGACGTCACCCGGCTGCGCACCATCCTCACCCTGCAGCGCGACCACTATCTGCCGTTGAAGGTGATCCGTTCCTACCTCGCCGACCTGGATGCCGGGCGCACCCCCATGCTGCCCACCGCGGCCGGTCCCGGCCGGCCCACCATGCTCTCCACCGGGCGCCGGTTCAGTCGCGACGAGCTGTTGCGCGAGGCGGACGCCTCCGCCTCGCTCCTCCAAGAGGCGGTCGCCGCGTCGCTGATCCCGCCGGCGGAGGTCTACGGCGACGAGCAGCTGACGGTGCTCAGGGCGCTGGTCGGGCTGCATCGCTCGGGCATCGAGCCCCGCCACCTGCGCGCCCTCCGGGCGTCGGCCGAACGGGACGTCGGCCTCATCGAGACGGCGCTCGCGCCGGTGCTGCGGCGCGGAGACGCCAGCGCGAGGGCCCGCGCGGGCGAGCTCGGACGCGAGCTCGCCGGTGACCTCGCAACGGTGCGTTCCGGCATCGTGCGCGCGGCGATCGCACGGCTTACGCCGTGAGCACCGACCGTGAGGCGACACGCCGACGGTTTGAGGCCGATGTCATTGCCCGCCCCTGCGGGCGCGACTACCGTGGAACCTACGCCGTGAGTCGGCGGGCCCGGGGCGAGAGGGAGAACGCATGACTGAAGTCGGTCGGAATGACGACTCTCGCTACGATCTCGGCCTCCTCTTCACCGACGGCCTTCCCGAGATGGACGACGCGAACGGCTATCGGGGTGCCATCGCGGCTCGTGCTGCAGGGATCAGCTACCGACAGCTGGACTACTGGGCCCGCACCGGGCTGGTGGAGCCGACGGTGCGCGGGGCCGCCGGCAGCGGATCCCAGCGGCTCTACGGATTCCGCGACATCCTCGTGCTCAAGCTCGTCAAGCGATTGCTGGACACCGGGATATCGCTGCAGCAGATCCGCACGGCCGTGGAGCAGCTCCGCAAGGAGGGGATCAACGATCTCGCCCAGACGACGCTGATGAGCGACGGGGCGAGCGTGTACCTGTGCACGTCGGACGACGAGGTGATCGATCTCGTCGGACGCGGCCAGGGCGTCTTCGGCATCGCGGTGGGCAAGGTCCTGCGCGAGGTGGAGACCAGCCTGGTCGAGCTGGACGTGCAGGCCTCCGATCCGATGGACGAGCTGGCGGCACGCCGCGCCGTCAAGAAGATCTCGTAGGCCGTCCCGTCGGTTGAGCCGCCCACTCCGTCGGTTGAGCCCGTCGAACCGGCCGTGCCGCCTCCGCCGGTTGAGCCCGTCGAAACCGGGCCCAGTCGCCTCCGCCGGTTGAGCCTGTCGAACCGGCCGTGCCCTCTCCGTCGGTTGAGCCCGTCGAACCGGCCGTGCCTTCTCCGCCGTTGAGCCCGTCGAAAGCGGGCCCTGTCGTCTCCGCCGGTTGAGCCCGTCGAAGCCGGCCGTGCCTTCTGCGTCGGTTGAGCCCGTCGAAACCGTCCCACCGCACCGCTGCGGCGACGGTGTCAGCTCTCGGCGTATTCGCCTATACGAGCGGTCCGGAGCACGCGTTCCAGCAACAGATCGAAGTTGTGCGCCATCTCCTGGGCGCTCTCGCCCGGCCAGACGTGCAACGGCTTCGCCGCGCCCTGCGCCTGCTGCAGCGACGTGCGCTCCGGCAGCTGAGGCGACAGCACGAGCGGCCCGAACATGTCGCGCAGCTCCTTGATGCGGAACTGGTGCTCCAGCGACTGCACGCGGGCCCTGTTCACGATGATTCCGAGCGGCTGCAGGCGGGGCGAGAGACCGCGGCGGATCTCCTCGATCGCGCGCAGCGCCCGGTCCGCCGCCGCCACGGAGAAGAGGCCGGGCTCGGTGACGACCGACACACGGTCGCTGGCCGCCCAGGCGGTCCGGGTGAGGGCGTTCAGCGACGGGGCGCAGTCGATGAGCACGAGGTCATAGTCGTGCTCGACATTGGCGAGCGCCTCTTCGAGCTTCCAGATGTCGCGGATCGATGGATGCGGCCCGTCGAAGTTGATGGCGGAGGGACTGCCGATCATCACGTCCACCTTGCCGGGGCGCCCGCGAGTCCACCCGCTCGGAGCGATCGCGGCGCGCACGACCTTCTCCTTCGGAGAGGCGAGCACGTCGGCCACATTCAGGTGGCCGGCGACCGTGATGTCCATGCCCGTGGAGACGTCCGATTGGGGATCGAGATCGACCACCAGGGTGCGCAGGCCCTTGGCGAAGGCAGCGGAGGCGAGACCCAACGTCACCGTGGTCTTTCCGACACCGCCCTTGAGGGAGCTGACGCTGAGCACATGCACAAGAGGCAAGGCTACCGTCAGTAGTCTGGGAGAACCTAACCGTTCCCTGAGCGCGCGTGCCCTGCCGGAGAGGCCTCATGTTCACGAAGATCCTGGTCGCCAACCGCGGGGAGATCGCCATTCGGGCGTTCCGCGCGGCCTACGAGCTCGGAGCGAAGACCGTTGCGGTGTTCCCCTACGAGGACCGCAACTCGATGCACCGCCTGAAGGCCGACGAGGCCTACGAGATCGGTGAGCCCGGGCATCCCGTGCGCGCCTACCTCGACGTCGCCGAGATCGTGCGCGTCGCACAGGAAAGCGGTGCCGACGCGATCTACCCGGGGTACGGCTTCCTCTCCGAGAACCCCGAGCTGGCCGAGGCCGCGGAGGCTGCCGGCATCGCGTTCATCGGCCCGAGCGCTGACGTGCTGCGGATGGCCGGCAACAAGGTCACGGCGAAGGAGCACGCCATCGCGGCGGGTGTGCCGGTCCTCGCCTCCACGCCTCCGTCACGGAACGTCGACGAGCTCGTCGCCGGTGCGGAGTCGATCGGCTTCCCGCTCTTCGCCAAGGCAGTCGCAGGCGGCGGCGGCCGCGGAATGCGTCGGGTGAACGCTTTGTCCGAGCTGCGTGCCGCGCTCGAGGAGGCGATGCGCGAGGCGGACAGCGCGTTCGGCGACCCGACCATGTTCCTGGAGCAGGCGGTGCTGCGCCCGCGGCACATCGAGGTGCAGGTGCTCGCGGATGCCTCGGGGCGCACGGTGCACCTCTTCGAGCGCGACTGCTCCGTGCAGCGGCGTCATCAGAAGGTGCTCGAGATCGCTCCGGCGCCCGGGCTCCCGGACGAGATCCGACAGCGGCTCTACCGCGACGCGATCGCCTTCGCGGAGTCGATCGGCTATGTCAACGCGGGCACCGTGGAATTCCTCGTCGACACAGCCGGGGAGCGGGCCGGTCAGCACGTGTTCATCGAGATGAATCCGCGCATCCAGGTGGAGCACACGGTCACCGAGGAGGTGACCGACGTCGACCTCGTCCAGTCGCAGATGCGCATCGCGTCGGGGGAGAGCCTCACCGACCTCGGCCTGCGACAGGAGGCCATCCAGCTGCACGGCGCGGCCATCCAGTGCCGCATCACCACCGAGGACCCCACGCAGGGGTTCCGGCCCGACACCGGGACCATCACGACGTATCGCTCCCCGGGCGGAGGGGGGATTCGTCTCGACGGCGGGACGGTGGCCGCGGGGGCGCAGATCAGCCCGCATTTCGACTCGATGCTCGCCAAGCTGACCTGTCGTGGGCGCGACTTCGGGGCGGCGGTGCTCCGCGCCCGGCGGGCACTGGCGGAGTTCCGCATCCGCGGGGTGGCCACGAACATCCCGTTCCTGCAGGCCGTGCTGGACGACCCGTCGTTCGTCGAGGGCGACCTGAGCACCTCGTTCATCGAGGAGCGGCCGCAGCTGCTGCGCGGCCGAGTGTCGAAGGATCGCGGCACGAAACTGCTGAACTGGCTGGTCGACGTCACCGTGAACCAGCCGAACGGCCCCCGGCCGGCTGTCGCCGACCCGGTGACCAAGCTGCCCGGGATCGACCTCAGCGCCCCCGCGCCCGACGGATCGCGTCAACTCCTCCTCGAGCTCGGACCTGTCGCCTTCGCGAGAAGACTGCGGGCGCAGACCGCGCTGGCCGTGACCGACACGACGTTTCGCGACGCCCACCAGTCGTTGTTGGCCACGCGCGTGCGCAGCAGGGACCTGCTGGCCGTCGCACCCCACGTGGCGCGGCTCACCCCCCAGCTGCTGTCGGTGGAGGCATGGGGCGGCGCCACCTACGACGTCGCGCTGCGCTTCCTCGGCGAGGATCCCTGGGAGCGGCTGTCCGCGCTGCGCGAGACGCTTCCGAACATCGCGATCCAGATGCTGCTGCGGGGCCGCAACACGGTCGGGTACACCCCGTATCCCACCGAGGTGACCGACGCGTTCGTGCGCGAGGCAGCGGCCACGGGCGTGGACATCTTCCGCATCTTCGACGCGTTGAACGACGTGAGCCAGATGCGGCCGGCCATCGACGCGGTGCTGGGCACGGGCACGGCGGTCGCCGAGGTCGCAGTCTGCTACACCGGTGATGTCCTGAATCCGGGCGAGGATCTCTACACGCTCGACTACTACCTGCGCCTGGCGGACAGCATCGTAGCGTCGGGCGCGCACATCCTGGCCATCAAGGACATGGCGGGCCTGCTGCGACCGGCCGCGGCCGAGCTTCTGGTCCGCGCCTTCCGTGAGCGCTTCGACGTGCCGGTCCACGTGCACACCCATGACACGGCGGGAGGTCAGCTCGCCACGCTGCTGGCGGCGAGCGCGGCGGGAGCGGACGCCGTCGACGCGGCGAGCGCGCCGATGGCAGGCACGACCAGCCAGCCGTCGGAGTCCGCCCTGGTGGCCGCGCTCGCGCACACCGCGCGCGACACCGGCATTCCGCTGGAGAGCGTGACAGGGCTCGAGCCGTACTGGTCCGCGGTGCGCGGACTGTACGCGCCGTTCGAATCGGGTCTGGCCGGTCCCACCGGCCGTGTCTACACGCACGAGATCCC
Source organism: Actinomycetales bacterium (assembly GCA_015655415.1). Lineage (GTDB taxonomy): Bacteria > Actinomycetota > Actinomycetes > Actinomycetales > Microbacteriaceae > Humibacter. The sequence goes on from JAATFB010000077.1 coordinate 55,707, forward strand.
GGGCGGTCAGCTGTCGAATCTGCGTCAACAGGCCAAGGCGCTGGGTCTCGCCGAGGATTTCGAGCTGATCGAGGACATGTATGCTGCGGCGGATCGCATCCTGGGTCGCATCCCCAAGGTCACGCCGTCGTCGAAGGTGGTCGGCGATCTGGCGCTGCATCTGGCCGCGGTGCACGCCGACCCGGCCGACTTCGAGCAGAACCCCCAGAAGTACGACGTTCCCGACTCCGTCGTCGGCTTCATGGCGGGTGAGCTGGGCGATCTCCCCGGTGGATGGCCGGAGCCCTTCCGCAGCAAGGTGCTGGCGGGCAAGAGCGTGCGCGTCGGCGTGACCGAGCTCTCGCCGGAGGAGCGTGACGGGCTGGCGGCGGATTCGGCGACTCGCCGCTCCACGCTCAACCGGTTGCTCTTCCCCGCCCCCGCGCGGCACTTCGAGCAGGTGCGTGAGCTGTTCGGAGACGTGTCCGTGCTCGACACCGCCGACTACCTGTACGGGCTGACCCCGGGGCGGGAGCACGTCATCCGGCTGGGGCGCGGGGTGCGACTGTACGCAGGCCTGGAGGCGATCGGCGAGGCCGACGACAAGGGCATTCGCACGGTGATGACGACGCTGAACGGGCAGCTGCGGCCCGTGTTCGTGCGCGACCGGTCCATCACGGTCGAGACGAAGGCCGCGGAGAAGGCGGATGCGTCGATCCCGGGCCACATCGCGGCGCCGTTCTCCGGGGTCATCACGCTGCAGGTGCAGGTGGGGGACCACGTTGCCGCCGGAACGGCGGTCGCCTCCATCGAGGCGATGAAGATGGAGGCGGCGATCGCGTCGCCGATCTCGGGCACCGTCGTCAGGTCGGCTGTTCCGAGGACGCAGCAGGTGGATGCCGGCGACCTCCTCGTGGTGGTCAGCCCGGACTGAGCCGCGGCCCGCTTGAGGCGCCGCCCGCGTCCCGGTCGGCCCGGTGCCGGCTCCCGCCGGCGGCGCACCGGCCCGGCGGCCGGGCGAGCGGCCGATGGCGGCACGTAAAATGGCCAGATGCCCGATCGTCCGATCCGCCTCTACGGCGATCCCATCCTCGCCACCGTGTCCGATCCGATCGAGACCATCGACGACGGCGTGCGGGCACTGGTGACCGACCTCATCGACAGCGTGAGGGTCGAAGGGCGCGCCGGGGTCGCCGCGTGCCAGATCGGCGTCGGGCTTCGGGCGTTCAGCTACAACGTCGACGGTGTGGTGGGGTATCTGCTCAACCCTGAGATCGTCGAGCTCGGCGACGAGATCGAGGAGATCGACGAGGGGTGCCTGTCCGTTCCCGGGCTCTGGTTCCCGACGCCCCGGCACACCTACGCGAAGGCGCGCGGCATCGACCTGGAGGGGACGGAGGTGACCGTGGAGGGCACGGGCGTGCTGGCGCAGGCGCTCCAGCACGAGACGGATCACCTCGACGGGATCGTGTATCTCAAGCGCCTGCGCCCGGAGCGCCGCCGAGAGGCGATGCGGAAGGTGCGGGAGTCCAGCTGGTTCTGACTCCTGGCGAGCCTGAGTCCGGCAGGCGCTGCGCGCACGGGGTGCCGGCGGCTCAGCGCAGCGAGAAGCCCTCGGTGGAGGGCGAGCTGGAGTACAGATCCTCGATCTGATCGGCGAAGTCCTTCAGGATCTCGTTGCGCTTGATGCTCAGCTTCGGCGTCAGATGCCCGCTCTGCTCCGTGAAGTCGGTGGGGAGCACCACGAACTTCCGGATCGACTCCGCACGCGAGACCTGTGCGTTCGCCGCATCGACGGCTCTCTGCAGCTCGGCTAGCACGGCGGGATGCCTCGCCGCCTCCTCCAACGGCATCGACCGGTCCAGGCCGTTGTTGGACAGCCACACCGGCAGCATCTCCTGGTCGAGCGTGATCAGGCAGGCGATGAACGGCCGCTGATCGCCGACCACCACGACCTGGCTGACGAGGGGGTTCGCCCGGATCGAGTCCTCGAGCACCGCGGGAGCGACGTTCTTGCCGCCGGCAGTCACGATGATTTCCTTCTTGCGGCCCGTGATGCTCAGGAAGCCGTCCTCGTCGAGGCTTCCCAGATCGCCGGTTCTGAACCAGCCGTCCTCGTCGAACGCCGCGGCCGTCTGCTCCGGGTTGTTCCAGTACTCCTTGAACACGTCGATTCCCTTGACCAGGATCTCGCCGTCGTCGTGGATGCGAATGGCGACACCCGGCAGCGGAACGCCCACGGTCCCGATCTTCGTGCGCTGCGGCAGGTTCACGGTGGCGGGAGCCGTGGTCTCGGTGAGGCCGTAGCCCTCGAGCACCTTGATGCCCAGGCTGTGGAAGAAATGGCCCAGCCGTGCGCCCAGAGGGGCCGAGCCCGACACGGCGTACCGCACGTTGCCGCCCATCGCCGCCCGCAGCCGCGAGAAGACGAGACGGTCGTACAGGGCGAATCGCATCCGCAGACCGAACGGGATCGAGCCGCCGTTCTCCTTGGCCTTGGAGTACTCAACGGCCGCGTGCACGGCCTTGCGGAAGATGCCGCCGCGTCCGCTGGACTCGGCGCTCTGCTCGGCGGAGTTGTAGACCTTCTCGAACACGCGCGGCACCGCCAGCAGGAAGCTCGGCGCGAACGTGGCGAGCGATGGCAGCAGGTTGCGGGTGTCCGGCTGATGTCCGACGCGGACGCCGCCGTGCACGCACAGCACGGAGATGAAGCGGGCGAACACGTGCGCGAGCGGGATGAACAGCAGTGTGGATGCGCCGCGCGGGTCCTGCACGACCTCCTGCAGAGCCACCGCGGAGTTGCGGGCGAGCTCGACGAAGTTCGAGTGCGTGATCACGCATCCCTTCGGCCGTCCCATGGAACCGGAGGTGTAGATGATGGTGGCGAGGTCGTCGCCGTCAGCCAGACCGCGTCGGCGGACGATCTCGTCGTCGGGCACGCCCTTGCCCGACGAGACGATCTTGTCCAGGTCGCCGAGCTCGATCTGCCACACGTTGCGCACCCGCGGCAGGTCGGCCGCGACCTCGTCGAAGCGGGCGAAATGGTCGGCGGTCTCCAGGATCACCGCACTGGCGCCGGAGTCGCTGAGGTTCCACTGCACCTGCACGGGAGAGCTCGTGTCGTACACCGGCACGAGAACGGCGCCCGCGTAGAACGTCGCGAAGTCGATGAGCGCCCATTCGTACCGGGTGCGGCACATGATGCCGATCTTGTCGCCCGGCTGCACACCGGCCGCCACGAGCCCCTTCGCGAGGGCGATCACCTCGGCCTCGAACTCCGCCGCCGTGACATCCTGCCAGCCGTCGCCCGCGGGCTTGGCGAAGAGCACCTTGTCCGGCGTCTCCGCGACTCGGCGCACGAGCAGGTCGGCGGTGTTCGCCGTCGGGTCCGCAGGCACGGCAGCGGGTGTTTCGGCTTGGTTCACTGGCAGCTCCTTCGGCACCGATACAACCACTACACTCTATGCTGCATCGGTCGCCGCTCATCCGTCGGCCCGGGCCCTGCTGACGAAAGGCGACGAGAAGCGTGCACGCGATCGGGATCGACATCGGCGGCACGAAGATCGCCGGTGCCCTGGTCGACGAGCTGGGTGGGATCGTGCGCGACGACCGGGTTCCCACACCCGGCGACGCCACCGGGATCGAGGACGCGGTCGTGGCCATGATCGCCCGGCTGAGCGCGGACGCCGATCCGGTCGGGGCTGGGATAGCTGCGGCCGGTTTCATCGATGCCGCACAGTCGACGGTCTACTATGCGCCGAACGTCGCGTGGCGCAACGAGCCGCTGCGGCAGAAGATCGAGGCGCGGGTCGACCTGCCGGTCGTGATCGAGAACGACGCGAACGCCGCCGGATGGGCGGAGTTCCGGTTCGGCGCCGGGCGGCTTGTCAGCGACATGGTGATCCTCACCATAGGCACGGGTGTCGGCGGTGCGATCGTCAGCGAGGACCGCCTGTTCCGGGGCGGTTTCGGCGCGGGCGCCGAGGTGGGGCACATGCGCGTCGTCCCCGGCGGACTGCTGTGCGGATGCGGCGCGCGCGGATGCATCGAACAGTACGGATCGGGGCGGGCGTTGCAGCGATACGCGAACGAGCTGGCAGACGAGGGGGGCATCGGGCAGGCGCTTGCGGACGCGCGCGCGCGGAGGGGAACGCTCTCGGGATCGGACATCAGCGATCTCATCCAGGCCGGCGATCCCGGCGCCCTCGCGGCCCTGCGACAGCTCGGCGACTGGCTCGGCCAGGCGAGCGCGAGTCTTGGCGCGGTGCTCGATCCGCAGATGTTCGTCTTCGGCGGAGGAGTGGCGCAGGCGGGCGACCTGCTCCTGGAGCCGATCCGTCACGCCTATCTCGAGAATCTGCCGGCGCGCGGGTACCATCCCGAGCCCGAGTTCCGCATCGCTGAGCTCGTCAACGACGCAGGGGTCGTGGGGGCCGCGGACCTCGTGAGACTGCGCGTCGCCGGTCATCGGTCCGCTCACACGCGCTAGGTTCGGACTCACCCCGGTCAGACATCCCAAGGAAGGGCCGCAGCGACAAGTGTTCTATTGGTTGCTGAAGTACGTCTTCGCCGGCCCGGCGCTGCGCGGGATCTTCCGGCCATGGGTGATCGGGCTCGAGAACGTGCCCCGCGAGGGTGCCGTGATCCTCGCGAGCAACCACCTCTCGTTCGTCGACTCGTTGTTCCTGCCGCTCGTCGTGAGCCGCCACGTATCGTTCCTCGCCAAGAGCGACTACTTCACCCGGCGCGGCCCGGTCGGATGGCTCATGAAGACGTTCATGAAGGCCACCGGGCAGCTTCCCATCGACCGCGGCGGCGGACCGGCCTCTGAGGCGTCCCTCAACACGGGTCTCGGCGTCCTGGCCCGGGGCGAGATCCTCGGCATCTACCCGGAGGGAACCCGCAGCCCGGACGGACGTCTCTATCGTGGCCGCACCGGGGTCGCGCGGATGATCCTGGAGGGCCGAGTGCCGGTGGTGCCGGTGGTCATGGTGGGCACCCAGGAGGCCATGCCGATCGGATCGAGGCTCCCGCGCATCCGGAGGGTGGGCGTCGTCTTCGGCGAGCCGCTCGACTTCTCGAGGTTCGAAGGCCTGGAAGGCGACCGCTTCATCCTGCGCTCGATCACCGACGAGATCGTCTATTCCCTGCACCTGCTCGGCGGGCAGGAATACGCGGACGTCTACGCCTCGACCGTGAAGGAACGTGGTCTCGTCACCGCCCGGTAGGCTGAGATCAGTCCGACGGCCACGCATCGTCTCCAGCTGAACGCGCCGGTGACAGGCCGGGACGCCTCCGTATGATCGCGCCCACCAGGGTGCGCCGGCTCCGAGAAGTGGAACTTTCTCCCGTGTTGCTCGAACGCTCAGACCCCGTCGTCACCGCCGATGAGTCCGTGATCGCCGGTCTCGATCATTGGCGCACGCTCGAGGCGCGCCAACAGCCCCGCTGGCCCGACCCGGATGCCGCCCGCGTGGCGTCCGAGGAGCTCGCCACGCTGCCCCCGCTGGTATTCGCCGGCGAGGTCGATCAGCTGCGGCAGCGACTCGCGGCGGCCGCCGAGGGTCGCGCCTTCCTGCTGCAGGGCGGCGACTGCGCGGAGACGTTCGCCGGTGCGACGGCGGACCAGATCCGCAACCGCGTCAAGACGGTGCTGCAGATGGCCGTCGTGCTCACGTACGGCGCCTCGGTGCCGGTGATCAAGATGGGGCGCATGGCGGGCCAGTTCGCCAAGCCGCGCTCCAGCGACACCGAGACCCGCGGCGGGGTGACGCTGCCGGCCTACCGCGGTGACATGGTCAACGGCTACGACTTCACGGCCGAGTCGCGCACGGCCGATCCACGGCGGCTGGTGCAGGGGTACCACACGGCCGTGTCCACGCTGAACCTGATCCGTGCCTTCACGCAGGGCGGGTTCGCCGACCTGCGTGAGGTGCACAGCTGGAACCGCGGCTTCGCGGCGAACCCGGCGAACCAGCGCTACGAGGGCCTGGCGATGGAGATCGACCGCGCCGTCAAGTTCATGGAGGCGGCCGGTGCCGACTTCGACGAGCTGAAGCGCGTCGAGTTCTACACCGCGCACGAGGCGCTGCTGATGGAGTACGAGCGCGCCCTGACGCGGATCGACTCCCGCAACGGCACGCCCGTCGACACCTCCGCGCACTTCGTGTGGGTGGGGGAGCGGACCCGGCAGCTCGACGGCGCGCACCTCGACTTCGTGTCCCGCATCCGCAACCCGATCGGGGTGAAGGTCGGGCCGACGATGACGGGAGACGAGCTCGAGCGGCTCATCGACAAGGTCGACCCCGATCGCGAGCCGGGCCGGCTCACGCTGATCACGCGCATGGGCGCGTCGAAGATCCGCGACGCGCTGCCGCCGCTGCTCGACGCGGTGAGCCGGTTCGGTGCGACACCGCTCTGGATCACCGACCCGATGCACGGCAACGGCATCACCACGCCGACGGGCTACAAGACCCGCCGGTTCGACGACGTGGTCGACGAGGTGCTCGGCTTCTTCGAGGCGCACCGCGAGATCGGCACGCACCCGGGCGGCATCCACGTGGAGCTCACGGGCGACGACGTCACCGAGTGCCTCGGCGGCTCCGAGCACATCGACGAGGCGACGCTCGCGACCCGGTACGAGTCGCTCTGCGACCCGCGCCTGAACCACATGCAGTCGCTCGAGCTGGCGTTCCTCGTCGCGGAGGAGCTGGCGAAGCACCCTCGCGCCTGACGCCGCCCCGCTGCTCGAGACCGCCCGGGCCCGTCGAACCGCTACTGCGCCGGTGCGGTCGGGGAGTCGGTCGGTGTCGGAGTGCTCGGCGTCTCGGCCGGTCCCTGCGACACGGAGAGCCGCACGCCCGTCTCGGCGTCGAGCCCTCC
>JAATFB010000028.1 GCA_015655415.1 Actinomycetales bacterium
CCTAGTGTCGCGTGTCGTTAGTTCCTGAATGGTTGTGGGTTTGGGAGAATTGCTTATGGTGAATTCTCCGGCTCCGGCTTTGCGGTTGTTCGAGGGTGACGAGTCGGAGTTGCAGCGGTGGGCGCGTGCGACGACGGTTCGCGCGGGGCTCGCGAAGCGGGCGCGAATCGTGTTGCTGGCGGCGGAGGGCGTCGCGAACACGCGGATCGCTGAGCTCGCCGGTGCGTCAGTGGTGACGGTGCTGAAGTGGCGGTCCCGGTATGAGGAAGGGGGCATCGCCGGGCTGGATGATGCCGACCGATCGGGTCGCCCGCGGGAGCTGGATCACGCGGAGATCGTGGCGGCGACGTTGACGCCGCCGCCGAAGAAGTACGGGGTGACTCACTGGTCTTCGCGTCTGCTCGCGTCGCATCTGAAGATCGGGAACGCGACGATCGCGAGGGCGTGGCGAGAGTACGGGGTGCAGCCGTGGCGATCTGAGACGTTCAAGTTCTCCACCGATCCGGAACTGGTGGGCAAGGTCACCGACGTCGTCGGCTTGTATCTCGCGCCGCCGGAGAACGCGATCGTGCTGTGCGTGGACGAGAAGTCCCAGATTCAGGCGTTGGACCGGACCGCGCCGATGCTGCCGATGCGGATCGGAGACACGGAGAAACGCACCCATGACTACAAGCGGCACGGCACGACGACACTGTTCGCCGCGCTGGAGATCGCGACCGGGCACGTCACCGGCGCGGTCAAGCCCAAGCATCGCCGGCAGGAGTTCCTCGCCTTCCTGCGTCAGCTGGACCGCGCCTACCCGGAGGGCGAGTTGCACCTGGTGATGGACAACTACGCCACGCACAAGACCCCGGAGGTGAAGGCCTGGCTCGAGACGCATCCCCGGTTCCACATCCACTTCACCCCGACATCGGGGTCGTGGCTCAACCTCGTCGAGGTCTGGTTCGGGATCATCGACCGGCAAGCCATCCGCCGTGGCGTGTTCACCTCGGTGAAAGACCTCAACGCGAAGATCCGCCAGTTCATCACTGGCTGGAACGACCGCAAGCACCCGTTCGTCTGGACAAAGACTCCCGAACAGATCCTCGCGAAAGCGAACCCAAAACGAACTTCAGAAACGCGACACTAGGGGCGATGTGGGACCGGGCACAGCACTTGCCGCAAACATCGATGCAGCCGGGGCTACGCACGTCTACTGGAAAGGCGGCGACAACGGTATCTGGTGCTGCTACTGGAACGGGTCTGCGTGGACGTCAGTAGCGGAAATCACCGCAGCCGGAATCAACTCGGTGGGATAAGCGCGGGCACGGTCTGCCGAGCAGGTTGGTCACACCTGACTTGTGGTGACGGTAGGTGGCGCTGGAAGGACGCCATTATACGTGGGCCTGATCCGGTGCCGTTGCGGAAGATCGCGGTGGACTTTGGGATCAGCGAGACGTGCTTGCAGAATTGGATGCGTCAAGCCAATAGTTTCCTCTCATGATGGCGAGTCATTATCAGGACTTGGTGCGGCACGCGTTGGCGCCTGAATGGTGCCGGTGGGTCCAAACGCATGTCGGCAAAGCGCAAGTATCCCGCTTCGGCTACGCACCCGCGCCGCCGCTGGAAGTTCGGCCAAGGCGTGAAGGCGAGAACTGATGTGTAGGCGTGCCGCCCTCGCCGCCCGGTTCCAGCCTAAGGCGCGCGTCGTTACAGCTGCTTCGGCGAAGACAGTCCGCTCTTGCGCATATTTCGAACCATCCGGGCCGGTGAGAGCGGAGAAGCTCTGCTTATGTCTGCGGTATTGAAACTCGATCCGGTCGTCGAGCACCAAGTCGCCGCCGCGTTCAGCAAGTTGCAGAAGCATCTCAAGATCCTGTACGACATCAAGGTCGACTCGAAATCCTGGATCTTGGATTTCAGAGACTCGCCAAACCAACGAAGGAAAGTATGTCCAGTTTCCGCGCAACAGGCTCCGCGTGAGCAACTCACCGTTGAGGACGCGCGGGTACGGGCCGGCTGGCCGCAGAAGCCGTTTGACTCGGTCTGCGACCGGAACGCACGGCATACCGTCGGCGTCTATCGGCTGCACTCCCACCTGTATGACAAACGCGTCAGGATGTCTTTCAATGAGTTCGTTTACACGAGCGAGGAACCCAGGCAGCATGATGTCATCACAACCCATGAGCATTGAGAACTCGCTGCTCATGATGCCGCTTGCTTTCCGGTAATTGCGGCTGGGTCGCAGATTCACCTCATTGCGGATGTACTCGATGCGTGGATCGCCGATCGAGACAAGCCACTCTCCGGCGGAGCGGTCCGGGTAGACGTCATCGATCACCACAAGTCGCCAATCCGTGACCGTCTGGGATCGCACACTTTCGACCGCCGCCTTGAAGTGATCGACGCGACCGTAGAACGGCATCATGATGTCAAACGTCACGCTGCTTCCCTCGCTCGAGCAGCATCCATCGTTTCATATTCGGAAGCAACGGGGGACACAGAACGCCACGTCCCCTCGCAGCCGCTTTTCTCCGCCCACAGCCTTTTCGCAGGTGACGCTCCCCACGCTCGCCGGCGTTGAAGTCGGTTGGCACGACCCGGCGGCGCAGCGACTCACAACGGGCGCCCCCTGCTGGGCAACGATCTCGATGGACTTCGCGTTCGACGGGACCTGCGCGACGGTTCCCCCGCGTCAGCCCGACTGCTCGCGCCTTTACCGAGGGATCGGTAATTTTCGGTCGATCACGAACGAAACCGAAACGAACCCGGGCCGGGTCTGCACATAAGTGAAGTCCGCGACCCATCAGCGGTCCGGCGCCTCGGATATGAAGTTCCGCTCCAGGCCGGCGCCGCATCCCGCTGCCAGGCCGTTTGACCCGTTCGGCCCTGTTGGAAGATCATCCGCATATAGGAGCACCAGAGCTTCATGAGGAGCGCCTAGGCTTCACCTGTGTTTCTGTCGAAGACGCTGGCGGCCTCGCGCCATGTGGCGGCGCCGCTGTACTCGCACGCGGACTTCCTCCGGATCCGGCACTTTCGCGGCTTCGATGGAATCAGAGCGCTCGCCGCGCTGATGGTGATCGCCTTCCACTTCGGCGGTGCCCGCTTCGTCTTCCTCAGCGGGTGGCTGGGCGTGCACCTGTTCTTCGTGCTCTCCGGCTTCCTGATCACCACGCTTCTGCTCAGGGAGGAGGAGCGGAACGGTCGGGTGTCGGTCGGGAACTTCTACATCCGTCGCGTGTTCCGCATCGTTCCCGCCTACTATGTGGCTCTCGGCGCCACGGTCGCCTACCTCGTGGCGGTCGGCCAGACGGCATCGGCCGGCGTGTTCCGTTCCCTCGGGTACTACGCGACGTTCCTGCCCGAGTTCGCGCCCGCCACGTACTTCGGCCACTCGTGGACGCTGGGGATCGAGCAGAAGTTCTACCTGGTGTGGCCTCTGATCGGGTTTCTCCTGCTGCGACGGTTCGGGCGAAAGGCCGGGTTGCGATTGGCGGTGCTCGTCGCGCTCGCCGCCGCCTCGCTCGTGTTCCCGGATCTGCTCATCCACTACGTCGTCATCGCGCTCGGTGCCGGGCTGGCCATCCTGATGAACTCCGCACGCGGATTCCGGCTGATCAGAGTGCTACTGGTTCGCTGGGTCGCGGCCACGATGCTCGGGGTGCTCGTGACGGTGCAGCTGCTTGCCGGATGGCTGTCGGCCGCGCTGGGATCGCAGGTCCCCGTCATCTTCCTGTACGGCCTCGCCGCCGCGCTCGCGCTTCCCGGGCTCTGCGCCGCGACGGCGACGACGCGGGTCCTCTCGTGTGCGCCGCTGCGATGGCTCGGTGAGCGCTCGTACTCCATCTATCTGGTGCAGTTCCTGGCGAACATCGTGGTGTCGAGCGTGCTGCTGATGTCGGGATTCGGCCTGGTGAAGGCCGTCCTGGTCGCGGTCGTCGCGTCGGTCATCGCAGACGTCATCTACCGCGCCGTCGAGGCGCCCGCCATCGCGTTGGGACGGTGGATCACGGCGCGGCGGTCGCGCCGGCTGCGCCCTCTGCCCGCGGCCGACGCGGTGACCCAGATCGCCTGACCGGTGCGTCGGACCCACCGGCCCGCGCTGCCCGTGCGGGTCAGCGGGATGAGGGAGCTTCCAGGCGCGGGATCAGCTCGTCGAGCACCTCGATCGTGTGCTCCCACCCGGTCACTGCGAGCGTCGGCACGCCCATCGCGAGCACCGGGTAGTCGTTGCCGTCGGGATCGAGGCGGTCTCCGATGAAGAGCATGTCGGTGAGGCGGATGCCGGTGAGCTCCGAGAGCCGTCCGATGCCGTATGCCTTGTCGATCCCCCTGCGGGTGATGTCGACGGAGGTCGATCCCCCCGAGCGCACCTCCAGGTCGGGAAGGAGCGCCTGGACCGCCGCGCGGAGCGCGTTCTTCTTCTCGCCGGTGGGATCCCAGGCGGCCTTCGCCGCCACGGGGGCGGCCTGCCCCAGGGCGGAGAACGTGATCTGCGACCCCCGGTCCTCGATGATGGGTCCCCACGTGTCCGCCTCCCACAGTCCGAGGCGGCGCGCCTCGGACTCGACGGCCCGCAACGCACGAGACTTCTCGTCTGCGCTCAGATCCTGCGCGTAGACCTTCCTCCACTCGCCGTCGATGAAGCGGAAGTACTGCGTGCCGCACGTGGGCATGAGGTGCAGGCGCTCGAGCTGGACCGGGGATGCGTCCGTGAGGCGCTCCACCACCTGCGTCGCGAACTGTCCGAACTGACCGCCGGAGATGATGCACACCGGCACGACGTCGAGCAGCCGGGTGAGCCGCTGCGCCATGGCGGGCTCGAGCGGTGACTTGGATGCCGCGAGGGTGTCGTCGAGGTCGAAGGCGACGAGGAGCGGCTGCGACGTGATCGAGGGCATGTTCCTTGGCGGTCGGGCACGGTCGTGCGGGTGGTCATCGGCGCACATGGCCGACACGGCAGTCTAGCCAGTGCCGGAGCGTGCGGGCGCGCCTCCGGAGCCGCAGCCGATGCACACGGCCGACTCGCACAGCCGACGCGCACAGGGGAGCGGTTGCCGAGGGAGAGGATCACAGCTCCGCGTGCAACTGCCAGACGCGCTCTGCGGAGTCCTGCCAGCTGAAGGCCGAGGCACGATCCATGCCGGCGAATCGGAGCCGCTCGCGTGCCGCTTCGTCCGCCAGCAGCTCGGCGATCGCCAGGGCGAGTCGTTCGGGGTAGCCCGCCGCGTCTTCCCTGGGCACCGAGACGCCGGCGCCGAAGGCGACCTCGGAGACCGCCGGATCGTTCGAGTGCACGACGGGCGTTCCGAAGCGCATGGCCTCGAGAACGGGCAGTCCGAAGCCGGACGACAGGTTCGGGTACGCGAACACGGTGGCGCGGCTGAGGACGATGGCCAGGTCGGCATCCCCGAGCGTGCCCAGCGTCTGCACCCGCCCCTCCGGCAGCCCGGCCTCCATGGCCGCCGTCGACACGCGCTGGCCGCGGTACTCCTCGGGGCCGACCACGATCAGGGGGAGATCGTGAAGCGACGGGTGCGTCATCGCCGCGAGCAGCTCGCGCAGTCCGCGGCGCGGGTCGAGGCTCGACACGGTCGCGACGTAGCGCTCGGGCAGCCGGAGCGCCTCTGCCCGCGCATCCGCATCGGCCGGGACGCGCAGCGAGTCGGAGGGAGCGCCGCCGATGACGCGGATACGGTCGCCCAGCTTGGCCACCTCGTTCAGCTGTTCGGCCACGGCGTGGGTCGGAACCACGACCGCGTCGGCGAACTTCCGTGCCCTCTTGACCATCGACCTCTGCCATGCGGCCTCGACCGGTCCGACGGCATCCGGCGCCGTCCAGGCGCAGACGTCGTGCACGGTCACCGTCGTCTGGCTGAGCGCGTCGGAGGGGTCGTGCTTGAACAGCGGAGCCAACAGGCTCGGCGAGTGGACGAGGCCTTCTCCCGGCGAGAGCTTGACTCCCATCTGCCAGGCCAGGGCGAGCTCACGAGAGCCGACCGGAAGGGCGTGTACGCCGGCGAGCCCCGGCAGCAGCTGCTGCAGGAGCCTCCTGTCGGTCTCGTCGTGGGCGGCGATCACGCCCTCGACGACGCATCCGCGTGGTGCCGTCGCGATGAGCTGCCGTGTCAGCTCGACGCTGTACCGCGAGATGCCGTCGGGCACGCCGGTGAGCACATCGTCAACGATCACCCGCAGGGTTGTCATCGAATGCCTTTCGCTCGAACGCCTCGGCCAGCGCCTCCCGCCAGTCTCGCATCGGGGGGATGCCCACGGCCGCCCAGGCGGCATGGCCCAGCACGGAGTACGTCGGTCGTGCCGCCGGCCGGACGAAGTCGGCACTGGTCGTGGGGACGACCCTGGCGGGGTCGAGCCCCGCGAGCTCGAACACGGCACGGGCGAAGCCGTGCCAGGTCGTCTCGCCGGATGCTGTGCCGTGATAGACACCGGCAGCGGCGTCGGAGTCCGCCAGGGCCACCAGCTGCGCCGCGAGGTCCGCCGTCCAGGTGGGCTGTCCGCGCTGGTCGTCGACGACGCTGACGGTGTTGTGGCTCCGGGCCAGCCGCAGCATGGTCTTCACGAAGTTCGGCCCGTGCTCGCCGTAGAGCCACGCGGTGCGCACCACGTAGGTGCCATCGGGATGCGCCGCGAGGGCCAGCTCCTCGCCGGCCGCCTTCGTACGCCCGTAGGCGTTGAGCGGATCGCGGGGCGCTCCCTCCGGATACGGTGCGCTGGCGTCCCCCCGGAACACGTAGTCGGTGGAGAGGGTGATGAGCCTGGCGCCGGCCTGCCGGGCGGCGACGGCCAGGTTCTCGGTACCGAGCGCGTTCACGGCGTAGGCGAGGTCTTCATGCGTCTCGGCGTCGTCCACCCTCGTGTAGGCGGACGCGTTGAGCACCACGTCGTGCCCGGCGACCGCATCGCGCACCGCGTCACGGTCGGTGACGTCGAGCTCGGAGCGGGACAGCGCCGTCACGTCGCGTCCGCCGAGCGCTCGCTGCAGATCGTGGCCGAGCATGCCCGACGCCCCGGTGATGAGGTACCGCACGGCTACCGCCCCTGCGCCAGATAGCGCTCCTCTGCGGCCCGCTTCTGCGGGCCCCACCAGTTCTCGTGGTCCTGGTACCAGCGGATGGTCGCGGCGAGTCCCGCGGCGAAGTCGCCGTAGCGGGGCGTCCAGCCCAGCTCGGTGCGCAGCTTCGTGGAGTCGATGGCGTAGCGCAGGTCGTGGCCCGGCCGGTCGGCGACGAGGTCGTAGGCATCCGCCGGCTGTCCCAGCTCTGTGAGGATGAGCTCGACGACATGCCGGTTGCTCCTCTCGCCGTCCGCGCCGATGAGGTACGTCTCGCCGATGCGGCCCCGCTCGAGGATCGTCAGCACGGCCGACGAGTGGTCGTCGGCGTGGATCCAGTCGCGCACGTTCTCGCCGGTGCCGTAGAGCTTCGGCCGCTCGCCGCGCAGCACGTTGGTGATCTGCCGCGGGATGAACTTCTCCACGTGCTGCTAGGGGCCGTAGTTGTTGGAGCAGTTCGAGATGGTCGCCCGCACGCCGAACGACCGCACCCACGCGCCTACCAGCAGGTCGCTTCCCGCCTTCGTGGA
>JAATFB010000059.1 GCA_015655415.1 Actinomycetales bacterium
TGCAGGCGATCTACGTTCCCGCGGACGACTACACCGACCCCGCGCCGGCGACGACGTTCGCGCACCTCGACGCGACGACGGAGCTCTCGCGTGAGATCGCATCGCAGGGCCTCTACCCGGCGGTCGACCCGCTGGCGTCGACCAGCCGCATCATGGACCCGCGTTACCTGGGTGAGGACCACTACCGGGTGGCGACGACGGTGAAGCAGATCCTGCAGAAGAACAAGGAGCTGCAGGAGATCATCGCCATCCTGGGCGTCGACGAGCTCTCCGAGGAGGACAAGATCACGGTGTCGCGCGCCCGCCGGCTGCAGCAGTTCCTGTCGCAGAACACCTACATGGCGAAGAAGTTCACCGGCGTCGACGGTTCCACGGTGCCGCTGAAGGAGACAATCGAGTCGTTCGACGCGATCTGCCGCGGCGACTTCGACCACGTGGCGGAGCAGGCGTTCTTCAACGTGGGACCTATCTCGGACGTCGAAGAGAAGTGGGCGAAGATCCAGAAAGAGAACGGCTGACCATGGCGACGCTGAAGGTCAGCGTCGTCTCGGCGGACCGTGAGATCTGGTCGGGCGAGGCGACGATGGTCGTCGCACGCACCGTCGTGGGCGAGATCGGCATCCTCGCCGGTCACCAACCGGTACTGGGCATCCTCGACGAGGGCGAGGTGCGGATCACGCTTCCCGGCGGCGAGCGCCTGGTGGTGGACGCCGCTGACGGCTTCGTGTCGTTCGAGAACAACGAGCTGGCGGTGGTGGCCGGCAAGGCCCAGCTGGTGTGAGCGTCGCGGGCGGGTGCCCAGGAGGCCGGTTCCCGGCATCCGCACCACGCCGCCCGCACCGTGCCGGCCGCCGCGGGGTCGCGGGGGTCGCGCTCGTGGTGCGCGTGGGATCGCACTGGTGCCGGCGTTCACTAGAGTCGAATGGACATCGATGGGGGAGGGCCGAGGTGGCGCAGACGACCGTGGGCCGGCAGTTCGCAGACATCCGGGTTCCGGTCCTGATCGCGATGGCCGGTCTGCCGGGAGCGGGCAAGTCGACGATCGCCGAGGTCATCAGCGCTCGTCTGGGCGCGACGATCGTGTCGGTCGACCCCATCGAGTCGGCGATCCTGCACGCGGGAATCGATGCCGACCAGCCCACCGGGCTGGCGGCCTATCTCGTGGCGGAGACGCTGGCCGAACAGGTGCTGATGTCGGGCCATAGCGTCATCGTGGACGCGGTGAACGCGGTCGAGCCGGCGCGGCTGCAGTGGCGGGATCTCGCCGCCCGGGCGGACGTCGCGCTGCGCGTCCTCGAGGTCGAGTGCTCCGACCCGGAGCTGCATCGGGACCGTCTGGAGAAGCGGGTGCGCAACCTGCCGCACGTCGCCGAGACGTCCTGGCGCGCCGTGGAGCAGAGCCTCGAGGACTACCGGCCGTGGACGGGGGAGTGCGCCGCGCTCCCGCGGATCACGCTGGACACCGCGAACCCTCTGGGGCAGAACGTCGAGGCGGCAATCCGCTTCCTCGCCCCGTGAGCGTGCCGGGAGGCGCACGGTGCTGATCCTCCTGCCCCCGTCGGAGTCCAAGCGCAGCGGAGGGTCGCGGCACAGCCGACTCGAGCTGACGGGCCTCAGGTTTCCGGAACTGCTGGAGCAGCGGCGGGTCACGGCGGATGCGCTCGCAACGCTCGCGCGCGAGGAGACGCCGGAGGCCGCCGCGAGGGCGCTCGGGATCCCGCCAACGCTCCTCGGCGAGGTCGCCACGAACGCGGCGTTGTTCGACTCGCCCGTCATGCCCGCGCTCGACAGGTACACCGGGGTGCTCTACGACGCCTTGGATCCCGGGACGCTTCCGGCAGCCGCCCGCCGACACCTGGGACGCACGGTGGCGATCCACTCGGCTGTCTTCGGACCGGTGGGAGCACTCGACCGCATTCCGGAGCATCGGATGTCCGCGACAGCGCGTCTTCCCGGCATTCGGCTGCGAAGGCTCTGGGCCGCGCCGGTGACGTCGGTGCTCGCCAAGACCCCCGGACCGATCATCGACCTGCGCTCCGAGAGCTACCTGGCGCTTGGTCCCGTGGCCCGGGATGACGCGGCCTTCGTCCGGGTGGTGACCCAAGGCCCGGACGGCGCCCGGCGGGCCATGAACCATTTCAACAAACACGCGAAGGGTGCCCTCGTGCGGGCGTTCGCGCTGGAGCGGCCACGCATCCGTTCCGTGGACGCCTTCCTGCTGTGGGCTCGCTCGGCCGGCTTCGGAGCGGAACGAGGCTCCGGCGGCGAGGTGCTGCTCGTCGTGGAGTGAAGCGGCACCGCGTGCCCCGCCGCCTGCGGTCACCGGCGCCCCAAGGCTCCGCCGCCGACGGAGGCCGTGGCGGCGGCCCGCCAGCAGCCGGCGATGTGATCGTCGACGAGGCCGGAGGACTGCATGAGCGCATACATCGTGGTCGGCCCCACGAAGCGGTACCCGTTGGCGCGCAGCCGGCGGCTCAGAGCCGTGGACTCCGACGTGACGGCGGGGATCTCGGCCATGGATCCGGGATTGCCGGCGGGCCGCGCGGCCGGAGCGAACGACCAGACGAGCTCGTGCAGCGGCTGCTGCAGCGTCAGGGTCGCGCGGGCGTTGGCGATCGTCGCCTCGATCTTGCCTCGGTGCCGGATGATCGTTGCGTCCTGCAGCAGCCGTTCCACGTCGCGCTCGTCCATCGCGGCCACACGTTCCACGTCGAATCCGTGGAAGACCTCGCGGAACGCCGGCCGGCGCAGGAGGATCGTGCGCCACGACAGGCCGGCCTGGAAGCCCTCGAGGCAGATCTTCTCGAACAGCCCGCGATCCTCGCGCAGCGGGACGCCCCATTCCTCGTCGTGATATCGCTGGTACTCCGCAT
The DNA here is from genome assembly GCA_015655415.1 of Actinomycetales bacterium. Lineage (GTDB taxonomy): Bacteria > Actinomycetota > Actinomycetes > Actinomycetales > Microbacteriaceae > Humibacter. Next base: position 2,874 of record JAATFB010000059.1, read on the forward strand.
CGGAGGTCGCCCAGGCGCAGCGTGCGAGGCCGTCCTCGCCCGTGACGAGGTCGGGCCGATGTCCTCTCGGGGCGGCCGCGGGTCGCGACACGGTATCCGCTCGCGGCGCCGTGGTCGGCCGGTCCGTGGTCGCGTTCATGCCGCCAGCACGATCCCCTCGTGCTCCAGGAGCCACAGCTTGGTGGCTATGCCCTGGCCTCCGCTGTAGCCGGTGACCCTGCCGTCGGCGCCCAGCACGCGGTGGCATCCGATGACCAGCGGAACGGGATTGGACCCGACGGCACGGCCGACGGCTCTACCGGCCTTGGGGCTGCCGACCGCGGAGCCGAGCTCGCCGTACGATGTGCACCGTCCCCAGGGGATCCCCTGCAGACGCCGCCACACGGCACGCTGGAAGGCAGTGCCCTCCGGGGCGAGCGGGATGTCGAAGGCACGGCGTTCTCCTTCGAAGTACTCCCGAAGCCTCTCACGCGCCGAGCGGAGCACGTCGTCCGCGCGTTCCGGGAGGTCGTCGCGGGGCAGCAGGCCGTCGCGTTCGATGGCCAGCGAGGTCAGGCTCGTTCCATCGGAGACGAGCTCGAGTCGCCCGATGGGGCTCGGCATCCGCAGCAGATACGCGTTCATGCCTCGACCATAGGGGCCTCCGCCGACTCCACGCTTCCGCGGGGGCCATCGGTGAGCGGATCGTCTTCGCTCCGGGCTGGGGACGCGGAGCCGATGGAGACCGCTCGGCGTCGGGGGGCGCCCGGTGCGGCTGTGCCGCCCAGGAGGGTGCGGTTGCCTAGACTTTCGCCGTGGTTCTCCTGGATGTCGTGTGCCTGGTCGTCGCGCTCGTGGCGCTGGCGTTCGCGGTGGTCGCTCTGGTGCGGGCGCGGGCGGCCGAGGAACGGTCCGCGGCGGCGGCGGCGGCAGCCGCGCGCGCTGAGGCGAACGCCCATGCGGCCGTCGCAGGGCTCGACCAGCTCGAGACACGACTCGCGCAGGCGAGGCAGGAGGCCGCGGACGCCGCGCAGCAGGCGGCCCGCGCAGCGCAGTCCGCGGCCGCGGCGTCCGCCTCGGCGATCGCGAGCAGGAGGGAGGCGGAGGCCGCCTCGGATCGCGCGGCGCGGGCGGAGTCGGCGCGTGAGCAAGCGGAGGCGGGGACGCTCTCGAACGCACCCCGGGTGGGAACCGCCGGAGCGGACGCGGGCGGTCGCGCGACCGTGTGGCGTGCGGAGGATCACGAGGTCGCCGGAGGCGACTCGGGCGCGACGGAGCGCATCGTGCAGGTGGCCTGGCAGCTGGAGCACGTGCGCGGCACGATCTGGGCGCTGCGCAACACCGGCGTGGCGAGGGCGCATGGCGCACTGCTGTCGGACGCGACCGTGCCGCCGAAGTTCGTGCGGCCCGACGAGGTGATCCCGCGTGACGTGGAACGCGACGACGCGCTCCGGTTCCGGGTGACGGCCGGCCGCGGTGGCCCGCCCCCGCGCGTCCGAGTGACCTGGCGAGAGGGTGCAGGCTCACCCGCGTACTCCCGCGAGTTCACCGTGCTCGCGGCATCCTGAGCCCGGCATGGGGGGCGCGGTGCCGCTTGCGGAGTGAGCGCACACTCAGTTAGCATCGCGCTGTGCCGAAGACCTCCAACAGGGCGAGACCGCTCCCTCCTCAGGAGCGCAGGGCGGCGATCATCCGGGCGGTGATCCCCGCGATGGTCGAGCACGGTGCCGCCCTGACGTCGAGACAGATCGCGGAGGCCGCTGGCGTCGCCGAGGGCACCGTGTTCCGTGTCTTCGGCGACAAGGAGACCCTGCTGCGGGAGGCCGCCGAGACGTATCTCGACCCCGGGCCGGTGCGAGAGAGGCTGCGCGCGATCGATGCGTCGCTGCCGCTGGAGGACAAGGTGCTGCGCGTCCTCACCATCCTTCAGGAGCGCTTCCGGGGCGTGATCAGCATCATGTCGGCGATCGGCCATCGTGGCACCGAGGCGCCGCACCTGCGCCACCCCGAGCCCCACCGCAGGTGGGAGTACGCCTCCATCGTGGCGAAGGCCGTGGAGCCGGAGCTCGGCCGCCTCAACCTCCCGCCCGAGGACGTCGCGCCCTATATCCGCCTGATCGCCTTCGCGACGTCGATTCCGCAGTTCGCCGCGGAGAAGGGCTTCGACGCCCGCGAGCTCGCCCGGCTCATCGTGCACGGCATCGCCGGAGACGCCGCGGCGGCCCGGGAGGATGCGACGCGAGGACGGGCAGGGCGCGCCGTCGCGTCCCGACGCGCGTCATGGGCGGAGCCCGGCGCACGCGCCGGCGAGCAAGGGCGCGGCGGGGCGCCGGAGGCGGCGGCCCGCGCCGGCCGGCCGGGCGACCGCCCCGTCGAGAAGGCCGGCGAGAGGGCCCGCGTCGTCGAGGAGGCCGTCGTCGAGGAGACTGTGGGGACCCATGCCTGAATCCGGACTCCAGCGTCGGGCGCTGCCATGCTGCTGAGGCTGCTCGTGCGCTATCTGCGGCCGCACTGGAAGCTGCTCGTGGGCGTCGTCGCCTTCCAGCTGCTGCAGTCCTTCGCGTCCCTATACCTGCCGACGCTGAACGCCGACCTCATCGACCAGGGCGTCGTCAAGGGCGACACCCGCTACATCATGACCAGCGGCGGCTTCATGCTGCTGGTCACGCTGGGCCAGGTCGTCTGCAGCATCGTGGCCGTGTACTTCGGGGCGAAGGCGTCGATGCGACTGGGCCGCGACCTTCGCGGCGCCCTGTTCTCGCACGTCGGCGAATTCTCGGAGCGCGAGGTCGCGCGGTTCGGGGCGCCATCGCTGATCACCCGCAACACCAACGACGTGCAGCAGGTGCAGATGCTCGTGCTGATGACCTGCACGCTGCTCGTCTCCGCTCCGATCCTGTGCATCGGCGGCATCGTGCTGGCCATCCAGCAGGACCTCGGGATGTCGTGGCTGATAGCGGTCAGCGTTCCGGTGCTGCTGGTGTGCGTGGTGCTGATCATCGTGCGCATGGTGCCCCAGTTCCGTCGCATGCAGAAGCGGATCGACCAGGTGAACCGGGTGCTGCGGGAGCAGCTGACGGGCATCCGCGTCGTGCGGGCGTTCGTGCGCGAGGACATCGAGCGGGAGCGGTTCCGGACCGCCAACGAGCGGGTCACCGAGACCGCGCTCAAGGCAGGACGCCTGATGGCGCTGATGTTCCCCACGGTGATGCTGGTGCTCAACCTCTCCAGCGTGGCGGTGATCTGGTTCGGCGCGTTCCGCATCGACGACGGGTCGCTGCAGGTCGGCACGCTTACCGCCTTCCTCAGCTACCTGATGCAGATCCTGATGGGCGTGATGATGGCCACGTTCATGTTCGTCATGGTGCCGCGTGCGGCGGTGTGCGCCGAGCGCATCGGCGAGGTGCTGGACACCCCGTCGACGGTGGTCACCGCCGCGCACCCGGTGACCGAGCTCGCCGAGCACGGCACCATCGAGCTGTTCGAGGTGGGGTTCGCCTACCCGGGGGCGGAGGCCCCCGTGCTCAGCGACATCAACCTCCGCATCGAGCCCGGTCAGACCGTGGCGATCATCGGTTCCACGGGCTCGGGCAAGACCACCCTGGTCAACCTGCTGCCCCGGCTCTTCGACGCCACCAGCGGCCAGGTGATGATCGACGGCGTCGACGTCGCCGAGCTCGACCCCGACGTGCTGTGGTCGCGGATCGGTCTGGTGCCGCAGAAGCCCTATCTCTTCTCGGGCAGCGTGGCGTCCAATCTGCGCTACGGCAAGCCGGATGCCACCGACGAGGAGCTCTGGCGCGCCCTGGAGATCGCCCAGGCCAAGGACTTCGTGCAGGCGATGGACGGCGGTCTGGACGCGGAGATCGCCCAGGGCGGCACGAACGTCTCCGGCGGCCAGCGGCAGCGGCTGGCGATCGCGCGGGCGCTCGTGAAGCGGCCGGAGATCTACGTCTTCGACGACTCGTTCTCCGCCCTCGACCTGGCGACGGATGCCCGGCTGCGGCGAGCGCTGCGCGAGCGGGAGAAGGGCCCCACGTTCGTCATCGTGGCGCAGCGCGTCTCGACCATCGCCGACGCCGACCAGATCCTCGTCCTGGAGAACGGCCGGATCGTGGGCAGGGGCACGCACGAACGGCTGCTGGAGACGTCCGAGACCTATGCGGAGATCGTCTCCTCGCAGCTGGCGGCGGAGGCGGCGGCATGAGCGCGACGCGGGCCGCCGAGCCAGGGAGCCGCCCCGCACCGCGGCGCGGCCCGGGCGGCGGGCCGTTCGGCGGAGCGGGTATGCCAGCGGAGAAGGCGATGGACTTCGGACCGAGCGCCCGACGGCTGCTGCGCCGGCTGCGGCCGGAGGCGGTCTGGATCGCGATGGTGACGCTGCTCACGGTGGCGAGCGTGACATTCACCGTGCTCGGCCCCAAGCTGCTGGGGGACGGCACGAACATCATCGTCGCCGGATTCATCTCCAAGACCCTGCCCGCAGGTGCAACCAAGGCGCAGGTCCTGGAGGGGATGCGGCGCAACGGTCAGGGCCAGATGGCGGACATGCTCCAGGGCGTCGATCTCCGCCCGGGTCACGGCATCGACTTCGGCGCGCTGTCGCACGTGCTGATGCTCGTGCTCGCGCTCTACGTCGCGGCATCGCTGTTCGGGTGGCTGCAGGCCTTCATCCTCAACGGGGTCACGATGCGCACGGTCTACCGACTGCGCCGCGACGTCGAGGACAAGGTGCACCGGCTGCCGCTGAAGTACTTCGACACGATGCCACGCGGCGAGCTGCTCAGCCGCGTCACGAACGACATCGACAATGTCCAGCAGAGCCTGCAGCAGACCTTGAGCCAGGTGCTCACCTCGATCCTCACCGTGATCGGAGTGCTCGTGCTCATGTTCGTGATCTCGCCGGTGCTGGCGCTGATCGCGCTGGTGTCGCTCCCGCTCACCCTGCTGGTGACCGTGGTGATCGCCAGGCGCTCGCAGAGGATGTTCGTCGCGCAGTGGCGGGGCACCGGACAGCTCAACGCGCAGATCGAGGAGACCTACACCGGGCACGCGATCGTGAAGGTGTTCGGGCGGCAGCGCGAGGTGAACGCCCGGTTCGCGGCGAAGAACGAGGAGCTGTACCGGGCGAGCTTCGGCGCGCAGTTCGTGTCCGGGATCATCATGCCCTCGATGCAGTTCGTCGGGAACCTGGTGTACGTGGGGATCGCGGTCGTCGGCGGCCTTCAGGTGGCGGCGGGCGTCATCCAGATCGGCGATGTGCAGGCCTTCATCCAGTACTCCCGGCAGTTCACTCAGCCCCTGGCGCAGCTGGGGTCGATGGCCAACCTGCTGCAGTCCGGCGTCGCGTCGGCGGAGCGCGTGTTCGAGCTGCTGGACGCGGACGAGCAGTCGCCGGACCCGAAGGCCCCCGCCCGCCTCGGAGAGACCGAGGGACGCCTCGAGTTCGAGCACGTCTCGTTCCGCTACGTGCAGGACAAGCCGCTCATCGACGACCTCTCCCTCCTCGCCCTGCCGGGGCAGACCGTCGCCATTGTGGGGCCGACGGGGGCGGGCAAGACGACGCTGGTGAACCTGATCATGCGCTTCTACGAGGTCGACGCAGGGCGCATCACGCTCGACGGAGTCGACATCACCGCGCTAACACGGCACGAGCTGCGCAGCCGCATCGGCATGGTGCTCCAGGACACCTGGCTGTTCGCCGGCACGATCAGGGACAACATCGCGTACGGCCGGCCGGATGCCACCGATGACGAGATCGTCGCCGCGGCACGGGCGAGCTACGTCGACCGGTTCGTGCGTTCGCTGCCCGACGGGTACGACACCCTTCTCGACGACGAGGCCGGCAACGTGTCGGCGGGCGAGAAGCAGCTGCTCACGATCGCGCGGGCGTTCCTGGCACGGCCGAGCGTGCTGATCCTGGACGAGGCGACCAGCTCGGTCGACACGCGCACGGAGCTGCTCGTGCAGAAGGCGATGAGTGCCCTGCGCGCGGGTCGCACGAGCTTCGTGATCGCGCATCGGCTCTCCACGATCCGCGACGCCGACCTGATCCTCGTCATGGAGTCGGGGCGCATCGTCGAGCAGGGAACCCATGCGCAGCTGCTGGCGGCTGGCGGGGCGTACTACTCGCTGTACAACGCGCAGTTCGCCGGCGCGGTCGCCGACGAGGCCTGACGGCGGCACGCAGTCCACGGGCGCCGGCGGCACGTCCTTGCGTCCCCAGGCGACCAGCCGCCGGGTCGGCGCACGGATCCTCCGCTGCGCCCGCGCTCGAGCGATGCGACACGCGACGCTGGGCCCATGCCGCATCGCCTCACCGCCCCAGACCCGGTGGCTCTGCTCGCGCTCGTTCCGGAGCTCGTGGGATTCGTTCCGCACGACAGTCTCGTGCTCGTCGCGCTGTGCGGCGACGTGAGCCGCGGGACCTTCCGCGTGAATCTCCCGACGGGCGACGCCGATCCCGGGTTGTTCGCCGCGACGCTCGTCGGCCTGGTCTGCAGGGTCCCGGGCGCCGACACGATCCTGCCGATCGTCTACGCGGACGCGCCGGCTGCCCATCGAGCGTTCGCACCGCTGTTCTCCGGCCTGCGCCGGGCGGCGTCCGCTGCAGGGTTCCGCGTGCTCGACGGGCTGTTCGTGGCCGCCGACGGCTGGGGCGGCGAGGGACGCCAGCCGCGTCCGGCGCAGGAGCTGGAGGAGGCGCTGAGGCTGCGCCGGCTCGATCCGGACGCCGCCCCCGTGGCCCCGGCCCCGCACGAGGAGGCGGCGCTGCCTCGGGTGGAACGCGCACAGGTCGTGGCCACCGCCGAGGCCTTCGCCCGGCTGCGGTCGGAGGGGGAGCCGCCCGACCCGCTCTGGTTCGCGCGGTACAGCGCGACCTGGGCTCCTGACGAGGCGGGGCCGGTCCAGGCGGCGCTCGCCGCGAGCATGCTGAGCCGACCGTGGGCGAGAGACGTCGTGCTCATCACCTGGGCGTGGGGTAGCGAGGCGGGACTGCGCGCCCTGCGCTTCGAGGAGCGCCACCGCCGCGGGGCGCCGACGGCCGATGGCTCGGTCGTGCAGGCCATGTCCGGCTCCAGGGTCCTCGGTCGGCCCTCGGCGACAAGGATCCGGCACGGCATCCGGCTGCTGCGGCAGGTCGCCGCGCGGATGCCATCGCCCGAGCGGGCGCCCGCGCTCGCCGCGCTCGCCTGGCTCAGCTGGGCACTGGGCCGCAGTTCGGTCGCCTGGGCGTATGTGGGGCAGGCGCGCGCGTCGGACCCGCAGCACCGATTCGCGGAGCTCGTGGAGATCATGCTCGACCGGGGGATGCTGCCGGAATGGGCGTTCGACGACCCCGCGCGGGTCGGGCGGTGACGGTGCGCACGGACCGGGCGCCCTGGCCGGGCGGACGACAAGTACACTCGGGGATGCCCGGCCGCGGGCCACCGATCAACGGACCCGCGTGGCGGCGCCAGGAGACGACCGAGGGGGAAGGCGACAGTTGGCCCCGACACTGCGGTTCCGCCGCGAACGCGGATTCGTGTACGCGCCGGGGCCGCGCCCGCCCAAGGACGACTGGATCGCCGTGGTCGCCGACACCTTCGTCGCGCTCGTCGAGGCCGGCCCCGGCGATCGTGGCGTCGACGCACTGGCAGCGCTGGCCGAGGAGCAGGATCCGGTGCTGGAACGGATGGTCTCCGCGATCCCTCTCGGAGAGGCGGGCGTGGGCTCCTTCGCCCTCGTCCGCGCGGACGCCTGGGACGAGAACGGCTGGCAGATCACCGCCGTCGGACGAGGCCGGGCCGTCGTCGACGTGTTCTCGATCGGCGGCTCGCGCCGGTTCTCGTCGTCCGGGGTCCAGCCGTGGCTCATCGCCACCTTCGGCGACGTGATCGCGGTCGAGCTGGGCGGCCCGTCGAGGGAGTTCTCCGCCGTGGCCCGCCGTGCACCGGGCGCGCTGCCCATCGGCCTGGGGGCGGTGCATGCCGGTTCCGTGCTCTGGTCCCTCCGCCCCTCCGATCCGGCGGACGGCGGCGAGTCCGAGACGGGTTCCGGCTACGCCAGGCCCGTCGCGGCGCTGGACGACGACACGATCCGACGTGTGCGCGGCCCGGCCGGCGATGGCCCCTCCGGGATGGAGGTCCCAGGGAGGGAGGGCCCGGGAAGCGATGCACCAGGGAAGGGGGCGCAAGGGAGAGAGCTGCTTGCGCCGCCCACGCGGCCCGTCCCGGCCACCCCGGCGCCGCCGCTCGACCACGAGACGTTCGACGACGAGACGGTGGTGCGGCGCGGCGCGCGCAGACCGGTCGCCGAGCGGGCGGACGACGCGTACGCAGGCCTGAGCGCCGAGCCGGCGCAGCGTGCCGTGACGGAGAGCGAACGGGGCATGCCACGCGTTCCCGAGCGCCGGAACGGGCGTCCGCGCCATGTCGCCGTCCCGGTCGCCGTCCCTGTCCTGGTCGCGGTGCGCGGGCAGCGGCCGGTGCAGCTGGAGGCCCCCATCGTTATCGGACGGCGACCATCCGGATCGGGGCGCAGTCGCCTCGAACCGGTGCTGCTCACCGTGAGCTCTCCCGGCCAGATCGTCTCGGCGTCGCACGTGCGCGTCGAGCGGGTGAGCGGCACCGTCGTCGTCACGGATCTGCGGTCACGCAACGGCACGACCGTCGTGCTGGAAGGGGGACTCCGGCGCCGGCTGCGGCCCGGCGAGTCGTTCGCCGTCCCGGGCGCGGCGACGATCGAGATCGGCGACGGGACTATCATCGACATCACCCCCCAGGAGCGGTGAGCGCTCACGGCCGGGGTGGCGACCCGAGAACCGGATGCATGCACACCCACCCGAGAGGATGCGCGCGTGACACAGATCGGGCGTAGCAGCAAACGGCACCACATCACCGTTCCCGGCAGGGACGGTGCTCGCATCACCCTGTCCTGGGCGGCGCTGAGCGACAAGGGGTATCGGCGCGCTGTGAACGAGGACAGCCTGATCGCCAAGCCGCCGATCTTCGCCGTCGCCGACGGCATGGGCGGACACAGCGCAGGCGACGTCGCCAGCGCCGCCGTCGTCAACCGGCTGGCCGAGCACGTGTCGCACGGCTACGTCGACGAGGACGGCATCGACTCGGCGCTGCGCGCCGCCGTCGGAGACATGGACAAGGACGCCGGCCACAGCGATCTCGGAACCGGCACGACCGTCACCGGGTTCGCGCTCACCCTCGCGGAGGGCACCCCGAACTGGCTGGTCTTCAACATCGGCGACTCTCGCGTCTACGAGCTCGAGGACGGCGAGCTGCGACAGCTGACCGTCGACCACTCCATCGTGCAGGAGCTCCTCGACGCCGGCGCGATCACCCCGTCCGAGGCGGAGGTCCATCCGCACTCGAACGTGATCACCAGGGCCGTCGGATTCAACGAGGATCCCGTTCCGGACTTCAGCCTGGTCCCCGTGACGGCAGGAACGCGGATGCTCGCCTGCTCCGACGGGCTCACCAAGGAGCTGACCGAGCACGGCATCCGGCACTTCCTCACGGTCGGCACGAGCCCGCTGGACGCCGCGGGCCAGCTCATGGACGCCGCTCTCGGAAACGGCGGCCGTGACAACATCAGCGTCGTGGTGGTCGACGTCCTGGAGACCCCCGAGTCGCCGTTGCCCCCAGGACGCCGGGGCACGAGACTGCGCTGAGGAGCGCCAGCATCCCTCAGCTCCGCGCCGCGCGCGCGGCCGGGCGTCCCGTCCCGGCGCCATGGCGTGCGCCTACAATGAGTGGCACGTTCCCCGGCCGGGGATGATGACGATAGAGCAGCCGGGAGGCGAGCGTGTCCGCAAGGCTCCCCTCCGCACCGCCCAACCTGCCCGGCTTCTCCTACGTGCGCGCCCTCGGCCAGGGAGGCTTCGCGGACGTCTTCCTCTACGAGCAGAACATGCCGCGTCGACAGGTGGCCGTGAAGGTGCTGCTCGCCGAGGTGGTGACCGCCGACGTGCGCGCCATGTTCCAGGCCGAGGCCAACCTGATGGCCCAGCTCAGCTCGCATCCGGCCGTGCTCACCGTCTATCAGGCGAGCGTCGCCTCCGACGGGCGGCCGTATCTGGTGATGGAGCTCTGCTCGCCCGTGCTCAACCAGAGGTACCGCACCGACCCGCTGGGCGTTCCCGAGGCGCTCGCCATCGGCATCACGGTGGCCGGAGCGGTGGAGACGGCGCATCGCGCGGGCGTGCTGCACCGCGACGTGAAGCCGTCGAACATCCTCACAACGGCGTACGGGCATCCGGTGCTCTCCGACTTCGGCATCGCGGCCACGGTCGGCGACATCGAGCCCGCGGACGCCCCGGGGCTCTCCGTGCCGTGGTCCGCCCCCGAGGTGATCGCCGATCAGACGGCCGGCACCGTCGCCAGCGAGGTGTGGTCGCTCGGTGCCACCGTCTACTCGCTGATCGCCGGCCGCTCGCCGTTCGAGGTTCCGGGTGCCGACAACTCGTCGGCCCGGCTCATCGCGCGCATCCAGCAGGCCAGGCCCGATCCGATCGGCAGACCCGACGTGCCTGCTCGCCTGGACGCCGTGCTGCGGCGGGCGATGTCGAAAAGGCCGCAGGCTCGTCAGCACAGCGTGCTGGAGCTGATCCGCGACCTGCAGTCCGTCGAGGCCGAGCTCGGCCTCTCGCCGACGCCTGCCGACGTCGCCACCGTGGGATGGATGGCCGCCGCGCCGGTCGACGAGGAGGACCGCACCAGGGTGAAGGGCCTCGCGGCGTCCGCAGGCGAGCGTCGAGGCGGCGACTCCTCGCCGTCGGGCGGCGAACCGGTGTCGTGCGCCGCGCCCGGTGCCGCAGGCGGCGTGTCCAGACGGCCTGCGCGCAGTGTCGCCTGGCTGGCCGCGGCGTGCGTGGCGCTCGCCGCCGCGTTCGCCATCACGCTCGCCATCGTGCTCGCGCGCACCGGGGGACCGGCGGAGATCCCCGTGGTGCACGACGTCGAGGGTCGCGTCGCGGGCGAGACCGTGCAGTTCAGCTGGCGGGACCCCGGTCTGGCCTCCGGCGATGAGTACCAGGTCAGCGTGAACGGCGACGTGCCCAGCATGCAACGCGGCACGACCTTCACCGTCGGCTCGCCCCGGGGGCGGGTGTGCCTCACGGTGAGCGTGAACCGATCGGGCCGCACGGGGGCGCCGAGCCAGCCCGCGTGCGTCGACCCGGCGGGAGCGTCGTGATCCGCCGGATCCTCGCGGCCCGTCGGTCGCTCGCGCTGACCGTGCTGGCAGGAGTCCTGGTCGTGGGCCTCGTCGTGACCGTCGCGATCGTCTCGGGCGGGTTCGTGCAGCAGCGCGTGGCGCTCGACGACACGGCGGTCTGGGTCACGAACTCCTCCAAACAGCTCCTGGGTCGTGCGAACACGCAGGTGAACGCGCTCAACTCGGCCGTGACGGCCCGCGCCGCATCGCTCGACGTGGCGCAGCACGGCAGGACGGTGCTGCTCGTCGACCGCGACGACAACACCGTCTCGGCGGTGAACCCCGCCACGGTCACCACGGGCAGGGCCGTGGCCCTCCCCGCGCGCGACGCCGCAGTGGGAGTCGCCGGATCGCGGGCCGTGATCTCCTCGCTGGCGACCGGCAGGATCTGGCTCGTGCCGGCAAAGGACCTCGCGGGCTTCTCCACGGCCTCGGCAGCCACCGTCGACCTGGGCGGCCGCATCGTGTCGTCCCTGACGCCGAACGGCACGATGTTCGTGTATTCGCGCCAGACCGGCCTCGTCTACCGCATCGATGCGGCCGACGGCGACGGCGTCGAGCAGACCTGGAAGGTCCCTCGCGTGGGCGGATCGCGTCCCGGTTCCGTGCAGATCACCTCGGCGGGCGGACGCTGGGCCCTGTACGACTCCTCTTCCCGGGTGCTTCGCACCGAGAGCGGAACGCTCAGGCTGCCCGCGGAGGTGGGGCACGATGCGGTGCTGGCCCAGGCGTCCGACGCCGACGTCCCCGTCGTGGTCGCCTCGGAGTCGGGCCTCTACCTGGCGCCAGCCGGCGGCCCGGTGCGCGCGGCCAAGCGGGGCGGATACGGGACCGCCGCCGCACCGGTGTGGATCGACGGATGCCTCTACGCGGCGTGGAGCAGCGGTCAGACGTGGCGGTCATGCACCGACGGGGTCGCTGGGCGGTCGGGGACCCTGCCCGGAGTGCGGCCGGGCGCCGAGCTCGCGTTCCGCACGAACGGACGCTCCGTCGTGCTCAACGACACCGTGCACGGCACGTCGTGGTCCGTGCGGCGCGGCAACGGGCTGATCGACAACTGGTCGGACTTCGCCAAGCCCCGCGACGACACGCGGCAGACGGAGGAGAACACCGAGGACAGGCCGCCGACGTACGAGAAGGCGCAGGTGCCGCCCGTCGCGGTGGACGACGACTTCGGCGCCCGGCCAGGCGTCGTCACGCCGCTGCCCGTCCTGCTCAACGACTACGATCCGAATGGCGACGTGCTCGTCATCGACTCCGTCACGCCGGTCCCTCAGGCCACCGCGCTCGTGCAGCGCACGGCCGACGACCAGCAGCTGCAGATCACGCTCCCCGGCGACGCGCACGGCAGCATCGCCTTCGACTACACCATCAGCGACGGCCGCGGCGGACAGGCGACGGCGCACGTCGCGGTCACGGTGCGCGAGGCCGACCAAAACTCCCCGCCGGTGCAGGTGCGGGCGACGAAGGCGACGGCGGCCGCGGGTGGCCGCGCGTCGGCCCAGGTGCTGGGCGACTGGTACGACCCCGACGGTGATCCGTTCTATCTCATCTCCGCCACGACGGCCGCCCCGGACGGCGCCACCTCCACGCCGCAGGGCACCGTCGTGTACACGGATGCGGGCAAGGGGGGCAGGCTGCAGGACGTCGCGCTCACCGTCTCGGACGGTCGCGCCGCCGGCCATGGCGTGCTGGCGGTCACGGTGCGCGATCCGACCGACGTCCCGCTCATAGCCGAGCCGTTCGTGGCCACGGCGGTGGCGGGCCAGGACGTCACGATCTCTCCGCTCGCCCACGTGCGCGGCGGGGTGGGCCCCGTGCGGCTCGCATCCGTGCCGGAGAAGCCGGATGCCACGCTGAGCGCTGACCTGGACCAGGGCACGTTCGTCTTCGCCTCCGCATCACCCGGCAGCCACTACCTGGACTACACGGTCACCGACGGTACGACCACCGCCACCGGACACGTGCGGGTGGTGGTGAGGACTGCGCAGGACGCCGGCGACACGCCCGTCACCGTTCCGCACACTGCCTTCATCGAGCAGCAGAGCTCCCAGGCGATCGACGTGCTCGCCACCGACTTCGACCCGGCGGGCGGTGTCCTGCTCGTCACCGAGGCCCGCCCGCCCGCCTCGGCAGACGGCGTGCGGGTGGAGGTGCTGGCGCAGCACACGCTGCGGGTCACGCTCACCAGACCGCTGAACGGGCCCGTGGCGTTCGGCTACACGGTGAGCAACGGGACGGCCCAGGCCCAGGGAACCGTGCGGGTGATCGAGATCCCGCGCCCGGCGGTGCGGCAGCCCCCCGTGGCCAACCCGGACAGCGTGACCGTGCGCGTCGGCGACGCCGTCGACATACCCGTGCTCGACAACGACTCGCAGGCCGACGGCGAGGAGCTCGTGCTCGACCCCGCGCTGCCGACGCCGCTGCCCTCCGGTGCCGGCCTGCTCTTCGTCTCGGGCGGCCAGCTGCGCTACCTCGCACCGGACCGGCCGGGCAACTTCACGGCCGTCTACCGCGTTGACACCCCCGACGGGCAATGGGCCACCGCCCAGGTCTCGATCGCGGTCCGCGAGCTCGATCCGGAGTCGAACCGCCCGCCCGTGCCGCAGACCGTGACCGCCCGCGTGCTCGCGGGCAACACGGTGCGCATCCCCGTCCCGCTCAGCGGCGTCGACCCGGACGGCGACTCCGTGAAGCTCGTCGGGCAGTCGACGAACCCCCAGAAGGGCGCGGTCACGGCGGTCGGGGCGGACTGGATCGACTACCAGGCCGGCGACTACGCATCCGGAACGGACACCTTCGCCTACACCGTGGTCGACGCGCTCGGGGCCCACGCCGACGGCATCGTCCGCGTCGGCATCGCCGCCCACGACGACACGGCGCGCAACCCCGTCGCGGTGGAGGACGAGGTCGCGGTGCGCCCCGGACGCACGATCTCGGTGCAGGTGCTCGCCAACGACTCCGATCCCGACGGCGGCGCGCTGCACGTCACGTCGGTGCAGCGCACCTCGACCGGGATACGACGGGCCACGATCTCCGGCGAGGTCGTCAAGGTGACCGCTCCGAGGAGGACGGGCAGATACGGGTTCATCTACACGGTGCAGAACGACACGGGCGGCACCGGCTCCAACTTCCTCACCGTGGTCGTGCGCAAGGACGCCCCGCTGTCCCGGCCGGTCGTGCACGACACGGTGGTCGGCCTCGCCAGCACCATCGGGCGCAGCCAGGTGACCGTGCGCCCGATGGCGAACGTCTTCTTCGCCGACGGCCCGGTCTCCAGCCTGAAGCTGTCGCTCGTGCCCGGCTTCGGCGGCTCGGCGCAGGTCACCGCCGGCGACCGTGTGCGGGTGCGCATCCAGTCCAGATCGCAGATCATCCCGTTCAA
>JAATFB010000022.1 GCA_015655415.1 Actinomycetales bacterium
CAGGTCGCTCGCCACGCGCAGCGCCCGCACCCCGCCGATGCCGAGCAGCAGCTCCTGCAGGAGCCGGTGCTCCCCGCCGCCGCCGTAGAGCCGATCGGTGACGCTGCGCAGGTCCTCGTCGTTCTCCGGGATGTCGGTGTCGAGCAGGAGCAGGCGCACCCTTCCGACCAGGGTGGTCCAGATGCGGGCGCTCAGCGTGCGTCCGTCGGGCATGGCGAGAGCCACGATCGCCGGCGCGCGGTCGGCGTGCCGCAGCACGGACAGCGGCATGCCGTCGGGGTCGAAGACGGGATAGGACTCCTGCTGCCAGCCGTCGGCCGTCAACGACTGCGCGAAATACCCCGACCGGTAGAACAGGCCGACGCCGGTGAGCGGCACGCCCAGGTCCGACGCGCTCTTCAAGTGGTCGCCGGCGAGGATGCCGAGACCGCCGGAGTACTGCGGCAGCGCCGCGGCGATGCCGAACTCGGGCGAGAAGTAGGCGATCGCGTCCGGGGCGTCCTCCAGGGTCTGGTACCAGCGCGGCTCTCCGATGTACCTGCGCAGGTCGTCGCGCAGCCCATTGGCCCAGCCGACGAACCCCTCGTCGTCCGCGAGCTCCGCGAGCCGGCTGGGACTGACGGCTCCCAGCAGGGCGATCGGGTCGTGGTTCGTGCTGCGCCACAGGCTCTCTGAGACGTGACGGAACAGGTCCCTGGTCGGCTCATGCCATGCCCAGCGCAGGTTGGACGACAGCTCATCGAGCGCGCTCAGCGAGTCCGGGATGACGGCACGGACGGTGAATCGACGGATAGCCTTCACCCGCGCAACCCTACCGATCACGGGTGTCGATCGGGTGAACGGCGCATCGCAGGCGCCGTGCGGCGCCGATCGTGCCCTCGCGCTCCAGGGGCGCTACGGTCGGAGAATGACGACCACGTCGCGTTCGCCTCGCCCGTCCCGCCGACGCGATGCGCCGAAGGCGCCCGCCGCCGAGCCGTACCGGCCCGTGCTCGGCCGCATCCCCATCCTCGGGGTCGGCCCGGTGGTGGAGAACGGGGCGTGGCCGGCTAAGGGATTCCACGGCGAGGTGGTGCCGTTCTCGGCCACCGCCTTCCGCGAGGGCCACGACCTGATCGGCGTCGGGCTCGTGCTGGGCGCCCCGGACGGCACGACGGTCAGGCGACGGATGACCATGCTGACGCCGGGCACGGACCGCTGGGGCACCACGGCGCTGCTGGACCAGCCGGGAACTTGGCGCTTCCACATCGAGGCCTGGGCCGACGACGTGGCCACGTGGTGGCACGCCGCCCGCATCAAGGTGCCGGCCGGGATCGACGCCGAGTCGATGCTGGCCGCGGGTGTCCGGCTGCTCTCCCGTGCGGCGGGCGTGCAGCCGGACGCGTCCGTCGGGGCCCTGCTGGCGGACGCCGCCCGGCGACTGGGCGACACGGCCTCGCCCGCGACGGACCGCCTGGAGGTGCTCGGGCACAGCGGGCTGGTCGAGAGGCTGACGACGGGGCCGCTGCGGGGCGGTGTCGAACCGCTGCGCCGCCTCGTCACCGCCTCGCGCGGCTTTGAGGTCCTGGTCGAGCGCGAGCGCTCCGGGGTGGGGTCGTGGTACGAGTTCTTCCCCCGATCGGTCGGGGCCGTCCGTCACGACGACGGCTCCTGGAGCTCGGGCACGTTCCGCACCGCGGAGTCGAGGCTGCCGGAGATCGCGCGGATGGGCTTCGACGTGGTCTACCTTCCGCCGATCCACCCGATCGGCCTCGCGTACCGCAAGGGACCCGACAACGCGCTGGAGGCCGGCCCCAACGACCCCGGCTCGCCGTGGGCGATCGGCTCCCCGGAGGGCGGTCATGACGCCATCCATCCCGACCTCGGCACCGAGGCGGACTTCCGGCACTTCCTGAGGAGCGCCGAGGCGGAGGGGCTGGAGGTCGCGCTCGACCTCGCGCTGCAGGCCTCCCCCGACCACCCCTGGGTCGAGGAGCACCCGGAATGGTTCACCCGCCTGCCGGACGGCTCCATCGCCTACGCGGAGAACCCTCCGAAGAAGTATCAGGACATCTACCCGGTCAACTTCGACGACGACCCCGACGGAATCCGGGCCGAGGTTCTGCGCATCGTGCGGCACTGGGTGGCAGCGGGCGTACGGATCTTCCGCGTGGACAACCCGCACACCAAGCCGGCGGACTTCTGGGAGTGGCTGATCCACACCGTGAACGCCGAGCATCCCGACGTCGTGTTCCTCGCCGAGGCGTTCACGCGGCCCGCCGTCATGCAGACCCTGGCGAAGGCCGGGTTCCAGCAGTCGTACTCCTATTTCACGTGGCGCAACACGAAGCCCGAGCTGGAGGACTTCCTCGACTCGATCTCCCACGAGACCGACGCGTTCATGCGGCCGAACCTGTTCGTGAACACGCCCGACATCCTCACCACGTACCTGCAGTTCGGGGGCCGGCCGGCGTTCAAGATCCGCGCCGCCATCGCCGCGACCGGAGCACCCCTGTGGGGGGTCTACTCCGGCTTCGAGCTGTTCGAGTCCGTCGCGCGCTCGGGTGCCGAGGAGTACATCGAGAACGAGAAGTACGAATACCGGCCGCGTGACTTCGCGGCGGCCGAGGCCGCCGGCGACTCGCTGGCACCGTACCTGACCATGCTGAACGGCGTGCGAAGGCGGCACCCCGCGCTCCGTCAGCTGCGCAACCTGCACGTGCACGCGAGCGAGGACGACGCGGTGCTGGTCTTCTCCAAGCACCTGGACGCCGAGTTCACCGGCACCGGCGAATCCGACGCCGTGATAGTCGTCGCCAACCTCGACCCGCATTCCGTGCGGGAGACGCTGGTGCACCTGGACCTGCCGGCGATCGGCCTCCCGTCCGGCACCCAGATGGAGGTGACGGACGCCGTGAGCGGCCAGTCGTGGCTCTGGGGCGCCGTGAACTACGTGCGCCTGGACGCGTTCCACGAGCCTGTGCACATTCTGAGCGTGAAGGCGGTCTGATGTCCGAGAACGAGATTCCCGAGCCTCCGGCGGCCGGCGGAGACGTGGATTCCGCGGCGCGGCCGGAGTCCGTGCAGCACGCGGACGGCTCGGCGGCTATGCGCCTGCACCGCCCCGACGACGGGCTGCTGGCAGCGATCGCCGAGGGGCGCCACCACGACCCGCACTCGGTGCTCGGCCAGCACCTCGTGGCGGCACCGGGCGTGGCGGATCGCGTGACGGTGATCCGTGCGCTGCGGCCGCTGGCGACCTCGGTCACCGCCGTGCTCGCGACCGGTGCACGGGTCTCCCTCTGACACCTCGCACACGGCGTCTGGCAGGGCGTGAGCGTGCTCGGCCCCGAGCCCTACGCGATCGAGGCACGCTACGACGACGGCTCGGTGTGGACCGCCGATGACCCCTACCGCTTCGCGCCCACCATCGGCGAGCTCGACCTCCACCTGATCGGCGAGGGCAGGCATGAGCGTCTCTGGGACGCGCTGGGCGCCCACCATCGAAAGCACGAGGGCGTCCTCGGCACCGCGTTCACCGTCTGGGCGCCGAACGCCACGGCGGTGCGCGTCGTCGGAGACTTCACCGGCTGGAACGGTCTGGGCACGGCAATGCGCTCGATGGGTGCCAGCGGCGTGTGGGAGCTCTTCGTTCCCGGGGCATCGCCGGGCGCAGTCTACAAGTTCGAGCTGCGCGGCAGGGACGGCACCTGGCGGCTGAAGGCCGACCCGCTCGCACGCTTCACCGAGGTGCCGCCGGCCACGGGCTCCGTGGTCGGGGTGAGCAGCCACGAGTGGGGCGACGGCGACTGGATGCGGGAGCGGGCCGCCCGCGACCCGCACACCGGTCCGATGAGCGTCTACGAGCTCCACCTCGGGTCGTGGCGGCCGGGCCTGGGCTATCGCGAGGCGGCGGACGCCCTCATCGACTACCTGCTCCCGCTCGGCTACACGCACGTGGAGTTCCTGCCGTTGGCCGAGCATCCGTTCGGCGGCTCGTGGGGCTACCAGGTCACCGGCTACTATGCCCCGACCAGCCGGTTCGGACATCCGGACGACCTGCGCCACCTGATCGACCGGCTTCACCAGGCCGGCATCGGGGTGTTCATGGACTGGGTGCCCGGGCACTTCCCTAAAGACGACTGGGCGCTGGCGCGGTTCGACGGCGAGCCGCTCTACGAGCACCCGGATCCCCGTCGCGGCGAGCAGCGCGACTGGGGCACCTACGTGTTCGACTTCGGCCGCACCGAGGTGCGCAACTTCCTCGTCGCCAACGCGCTGTACTGGCTCGAGGAGTTCCACGTCGACGGGCTTCGGGTGGACGCGGTCGCCTCGATGCTGTATCTGGACTACTCGCGCGAGGAGGGCGAATGGGACCCCAACGTGCACGGGGGTCGGGAGAACCTGGAGGCGATCGCGTTCCTGCAGGAGGCCACCGCGACCGCGTACAAACGCAATCCGGGCATCGTGATGATCGCCGAGGAGTCGACCGCCTACCCCGGTGTGACCGCGCCGACGAGTGCCGGCGGACTCGGCTTCGGCCTGAAATGGAACATGGGCTGGATGCACGACTCGCTGCAGTACATGCGCGAGGACCCGATGTACCGCTCGTACCACCACGGCGAGATCACGTTCTCGTTCGTCTACGCGTTCAGCGAGCACTTCCTGCTGCCGATCAGCCACGACGAGGTGGTGCACGGCAAAGGGTCGCTGCTGTCGAAGATGCCCGGCGACCACTGGCAACAGCTCGCCAACGTGCGCGCGTATCTGGCGTTCATGTGGGCGCACCCGGGCAAGCAGCTGCTGTTCATGGGCCAGGAGTTCGGACAGCTCAGCGAATGGAGCGAGGAGCGCGGACTGGACTGGTGGATGTTCGACCAGCCGGCGCATCGCGGCCTGTTCGAGCTCGTGTGCGCGCTCAACGCGATCTACCGGCGGCAGCCGGCGCTGTGGCGCTACGACCACGAGCCGAAGGGCTTCCAGTGGCTCGACGGCGGCGACGCGGCGCGGAACGTGGTGGCGTTCGCGCGGATAGCGGACGGCGAGACAGTGGTCTGCGTGGCGAACTTCGCAGGCGTACCGCACGAGGGATACCGGTTGCCGATGCCGTTCTCCGGCGAGTGGGAGGAGCTGCTCAACACGGACGCCGCCGACTACGGCGGCTCAGGGGTCGGCAACCTCGGAACCGTGCACGCGACGGATGCCCCTTGGAGCGGCCTCCAGGCCTCCGCCGTGCTCACACTTCCCCCGCTGGGCGTGCTCTGGCTGCGCCCACGCCGCTGAGGCCGGGCCCGCCGGCATCGCGCCGCGCCGGACGTCTCAGTACAGCAGCGACGCCAGCCGCCCGCGGGCACGGACGACGCGCGCGTCGGTGACGCCGACGATCTCGAAGTAGTCGACGAGCCGGGTCCTGATCCGCTCGCGCGTCTCGGGGTCCGCCGTGGCGAACAGGTCGAGTAGGCGCGTGAACGCGTCCTCGACGTGGCCTCCGGAGAGATCGAGGTCCGCGACCGCCAGCGCGGCGTCCACATCGCGCGGTGCCGCCGCCGCGGCTGCGCGCACGGCACCCGCGTCGACGGCCGCCAGCCGTTTGAGCAGGCTCGCCTGGGCGAGGCCCGCAACGGCGAGGTCGTCTCCGGGGTTCTGCGCGATCGCCAACCGGTACTCCGCGATGGCGCCGTCGTAGTCGCCGCGCTCGATGGCGTCGTACGCCTCCTGGTGGTGGGGCGGAAGCGGTTCCGGGACCGGCTCGGACGTCTCGGCGTCGGCGTCAGCCTCGACGGTTCCGGTGACGCCGTTCTGCGCCGCGACCTGCAGCACCTGCTCGAACACCTCGCGCACCTGCTGCTCAGGGATGGCGCCGACGAAGAGGGGTGCGGGACGGCCGCCGATGATCGCCACGACCGCCGGGATCGACTGCGCCTGGAACGCCTGCGCCAGCTGCGGGTTCGCGTCGACGTCGACCTTCACGAGCACGAGGCGACCGCCGTAGTCGTTGACGGCGCGCTCGAGGGCGGGCGAGAGCTGTTTGCACGGTCCGCACCACTCGGCCCAGAGGTCGACGATCACCGGAACGGTGTTGGACAGCTCGATGAACCGGGAAAAGTTCTGATCGGTGCCATCGTGGATCAGGCCGGACAGGCCCTGCTGCGATGGCTCGCCGCTGTCGGCCTGCGTGGCCGACCGGTTCGCGAGAGCAGACAGGTCGACCGCACCGCGGAACGATGCGGCATCAGGGGTGTTGGTCATCCGAGTTCCTTCGCGCCGAGCAGCGCCTGCGTGAAGCCGAGCATCACGATCTTGTGCTTCGACTCCGCCGGCGGCACATAAAACAGTAGCTGGTATCCGTAGGTCGTCTGCAGCCCCTTCGTGCTCTCGCTCACGCCCGTGAGCGCCTGCACGTTCGGATTGCTGGTCGAGACGGTCGCGCCCGCCTCGACGGGTTTCAGGGTGGAGGTCTCCTCGAGACTGGTGGCCACTATCGCACCGGAATCGTTGGTGGCCATCGCGATCGCACCGTCCTTCGCGGGCTCGTTGCTGAACTGCAGTGACGCCGTCTTGGGGAGGTTCGCGATCTGCTGCGCCTTGTACGCCGCACCCACCTGCGGGGCGAGCTTGTCGGACTTGGCGTCGAACAGGTCGTAGTACTTGCTCTTCTCCCCGTTCTGCAGCACGTCGCCGTACTCGGTGGCGAGCTTGTTCGGGGCTACGAGCAGCAGCTTCGAGTCGGGGGGCACGATCGAGGTGCCGATGTTGGCGGGCGGTAGATCCGGCACGTCGGCGTTGGCCTCCAGCGCGATGGCGTACTCGACCGTGTAGTTCTCCCGGGGCGACCCCTGGACCAGAACCAGGTCGAGCGGGGCCGCCTTGGCGTCCTTCGGGTCGTGCACCACGGCGCTGACCACGCGCGGCCAGTCGTCGGTGGCCTCCGGAAGGGCGAGCGACACCGAGCCGCTGGGGATCGCCTGCACCGCCGGCGCGTCGGGCTTCTTCGACCGCAGCGCGTAGTCACCGGTGCGGGCCTCGAGCGCCGGCCCGCTGAAACGCGTCGCGGCGAGCGTCGCGTCCCGCGCCGCGTCCGCCTTCCTCGCGGTCTTCGCGATCGAGTCGACGATGTTGTCCAGCTGCGGACCGGTGACCGCCGGCGGCGGGGTGTCCTTGCCCTGTCCGGGGAGATCGGTCGCGATCGGGGTCGAGGTGGGGGTCGCAGTGGGCCCGCCGAAGTGCGGCCAGTAGTCGGCGGAGCATCCGCTCAACGCCAGCGCACCGACGAGGACCACCGGCACAGCCACGGACGCCCGACCGATCGACCGTCGACCACGCCCGCCGAGCTCCGGCGTCGACTCCCCGTCGCCGAGGGCCGGCTCCGGCGCCCGCCGCCCGCGCGGAAGCCTCGGCGGCCGGCCGCCGCCGCGACGCGGCCCCCGCGACCGTCGCAGGTGACGGATGGCGAGCGCGTACATGACGACGCCGAACGCGGCGACCACGAGGCCGCCGACGATGAGCGGTCCTGCCCAGGGCGTGCGGCTGTCCAGCGGCCAGCTGATCGTGACCCGGTCGGGCGCCGGTCGGGTGCCGTCGCTGGCGATGATCACGCTCACCGTGTCGGGCACGTTCATCTTGGTGACCGCGGCGTCGGTGCCACGGAACTGCTCCAGCCACAGGTCGGAACCGGCGGGGTCGGGGCCCTTCCGCGCCTTCGCGCCCGCGTCCGCCCCGGAGTCCGCCCCGGAGGTCGCCGTGGCCTCGGGGGTCGTCGTGGGAACCGGGGTCGTCGTGGGAACCGGGGTCGGGGTCGCCTCGGATGCCGACGCCTTGCCTCCGCGGGCCGTCACGATCTTCGACGACAGCCTTCCCGTGGCCTTGTCGTAGCCCACCTTCGCGTACCTCTGGTGGCCGAGCCACGCGAGCACGTCGACGGTGCGGCCGTAGGCGACGAAGGGCCGCTCGCCCCCCGAGACGGTCAAGGTCTGCTGACCGGGACGCGCCCGCAGCACGGATCCCTCGATCACGGTGAAGGGCGCCCCGCCCTTCACGACCGTGCCGGCGACGACGTTCGCCGGCGGCATCCAGATGGTCCGCTGGGCGATGCCCAGGCCGATCATCACGGCCGCGGCGATGAACGCCACGATGGCGATCAGGAATCGCACGAACTCTCCTTCATCGTCGGGCGCGCATCATCGGGCGCCCATGCCCGTCCCCGCGTGCGGGGGACGGCGGGCGCCCTCGAGCCCGGGCTTCCACGTCTTCGTCGGGGGCGGTCGCCGCCCGCGGCGCTCGGCAGGCATACCACGATACCGAAACAGCCCTGGGAACCGGCTCCCAGCGCGCTGGAGACACGTCCGCGACGCCCGGCCCGCGGATGCCGGCGGCTCGCGCCCGGGCCGGCCGGGCGCTACGCATGCCTGCGCGGCTACACTCGTAACGCCCGGCGCCAGACGCGGCATACCGCGCGCGTCCGCGACTGGACACGACCACCACCCGATCCATCCGGAGAGAAGAGACACCCCCGTGGCCCCCGAAGCGAGCGAGTTCACTCAAGTCTTCCGCGGTTATGACAAGGACGAGGTCGACAGGGCGATCCAGGACCTGCGCCGCGAGCTGATCCAGGCGAACGCGCAGAACGCCGACTCCGCGAAGGAGATCAAGCGACTCAACGCGCGCATCGACGAGCTGACCGCCGAGATCGAGGAGGTGGGCAGCCCGACCTTCTCCGGGCTCGGCACGAAGCTGGAGAACACCCTGCGTGTCGCCGAGGAGCAGTCCACCCGGATGATCGCCCAGGCCGACATCGACGCCGAGAAGCTGCGCGCCGCCGTCGCCGCCGAGACCGAGAGGGCTCGTCGCAGCGCCGAGGAGCAGGCGCAACGGATCATCGCCGAGGCGCACGCCCAGGCCGACACGACGCTTCAGGATGCCGTCATCGAGGCGAACGAGCTGGTGCACGACGCCACCACGAAGGCCGAGACGACCACGCACGAGGCACAGCGGGAGGCGGCCGCGTTGCGCGGCTCGGTCGCGACCGAGGTCGCGGAGCTCAGGGCCACCGCCAGGCGGGAGGCCGCGGCCGTGCTGGCGGAGGCGGAGCACGAGGCCGCCGAGATCACCGCCGCGGCGGCGCGAGAGGCCGCCGCCGCCCGGGCCGACGCGGACGGGCTCAACCGCGAGGTCGAGGAGACGCGAGCGGCGCTCGCCCGGGAGATCGAGGCACGGCGCGACGAGGTCGAGGCGGAGCTCGCCGACCGTCGCACGGCCGTGCAGGGCTAGATCGCCCAGGCACAACGGGAGCTCGCCGCCGACACGCGGCAGGCCAGGATCGACCTGGCGGACGAGATCGAGCAGGGCCGGGCCGCTCTCGCCCGCGAGCTGGAGCAGCGCAGGGCCGAGGCCGACGCCGAGACGGAGGCGGCGCGCACGGCGTTCCAGCGCGAGGCAGACGCCGCCCGCAAGGCGCTCGAGGAGGAGCTCGCCGGAATCCGGTCGCAGATCGCGGCCGAGACGGAGCGCCTGGCGCACGCGGCGGAGACCGCCCGCGTCGAGCTCGAGGTCGAGCTGAAGGCGCGACGCGACGAGTCCGAGCGGGAACATCTCGCCCGCCACCAGGAGGCGGTCGCCCAGACACAGCGGTATCTGGATGAGGCCAACGCCGAACTGGCCGAGGTGACCAGGCGCACCAACGAGGTGCGTTCCGAGGGCGAGGCGATCGAGAAGGAGATGCGCTCCGAGGTGAAGGCTGCCCGCAAGGAGGCCGAGACGGCCGCCCGCGACATCGTGCGCGCCGCCGAGGAGCGCGCGCACGCGATCGTCGAGGATGCCGAGGAGCGCACCCGCAGGCTCGTCGCCGACGCCGAGGAGCGCCTCTCTCAGATTAGAATCGAGCGCGAGGCCGTGGCCGGCTACTTCGAGAGCCTGCGCAGCGTGCTGCAGCAGGCGGAAGAGATCACCGCCGACGACGACTGAATCCGGTACGCGGAAATCCGGTGCACGCCAGGGGGGGCGACGTGAAGGTTCAGAACGCATTCCGGGTCGGGTTGGTCGGCACCCTCGGTGTCGGCCTTGGCATCCTGATCCTCACCTCGATCGTCTCGCTGTCGACGATCCTGACGTACATCGGCGCCGCGCTCTTCGTCGCGCTCGGCCTCGAGCCGATCATCGGGTTCCTCGAACGGCGGAAGCTGCCGAGGTGGGCCGCGATCCTGATCGTCTTCGTCGCCCTGCTGGTTCTGCTGGGCCTGCTGGTGTGGGCACTGATCCCGGTGATCTCCACACAGGCCACGAGCCTGGTGAGCAAGATCACCGACTTCGTGAAGAAGGGCACCTACCAGGACTGGTACGCCGGGCTCAAGCACCAGTTCCCGGCCATCGACTTCGACAAGACGCTGCAGGACGTCTGGTCGAACATCCAGCACTCCGCCGGTGACATCGGAGCGGGCATCCTCTCCGTGGGGCTCGGGATCATCTCCGGCGTGTTCGGCGTGCTCATCGTGCTGATCCTCACGATCTACTTCACGGCATCGCTACCGAACATGAAGCGGGCGGCGTACGAGCTCGTTCCCGCCAGCAAGCGCGCCAGGTTCGCCGACATCGCCGAGCAGATCAGCGACTCCGTGGGCAAGTACGTGATGGGCCAGGTGGGACTGGCGCTCGTCAACGGCATCCTCAGCGCCGTGTTCCTGACGATCATCGGCGCGCCCTTCCCCCTGCTCCTGGCCGCGATCGCGTTCCTCTTCTCGCTGATACCGCTCATCGGCACCCTGTCGGGCTCCGTCATCATCGTGCTGCTGTCGCTGCTGCTCGCATCGCCGCTGACCGCCCTCGTCGCCGCGATCTACTACGTCGTATACATGCAGGTCGAGGCATATGTGTTGAGCCCGCGCATCATGAACCGCGCCGTGTCCGTGCCCGGAGCGGTCGTGGTGGTCGCAGCGCTCGCGGGCGGCTCCCTGCTGGGCATCCTGGGGGCACTCATCGCCATCCCGGTCGCGGCATCGATCCTGCTCGTCATCAAGCAGGTGGTCGTGCCCCGGCAGAACGAGCTCTGAGCGGACCGTGCCGCTTCGCCGGCCGGCGCGCCCTCAGGCGATCCGCCAGCATCCGGTGTGCCAGTGCCGGCGCGACTCCAGGTCGGCCGCGTCGCCGAGCACGCCGTCCGCACGCCACACGACGACGTGCGCCACCCCGGGCTCGATGGTGCCGCCGCATCCGGGACACGTGTAGCTCTTCCCGGCGGCGGACGGGCCGATCGGCCGCACGTTCCACTCCCGCCCGTGACGGACCTCGGTGCGCCGCCAGCCGGTCATCAGGCGGCTCAGGTCGTCTCGTGGCGCGTCGCGCACGGGGCCGCGACGCCGACGGGGTCGGTTGCTGCGCGGCATCCGCCCAGTCTACGATCCACGCCTGCGCGGCGGCCGGCGACGTCACCCGTCGGCCGAGCGACGTTCGAGCCTGGCCTCCTCCTGATCCAGCAGCTCCTGAGCGCGCCGAAGCACGCGCGAGGGGTAATCTCCCCTCGACCGCGCGTCGAGCAACGCCTCCCGCTCGGCATCGATCGCCACCCGCAGCAGCATGCCGTACTGCGCGTGCGGCCCGACCTGCTGCTCCCCCTGGCGGGTCGCGGCTTGCTCCCACGCCGACTCCGCCATCATGCCGACGTCGTTGCGCACACGATCGACGACGGCGGGATCGACCCCTTGCCCCTCGGGAAGGTCGATCACGGGATCGGCGAGGGCCCGCTCCGCGGCATCCGCGACCTCGTCCAGCAACGAGGCCAGCTCCCTGGCGTCGGCGGCTGCGTCGCTCCCCCGGATTCGCGTCAGCCGGATGAGCAGCGGAAGGGTCCCGCCCTGCGCGAGCAACGACACGATCGCCACCACGAACGCGACCAGGACGAGCTGCGGGCGGTACGGCGTGTGCTCAGGGAGCGACTGCGCCGCGGCGAGCGTGACCACGCCGCGCATCCCCGCCCAGCTCAGCACCACGCCGTCCCGCCAGCCGACGCTGTTCTTCTGCAGGTCGACCATGTCCGCGTCGCGTCGATCGATCCTCTGCTCCGCTCGCTGTGCGCGCTCCCGCACCCTGCCGTCGCCCAACCGCTCGCGCCACGCGCTCATTCGCTCGCGCATCGAGGAGAGCCGCTCCCTGTCGTCGTCCGCGCGGCGCGCGGCACGCCGGATGCGCACGAGCACGGGCGCCACCACCAGGGCACGAACGACCAGCAGCACGACCACGACGAGGAGGCCGAGGGCAAGCGTCCCGGGCAGCGCGATCTCCGGATGCCGAACCGACTCCTGCACGAGACCGGCCAGCTGGCCGCCCATGATGAGGAACACGCCGTTCTCGATGACGAACGCGATCACCCGCCAGTTCACGCGCTCGCTGATGCGCGATTGCACGGAGAAGCGCCGCGCGGACTGATGCCCGGCATAGAGCCCGGCGACGACGACGGAGAGCGCACCCGATGCCCCCAGCGCCTCGGCCGGGATGAAGGCGAGGAACGGCACGACGAACGAGATCACCGTGTCGAGCACCGGATCGGAGAACCTGGAGCGCACCCGCACGGTGACGAAGCCGACGACGAGGCCGATCGCGGCGGCGACCAGCACCGATCGCAGGAAGCCCCCGGCGACGTCCCACACGCTGACCGATGCCGCTGTCGCCGCGATCGCCGATTTCAGCAGCACCAGCGCCGTCGCGTCGTTGACGAGGCTCTCACCCTCCAGCAGGGTGACGTCCCTCGCCGGGAGGCCCAGTCGTTTCGCAATGGCCGTCGCCGCCACCGCGTCGGTCGGGCTGACCACCGCTCCGAGCGCTATCGCGGCGGCGAGGTCGAGCTGCGGCAGGAGCATGAACAGGATGAACCCGATCACCACCGCCGAGACGACGACGAGCACCACCGAGAGCATCGTGATGCCGCCGAGGTTGCGCCGGAAGTCCACCAGCGGCACCTGCACGGCCGCGGCGTAGAGCAGAAGCGGAAGCAGCACGTCGAGCACCACCTCGGGATCCAGCGCGAGATGAGGGGCCCCGGGGATGAACGAGTAACCGATACCGGCGATCACCAGCAGGATCGGAGCCGCGATGCCGAGCCGCTTGGAGAACGCGGCCGCCGCGACGAGCACGAGCATGCCCGCCACGATGAGAAGCGCGTACTCCATGCGGTCAGCCTAGGGTCTGCCGGATGCCCTCACCGCGGGGCTCGGCGGGACCGCGGTCAGTACCAGCCGGTCGACTCCGAATGGGCCCACGCCCCGCACGGGGTGCCGTAGCGGCCGTCGACGTAGCCAAGGCCCCAGTTCACCTGGGTCTGGAAGTTCGTGGCCCAGTCTGCGCCCGCCGACGCCATCTTGCTTCCGGGGAGCGCCTGCGGAATGCCGTACGCCCCCGTGCTGGCGTTGTACGCGTAGACGTTCCAGTGCGACTCCCGGTTCCACAGCGCCACGAGGCAGTTGAACTGGTCATCGCCCATGCCCTGCGCCGCGAGCACGCTCTGCGCGTACGCCTGCGCGCTGCCGGGGTCCGGCGTGCCGGCAGCCGGGGCGCCGTGATCGTCGTCGGAGGACGAGTCGCCCGAGGACACCGACACCGTCGGAGCCGGCGGCGGCGGCTTGGGCGCCTCCTTCGAGCCGAACGTGTCCACGCTGATGGCGCCCCCGTCCGCGGTCGTGGAGACAGCGAGCTCCTGCACGCGCTGACCGAGGAAGCGCGAATGGGCCGCCGCGAACTCCGGAGACGCCGTGGCACCGGAATACGGGTCGACGATGTTCACGAGGAAGAAACCGATGGCGGCGAGGAAGGCGACGGCCACGACCACCGGCCGAGCCCCCCGGGGTCGGCGAGCGACCACCCCCACCGTGCGTCGTACCGGTGCCGGAGGCTCTGCTAGATGTCGTACTCGCCTGCCCACGATCACACAACGATAACGAAGATGCGCCGCGCGTCCAAAGCGGACGACGCCCGATTCAGGCAACGACCAGGCTCGGAGGGGTCGCGGCGGCCCGAGCGGCGCCTCAGCGCACCGCCAGCATGACGTCGACGACGGCATCCAGCAGCAGGTCCACCTGCGCCTCCCGGTACCCGTGCCGCTGCTGACGGAACACGATCGTGCGCACCTCCTCGACCGACATCGGCATGCCGTCGCGGAAGTACCGCGTGAGGCGCCTCGCGAAGCGGTCGACCTCCCGCGTGTTGTATCCGATCGTGAAGATGCTGACGCGGTCGAAGCGATGCCCGTCCGGCCTGCCCAGCCGGTTGAGGATCACCTGCGCGGTGGCACGTGCCTGCTCCATCCAGCGACGCTCGCCCATCTCCTGACGTGCCTCGGCCCGTTCACGCGCGGCGAAGGCATCCTCCAGCCGCTCCAGGGCGCCGTCGACGACGTCGGGCTGGTATCCGCCGCGCTGCAGGGCGAAGCCCGTGCGACGGATGTCCTCCGCCTTCAGCGGCACTTCGGGATCGCCCTCGTACGCCCGCCGGGCCAGTCGCAGGAAGCGGTCGACCTCCTCGGGGTCGTATCCGCGTTTGCCGCGCGCGACGGTCGGAAAGGTTGGCACGGGCCCATTCTCTCAGAGGCGCTCTGCACGACGAGGCCGCACCACGGCAAGTCCGTCGTCGGATGTGCGCACGGCGGCCTCGCGTGGCGCTCAGCGGAACATCGGCTCGAAGACGACGTAGAGCACGTACGCGAGCGCGGCGGAGGGCAGGATCGAGTCCAGACGGTCGAGGAACCCGCCGTGGCCGGGCAGCCACGAGCTCATGTCCTTGATGCCGATGTCACGTTTGATGAGCGACTCGGTGAGGTCGCCCATCGTCGCGGTGACCAGCACCAGCGCACCGAAGACGAGGCCGAACCACCAGGGGGCGTGCAGCATGAACACCGCAAGGACGACGCCGGCGACGAGCGCGGTGACCGCCGCGCCCGCGAAGCCCTCCCACGTCTTCTTGGGGCTGATCGTGGGCGCCATCGGATGCCTGCCGAACGACAGACCCGCGGCGTAGGCGCCGGTGTCGACGACCACGACCAGTATCAGCGTCGCGAGGGTCCACCATTGGCCGTCCGGCTGCGCCACCAGCAGCACCGAGAAGCACGCCAGGAAGGGCACGTAGAGGAAGGCGAGCGTGGAGGCGGTCAGGTCGCGAAGCAACACCCCGCCGGGAGCCCGGCGTGCGACCGGGATGCCCTCCGCCAGCCGCCACAGCCACAGGAGCACGATCGCGGCGATCGCGACCAGCCACTCCCCCGAGGCGTGCAGATAGTAGGCGGCGGGAACGAGCAGGACGCCCACGACGGCCAGCGCGACCCGCGGAACCCGGAGTCCGGCGATCCGCAGCGCCGTGGCGAACTCGAACCCGGTGAATCCGGCGATGGCCGCCGCGAACACCATGAAGATCTCCTTCACGAAGATCAGGCTGACCAGCAGCAGAGCACCGCCGACGAGGCCGATCAGGACGGCGAACACCAGGTTGCGGCCGGTGCGCTGCCGGATCCTCTCGTTGGTGGCCTCCAGCTGGGCCTTCGTCGCCTGCACCTGCCGTTCGAGATCCGCCCGGCGCTCGCGCATGCGACGGCCGAACCGGCCGCCGTCCCGGCGCGCGCCATCGTCCGGTGCCCCGGGCGATTCGTCGGACCTCGGCGTCATCTGCGTCTAGACCTCGAGGAGTTCCGCTTCCTTGCGCGCGAGAGCCTCGTCGACCTGGTCGATGTGCTTCTTCGTGATCGCCTCGAGCTCCTTCTCGGCGCGAGCCACGTCGTCGTCGCCCACCTCGGACTTCAGCGCGTCCAGCTCGTCCTTCGCCTTGCGCCGGATGTTGCGGATGGACACGCGGGCGTCCTCGGCCTTGGCGCGAACCAGCTTCACATACTCCCTACGACGTTCCTCGTTCAGCTCCGGCATGGTCACGCGGATGATCTGCCCGTCGTTGTTGGGGGTGGCGCCGAGGTTGGGCGTGTTGACGATCGCCTTCTCGATCTCCTTCAGCGCCGACTTGTCGTAGGGGGTGATCACCAGCGTGCGCGCCTCCGGGTTCTGCAGCGAGGCGAGCTGGCCAAGCGGCGTAGGGGTGCCGTAGTACTCCACGAGGATGCGCTGGAACAGCTGAGGGTTGGCGCGCCCGGTCCGCACGGTCGAGAAGTCGTCCTTGGCCACCTCGACGGCCTTGGTCATGCGCT
Source organism: Actinomycetales bacterium (assembly GCA_015655415.1). Taxonomy (GTDB): domain Bacteria; phylum Actinomycetota; class Actinomycetes; order Actinomycetales; family Microbacteriaceae; genus Humibacter. The sequence goes on from JAATFB010000022.1 coordinate 16,145, forward strand.
CCGTTGCTGCGGCCAGTGAGTCGGCGATCACGTTGCGGCTCCTTCGTTCGTTCGGTCAGCTCAAGCTTAGGGGTCGGGGTTCACGCGCCGACGACGGTGCCGATCTCTCCGCCGAGGATCGCCTCGGTGACGCTGCCCTCCGGCTCGATGCCGAAGATCTGCATCGGCATCGAATTGTCGCGGCACAGACTCAGCGCGGTGGCGTCGATCGCCCTCAGGTCGCGCACCAGGGCGTCCTGGTAGCTGATGCGCTCCAGCTTGACGGCATCCGGGTTCGTGCGCGGGTCGTCGCTGTAGAGACCGTCGACGCCGTTCTTCGCCATCAGCACGATGTCCGCTCCGATTTCCAGGGCGCGCTGCACGGCGACGGTGTCGGTGGAGAAGTAGGGCAGGCCTGCGCCCGCGCCGAAGATGACGACGCGACCCTTCTCCAGGTGCCGCTCGGCACGGCGCGGGATGTACGGCTCGGCGACCTGGGTCATGCTGATCGCGGACTGCACCCGGGTCGCCGCACCCGCCTGCTCCAGGAAGTCCTGCAGCGCGAGCGCGTTCATCACCGTGCCGAGCATGCCCATGTAGTCGGCGCGGGCTCGGTCCATGCCACGCTGGCTGAGCTCCGCGCCGCGGAAGAAGTTCCCTCCGCCGACCACGACGGCCACCTCGACGTGCTCCGCCGCACGGGCGATCTCGCGCGCCAACGAGCTCACGATGTCGGGATTCACGCCGAGCGCGCCGCCGCCGAAGGCCTCGCCCGACAGTTTGAGAAGGACTCTGCGTCTGGTGGAAGCTGGCATCTGGCGAGTCCCTTCTGAGGTGTGTCGGAATCTAACGTAACGGCCACCCGCCGTCGCGGTCATCCCCGGTGACACGTCGCAGCCGTGCCGCCGACGACACGGACGTGGCGCGACGTCGGCGCGTCCGAGGGCGTACAGAAAAGGAGTCCGGATCGCTCGATCCGGACTCCCCTCCTCGCCGCTAGGCGCCCACCTTGAACCGGGCGAAGCCGGTGATGGTGATGCCGGCGTCGGCCGCGACCTTGCCGACGGTCAGCTTGTTGTCCTTGGCGTAGTCCTGGTCGAGCAGGGCGACCTGCTTGAAGTAGCCGTTCAGCCGTCCCTCGATGATCTTCGGCAGGGCCGCCTCGGGCTTGCCCTCGTTGCGCGAGATCTCCTCGACGATGCGACGCTCGTTCTCCACCTTGTCGGCCGGCACGTCCTCGCGGGTGAGATACTCGGGGTTCGCGAACGAGATGTGCTGGGCGATGCCCCGCGCCGTCTCCGCGTCCTCGCCCGAGTAGGCGAGGATGACGCCCACCTGCGGCGGCAGGTCTTTCGACGTCTTGTGCAGATAGATCGAGAAACGGTCTCCGTCGAGGCTGACGAAGCGACGCAGCTGGATCCTCTCGCCGAGGATCGCGGCGGCGTCGGAGATCACCTCTGCGACGGTCTTCGTCGCCGCCGGGGCGGCCAGCGCCTCCTCCAGGGTCGTGGCGCCGGCCTCGATCACGGCCTCCTCCACGCCCCCGGCCAGGGCGATGAACCTGTCGCTCTTCGCGACGAAATCGGTCTCGCAGTTGAGCTCGAGCATGTAGGCACGGCCGCCGTGCTCACGTGCAGTCACGAGGCCCTCGCTCGTGGAGCGATCGGCACGCTTCGCGTTGCCCTTCGCCCCCTTCAGGCGGAGGATCTCCGTGGCCTTCTCGATGTCGCCGCCCGCCTCTTCGAGCGCCTTCTTGGTGTCGACCATTCCGGTGCCGAGCTGCTCGCGCAGCGCCTTGATGTCGGCGATGCTGACACTTGCCATGTGGGGTGAACTCCTCGGTTCGATGAAAAGACGGGTTACTCGGCCTCGGCCGCCGCACCCTCGGCGATCTTGTCGGCCTCGACGACGGCCGGCGCCTGGCTCGCGGCGCCCTCGGCGTCGGAGTCGGATTCGGTCGCCTCGACCTGCTCGGCCTCCTCGTCCACCACCGCGGCGGCCTCCGCCTCGGCCTCGGCCAGGTCGGCATCCGCCGCCTTGGCCGTCTCGGCGCCGGACTGAACACCGCCATCGCCGGCCTCCAGGAGCTCACGCTCCCACTCGGCCAGGGGCTCGGCGCCCTCCTCGCCCTCCTCGGGCTTCTGGTGACGCTGGATGAGGCCCTCGGCCGCGGCGTCCGCCACGATGCGGGTCAGCAGGCTGACGGAGCGGATCGCGTCGTCGTTGCCCGGGATCGGGTACTGCACCTCGTCGGGGTCGCAGTTCGTGTCGAGGATGGCGATGACCGGGATGCCGAGCTTGCGGGCCTCGTCGATCGCCAGGTGCTCCTTCTTGGTGTCGACGACCCAGAGCGCGCTCGGAGTCTTGGTGAGGTTGCGGATGCCCCCGAGCGACTTGTGCAGCTTGTCGAGCTCGCGCTTCTTGATGAGCAGCTCCTTCTTGGTGAGGCCGCTCGTCGTGCCCTCGAAGTCGAGCTCCTCGAGCTCTTTCATGCGCGCCAGCCGCTTCGACACGGTCTGGAAGTTGGTGAGCAGACCACCCAGCCAACGCTGGTTCACATACGGCTGGCCGACGCGCTGCGCCTGCTCGGCGATCGCGTTCTGCGCCTGCTTCTTCGTGCCGACGAAGAGGATGGTCCCGCCGTGGGCGACCGTCTCCTTGACGAAGTCGTACGCCTTGTCGATGTAGGCCAACGACTGCTGGAGGTCGATGATGTAGCTGCCGGAGCGCTCGGTGAGGATGAAGCGCTTCATCTTCGGGTTCCACCGGCGGGTCTGGTGTCCGAAGTGCACGCCGCTGTCGAGCAGCTGCCGCATGGTGACGACGGCCATGGCCGTTCTCCTTTTCTCGGCGTTCCGGCGCACGTGTCGTGGCGGATCGCCTGCTCGGTTGTCTCGCGGAGACCGGATGGCCCCCGCGCCTGGCGCCCGACGGGCATCCGCTTCGGTGTGAGCCGAAGACCGGGGATGCCTGTGCCGTGGTCGTCCGAAGCCTCGGACGAAGTCCCGACGAGCGGGCGCGCGTAGTCACCCCGACGAGCGGGGCGCTCCACGATCATATCAGGCGGCGACCTGGCGGGCGGCGACCTCAGGCGGCGAGCGTCGTCCGGCCCGAATCGGCCCCGTGCCCGATACAGGCATCGCGGGGGCCGCCGTCGGCGTGCCGAGGAGCGTTCAGGCGCTCGCCCGTTCCCGCCGGACCCGCTCCAGCTTGGACTTGTCCTCCAGCTCCAGCCCGGTCACCTCGGGCAGGGCGGCGAGCACGAACCAGAACGACAGCGCCGCGAAGAGGGCGAAGCCCGCGTACACCCAGCCGAGTCCCACCGCCTGGCTGAGGACGGGGAAGAGCAGGGTGACCAGGAAGTTGAAGATCCAGTTGAAGGCCGCCGCGATGCCCAGGCCGAGCCCGCGGATCTTGTTCGGGAAGACCTCGCCGAGCACCACCCACATGACCGGGCCCCAAGTGGCGGCGAAGAAGATCACGAAGAGGTTGGCCCCGATGAGCGCGATCACGCCCCACGGGTTGGGCAGGGTCACCGAGCCGTGCGCGGTGTGCGCCTGCGAGAACGAGATCGCCGCGAGCACGAGGCCGACGAACATCCCGGCCGATCCCCACAGGAGCAGCGCCTTCCGCCCGACACGGTCGACGAAGAGGATCGCCACGAACGTGAGGACCACGTTGATCACCGAGGTGATCACCGAGGTCACGAAGGAGTCGCTGGCGCTGAAGCCGACCGACTTCCAGAGTGTGGTCGAGTAGTAGAAGATCGCGTTGATGCCCACCAGCTGCTGGAAGGCGGCCATGCCCAGGCCCACCCACAGGATCGGCTGCAGTCCTAGTGCCGTGCCGCGCAGGTCGCGGTAGCGCGCGCGGCGTTCGTTCTCGAGACTGTCCTCGATCTCGTCCATGCGGCGGTCGATGTCGATGGCGCCGGTGACATCGCGCACGACCTCACGTGCGTCATCCCGCCGTCCGCTGCGCAGCAGGTATTGCGGCGACTCCGGGATCGACAGCGACAGGATGCCGTACACCAGCGCGGGAACGACGCCGACCAGAAGCATCCAGCGCCAGGCGGGAAGCCCGAACCAGAGCTCCCGCATGGCGTCGCCCTTCGAGCCGGCGAGGGCCGCGTCGGAGAGCAGTGCGAGGAAGATGCCCAGCGTGATCGCCAGCTGCTGCAGCGAGCTCAGGCCTCCGCGCAGCTTGGCCGGCGCGATCTCGCCGATGTACGCGGGGGCGATCACGGAGGCGATGCCGATGGCGAGTCCGCCGATGAACCGCCATGACATCAGGAACCAGTCGGCGAAGGCGAGACCGGATGCCACCGAGCTGGCGACGAAGAGGATCGCCGCCAGCAGCATGACGGCCTTGCGCCCCCACACATCGGCGAGCTGGCCGGCGAACCAGGCGCCCACCGCACAGCCGATCAAGGTGATCGCCACGGTGAAGCCGATCGCAGCCGAACCGAGGTGGAAGGTGTCCTGGATCGAGTCGACCGCCCCGTTGATCACCGACGTGTCGAACCCGAAAAGCAGGCCGCCCAGGGCCGCCGAGATCGTCACGCCGAGCACCTTGCCGCGGTGCGCGGTGCCCATGGCCGACTTCTCGCCACCCCTTGGGTTGTGGCCTGCTTCGTCGCGTCCGTTCGACCGCGTGTCGGACATCGAGATCGCCCCCCTCGCCTCTGCACAGCACGCTAACACCACGACGCCCCAGCGATGCAGGCGCTTGACAGGACGGCCGCCGCGACGCACGCCCACGCCATCCTCGGCGGTACACCGGCCCGATCGCCCCTGCCAGAACCCACGGTCCTCCGTCCGGCGGCCGGTACTTCCCGTCCCACCACCGTGGCTTCCCGTCCCACGATCGGGGCTTCCCGTCCCACCCCGGTCTTCCCGTCCCACGCCCGAGTCCGAGGCCGCCCCTCCACATTCGGCTCCCTGCCCTCCGCGGCGGCGGCCTCGGACGCCAGGCTCGAGGCATGCCGTCGCCGCGATCCCCCTCCGCAACCCGAGCAGTCGGTGCCGTCGCGGCGGCGGCGCTCGCTCTCGCGCTCTCCGGTGCGCCCCATGCGGCCAATGCGAGCGGTCGCCCTGGATCCGGCACCCATCAACGCCACGATGCCCACGACGATGGCCGAAGGGCCGAGCGGGCGCATCTCCGATCCGACCGGCCCTCGGCCGAAGACGACGGCTGGTCTTGGCCGGTCGAGGGCGCGCGGGTCGTCGTGCGCGGCTTCGAGGCGCCGTCCACCCGATACTCCGCCGGCCACAGGGGCATCGACGTGCCCGCCGCCCCGGGCACGTCGGTGCTCGCCCCGCAGGACGGCGTCGTCCGGTTCGCCGGGGTCGTCGTCGATCGTGCGACGATCACGATCGAGACGACGCAGGGCGTCCTGATCAGCATGGAGCCCGTCGCGAGCCCGCTCGTCCGGGGCGACCCCGCGCACAAGGGAGGCCAGGTCGGCGCGGTGGCCGCCGGCGGGCACTGCGACCGCGGATGTCTGCACCTCGGCGTGCGCGTCCACGGCGACTACGTGTCGCCGCTTCGGTTCTTCGGCGGTGTCCGGCGCGCCGTGCTGTTGCCGATCCGCTGACGGCCGACGCGGGCGTCAGCGGTGACAGGTGCCGCCGCGACCGCCAGCACCTCGATCGGGACCGCTTCCCATCCCTCACGCGGATGCGTTCCCATCCCTCGTCCCTCGCGCGGACACGCACGGAGACCGGCCGGTGGGTGCGCGCGCCCGGAGCCGGCACGCGCACGAGCGCTGTGGTCGGGCATGCGAGTGCGCACCGTGGTCGGACAGTGGTCGGGCAGCAATCGAGCAGCGGGTGCGCGCAGCGATGGTCAGGCGCGTGGGTGCGCGCGCCGATAGGTCTCCTTGAGCCGTTCGGCGGAGACGTGGGTGTAGATCTGGGTGGTCCCCAGGCTGGCGTGTCCCAGAAGCTCCTGCACCGCTCTGAGGTCGGCACCACCGTCCAGCAGATGTGTCGCGGCGGAATGCCGCAGCGTGTGAGGCCCGGACGGCCCGGAACCGGGCAGTTCGCCCAGCAGCGCGGAGACCAGGCGGTAGACGGTGCGAGTGTTCAGTCGCCGGCCCCGCGCGCCGAGGAACAACGCCCTGGAGTCCTCCTGCGCTCCGGCGCTCCCGTCGTGTCGCGCCGCGAGTTCCGGACGTGCCGTTCTGAGGTAGTCGACGAGAGCGTTCAGCGCCGGAACGCCGAACGGCACGACGCGCTCCTTCGAGCCCTTCCCCATGACGCGGACGGTGAGCCGATCGAGGTCAACGTCGTCCGCGTCGATGCCGACGAGCTCCGACACCCGGAGGCCGGACGCGTAGAGCAGCTCGACGACCGCGTGATCGCGCATCGCGATGGGATCTCCACCGCGCGCGCGGACGGCCAGCCCCTCGAGCAACGCGGAGGCCTGATCCCGACTGACCACTCGCGGCAGACGGCGATCCGCCTTCGGTGCCCTCAGCCGGCGCCCGGCGTCCGCCGGAGCCGCCCCGATGCGCTCCAGCCAACCGGTGAGGCCTCGTGCCGCAGCTGCCCTGCGGGCGATCGACGCCCTGGCGAGTCCCTGCTGCTGGGCGTGCCAGAGCCAATCCCTGAGGAGGGCGAGGGTCGCCTGAGCGGGGTCGGCGGCGCCCGCCCCCTCGGCGAAGTCGGCGAGCGAGCGCAGATCGGCGCCATACGCCCGCACCGTTGCCGGCGAGTAGCCTCGCTCGGCGCGCAGGTGGGACTCGAACAGTGCGATCGCCTCGTCCCAAGACATGACTCCAGCTTGTCCTGAATGGGGCGGAAGGGTGACCCGACACCCTGGCGGTTCTCACGGGACATGCCGTGGGCCGTCCCGTGGACGGTCGATCCCGTGGCCGGCGGCGCAGAACGCGTCACGCCGGCCTTCGGGAGAGCGCGGGCGGGACGAGTCATGCCGAGCGGGCTGCGGATTCTGCGCCACGGCGTGGCACCGCCTGCCAGCCGGCGGCGTCGCCCCGTGCCCTGCCCTCGACCTCAAGGGCGGCGAGCACCGCCAGCACACTGCGCAGCGACAGCCCGGCCCGCGACGCGATATCGGCGGGCGTGCGCGGTGCACGCGTGCTCAGGGCGTCCAGCACCCGCACCGTTTCCGCGCCGTCACGTGCCGTGGGCGCGTGTTCGTCGGCCGACTCCGACGCCCCGCCCCAGGGTCTCACGAGCTCGGCGGCCTCTGCCGCGTTCGTGACGCAGACGGCGTCGTATTCGCGCAGCAGCCGGTGGCACCCCGCCGACGTCGGTGAGGTCACCGGTCCCGGAACGGCCCCGAGCGGTCGGCCGAGAGCCGCGGCGTGGCCCGCGGTGTTGAGGGAACCGGATCGTGCGCCCGCCTCGACGACGACGGTCGCGGCGCTGCAGGCGGCGATAAGCCTGTTACGTTGCAGAAACCGCCATCGTGTGGGTGCGGCACCGCACGGGAGCTCGGAGACGACGAGGCCACGATCGCTCACCCGGTGCAACAGCTCGTCGTGACCGGCAGGGTAGAACCTGTCGACGCCGCCGGCGAGAAAGGCGACGGTCAGGCCGCCCGACGCCAGGGCGGCGCGATGAGCCATGCCGTCGATCCCGTACGCGGCACCCGAGACGACCGCGAGTTCCAGTCCCACGAGACCCGCGGAGACCTCGCCCGTCACGTGCTCCCCGTATCCGGTCGCCGCCCGCGCGCCGACCAGCGCGATGCCGGCGGAGCCGGCGCGGAGCCGCTCGGGATCGCCACGGGCCCAGAGCGTGATCGGCGCGTGGTCGCCCAGATCGTCGGTGCCCGACGGCCACGGGAGATCCGGCTCGCGCTCGGACGGCGGCACCAGCAGCCGGGCCGCCACGCGTGCCGCCAGCAGCAACGCACGCTCCACCTCGCCGGACCTCAGCCGTGGACGCCAGCGTTCCATCGCGGCCGTCAACTCCTCCTCGGGCAGGCCGGTGCCGGCCCCCTGGGCGTCCTGCGCCCCGGAACGGTCCCCGTCGCGGAGCACGAGGCGCAGCGCGTCCGCGGCCCCTCGCTCGGCGACGAGGCGGCCTGCGGTGGCATCGCCGGGCTCAACCAGGACCGACCACGCCGCACGGGCGAACCGGTCCGCGATCGCGCTATCATCCAGCTCGCCAGAGGGGCTGACCGTCTCCACGAGTCCCCTGACGTGCCTCTCGTCGAGTCCGAAGACCGTCATGCTCACACCCCTCTCCTGAGATAGAGGGCGGCACCAAGCTGCTCGGCGCTGGGACGATCGTCGCCCGCGACGTCGGCGATCGTCCATGCCAGCCGGAGCGAGCGGTCGTATCCGCGCATCGTGAGGGCTCCGCGTTCCAATGCGCGGTCGAGCACCGCCGTGCTTCCGCGCGGGAGGCCTCTGGCCTGCTCGCGGAGCCAGGGGCCGGGCAGCTGCGCGTTGATGCGCCAGGGCGTGCCGCAGAGCCGCCGCGCGGCGACCTGACGCGCCCGGACGACGATCGCGCGCGCCTCCGCGGTGCTGGTGCGAGCCGCTGTGGCTCCGATGGCCAGCTGTGCGGGCGTGATCCGCCGCACCGACAGCCTGATGTCGATCCTGTCCAGCAGGGGGCCGGATATCTTCGCCAGGTACCGACGACGCACGGACGGGGCGCACGTGCACTCCGCGTCGAGCACGCCGTACTGCCCGCACGGGCACGGGTTGGCGGCCATGATCAGCTGGAACCTGCCGGGAAAGGTCGCACTCGCATTCGCGCGATGGATGCGGATCTCACCCGACTCCAGAGGCTGTCGCAACACGTCGAGGACCGCCGAGGGGAACTCGGGCGCCTCCTCAAGGAAAAGCACACCAAGAGCCGGGCTCACTCCCTACCTTTCACGGCCTCCGAGCCGTCTGGGACCCCAGATCAGGCCCGCATCTCTGCCAGTTCGCTGGCTCCGAAATCGTGTCTGGAAAGAACTTCCTTGCATTGGTCCAGTGCCCCGGATCGCACCACGACCCTTGGAAGAGACCGAAACGCCCGACCGGGCTGCCGCTCTCGACCAGGCGACTAGACCTCGGGCCGGCGATCGTCAGGGAGCCCTGTGGACAACTTCTGCAGCGATTTCCCGATGAGGAGATACTCGTGCGATGGACCTCGATGATGACTTCGACCCAATGGAACCTTTGTTGCACGCCGCGGCCGGACCTATCACGATCCGCGGCGATGTCATTCGTTGGCTTGAAGAATCTAGCTCCTGGCCGGACCTGATGGACGGCGCGGAGAACGTCGTACCTGAAGCGCCGTCGGGTCGGAGTCACCACGACAATGTGTTCGATCTCGATACCTACCGGCGACGCCGTCCGAGCTGATTGCCGGGCCTGAACGATTCGTCAGCTACTTGCGATTGGTGCGAGAGCGCGGCGCCTCGACAGGAGCGCGACATCCTTTGAGATGACGTGGCGTTGGAGGTGAGCGAGAACGGCCTGCTGGGTCTCCGGAGTCCAGAAGATCTGGAGGCGTTCTCGAGCTCTTGTGACCGCGGTGTAGAAAATGGCGTGCGAGATGTCCTCTTCGTTGGCGTCGGTGATCACGATCTTGACCGAGTCGTACTCGAGGCCCTGTGCCTTGTGAATCGACACGGCGTATGCGATCTGGAATGGCACGTTCGTGTTGAGCGAGTCGTCGTCGGCGTCACTCGTGTCACGCTCGTAGACGTTGAATCGGACTGTTGCGTCTCCGAGCCATTCAAGCTCTTCGCCATCTACGTCGAACGCACTGATGGTGCGGTCGAGTTCGACGTCGAACTGCACCCGGTCGGGATATGGCTGGATCCCGACGATCTTGCCTTTCAGGTTGTTGTAGATGACCCGCCCGAATCGTTCGGTCTCGTTGAAGAGGATGGGGTCGCCCACTTTGTAGGTCGTGACGCCCCAGGTGATGCCATCCCCGGGGTTGCTGCTTTGAAGGAATCGGTTGATGTTGTTGATGCCGTAGAGGCCGTCATAGTTCAGGCAGAGGATGATCTCGTCCTCGCGTTGCGGCTCGAACAGCGACTCGTCGAGTGTTGTGGAGTAGCCGTTGTGTGCGATGACCTCGGCGATGTCGTCCTCGAGGTTGCGCACTTTGTCCCAGAACGCGAGGAGTGCCTGGTTCTTCGTGCGAAATGGTGTGGTGAGTTCGAACACCGAGTCCTTCGGGATGAAGGAGCGGATTGCGTTGAACCAGTTGCCGAACTGGATCGACTCGATCTGGTAGACATCGCCGACGAGCACGAGCAGTTTGAATGAGGTCTTGTCCAGCACCTTGATGAGGTCGGCGTTGCTGACCGTGCTGCACTCGTCGATGACCAATAGGTCGTATTCCGGGTCTGTGGCCATGCGGTAGATCTGGCTGCTGATCGTTCGAAAGGTGGAGTCCTGGGCGGTGACTCGACGCTTGAGGTTGTCGACTGCCGGGTTGGTGTGTGCCAGGAAGAGCTTTTGCTTGTCGTTGAAGTAGCTGGCGATGTGGTTGACCATGGTCGACTTGCCCGTGCCGGCCGCACCGTAGATCAGGGCGATGCGGGACTGGTCGAAGAGACTCTTCAGCGCGTCGCGCTTGGCGTCGTCGTCGATGCCGCGGGGCACCTCGTCCAGCCACCGCTGGACGGCCGTGGAGTATCCGTCGATGCCAGACGACGCGGATTCCTGCAGCTTTTCGATGATCGTGACGGTGTCATTTTCGTAGCCGCGGATGAAGACGTGGCCCATGTCCTTTTCAAGGCCCCGCCAGGCTCTGTGTTTGTAGTAGAGCGCCGCGTTGTAGGTAGCAATCAGCTGATCGAGGTCGCCCAGCTCCTCGAGGTCCTCTACGGGCGTGTAGAGGATGCCGTGGCTCTCGACGTTGTTCTTCACACGCCGGGCGAGCAGCTCATGGGCGCGCCCCGTCACGTCGAGGCTCTCGACCAGGTCCCAGTACCTGGGATTGTGAGCTCGGAGCGACGTGCAGAACGGCATGGTGTCGAACGGGATGCACCCGTAGTCCAGCCTCAGGTTGGAGAGACGCTCACACCCGTCTCGGTTGTACTGCGGCTTGAGGAACTGGTTGTGCATCGCCAGCATGAGGTAGCGAATGACGTTGTATCCCGGAGCCTTCCTCCGGATGATCTGACGCGCCTGATCCAACGCAGGAAAGATCTGGGGCCTAGTGACTCTGGCCGTCCCGGCTTCCCGCACTTCGGCATATCGTTCGTCCGACATTTCCATCAGATCGAGCAGGCTGCCCCCGCTCGTGGTGAGTCCCTGCATGACATATCGATACTCGGGGGTTCCGGTTCGCACGTCGGTGGACAAGCCGAAGAGGCGAGCGAAGTTGTCGAACTCACAGGGGCGAACGGAGACCTCCCAGTCCCGAACGATGGTGATCGGCATACTGCGCCCGAGCACGTTGATCGAGTCGCCCTGCAGCGTCAGCATTGCCGCGTACTTGTCGGTGAGGTCGATGTCGGTGAAGCCGATGATGCGATCGAACTTGCTGACCTTGTTGACTGCGCGGTAGAAGGTGACCTCGTAGTAAATCCGGCCGCCGACGAAGAACGGCCGCGTCTTGTGGATGTAGTACCGCCGACCTCCTCCCTCTTGTGAGGCCAGTCGGCCCGTCGCTTGTATCCGCTCGGCGATCTTCTCGTGATATTCGCGGAGCGACGGGTCGAGGTCGATCGGGAAGGACTCCAGGTTGGCGAGCACGTCGATTCCGCATACATCGCGAAGTAGCGTGCGCACACGCAGGAAGTATTCGTAGTACTTCAGCATCAGACGTTCTGAGGCGTCGCCGTCCATGGTGTAATGCGAGGCACTGATCTGAATGAGCCTGTGGAACCGGTGCAGAAAGTTGATCTGCTTGTTGGCGGAGCCGACCCAAGCCAAGGCAGGTTTCGTCGCCTCGTAGGTGAACTCGATCGCTCCATCAGCGCTTTGAAGGCGAACCGCGACCGCCTCGATCAGGTTGCGTGCCTGCGAGAGGAGGTTTTGCGACAAGAGCGCGCGGTCGTCCCCCAGCGCGGCAATGTTGTCACAGATCGCCTGATCGGAATTCCGTATCTGCTCATCGACGGTGGGCACGTGGGCTCCACCCGTCAGAACACGACCACCTATCAGGACATGAGCAGCATCTCTCGACGCCTGACACGCTCCATTTCATAACTGCATTCTGCCGCTCACTAGTCACTGTCGGAGGCTTCTGGGATCGTTGCTGCGAGTCGCCCCACCACGACAAAAGGAGCTCGGCATGTTTGAGCGTGCGCGGGAATACCCCAGAGCGGTGACAGGCAATGGCGCGAACGACCCCGAAGGGTCTCAGCGGGCCGCCATCGAGTGGATTGCCGCGCAGCAGAAGGCGGTCGGGGGTCAGGTACTACTGTTCGTGCCTCAGAAGAGCACCCTGAATCACTCGGGCGATCTCATCGCCCAGCTCGCGAAAGTGCCCGGCGTCGCAGTCGGGACATGGCGAGGTTACGTATCGGGATGGTCAGGCGGGCCGGTACTCGCTGCCTGGCCGTCACGCGAGAAGCTCGCCGAGATCGCAGATGATCGCCGAACCCGAGCGCTTTGCGTCATTCCTTGGGTCGACGAGGACACTACTCCGTGGGAACAGGCGTCACAGCCGGAACTACTCGCCGGCGCGCTCGCCAAGACCAGCGCACCAAGTCTGGATCCGGTTGTCATCGTCGGGCTCACCCACCTGACCCGGATGGTCAATCACGCCAACAACCTCGCTGGCGCGCTCGACCACAGAGATGCCGTAGCGGTCCTCCGGGTGCTGCACCGCGGAAGGTACGCGCTTCCCGCTGATGAGGTGTACGCCTGGGCGCTCGCAAACGGGTGGCCCGCGCGCGGAGCGGAGCGACTGCGGGAAATGGCGGAAAAGATCGATGCCGGCCGAACCGTTCAGATGAAGGGCCCGTCTCCGTTGCGCCCCGAGGTACTGAGCATGTGGAAAGCCGAGGCTAACCAGTAGCCGAATACCGCCAGGCCCCGATGGTCAACAAAGCACTCATCGCGCGGGCTTTGCTCGGGCCTGACTTTCGGCACGACTGATAGCTGAGAAGGCCTTGGCGATTCGTGTGCTGCGTCGTCAGGGGTCGGTGTGAGACTCAAGAAAGCGCAAGGCTCGCCGCACTGGTGACAGAGAGATGACGGGAGGCTAGGCCGATGGCTCACCGCTCACTCAATTCGAGCGATCGCGAATACTTCCTCCCTCCGCTCATCTGGCCGACCGAGTTGAGAATGCCGGCGCGCCCCCCACTGCTGATTCACCTCGATCTCGCGCAATGGATCCGCTTTGGCCGGGTTGTCCAAGGACAGGGTGAGCCCGCATACGCCGACCTCTTGGAGGCCCTCCGACAGGCGATTCAAGCGGGACAAGTCCGCATCGTCCTGACCGGTGCGCAATACAGCGAGGTCACGAAGATCAAGGATCCGGCTCAGCGTCGCGCGTTGGCTTCAGTCATCGAGGAGCTGACGGACTTCACCTATCTCGTTAGCCATGTCGATGTCCTGCGGCTAGAACTCCAGACCACCCTCGACAACCTGACGGGAACACGCGGCCTCGGCTGGACGCCGACCGATTTGTTAGGTAAGTCAGCGTTAAACGTTGTGGGAAGAGTCGGCGGCTTGCAGATCATTCAAGAAGGCGAGGACGTGACCGCCAAGATGCTTGCCGCAGACCCTTCGTGGGCTGAGCGCCTAGCGACGATGAATCGGATGGCTGAGCGAATGCTGCTCCAAGGACCCGACGACCAGGAGGCGGCCGAGATACGCGCGGGCGGCTACCAGCCAGAGCTGGTTGAGCAGCAGATCGTCGACAACGCAGCCCTGGAGGCCGCGTGGTCGACGCAGATCGAGAAGTACCGCGGAACCTACGTCATGCGCGACCTGGTGATCGCTCGCTACCTCAACTTGGAGCTCATGGAAATGCTCGTGCATGAGCTGATGGCGCGCGGCATCCAGATCGACGACATCTTCACGACGCCCGAGGCAGGCACTCGATTCCTGATGAGCATGCCGTCCAGCGCGGTCACCGTGTCGATGAAGGCGCAATACCACCAAGACCCCAATCGACGCTGGTCCGCGAACGATCTCTATGACATTGATGCTCTGGCGCTTGCGCTCCCATACTGCGACATCGTCTTCGCTGACGCCTCAGCTCAGGACGCCGCACTGCGACGCGGCCTCGACACGCACTTCGACACCATGCTTCCTCGCCGCCCCAAAGAACTGACGTCGCTGCTGCGAACACTGGCGACCGTATGAGCAACTCGAACCCCGACGCCACGGATCCGCTTGATCCGCAAGAAGCCGATGCGCTGCTTGCGGATTTCCTGGCGCGCGCGGTGGCAATCCCGACCATTCCGAATGCCGCGGCTGAGCTTGACCAACTCGAACAGGAGATACTCGCTTCGCAGCTGAACTACCCCCACATCGTGCTCGCACTGTTCACCGTGAGCTCGGTGACCGTCAACATCGGCGACGACCTCGACGACGAGGCGCTCGTCACGACAGGGCTGGAAAGAGCGACAGCCCTGCTGTCCGCGACTCCTGACCTCGTTCTGATCTCCCAGCTGCTGCAGAACATCGCGAACGCAGAGTCGATCCTCTTCAGACTCGAAGCCAAGGAGTCAGCCGGAGGTGCCACGCCGGATCTGATTGAAAGCGACGTCCGCTTCCGCAGCGATTCACATGTCGTGACCGCACGTCGACTTTGGTCGTTCGTCTCACGTCCGCCGTCGGCGACACCCGACTCCGTGCGCTCACGCGCACTCTGCAACCTCGCCAATGAACTGGATCTCGCAGGCCGCTGGGTCGAGGCATACTCGGCCTACGCGGACGCGCTCGAGGCAGAGCCCACAAACGGAAACGCCGCCGGCAACCGGGCAATGCTCCTTCTTCAGCGCCTCAATGCCAGTCCACAGCAGGCCGGCCACATCGCCGCGGTGTATGAGAAGTGGGCCCGAAGGGCGAAAGAGCTTCGGGCCGAGACCGTCGCGATCGCCGGCGAGCACGCCGCGCAACTCTGGGATGCGCTGCCCCTCAGCGATGAGCCGGTGCTCGGGCACCTCAGCCACGACGGCGACCTTGACGACCCGTACCAGAGTTGGATCGTCGAGCATCGGCTTGCGCTGGTCCCGACCGTGGAGGGCCTGGGCTCGGACAGTTCACGCTGGGACACCGCCGACATCCTCGCCGCGGCAGCTGACAACGACGAAGGGCTGGCGCCGCGGATCTTTGCCGCAATGAATGTCCTGAAGGCAGAGTTCATCGTGGCCCGCCGCCTGGCCTTCCGAGGAGAGGTGATGACCTTCACCGAAGACGGGATGCAACACCCCGAAGACACGGGAGCCTATGGAGCAACCGGCGACGGCGCTGTCTACGGCGAGGGCCCGGCCACCCTGCTTCTCGCACAACGCAGTGCTCTCGATCTGCTCGACAAGATCGCGGTGACCGCGAACGAGCATTTCAAGACCTGTATCCAGCCTCAGAAGGTCGACTTCGCGTCCTTCTGGCGCGACACGAAGACACATGTTCTCCGACCGGAGGTCAGCACGATGGCTGGTCGACGCGCTCGACTTGCCCTCGCCGAGCTTCAGCGGGATCTCGCATCCGATGCGCTCTATCCAAACGCTCGCCTTCTTCGCAATGCCGGCACACACCGACTTGTCCACGGCACCTTAGGCGAGCCGACCGGCCCGACGAAAGAAACATTCAGCACCATCGACCTCATTGACCTGCAGGAGTCGACGATCGAAGCGCTATGGGTGGCGCGCGCCGCGTTCCTCTACCTCATCGACCTCATCGACGCCGAAACGCCAGAGCTTGATGGCCTGATGGCCGAGCTGCACTCTCAAGCCTGAGGTCTTTGGTTGCGGACCGGTGTGGAGAGCAAGTGACCCTCCCAGCCGCGCCTCACATCAACGGCCCCGTCCCCTTGCCACGATGATGGGTGCCCAGACCATCAACGCTCGCTAGACCCCGAGTCCGCGACGACGGGCTTCAGCACGTTGATCCTCCTGAAGGGCACTGCTTTCATACCCGTCAGCCAAACGTCTGAGAAGCGCGGCCGTTCGATCGTCGGCAGCTAGGGCAGCAGCTTGTTCGCGGTACTTTTTCGCGAGTTCACGCTCGGCGACGCCGCCATCCATGCTTCGCCACTCCACGCCTCGGTCGTTGTAAATGCCGCGCCCTATGCCTTGCTCAAGTGCTTCAATACGGAGGTCGTTGACGAGCTGGCGGATTGCTGTTGGTGGCCACTTGCCGTCGACCGGATCGTTGCCTGCCCGGCTTAGTAGCTCTCCGACGGCCCCCCAGGCGAGCGCCTTCTTGTTGTCGTCCCAATCGGCGATGCGCGTCGATACTTCATCGGACCAATCTCTGAGTATCGACTCGTCAATCACTCCCGAGTCCTGCTCGCCGGGAATTGTTCTCCAGGATCGAAGAACCTTCCAGCCGCGTGAGACGATCTCGCCGTCTTGGCCCATGCGCGCCTCGAGCACTTCGACGAAACGTGCTGGCGATGTCGCCATCGAGCGGTGCAGCTCAAGCTGCCGACGGTCGTTTAGCGCGGGGAGGAACGCCCACTCAAGAAGGATGAGGCGATCCTGCATGGATGCGTCGCCCTGCAGTCTTATGGTCAGCCGATCGATTGAATCTCCCTCGGCCTTTGTACCTCCCGCCTGACCCGCCAGAAGGCTCTCCAGGGCATCAGCGATGACCTCGTTCGCGACTCCCTCGCCATGAACGTCCAGGGTTGTGACTGCCAACCCGGCCTGGCCACGCTCGACGAGAGTTCGTGCGATCGCTTCGATTGTGGGCGCGCCTGCTTGCACAGACCACGGGTTAAATCCCGCCCAGAATGCTGTTTGGACGTCCTCGGTCTCCTGTCCGAGCTTTTCGGTTGCGCTTTCGATCGCCAAGAACTGGAAAAGGTGGGCTCTCGTCTTTGCGTTTGCGTTGGGCGTGGCGTCTAGTAGACGGACGGGCAAATCAGCATCGTCCCTGACGCGCCGGGCGAGGTAGCTCATGGCAAACCTTGATCGAGATGGCCCGGCACCGAGCAACGTCACAAGGGTTGTGTCATTCAGCGGAGTTCCTCGAGAAGCGAGTGCCCAGGTCAGAGTGCTCACGTCGGGGAGCTGTTCGGCGAACTCGAGGACCGACTCGAAACCCGAGCCCGATTCGATCTCGTCGATGGCGGCTACCCGCAGTCGCTGTACTTCGGCGGTCTGGGCGGCCCAGTCTTCACCTCGTGGGAAGTCAATCAGCCGTGGGTATCCCGTGTGGAACAGCCATTCGTTCTTGTGTCGGGGATCAGTCGGGGTTAGGTCGTCCAAGAGTGCTCGGAGCGGCAAGAGATCCTCAGCGGGTAGCGACCAGTCGGCAGCGTCGAACTCGGTGTGGTCGGCGATCAGACTTCTCAGCTCTTCGTAGGGGACTTGCGTCTCCGCGTCGGACCATCCCGCCACGAGTTCGGCCAGCCGTTCGAGGACAAGCGCCCGCCCGTCCGAGCTGAGCTGCGGAAGCCAGCCGATCGCGGCCTTGGCATGCTCCGGGCTGGTTGCCCTGGGCAGTAGCACTGACACAAGCTCAAACCTTCGGTCTGCCAGCTCCCCAGATGTCATGCCAGTAAGCCGGGGGCCCCACTGACGATAACGGGGTCCAGGTTCGATGACTCCGAAGCCGTCGTCGTCCACAAGGCCAGCGAAGGCATCCCAACTCGCGCCGCCATCGCTGTCAAGCTGCTCGGCAATCACTGCAAGTCTTCGGTCCCAGGGAACGGACGTGTTCCAGGTCACCGGCGACAGTGCTTTTCGGAGAGAGTCAAGCGGCCGATTGGACCAGGTCCCGCCTGGATCGATCGCGTGAAGTCGAAGCAAGACCGACACCACCCGAGGAAGCGCAGCGGTCGACCATGAAAGGACATCGGCGGCGTGCACCAACTCGAGATGGGGCGACGAAGGCCCGAAGGTCACCGCCCCGCGTTCGCGCGAGTCCGTAAAGATCTGTTCGGGTGGCATTGCGGCGACGGCGTCTAGATAGTCGAGAACGGCGTCCGGTGCCGCTTCAGCAAGCAGCGACAGCGAGAACGGTCGTCCGACAAGAGCGGAGACTTCGAGCGGTTGAGCAGGAAGACCGAGTGCGTTGCGCACCACTCGAGCTGCGCTCGCGGAGGTCTTTGTTGCGGTGCGGGCGACATCTTCGTCGGCGCCCATGAGTGCCAGGACCATGCCGATGCCATCCGCGATGTCCCGCGAGTGCTGAGGTCCTACACCTTGTATCTGCGCCCGGATGCGTTCCGTGCCGTCCAGTTCGGCCAGCGGGTTTGCGGTTCCCAACACGGTTGCGACCTCGGACTCAAACACTGCGAGGTCCTCATCCGTGATCGAATGCGACAGCAACCGCCAGGTGTCCGTCGGACTGACCAAATATCGATGCGCCTCAAACTCTGCGGTGGGTCGACCTTCGTTCTTCAGAATCGACGCCCAGGTTTCTGATGCATCAGCAGCATCTCCCCCGAGAAGCGCGGCGACAAATCGTCGATCACCTTCAAACTCGGCATTCCAACGAGCGACAAGTGCAAGTCGTCGCTCTCGCGCGTCTAGATCACGTGCTGCCCAGGAAGGCGTGAACAACGCCGGCTGAATTGCAAGCTCTCGGCGCAGGGTGGTGATGTCTCGACGTGCCAAGTAGCCCAATTCGTAAGCCCGATGAAACTCGACTCCTTGCGTTTCCAGAGCCTTTGCGGCGCCCTCGCTGTCGGTCGCCGGAATCTCGAGGGTGGACATGTGGGCAGGATGCGTGAACACAAATACATGCGCGAGCGAGTTGTCGGGTATTGCGGTGACCCAAGAAGCGTTCGGGATCAGCGCCACGAGTGGACGTCCTGAGCTGAGGGCGGCGACGAACGCCGCCTCCTGTTCGAAAATGACCAGGCGTGCTGGGAGCGCCGAGAAGCGATCGTTATCAAGCGCGCGTTGCGCCACCGCAGCAAACGTCGCTACCGCCGCCTCCCACTGCAATCCACCGCCACCAACGCTGGTAACTCCGGGGCTTGCCGAAAGGTCCGCGATCTGATCAACGAGCTCCTCTCGACCAGCAAGCAACACGGTGGCATCAAGCGAAACGTTCGTACTCTCGAGCCAGCGTTTCCACCACGCGGACCAGTGGATTTGACCGACTATCGGGATTCCCATGACCGACCGCATCCACGCCGAGGTGCCCGGCGCGATTGCGAGCCAACTGACGAGGCTTTCCACATTCAGCCCACGAACGGACTTCCAGATCCCATCAGTCGTGTGCTTGTCGAACTCCTTACGCTTCGTCCACTTCTGCGTTGAGACAGCACGGTAGTGCACGTCCTTGCGGAGCATTCCCAAGGGGCCGTCGGTCCGCTTGAGGTAGTCGGACTCTGCCTTTCCATGGGCGCCTGTCTGCACTGAGGTTTCCCAGACCAACACGCCCTTGGGTACATAAAGCGATTCACCGTTGGCCTCCACGACGAGGTCGAACCCCCCGGTACTCACTCCC
Organism: Actinomycetales bacterium; assembly: GCA_015655415.1. Lineage (GTDB taxonomy): Bacteria > Actinomycetota > Actinomycetes > Actinomycetales > Microbacteriaceae > Humibacter. Next base: position 35,646 of record JAATFB010000022.1, read on the forward strand.
GTCCCCGCGGGTGCGTCGAGAAAGACGATCTCTTCACCCGTCTCGACAATCAGGCGCGCGATCAATTCGGGAAGAACACCGTCGGAGTCGACAGCTTCAGTGCTCCAGCGAAGGATGTCATCACGAGAGATGGACTCCCAGGTCATGTGTCCTCCTCAGTGTGCTCGCTCAGCACACGCTATCGCTCCAGCACCGGATGGTCGCCACCCTTCAGGTGTGCGACCTGCAGAGCGACCTGTGTTCCGTAAATCGGGTGTTTCACACGATGTGTAACGCCCGATTTACGGAACAGGCGCCCCGCCGAGCCGTCACCATGTTGAACGCACGACAAGGCGTGCCTCGGTAGGAGCCTTTCCGGGCAGCGCGTCGATGCGGCGCACGAGGTGCCGCAGATACCGGCGCCGCTCGAGGATGTCCAGCTCTGCCCACCGGTCGGGCAGGGCCAGCTGCGGGCCGATCGGAGTGGACTGGAGCTCGATGGTGTCCAGTTCGCGCTCCAGCGTCTCGATACGCGCCTGAACATCGCCGATCATGCTCAACAGCACCTGCACCATCGCGCCCTGGAACCCGGCGGTGCCCTGCTTGTCGACCAGCGCTGTGCGCTCGGCGCGGGCGTGGCGCAGCTGCTCCATCACCGCGTCGAAGTCGGGCCGACTACCGGCCGCGGCACGGCGCTGGCGGGCGGTCTCGAGCGCTTCCGGGGTGATCTGCGAGAAGAACCAGCCGAGCACGAACGCCTCGCCCTTGACCGCGTCGATCGTGCACCCACCCGAGCAGTTCCCCGGCCCCCGCAGCCGGTTGGCCATGCACCGGTAGGCGTGGGCGGGATACGTGGTGCCGTCCGGCGCCCTGCGGGTCTTGCTGTGGCCGTAAAGCCGCGCACCGCACTGGCAGTAGAGCAGCCCCGTCAGCAGCCATTGGTGCGTCCCCCAGGGGCGGATGGTGCGATTGTTGCTCGCCTCCGACAGCAGGTGCCGCACCCGCAGCCAGGTAGTCCAGTCACACGCCGGCTCCTGCGCGATCACCGGCTCACCCTGAGCGTCGCGGGCGACATAGTCCAGCAGGTCGATCTTCACCCCGCGTCGGTGCTCAGGGACCTGGAACATCCGATACCCGACCATCCGCGGCGAGCACAGCGAACGGTAGATCGTCGCCTCGTACACGTAGGCGCCGTCCGCCGTGGTGATGCCGTAGGCGTCCTTCCAGTGCCGGGCGATCTGCCCCAGGCTGCGCCCCTGCAGCACCATGTCCACCGCGTCCTTCAGCGCCTGGTGCTCCACCGGGTGCGGGACCAGCCGGATCCCGGTGCGCCCGAACTCGTCGGTCACCCGCGGTCCCGGCTGCCACCCGAACGGACGGGTGCCGCCGTGATGGAACCCGGCCTCGGCCAGATGCCGCTTCGCCGCCAGCTGCCGCTCGCTCATCGAGTCCGTCTCGACCTCGGCCAGCAGCGCCTTGATCCCGGTCACGATCTTCGCGCCCGCCGTAGCAGTGTTCAGCTCCTCCGCCGAGTCCTGATGCGAGACGAGGTAGACGCTCGCGCGCTGGCACTCCGCGATCCACTCGATGCACTTCGTCGCGATGCGATTGGTGCGGTCCAGCTTCCAGAACGCGATCGCCTTCACCGTGCCGGACGCGATGCCCTCGTTCAGCTGCTTCCAGCCCTTGCGGCTGCGCGCGGCCGAAGAGCTCGCGGAGTCGTTGTCGATGAACTCCCCCATCACCGTCCACCCACCCTCGGCCGCCAGCTTCCGCACCAGGTCGAGACGCTGCCGCTCGATCGCGTCGGCCTTGTCCTTGTGATACTTCGAGAGCCGCAGGTAGAGATAGATCGGCCGAGTACCCGGAAGGGGCTCACTCGGCCCCGTCCTGGCATAGGCCGGATAGACAACCGCCCGCATCGGACGGCTCGGTCGAGCATTACGACCTGGGATCTTCTGTTCGTTGGACTGCATTTGGAACCTCCTTTAGGAACCTAGGTGTGAGGCCCGGATGGTGCCTCGTCCAGGAACAGCACGCCGTGCGAGGCGCGCACGGCCGCACCGGGACGGATCTGCCCGCTGCCGCCCCCGATGACGGCGGCAGCGGTCGCGGTGTGGTGGGGCGCCTCGAAGGGAGGCCTCGTCACCAGATCGGTGACGACGTGACCGGTCAGCGACCTGATCGCCGTCGCCTCCAGTGACGCGTCGGCGTCGAGGTCGGGAAGCAGCCCGGGAAGGCGTTCGGCCAGCATCGTCTTGCCGGCACCCGGAGGACCGAGCAGGAACATGTGATGGCCCCCGGCGGCGGCGAGGATGAGGGCGTCCACGGCCTCCTCGTTGCCGACGACATCGGCCAGGTCCAGTGGACGCCCAGGGTCGCTCTCCCGCTCCCCGGCCGCCGGCCAGGCCTCCACGGGCACGGGGTCGAGCTCGGCTCCGTGCCGGATGGCTGCCTCGCGCAGCGAGGACACCGCCACGATCTCCGATCCCGGCACGAGGCGCGCCTCCTGCGCATTCGCAGCCGGCACCATGACCCGCGCGTGACCGGCGCGCACCGCCCCTATCACCGATGGCAGCACCCCCGGGGTGGGACGGACCCGCCCGTCGAGACCGAGCTCGCCGACGTGCACCATCGACGCCACCGACTCGGCCGGCACATCCCCGGCGGCGGCCAGCGCCGCCAGGGCGATCGCCAGATCGAATCCGCCGCCGTGCTTGGGCAGCGCGGCCGGAGACAGGCTCACCGTGAGCTTGCGCGAGGTCACCGGCAGCCCGGAGTTCGAGGCGGCGGCCCGCACCCGGCCCCGGGACTCGCCGAGCGCGGCATCCGGCAGCCCGATGACCCAGAAGCCGGGAAGACCCGGGGAGATGTCGGCCTCCACGTCGACGACGCTCGGCGTGAGCCCGACCAGAGCCACCGCGCTCGTCCGTGCGACGGCCATCAGCACACCCCCGTGAGGTGTTCGATCACGACGTCGCGGTCCGATACTCCGGGCGGAGCCAGCACGGCGATCGCGTCGATCCGCAACGACCGGGGAGCGGAGTCGGACTCCTGGTACCAGAGCGAAGCCAGACGGCGCAGCCGCGCGACCTTCGCCGGGGTTATCGCCTCGAACGGATGGCCGAACGCGGTCGGCGAGCGCGTCTTCACCTCCACGGCGACGATCGCTCCCTCGCGTTCCGCGACGATGTCGATCTCGCCCTGTGCACAACGCCAGTTGCGCGCCCTGATGCGGTAGCCGCGAGCGACCAGGTACCGCGCCGCGAGCCCCTCACCGCGCTTTCCCAGCTCGTCCTTCTTCGCCATCGATGCCTCCCGCAGAAATCCTGCAAGGGCACCGTGGATGGCGGGGGGCAGGTCACGTCTGATGTGGGGGGATTCGCTCCCGGGACGCCTGGGGACGCAGGGATGTCCCCCGCTGAGGACTCGGTTTCGACAGGCTCAACCAGCGGTCGAGCAGCCGGTTTCGACGAGCTCAAGCGGCGGTGACGGGAGCGGTTTCGGCAGGCTCGACCGGCGACGGCGGGACCGGTTTCGACAGGCTCAACCGGCGACGGCGGGACCGGTTTCGACAGGCTCAACCGGCGACGAGGGGCCGGTTTCGACAGGCTCGACCGGCGGTGACGGGGTCACTCGTCGAGCGCGAGCTCCTTCGGAAGCTCGAACTCCTTGGTGGAGAGCTCCTCGATGTTCACGTCCTTGAACGTCAGGACGCGAACCGACTTGACGAAGCGGTCGGCCCGATAGACGTCCCAGACCCACACGTCGTGCATGGTGATCTCGAAGTAGAAGTCGTTCGCCGTGTCACGGCGCACGAACTCCACCTCGTTGGCGAGATAGAACCGACGCTCCGTCTCGATCACGTACTTGAACTGCGAGACGATGTCGCGGTATTCGCGGTACAGCGCCAGCTCGACCTCGCGGTCGTAGTCGTCGAATTCGTCTTCGTCCATTTGCCGAGAGTCTACGCTGTGACCCGCGGATCACGCCGCGCGCTCGGGCCCGGAGCGTACGCCGGCCCCACCGCCACCGAGCCCGCGCATGGCCGCCCCGTCCAGCTCGAGCTGGACCGACGTGCCCTCGGACCGCAGCCACGTGCGCCGGTGCAGCGCGCTGGGTCCCAGCCGCTCGATCGCCTCGATGTGCGCTCGGCTCGCATAGCCCTTGTTGCTGGCCCAGGAGTACCCCGGGTGCACGGCGTCGTCCCGGATCATCAGCGCGTCCCTGTGCACCTTCGCGATGACGGACGCCGCCGCCACCGACGCGCACGACTGGTCCGCCTTGACGCGGGTCACGACGGGGACTCGGGCCGGGAGCGCCCTGCTCAGGTAGTCGTGGTTGCCGTCGAGGATGATCACCGCGTCCTCCAGCGCCGCCCCGCCCGCCCGCAGCGCGGAGAGGGCACGGGCTCCCGCCATGCTCAGGCAGGCCATGATGCCGTGGGCGTCGATCTCCTCCGCGGAGGCGAGCCCCACAGCATGATGCCGTACCCACGACATGCACAGCGGTGCCAGCTGCTCCCGCTGCGGCTCCGGCACGAGCTTGGAGTCCCGAAGCCCCTTCGGCCAGCGGCCGACCCGGGCGTCGACCACGACCATCCCGACGGCCACGGGTCCGGCCAGCGCACCCCGGCCGACCTCGTCGCAGCCCACGACCACGGTGTGACCGGCAGCGTGCAACTCCGCCTCGAACCGGTAGTTCGGCGTTGCGGGACGCCTGCGCGCTCGTGCCGGTGCGGCTCGCCCCGCGCGGGCTCCGTCGCGGAGTCGATCTGCTGCCACGCCCTCGACGTTACCGCTTGTCGTCCTCGGCGCCGCGGAAGACATCCGGGTAGTTGGACAGCCAGCTCCAGTGGCTGATCGGCCAGCTGATCAGGATGGCACGGCCCACGACGTCCTTCTCGGGCACGAAACCCTTGCCCGGGAGGTTCTGGTTGCGCGAGGAGTCCTGGGAGTCCCAACGGTTGTCACCCATCACCCACAGGTCGCCACGGGGAACGGTGACGTCGAAGTGCACCGACGCCGCCTCCTGCTCACCGGGGGGGAGCTTGACGTACGGCTCGGCCAGCGGCGAGCCGTTCACGCTCAGCTGTCCGAGCGCGTTGCAGCACGACACCCGGTCGCCGGGAAGGCCGATCACCCGCTTCACCAGATGGTCGTCGCTGTCCGGGGCGGCGAGTCCCACGATGGACAGCGCCCACTCGATGCCGGACGCGACGGGGTTCTTGGTGGTCGGCGGAGACGGCGGCAGCCATCCGCCCGGATCCGTGAACACCACGACGTCGCCACGCTGCACGGGCATCAGATGTGGCTCCAGCTCGTTGACGATGATCAGGTCGTTGATCTGGAGCGTGTCCTCCATCGACCCGGACGGGATGTAGAAGGACCGGACCAGGAACGTCTTGATCAGGAACGAGACGAGGACGGCGACGACGAAGATGATCAGAAGATCACGCAGGAACAGCTTGGTGCTGCGCTGCCGGGTCTTCCTTCGGGAGGCCACGAGATCGGAGCGGCTGGGCAGTGATTCGTCTGTCATCTGTCCCCGAAGTCCTGCCCCTCAACCGCCCGAGCCCCCGCATCAGTGTAGGGGATCGGGAGCCTGCGGTCGGATGCGCCCGAGACCGCGGGACCCGGCCGCCCGGGACTACGCCTCGCGCTTCTCCTTGATCTTCGCCTTCTTGCCGCGGAGTCCCCGCAGGTAGTACAGCTTCGCGAGGCGCACGTCGCCGCGGGTGACGACCTCGATGTGGTCGATGACCGGCGAGTGCACCGGGAACGTGCGCTCCACCCCGACCTGGAAGCTCACCTTGCGCACGGTGAACGTCTCACGGACGCCCTCACCGCTGCGAGCGATGACGACGCCCTGGAAGACCTGGATGCGGGAGCGGTTGCCCTCCGTGATGTTGACGTGCACCTTGACGGTGTCACCCGGGCGGAACTCGGGAATGTCGCCGCGCAGCGAGGCGGCGTCGACGGCGTCGAGGATGTGCATGATGATTCGCTCTCTGTGCCCGCCACCGGTCGAGCACGGATCAAGTGGTGAAGTCAGGGGTGGCGTGCCGCTCGCGCCCCGTCTCCACAGGGCCGGCGCGCAGTGCGTGACTCCCCGGAGGCAGAGCACGTGCCGCGGCACAGCTTTCTATTCTGCCACGAAGAGAGGAGCCGTCCAAATGGATGTGTGCGGGCGCCTCAGCGCCTCGGCTCGCGGACGACGACGATCTCTCCGTCGTCCAGCGCACCGCGTGCCGTGGTGGCGAACCCGCTGCCGGCGGATGCCCTCGCCACGGCGCCGACGACACGGCCGCGCCATTCGCGCACCAGGCCCCCGACCGTCAGCCAGAACGTGCAGAGGCCGAACACCACCGCCGCGATGCCGAACGCGGGGCCGAACGCACCGAAGAAGCCAAGGCCCACCACAGCGAGATGGAACGCCATCGTCGCCGCGGCATCCCAGCCTCCCAGGGCCCTCGTCTCCCGCACCGCGGGACGGAGCCGGGTGAGGCCGGCCAGTGCACCGAGGAAGACGAACAGGACGACGGCGCCGAAGAACACCAGGAAGAAGGCGCCCGCGCCCGAGCCGAACAGGCCGAACCCGACCAGCAGCCACAACGGCAGAACCGGAACGGCGAACAGCTGCCACCTGAAAAGTGCCCTGCGGAGCGTCGTCATGCCGCCAGACTAGGCGCGTCCGGGTGCGGATCGGCTGAGAGAACGGTGCCGTTCGCCCTGGGCGTCATCGACCCGGCTCGCACCCGGCGGGCGTCGAACGTCACTCCCCCGCGAGCAGGTCGGGACGCACCCGGCGCGTGAGCTCCAGCTGTCGTTCCCGCCGCCATCGCGCGATCGCCGCGTGGTTGCCGCTGAGCAGGACCGCCGGCACCTCCCGGCCACGCCACACCGGAGGCTTCGTGTAGCTCGGATACTCCAGGAGGCCTCCCTCGTGGGACTCCTCGACGAGGCTGAGCGGATTGCCCACCACACCCGGCACCAGCCGGGCGATCGCCTCGATCATCGCCATCGCTGCGACCTCTCCCCCGTTCACCACGTAGTCGCCGAGACTGACCAGCCGCACGCGCGCACGATCGGCGGTGTCGTCGAGCACACGCTGGTCGATGCCCTCGTATCGACCGCAGCCGAAGACGATGTGCCGCTCGGCGGAGAGCTCTCGCGCCATCCGCTGGCTGAAGACCTCGCCCGCCGGGGAGGGGAAGACGACCAGGGGATCCCCGTCGCCGAGCACGTCGTCCAGGGCCTCGCCCCACGGCTCCGGCCTCATCACCATGCCGGCCCCGCCGCCGTACGGCGTGTCGTCGACGGTGCGGTGCCTGTCGTGCGTGTAGTCACGCAGATCCTTCACGCGCAGGTCGATGATGCCGTTGCGCCGTGCCTTCCCGAGCAGCGAGACGTCGAGGGCGTCGAAGATCGCCGGGAAGATCGTCACGATGTCGATGCGCACATCGTGAAGTCTAGGCAGCGACGACCCGGGCGCGACGTGGATCCGAGGCGGTCGGGGCCGACCTCTCCGCGGCCGGCGTGCTGGGCCTCCTGTCAGGCGCGGGCGAGCACGCCGTCCACGTCGAGACCACCGGGCAGCGCGCCGTACAGTGCACCGCGATCCTCGCCCAGACGGGAGGCGCAGAACGCGTCGGCCACGGCGCTCGACGCTCCGGCGAGCAGCACCGCCGCCTGGAGAGCGACCGCGAGATCCTCGGTGAGGCGTCTGGCCTCGAAGGCGAGGTCGTCGAGGTCGCGGCCCAACGCACGCACGAGCCGCGCGTCGAGCGAGCGCAGCAGTGCCGACAGCGGCCGGCTCGTCTCTGCCGCCACGGCGATCTCGTCGCGCACCGCGGCCACGGCGTCCGGCTGACGGGTCAGCGCACGCACGACGTCGAGGGCGATCACGTTGCCGCTGCCCTCCCACACCGCCATCACCGGCTGTTCGCGGTAGCGTCGCGCCAGCGGATACTCCTCGGTGTAGCCGTTGCCGCCCAGGCATTCCAGAGCCTCGACCGCGTGGCCTGGCCCGCGCTTGCAGATCCAGTACTTCGCCACGGCCGTGGCGAGCCGACGACACGCCGCCTCCGAGTCCGGCACGTCCTCGTCGTGCGCCCGAGCGAGCCGGAGGGCCAGGGCGGTCGCCGCCTCCGACTCGATCGCCAGGTCGGCGACCACGTTGCGCATGAGCGGCTGGTCGACGAGCGCGCGGCCGAACGCCCGCCGGTGGCGCACGTGCCACGCAGCCTCCGCGACGCACTGCCGCATTCCGGCAGCCGTGCCCAGCACGCAGTCCAGGCGGGTGCGCGCGACCATCTCGATGATGGTGCGCACGCCACGGCCCGGGTCCCCCACCGGGTATCCGACCGTGCCGTCGAACTCCACCTCGCATGAGGCGTTCGACCGGTTGCCGAGCTTGTCCTTCAGCCGCTGGATGCGGAAGGGGTTCCGGCCGCCGTCGCCGAGCACACGCGGCACGAGGAAGCAGCCCATGCCGGCGTCCGTACGGGCGAGAACGAGGAAGGCGTCGCTCATCGGAGCCGAGCAGAACCACTTGTGACCGGTGATCAGCCAGCCGCCGTCGGCGGGGACCGCCCGAGTCGTGTTGGCGCGCACGTCGCTGCCGCCCTGCTTCTCGGTCATCGCCATGCCGAAGAGCGCCCCCGCCTTGCCGGGCCCGAGGCGTCGCTCGTATTCGCGGCTCAGCACACTGGGGATCCAGTCCTTCGCGAGATCCGGCTGCTGCCGGAGGGCGGGAACGACCGCGTGCGTCATGGAGACCGGACACGCGTGACCGGGCTCGACCTGGGCGAACAGCATGAACGCCGCCGCACGGGCGACATTCGCCCCGGGCCGGGGATCGGCCCAGGCCGACGTGTGGGCCCCGTGCGCCACGGCGGCCCCGATGACGCGGTGATACGACTCGTCGTACTCGACCTCGTCGATGCGGTTGCCGTGCCGGTCGAACGAGCGCAGCTGCGGCTCGCGGACGTTCGCCAGCTCGGCATCCCGCTGGAACGCCGCCCCGCCCACGAGCCGGCCGATCCTCGACAGCTCGTCGACGCCCCACGCGGCGTCGAAGCGCGCGACGCCCTCGACGAGGGCGGGGCTCGCCGCGAACTCGTCGACGTCGACGCGATCGGGCACCTGGTTCGCGACGACGTGCGTGGAGTGGGGAGCCGGTTTCGCCATCGAGACCCGTCCTTTCGGCCGCGGGGAGGAGTGGAATCCGCTCCATCCTCGCGCATCGGGACCGCTACGCGTCCCCGGTGGATCCGGGTGCCCCGCCGCCACGGGGCGTGTCCGCTTCCTCGGCCGCGCGCTTCTCGGGAACCGCCGGGTCATCGTCCGGCGGCTCCTCGAACAGGCCGAGAGGCGGCGTCACGGTGACCGTGCCGGCGCGGACGTCGACCTCGGGGACTATCTGGGACACGAACGGCACGAGAACCTCGCCGTTCGGCGTCCGCACGGCCAGCAGGTCCTGCGCCGGAAGGTGGTCGACACGGGCCACGGCGCCGACCTCCCGCCCGTCGCGCAGGACGCGCAGGCCCACCAGCTGGTGGTCGTACCAGGCGTCCGGCTCGACCGTGTCGTCCTGATCCGCCCAGAGGATCGCCTTCAGGAGGCTCTCCGCCTCGGTGCGGTCGGTGACACCCTCGAAGAACCCGACCGGATGCCCGTTGTACCAGCGCAACTCAGAGAGCGTGAGCGTCTTGCCATGCCACTTCGAGTCGCTCGGCACCTGCAGCGTGAACTCCGCACCCGGAACGAGACGCCGTTCCGGGTCGTCCGTGTAGAGCTCTAGCTTGATGGCCCCCTTGAGACCGTGGGCCTTGGTCAGTCGGCCGATGCGAAGCTGCTGCCTCGGCTGTCTCGGCGCAGGCGCCCTCCCGCTCACTGTGGTCAGTCGTCGATGACGTCGACGCGGACGCGTCGGCCGCCTGCCAGGGCGCTCACCACGGTGCGCAGCGCCTTCGCGGTGCGCCCGGAGCGGCCGATGACCCGGCCGAGGTCCTCGGGGTTCACACGAACCTCGAGGACCTCACCGCGTGGAGAGTCCTTCGCCACGACGTGCACATCCTCGGGGTGGTCGACGATCCCGGCCACCAGGTGCTGCAGAGCGGGACCGATCAAGGCACTACGCCTCGGTCGGCTCGGTCTCGGAGCCGGCCGCGGGGCTCTGCCCCGGCTCGGAACGACGCTCCGTCTTCGGCCTCAGCACCGGCTTCTTCTTCTCGTCGGCGACGAACGCCGCCCTGGCCTCGGGCGTCTTGACGGTGCTCGTCGCGTTCTTGTCGCCCGTGAACCTGCCCCAGTCTCCCGTCAGCTTGAGGATCGCCAGAACCTGCTCCGTCGGCTGAGCGCCGACGCCGAGCCAGTACTGGGCGCGGTCGGAGTCCACCTCGATGAGGGAGGGCTCTTCGGTGGGGTGGTACTTGCCGATCTCTTCGATCACGCGGCCGTCGCGCTTGGTGCGCGAGTCGGCGACGACGATGCGGTAGTAGGGGGCACGGATCTTTCCGAGCCGCTTGAGGCGGATCTTGACAGCCACAATTCTCCGTAAGTGTTGGATGGTTCGCGCGAACTGACCGCCGGGGCGTGGGGCACACCGGCAGGAGGTCTGATGGAGAGCTTCCGCACGGTCTGATAGAGGGTCGTCCCGTGATTGCTCGACTGACCATTCTTGCAGATCCGGCCGGGAAGGCGGAAATCGGAAGGATGCCCGCCCTCGGGTCAGCGCGCGACCCGGCGCGCCGCCGCCAGGCCCTCGGCGGTCGCGCGCACGGCATCCACCGCCGTGGCGTCCCTCGCACCCCCCACCAGCTCGAAACGGATGCCGGCGTCGGCCAGCTCCGCAGCGAGGGGCGCGTGGCGCTCCTGGCCGGCACACACGACGACGGTGGCGGCCGGCAGCAGCGACGGCTCTCCGTCGCGTTCGATCAGCACGCCGTCGGGGGTGATCCGCCGGTAGCGCACGCCGGAGATCATCGAGACGCCGGCGTCTCGCAGGGCCCCGAGCACCACCCAGCGGGCCGTGATGCCGATCCCCGTGCCGAACTTGCCGGAACGGCGAAGCACCGTGACCTCCGCCCCCGGGAACAGCCTTCGCCCCCTCGTGCGGTTCGCCCACGCCGCCCGCTCCGACTCCAGCAGATCGGAGCGCCAGGGCAGGCCGAAACGCTCGCCGAACCGCGCGGCGCGCTCGACGGCGTCCGCGGGCTCGACCAGCATCGTGGCCACGTCCACGCCGATGCCGCCGCCGCCGACGATCACCACTGGGCCCGCGGGGACGCCGTGGCGGATCGCGGTCTCGTAGTCCAGCACGTGGGGCAGGTCGGCGCCGGGGACCTCGAGGGGCCGGGGGCGCACGCCGGAGGCGAGGATCACCCCGTCGAAGCCCGCCAGGTCCCGTGCGGTCGCCGTCGTTCCCAGCAGCACGCGCGCACCCAGCCGGTCCAGCTCGATCGCGGCGGCGCGCGGCGTGGCGGCGTAGTCCTCCTTGCCGGGGATGCGGGCGGCGAGCGCGAACTGGCCGCCCAGCGCCGGCGCAGACTCGAAGAGCGTCACCGCGTGTCCGCGGCGCGCGAGGTCGAGCGCCGCGGACATGCCCGCCGGGCCGCCGCCGACGACCGCCACCGCCGAACGGACGCCGACGGTGCCGAACGGATGCTCCGCCTCGCGGCCGGCCCGCGGGTTGACGAGGCAGGAGACCGGCAGCGAGACCAGCGAGCGGTCGATGCACGCCTGATCGCATCCGATGCACGTGTTCACCGCGGCGAAGTCCGCCCGCCGGGAGCGCGCGAGGATGCGCGGGTCGGCGAGGAACGGCCGGGCGAGAGCGACCGCGTCGAGGGTGCCGCGGCCGAGCGCGAGCTCCACGTCGCGCAGGTCGGTGAACCGGTTGCTCGCGATCACGGCGGCCGGCGACCCGACGGCGCGCAGCGCGGCCGAGATGCGCTCAGCGGCCGCCAGCCACGCCCCGTGCGGCACGGATGCCTGCACCGTGGGCACCCGCGACTCGTGCCAGCCGATCCCCACGCTGATCGCGTCGGCGCCGCAGCCGGCCAGCCGGGCCGCCAGACGTGCGTACTCGGCGGGTTCGGGCGCGCCGGGCATCAGGTCGTCGCCGGAGATCCGCACGATGAGCGGCAGCGTGCCCACCGACGCCCGCACCGCGCGCACGACCTCGACGGCGAACTGCGAACGCCGTTCGGCGTCGCCGCCCCACTCGTCCTCGCGCAGATTGGTCACCGGGGAGCAGAACTGGTTGATGAGGTAGCCCTCGGAGGCCATCACCTCGACGGCGTCGAAGCCCAGCCCCGCTGCGCTGGACGCCGCGTCGGCGAAGGCGGCGACTGTCTGCGACACCTCCTCCGAGGTGAGAGCGCGCGGCACGGCGCCGCGCGCCGCCGCCCATGGCACCGCCGAGGGCGCGACCGGCTGCAGGGCGGCGCCGTCGGCATCCACGAGGCCGTCCAGCAGTGCGTACCGGCCGGCATGGAACAGCTGGGCGCAGATACGCCCACCCGCATCGTGCACGGCGTCCACGGCGGCGCGCAGCCGCCGGAGCACCGTGGGCTCGGTGAGCACGGCGTAGTCGGGGCCGCCCCTGCCGGCCGAGGTCACGGCGAGGCCGCCCGTGACGATCAGCGCCGCACCGCCCTGCACCCGCTCGCGATAGAACGCGGCGAGCGCCTCCCCCCCGTCGTCCCGCATCTCCAGGCCGGTGTGCATGCTGCCGACGACGACTCGGTGCGGCAGTCGCAGCGTGCCCAGCGACCAGGGCGAGAACGTGCGGGGAAGGCCGGGCGAGGCCACCGGCGGTCCGCTGCCCCAGCCCGTTCCGCGTGGCTCGGCGGTCACTCGCTCTTCGCGGCCGGTCCGTAGACCGCCTGCCGCAGCTCTCCGCTGGTGTCGGACCAGAACGGCGGAGCGACCACCGTGAGCCCGCCGTCGACGGTGATGGTCTGACCGGTGATGTAGCCGGCGTTCTCCCCGAGCAGGAACTCCACGGCCGATGCCATGTCGTCCGCCGTGCCGGGGCGGCCGAGCGGGATCTTCTCGACGACGCTGCCCATCGGCGCCATCCCCGGGACTCGCTGGTAGAAGTACTCCAGCGAGTCGGTGTCGATCAGGCCGCCGTTCACCGCGTTGACCGTGATGTCGCGGGGACCGAACTCCGTCGCCATGAACTTCACATAGGTCTCCACGGCGGCCTTCGCGGCACCCAGCGAGGCGTATGTCGGAAACGCCCGCAACGAGCCGTAGCTCGTCACGGCGACGATGCGCCCGCCTCGGTCGCCCATCAGGTCGACGGCGCGTTGCGCCCCGAGCACGAAGGAGCGCACGTTCATGGCCCAGTTGCGGTCGAGGTGGTGCAGCCTCAGGCCCGAGATCGGCTTGAACGCGCTCGCCGCGGCGTTGGCGACGAACGCGTCCAGTCGTCCGTAGCTGGCGTTGATGGCCTCGAACAGCGCGTCGATGTCGGCCGGCTCCTCGATGTCGGCCTGCACGGCGATCCCGCCGCCGCCGGCCTCGCGCATCTGGCGCACCACCTCCTCCGCGAGCTCCGCGTTTTTCTTGTAGTTGACGACGACGTGCTCGCCCTTGCGGGCGAGCTTCATCGCCAGGACGCGCCCGATGCCGCGCGAGCTGCCGGTGATCAGGGTGACACGGGGGGTGTCGGAGGTCATGGGGGTCTGTGCTCCTGTCGTGCTCGGATGCTGGTCGTCGGCGGTCAGACTCGTCCGGTGAGGACGGCGCGGGCGACGACGAGCTTCTGGATCTCGTTCGTGCCCTCCTCGAACCGCTGGGCACGGGCGTCGCGGTAGACGCGCTCGATGGGATTGCGCTTCCAGTAGCCCTGGCCGCCGTGGATCTGCAACGCCTTGTCGGTGACGCGGGTCAGCATGTCGACCGCCACCATCTTCGACGCGCTGGAGAGCACGTCGGCGTGGGGCGCACCGTCCTCGTACGCCCTGGCGGCCTCCAGCACGAGGGCCCTGGCGGCCTGGATGTCCGCGTAGTTCTCGGCGAGGAAGAACTGGATGGCCTGTCGTTCGGCGATCTTCCTGCCGAACGTCTCCCTGCGCTGCGCGTACTGCACGGCGAGCTCTTGCGCCCGCTCGGCGAGCCCCACGCAGCTCATCGCCACGGAGACCCGGCTCGGCAGCAGGAACCCGCCCAGCAGCACCTCCAGTCCCTGGCCCTCCTCGCCGACGCGGTTCGGGACCGGCACGGGGGTGTCGTGGAAGCGCAGGATCGCGTGGTCCGTGCCGTGCACGCCCATCGTCTGGGAGTCGTCGATCACCTCGGCGCCGGGCAGACCGGTGTTGGGCACCATGATGGCGAGCGTGCCCTCCTTGCCGCTGCTGCCCTCCAGCCTGGCCCCGAGCAGCCACCAGTCGCACGTGACGCCGAACGTGATCAGATGCTTCTCGCCGTTCAGGTAGTACGTGTCGCCCTCGCGACGCACCGTCGTGCGCAGGTCCGCGCCGGTGCCCGCCGTGGCCTCCGTGAGAGTGAAGGCGACGAGCTTCTCCCCCTTCACCGACGGTACGACGAACCTCTCGCGCTGCTCGTCGGTCATGAACGGGTCCATGGCGCGCCAGGTGCCGTTGATGACGTGCACGAGCATGCGGATCGACGCGTGCGAGCGGGAGAAGATCTCCATCAGCTCCAGGTAGCGGGAGAACGGTATCCCCCGGCCGCCGAGCCTCTCCGGGGCGGCCAGGCTCAGGTATCCGCGGTCCCGCAGCTCGCCGAACAGCTCGCCCGGCACGGAGCCCGTGTCCTCGATCCGTTGCGCGTAGTCCTCTCCGGGGCCGGCGACCCACGCGGCGATCTCGCTCCTGAGCGCCTCGAACCCCTCGTCGACGGGCTGCGTCATGCGTTCTCCTTCTTGCCCGCGGAGCCGGCCTCCACCAAGGCTGCGGCGCGCTCGCGCAGGATGTTCTTCTGGATCTTCCCCACCACGTTGCGCGGCAGTGCGTCGACGAGCTCGACGCGTTCCGGCCAGTAGTACTTCGACGTTCCGTGGCGGCCGAGATAATCCTGCACCTCGGCGAGCGTCAGGGGCGAATCGGCCAGCGCGGGGACGACGAAGGCGCAGGCGCGCTCGCCGAGCCGCGGGTCGGGCATGGCCACGATGGCGACATCGGTCACCTTCGGGTGCTGGTAGAGCAGGTTCTCGATCTCGACCACAGGGATCTTCTCGCCCCCGCGGTTGATGACGTCCTTCACCCGTCCCGTGAGGTGCAGGAACCCGGCCTCGTCCAGGTACGCGAGGTCGCCGGTGCGATACCAGCCGTCCTCGGTGAAGACGTCCGCGGTGAGGTCGGGGCGCTCCAGGTAGCCGCGGAACACGGTGGGCGAGCGCAGCTCGTAGTTGCCCTCGACGCCCACTCCTACCTCGATCCCGTCGTCGTCCACGATGCGGATGTCCACGCCCGGCAGCGCGCGGCCGTCGCTGCCCCAGGCGTCCTCCGGGCGGTCGTCGGGCGAGGCCAGCGTTCCCAGGCAGGTCTCGGTGGTGCCGAACGCGCCCAGCACGCACGTGCCCAGCACGCGTGTGGCGCGCTCCGCCAGCGCACGCGGCACGGCGGCCCCGGTGGCGACGAAGATGCGCAGGCTCTCCGGCGCCGAGGCGCCGCCCTCGACACGGTCGACGAGGTCGGAGAGGAACGGGGTGGCCGCCTGGACGAACGTGGCACCGGCCTGGCCGAACGCCCGCCGCAGCGCCACGTCGGGGTCCCAGACCGGCTGGATGACGACCGCCACCCCGAGCCGCCATGCCAGCAGCATCCCGTAGAGGAACCCGGTCTGATGGGCGAGCGGCGAGGGCACGTAGATGCGATCGCGTTCGCCCAGCCCGAGGTGGCGCGCCTCCATGGCGGTGGCCAGCCCCAGACTGCGGTAGGTGTGCTGCACGCCCTTGGGCTCGCCGGTCGTGCCGGAGGTGAAGAGCAGCTGGCAGTTGTCGTCGGGTCCCGGCGACGCGGCGGCGATGGCGTCCCGGTCGACGGTCACCGCTGCCAGCGCCACGTCATAGTACCGCCACGTCCACTCGGTGGCACGGGCGTTCTCCACCGCGTCGCGCGGGATGGGCGGGATCACCACCGATGCGTCGGCACCGTGCCGGTGGTCGCTGCGGATCACCACGACGTGCTCGATCGCAAGCCGCCGACCCTGCACGTCGGCCTCGTCGATCGCCGCGAGCAGCTCGACGACGGGCTGCCTGCTGCGGAAGTAGTTCGGCAGGAACATCACCCGCGCACGCGACCGCGCCAGGGTCATCGCCGTCTCCCGCGGACCGAACACCGGCATGATCGGGGTGACGACGGCTCCGACCCGCATGACGCCCAGGGCGATCGCGATGAACTCGCTCCAGTTGGGCAGCTGGACGGCGACCGCCTCGCCACGCCGCACGCCGAGGTCGAGCAGCAGCGCGGCCACCTTGTCCGCCTCCTCGTCCAACTCGCGCCAGGACAGCGCCGTCGTCGCATGACCGTCGACCTCCAGCACGGCCGGCTCCTGCGGCGCGCGCGCCACGCTGGCCGCGACGGCCTCGGTGAGCATCAGCGGGGCCGCCGCATCGGTGAGCACGGCCTGCACCTCGTCGGCGGAGGTGGCAGGCACCTCCGGCTCCTCCTCGACCGCGGCGGACCCGACGCTCATGCTCAGGCCGATGCCGTTCATCTCGTCGAGGAACATGGGGTAGGAGATGCGGTAGGCACGTGGGTAGGTCAGGGTCGAGGTCCCGGACGCGCGCGTGGCCGCGACCGCCAGCGCCATGAGCACGCGGTGGTCGTTGAACGACGACATCGTCGCTCCCGTCAGCGCGTCGACGCCGGTGATCCGCAGCTCGTCGGGATCCTGCTCAAGCCGTCCGCCCATCCGGTTGAGCTGCAGCATCGCCGCCACGCGGTCCGACTCCTTCAGCCGGATGTGCCGCACGTTGTACAGCCGCGAGGTCCCCTCGGCGAACGTCGCCAACGTGGACAGCACCGGGAGCAGGTCGGGAATCGGCCCGCAGTCCACATCTAGCGGCGCGAGGGCCAGTCCCTCGTGCGCGATGCGCACGAAGCCGGTCGACTCGTCCCGGGTCATGGGCACGCCCATCCTGGCGGCAAGATCCAGGAACTCGGCCTCCGGGTGATCCGTCTCCGCGGCCCGTGTGGCGGACAGGCCGCGGAACAGCACGTCTCCGGGATGTATGGCCGCGGCCGCGATGCCGAACGCCGCGGAGCCGATGTCGGGAGGGATGCGGTAGTCGGCCGCGCTCGCCGTCTGTCCCGCAGGCACGTGATAGGTGAGCCAGTCGTCGGAGACGTCGACGCGGAGTCCGAACATGCGCATCATCCGCACGGTGAGGTCGACGTAGGGCTGCTCGTTGAGGGCGCCGCCGGTGACGTGGATGGTGGTGTCCGTCTGCGCGAACGGAGCGAGCAGCAGCAGGCCGCTGACCCACTGCGAGAGGGTTCCGGCGATCGAGACGTCGCCACCGCGCGGCCGCCGCGGCTGGACGGTGATCGGCGGACAGTCGTCGGTGCTCTCCAGCTCGACGCCCAGCTGTCGCAGCGAGTCGAGGAGGGCCTTGATCGGCCGGCGGCGGAAGTACTTCATGCCGGTCAGCGTGATCGGCCTGTCGGCGAGCGCCGCCAGACCGGTCATGAAGTAGAGGGTGGTGCCGCTGGATCCCACGTTCAACAGCCCGTCGGGGCCGCTCGAGCCGCGTTCGACCACGTCGGAGGCACGATAGCGGCCACCGACGCCTTCCACGACGTAGCTGTCGCCGACGACGTCGATCCGCGCACCGAGCGCGCGCAGCACGCTCACGGTCCACTCGATCTGCCTCGTCGACGAGAGGCCGGAGATCACGCTCGTGCCCTCGGCCAGCGACGCCAGCACCAGGGCGCGATGGGCGTGGTACTTGGAGACCGGGATGTCGAGCTCGCCGTACAGCCGGTCCTGGGTTCCTTCAACGATCAGTCGCATAGATCACTTTCGCCTGTGTCCGCCCGGCCGACGCGCCCTCGGTCACATGCGACGTGGGGTCATCGGTCGTGGCGTGTGTGCCTCGCCGCGGAGTGGGCCTGCCCGGATCGCGCCTGCGTGTCCCGGACCGCCCCCGTGGCGAACGCTAGGCTAGCGGGCGGAGACCGATTAGGTGGACCATTCCGCGGAATTCCGTTGGGGTCGCACGGCCGCGACGGCGCATGGAGGGGGCGAACATGCGAATCGAGTTCGCGGAGTCCGCACGTTCCACGGTGGGCGTCGAGTGGGAGATCGCGCTCGTCGACCGCGACACGGGCGATCTCGTGCAGTCGGCCGACACGGTGCTCGCCGCGCTCGGACCGGGCGACGGCAGCGAGCATCCTCAGATCACGCACGAGCTGCTGCTGAACACGGTGGAGCTCGTCAGCGGCGTGCACGAGCGGGTGCCGGACGCCGTCGCCGACCTGTCCGGCCTCATCGATCTGGTGCGCAGCGTGACCGACCCGATGGGAGTCGAGCTGATGTGCGCGGGCACACATCCGTTCGCCCAGTGGTTCGACCAGAGGCCGACGCCCTCCGAACGATACGACCACCTGCTCGAGCGCACCCAGTGGTGGGGCAGGCAGATGCTGATCTGGGGCGTGCACGTGCACGTCGGCGTCGAGAGACGCGACAAGGTGCTGCCCATCCTGAACGGCCTGCTCACCTACTACCCGCACCTGCAGGCGCTGAGCGCGTCCAGTCCGTTCTGGGCGGGCGTCGCGACCGGGTATGCGTCGAACCGCGCGCTGATGTTCCAGCAGCTGCCGACGGCCGGCCTGCCCTGGCAGCTGCGGCGGTGGGAGGACTACGAGGGATACGTCGATGACCTCATCACGACTGAGGTGATCCGCGACTACACCGAGGTGCGGTGGGACGTGCGACCGTCGCCGCACTGGGGCACCGTGGAGATGCGGGCCTGCGACGGCGTCTCCACGACGACGGAGCTCGGGGCGCTGGCCGCGCTCATCCACTGCCTGGTGGAACGGATGTCGTCCCAGCTCGATCGCGGAGAGGTGCCGCTCGTGCTGCAGCCGTGGTTCGTGCGCGAGAACAAGTGGCGTGCGGCCCGATACGGGATAGACGCCGACATCATCCTGGGCCCGCAGGGCGCGCAGGGAAATGTGGCGGACGGCATCCGTTCGCTCGTGACCGAGCTCGCCCCGATCGCGGATCGACTCGGATGCCCTGAGGAGCTGGCCGACGTGGAGAGGATCCTCGACGCCGGAGTCAGCTACCAGCGCCAGCTCGCCGTCGCCGAGGCCAACGGCGGCAGCCTGCCCGCCGTCGTCTCATCGCTGGCGAAGGAGCTGCGCAACGGGCTTCGCTGAGTGCCGCTCGCATGTCCGGGCCGGGTCGCCGCCGCCCCGGCGGCCGCCCGGGAGCACGACGAGTCGCCGCGTCCGTGTCGAGTTGTCCGGCACGTCGCGATCCGTCCAGCACGTCGCGAGTCGTCGACCACACGACGAGACGTCCGGCACGCCGCGATCCGTCGACCACACGACGAAGCCCCGAGCGCACAGGGAATCGTCGACCACACAGGGAACGGACACCCGTTCGATGTGCACTCGACGACTCGATGAGGATCCGACGACGCGATGACGACCCGACGACTCGACGGGGACCCGACCACTCGATGAGGGCTCGAGCGGACGACGAGTCATCGACCACACGGCGAGTCGTCGAGCGCACAGGGAATCGTCGACCACACAGAGAACGGACACCCGTTCGATGTGCACTCGACGACTCGATAAGGATCCGACGACGCGACGGGGACTCGACGACTCGATGACGATTCGACCACACAACGCGGACTCGACGACTCGATGACGACTCGACCGCTCGATGACGACTCGACCACTCGATGCGGACTCGACGGGCGGGACCGGGGCCGGGGCGAGCGGAGGCGGTCAGCGCCGCCCGAAGAGCTTCTGCACCGCTGCCAGGTCGTCGGCGGGCGCCTTCTGGTCGCCCAGCCCGAAGCCGGCCCCGCCACCCGACGCCTCCCCGGACGCCGGCTTCACGCCCGCGGCGAGCGCGGCGTTCTCCGCGGCACGCTTGCCCGGGTTTCCGGACCGCGACGACTTGCCCTTCTTCTGCTGCTTGCGCCCCCCGTGGCCGGCGCCCGGGATCGGCCCCATGCCCGGGACGTTCGGCACGCCGCCCTTGGCGACCGTCTTCATCATCTTCGACGCCTGTTCGAAGCGCGTCATCAGCTGATTGACATCGGTCACCGTCATTCCGGATCCCTTCGCTATGCGCAGTCGCCTGGACCCGTTCAGCAGCTTGGGGTTGCGGCGCTCGCCGGGCGTCATCGACTGGATGATCGCCTCCGTGCGCACGATCTCCCGCTCGTCGAACTGGTCGAGCTGCTGCCTCATCTGGCCCGCCCCCGGCAGCATGCCGATCATCTTCTTGATCGAGCCCATGTTCTTGAGCTGCTGCATCTGCTTGAGGAAGTCCTCGAGCGTGAAGCTGTCGGTCGCGAACTTCTCGGCGACCTTGCGCGCCTCCTCCTCGTCGAACGCCTGCTGCGCCTGCTCGATCAGGGTGAGTACGTCGCCGAGGTCGAGGATGCGGCTCGCCATTCGGTCGGGATGGAACGGCTCGAAGTCGTCCAGGCCCTCGCCGGTCGAGGCGAAGATGATCGGACGCCCGGTCACCGACGCGACGGACAGCGCGGCGCCGCCGCGGGCGTCGCCGTCGAGCTTGGTGAGCACGACCCCGGTGAAGTCCACGCCCTCCTGGAACGCCTTGGCGGTGTTGACCGCGTCCTGGCCGATCATCGCGTCGATGACGAACAGCACCTCGTCGGGATCCGTCGCCTTGCGGATGTCCGCCGCCTGCCTCATGAGCTCGGCGTCGATGCCGAGCCGGCCGGCCGTGTCGATCACGACCACGTCGTACTGCTGCCGCTCGGCCTGCCTCACGGCATCCTTCGCGACGCGGACCGGGTCGCCCACGCCGTTGCCCGGCTCGGGTGCGAAGACCGCGACCCCGGCCTGCTCACCCACGACCTGCAGCTGGGTGACCGCGTTCGGCCGCTGGAGGTCGGCGGCCACCAGCATGGGCGTGTGGCCGTCCTTCTTGAACCACTTCGCGAGCTTGCCCGCCAGCGTCGTCTTGCCGGCGCCCTGCAGCCCGGCGAGCATGATGACCGTCGGAGGCGTCTTGGCGAACTGCAGCCGTCGCTGCTGGCCGCCGAGGATGGCGACCAGCTCCTCGTTGACGATCTGGACGACCTGTTGCGCCGGGTTCAGCGCCTGGTTGACCTCGTCTCCGAGCGCACGCTCCCGCACGGTCGAGGTGAACCGCCTGACGACCTCGAGCGAGACATCCGCGTCGAGCAGCGCCCGCCTGATCTCGCGTACGGTGCCGTCGACGTCCGACGCGGACAGCCTGCCCTTGGTGCGGAGGTTCCGGAAGGTCTCGGTGAGCCGGTCGGAGAGGGTGCCGAAGGTAGCCATGGTGGGCTCAATGGTACTGGAGCGGGCCGACGGGTAGCCCCGGCCTCCCTCTGTGTCCCAGTGGAGCAGAGGATGTCCCAGGAGGGCGGCGGGCTCCGTCGCGGGTCAGTCGTCGATCACGACCACGTCGCCGCGGTCGTCGAAGCCGACCTGGAGCACGGCGTCGGTCTCGTCCGGATCGATCGAGTAGGTGAAGATCGCGAACGGCTCGTCGTCGGCGATGCGGTCGGGGTGCAACGACACCGCCAGCAGCTGCAGCGAGCGCAGGACGTCCATGGCGATGTCGCCCGAGTTGTGCACCAGCAGGTCGAGCAGGGTCTCGCCCATGTCGTCGACGCGCTGGTCGATGTATTGCGTGGTGACTGAGCCGCGCTGGCTGAGCTCGGCGATGAGCGCGTCACGGGCTCGCGAGTCCAGTCCCTCGAGCGAGCGGATGACGAGCGCCGCAGCGTCCAGCCCGGCCTCGGAGACCCCGGCGGGGTCCTCGGCGACGAGCTCGACGTGCACTGCCTGGTCGCCCAGATCGATCGTCTCGCTCCAGCGCAGGCCGCCCGAGTCCGACTCCACGAGGCCGAAGAAGTCGTGTTCGATCGCCATCGTCATCCCACCAGCTGCTGCGCGAACACGTGCGGCGTGAAGCCGGTGAGGTCTCCGATGCCCTCGCCCTGGCCCACGAGCTTGATCGGCAGGCCGGTACGCTCCTGCACCGACAGCACGAACCCGCCCTTGGCCGAGCCGTCGAGCTTGGTCAACACCAGCCCGGTGACCCCGGCGTGCTCGATGAACGCCTGGGCCTGAGCGAGCCCGTTCTGGCCGGTCGTCGCGTCGAGCACGAGCAGCACCTCCGCGATCGGCACCTGCTTCTCGACCACGCGCCTGATCTTCGACAGCTCGTCCATCAGGCCGCCCTTGGTGTGCAGCCGGCCGGCGGTGTCGATGATGACGATCTCGGTTCCGGTGTTCCTGGCGTGCTCGACGGTCTGGAACGCCACGGATGCCGGGTCCTGCCGCTCCTGCTGCGGCCGGACGATCTGCGCCCCCGCGCGTTGCGCCCAGGTGGCAAGCTGCTCCACCGCGGCGGCCCGGAACGTGTCCGCGGCACCGACCACCACCGAGCGGTCGAAGTTGCGCAGGAACCTCGCGAACTTCCCGATCGTGGTCGTCTTCCCCACGCCGTTCACCCCGACGACGAGCACCACGGCGGGGCGCTCGGTGAGATGCAGCGTGGGGTCGAAGCGCGCGAGCCGCTCCTCGATGGTCTCGCGGAGCATCCGCTGCAGGTCTGCGGGGTCGGTGGTGCGGTAACGGTCGACCTTCTGGTGCAGCTCCTCGACGATCTCGTCAGTGACCGCCGGACCGAAGTCGGCGGTGATGAGCGCGGTCTCCAGGTCGTCCCAGGTCTGCTCGTCGATGGTGCGCCTCGCGAACATGCCGCGGAGGGCGCCCGAGAGGGACCAGGAGCGTTCTGCCATGCCCCCAGCGTAAGGGCGCAAGGCGGCAGACGCGCACCGTCGGCGGCGCCGTCCGGCTCAGTGCACCGGATGCGAGCATCGCGGCGGCGGGCGGGCCGTATGTCAGGCGGACCTGAGCTCGTGCCCTCGGGCGGTCGCGTCGCGGTCGGCCACGCGTTGACCGACCACGGCCGAGACGCCGTCCTGCCGCATCGAGACGCCGTACAGGGCGTCGGCGATCTCCATGGTGCGCTTCTGGTGGGTGATGACGATGAGCTGGCTCTCGGCCCTCAGCTCCTGGAACGTGTTCAGCAGGCGGCCGAGGTTGGCGTCGTCGAGCGCGGCCTCGACCTCGTCCATGATGTAGAACGGGCTCGGCCTGGCCTTGAAGATCGCGAGAAGGAAGGCGACGGCCGCCAGCGATCGCTCGCCGCCGGAGAGCAGCGAGAGCCGTTCGATCTTCTTGCCCGCCGGCCGCACCGACACCTCGACGCCCGTCGTGAGCAGGTCGTCGGGGTCCGTGAGCCGGATGCTCCCGCTTCCGCCCGGGAAGAGCACGGGGAACACCTCGGCGAACGCGCGCCTGGTGTCCTCGAACGCGTCGGCGAAGATGCCCTGCATCCGTTCGTCGAGATCCGCGATGATCGTCAAGAGATCCTTGCGCGTGTTCGTCAGGTCGGTGAGCTGCTCGGTGAGGAATCTGTGGCGCTGCTCCAGCGCGGCGAACTCCTCCAGGGCGAGGGGGTTGACCCGTCCGAGACGAGCCAGCTTGCGTTCGGCGTCCTGCAGCCGCTGCTCCTGCTCGGCCCGCACGAACGGGTGTTCGTCGCCGTCCGCCGCGTCGGCGGGGATCGGCACCTGCGGCCCGTACTCGGCGACGAGCACATCTTCGACGAGTCCGAGCTCGCTGCCCGCCCGCTCCAGCAGACCGGAGAGATGCAGTCTCTTCTCGTAGATCTGCAGTTCGAGGCCGTGCACGCTCTCGCTCACCGCCTGCAGGCGGTCGCGCAGCAGAGCCTCGTCCCTGCGCAGCGCGAGGAGCTCCTCGTTCTGGCCCGCCCTGGCGGCCTCCGCAGCCGCGAGCTCGGTGCGCGCCCGGCTCACGGAACGGTCCACGGAGTCGAGCACCTCCGGGAGGGCGACGACGACTCGCTCGGCCGCCTCCACCTGATGCCGGCGCAGGACCGCGCGACGGGCCGCCGCCGCTGCGGCCGTCCTCTCCTCCTCCAGCCTCCTGATCAGCGACGCCGTGCGGGCGTCCTCGGCCCGCAGCCGCTCTCGTGCCGTCTCGGCGGCCAGCCGTGCCTGCACCTCGGCCTCACGGCAGGATTCGAGCTCGGCGAGCAGCCCGTCACGCGCCGAGACGTCGAGGATGGGCCGAGGCCGTGCCGCGGCCTCCTCCAGCGCGTGCGTGGCGCGCTCGGCATCCGCCTGCGCCCTCGACACCTGCTCCTGGGATGCCTGGCGCGCCGCCGTGAGCCGCTCCAGCTCCGCCGCCGCCGCCTCCATCCGCACCCGCAGCCTGTTGAGCGCCTCGGTGCGCGCGGCGGTGCGCGCGTCGTGCTCGCGAAGCCGGGCGAGGGCGTCCGTCGACCTCTGCCTGGCGGCCGCGGCCCGGTTCCGCGACTCCGCGAGCGCCGTCAGCGCCGCCTCGAGCTCCACCGTCACCGTCTCGACGCGCGCCGCCGCCGCATCACGGTCCGCCACGAGCTCGATCCTGCTGGGCGTGCCGCCGGAGCCGCCGCGGAGCACGTGGTCTCCGAGCACGTCGCCGTCGCGGGTGATCACCGTGGCACCCGGCGCCAGCGACGGCCACGCCGCCCGTGCGGCGTCGAGGTCGTCCACGATCACCGCGCCGGCGAGCACCGCACGGACTCCGGCGGGAGCATCCACGACGTCCGTCGCCGCGACGACACCGGCTGGGAGCGACGGCGACGGGGAGATGTCGCCGGAGTCCGCGATCGCCAGCTCGACGCGTCCCAGCTCCGACTCTCTGGCGTGCACCAGCGCCTCGATCGCCGCGTCACGGTCGTCGGCGAGCACGGCTTCGGCGAGCGATCCCAGGGCGGCCGCGACGGCCGCCTCGTAGCCCGGCTCCACCCGGAGGTTGTCGGCGACCAGACCGCGCAGGCCGCGCAGGCCCGCGGAGGCGAGCATCGCCGAGCCGTCCTTCTGGTCCAGAGCCAGCGACAGCGCGCCGATCCGAGCCTGCAGCGCGTCACGCTCCCGTTCCCACGCGTGCGTCTGCTCACGCAGCCGTTCGATCTCGCTCTCGACCTCCGCGACCTCCGACTGCGCCAGCTCGTACTCCTCGTCGAGGTCCGCGCCCGGCTCGTGCTCGTCGGCGTCCGCTTCCGCCTCCTCCAGCGCCGCGGCCGCCTCGTCGCGTCGGCGCGTCGCCGCGTCGATGGCGTTCTGCTGACGCAGCGCCTCGCCCCGGGCGGCGGCGAGGCGGGACGCCGCCACCTCCGCCGCGCCGCGGAGGGCGGACAGCTCCAGGTCGTGCCGGGAGACCAGGGCGCTCTGCGCGGCGATCTGCTCGTCGAGGGCGTCGAGCCGCGTACGCGCCGCCCGGGTGGCCGCCTGGGCGGAGGCGACGGCGGCGTCCGCCTCCGCCACCCCCTGGCCCAGCAGCGCCGCCTCGGCTCGGGACGCCTCGATCATCTCGGGTGTCACGGTGCGGGCGGACTCGGACAGCTCTCCCTGGGAGCCGAGGAGCGCCAGTCGCTGGTTCGCGAGCGTGAACAGCGATCGCAGCCGTTCCTGTGCCGACTCCAGGGCGAATGCGGTGCGCCGCGCCGTGTCGACCGCGTCGCCCGCCTGCTCCTGCTCGATGCGGGCGATGCGCAGCCGCTTCTGCTCCAGCTGCTCCTGCAGCACGATCCGTTCGCCGTGCCGTTGCGACTCGTCGCGGGAGTGGTCGTCGAGCGCCGCACGCAGGGCCACCACCTCGTCGGCGAGCAGCCGGGCACGGGCATCGCGGACGACCGCTGCGATGGTCTGCGCCTCCCGTGCGACCTCGGCCTGGGCGCCGAGCGGCTTCAACTGCCTCCTGATCTCCCCGGCGAGGTCGCTCAGGCGCGTCAGATTCGTCTGCATCGCCTCCAGCTTGCGCAGCGTCTTCTCCTTGCGCCTGCGATGCTTCAGGATGCCTGCGGCCTCCTCGATGAAGCCGCGGCGCTCGTCGGGGCTGGCATGCAGCACGGCATCCAGCTGTCCCTGCCCGACGATGACGTGCATCTCCCGGCCGAGGCCCGTGTCGCTGAGCAGCTCCTGCACGTCGAGCAGCCGGCACTGCTTGCCGTTGATCGCGTACTCGCTGCCGCCGTTGCGGAACAGCGTGCGGCTGATCGTGACCTCGGTGTACTCGATGGGCAGCGCGCCGTCCGAGTTGTCGATCGTGAGGGAGACCTCGGCGCGGCCGAGCGGGCCACGAGTGGAGGTGCCGGCGAAGATGACGTCCTCCATCTTGCCGCCGCGCAGGGTCTTGACGCCCTGCTCGCCCATCACCCAGGCGAGCGCGTCGACGACGTTGGACTTGCCGGAGCCGTTGGGCCCCACGATGCACGTGACGCCGGGCTCGAAGGCGAAGGTCGTCGGCTGGGCGAAGGACTTGAAGCCCTTGAGGGTCAAGCTCTTCAGGTGCAACCGGCGCCCCTCTCGTCGCGCTCTGGCATGAAGCCGTCTCTAAGGTACCCGACGCCGGCCGCCGGGCACGGCAGGGCGGCAGGCCCGTCGAGGGATCCCCGTCACCGGCGGATCGGTCGCCCGCAGGGCTCAGCGTGCGAGGGGACGCGCCGGTGCGGCTCGCACACGCTGGCAGCGGGGACAGTAGTGCGAGGAGCGGTTCATGAACGACGAGCGCACCATCGGCGTTCCGCACCTGGCGCACGGCAGCCCCTGGCGCCCGTACGCGTTGAGGCTGTGCGCGAAATAGCCCGAGGCGCCGTTCACGTTCACGTACTGGGCGTCGAAGCTGGTCCCGCCCTCCGCGAGCGCCCTCAGCAGAACGGCACGCACCTCCCTCAGCAACGCGCGCCCCGCGCGGCCCGTCAGCGTCGCAGTGGGCTGTGCGAAGTGGACGCGGGCCGCCCACAGCGCCTCGTCGGCGTAGATGTTGCCGACGCCGCTGATCACCGTCTGGTCCAGCAACGCACGCTTGATCGTGGTGCGTCGTGTCGCCAACGCCCTCAGGAACCGCTCGTCGTCGAACGCCGGGTCGAGCGGATCCCTGGCGATGTGCGCGACCTGTGTCGGCACGCTCGGCAGCGGGACTCCGCGGCCGCCGGGTGCGCCGTCCGGGGTCGGCACCAGGGCGTCCACGGCGAGCGACCCGAAGGTGCGCTGGTCGACGAAGTGCACCGCCAGCTCTCCGTGCATCGGATGCTCGAGGACGAGCCTGACGCGCGCGTGGCGCTGGAGGGCGTCGTCGGCGCGACGCAGCAGCACCTGGCCGCTCATGCCCAGATGGAGCAGGAGTGCGTCGTCCACCTCGGCGCATCCCGATCCCGCCGTGGCGGGATCGGGATGCCGCAGCGGCAGCCAGAGGAACTTGCCCCGGCGCGCTGAGCCGAGGATCCGCCGTCCGGTGAGCAGCCGGGCGACGTCCCCGCGGGCGCGATCGTGCCGGGTGATGCCGCGATCGTCCAGGACCTCAACGGACACGACGGTCGCCCCCGTCACCGCCGGCTCGAGACCGGCCCTGACCACCTCAACCTCGGGCAGCTCTGGCACGGCTCTCACGGGCGTTCACGGCGGTCCAGGCATGCAGGGCGGCCGCCATCTCGGCATTCTTCTTGCTGCTGCCCTCGCCGCTGGCGGTGACCAGTCCCTCGACGGTGACCGTGGCGTGGAAGGTCTTGCTGTGGTCGGGGCCCGTGTCGGTGACCTCGTACTGGGGCGGCGGCGCCGCGTTGCGCGCCGCGAGCTCCTGGAGACTCGTCTTGGGGTCCATCGCGGCACCGAACCGGTCGGGGCTCTCGAGCAGGGGCTCGATGAGCCGGAGCACCAGGGCTGTCGCGGCGTCGCCACCGGCATCCAGGTACACGGCCCCGATGATCGCCTCCACGGTGTCGGCGAGGATCGAGGACTTGTCGGCGCCGCCGCTGGCTGCCTCCCCTCGCCCGAGCAGCACGAACTCGCCGAGCCCGATCCCCCTGGCCACCTCGGCGAGCGCCACGCTGCTGACCAGTGACGCCCTCCGCTTGGCGAGGCCCCCCTCGTCCAGATGCGGATTCTCCCGGTACAGCTTGACGGTGACGGCCTGGCCGAGGATCGAGTCGCCGAGGAACTCCAGGCGCTCGTTGTTCGGCACGCCACCGTGCTCGTATGCGTAGGAACGGTGCGTGAGGGCGAGGGTGAGCAGGCCCGGATCGATGTCGACGCCGAGCCTGGCCTTCAGCACCGCGACGTCGGGCCTCTCGGGGGCATGCCTCAGGCGCGCATCCCTCGCGGTGCGCGCCCGGGGATCTGCGTGCGGCTTCTCCGCGCGCGGTGCATGACTAGACGTCGGCGACCTTGCGGCCCTTGTACTCCAGGAAGAGGGGTGTGCCGGCCGAGTCCTCGACGACCTTCGCGTGGTGCGGCAGGCTGTAGGTCACGCGGCCGTTCTCCACGGTCTTGACCAGGTTGGGGACCTGCGCCTTCCACTGCGAGCGACGGGCGTGGGTGTTGGCACGCGACTTCTTCCGCTTGGGAACGGCCATGTCTCTACTCTTCTCTGTCTGAGGAGCCGGGCTCGCCGGCGACGTCATCATAAGCGGGAAGGTCCGCGAGAACGGACCACCGAGGGTCGGTGGGCTTCCGAGCTCCGCGGTCCGGCTGATCGGCCAATCGTTCGCCGGTCTCCGGATCGAGACCTGGGCAATCCGGTCGGCACACCGGCTGGAACGGCAGTGACAGCACCACCGCATCCCTGACAAGAGGTTCAAGATCCACGTGGTCGTCGTGAACCTCACTGTCGAAAGCTTCCCCAGAAGAATACGCGAAAAGCTCTTGGAAGTCGACTCGGACGGGCTGGGCGATGTCGATCAGACAGCGGCCGCACACGCCCGTGGCCACCGTGGTCGCCTCGCCCGAGACGAGGATGCCCTCGTGCACCGACTCCAGGCGCAGGTCCAGGTCGAGCCTCTCCCCCGCGTCGACGCTCACAAGCCCCTCGCCCAGCCGGTCCGGCACGTCGATCTCGACCGACTGCCGACGCATCTCACCGGGGCGGTGCATGAGGTCGTGCACCGAGACGGAGTAGGGATTGCGAACCGCGGGAGCCACGAGCGTCGATTCTACGCGCCGGCGCGCACGCTCGACGGGCCGCGCCGCCGGCGTTCGAACAACGACACCGGGACGAGAAGGGCACGTGCTCGCCGAGCCGGTCCCGCCGATGCGGCGAGCGCCCCCACGACGGCCGTCACGTCGTCCGCCAGCACGGGGTCGGCCCATCCGGGGCGCGGAGGCCCGAACCGTTGCTGCTCGATGGCCGCGACGAGCTCGTCGAGTGCACGAGACGCGGCGTCCCGAACTGCGGCGTCGGGCACCGCTGACGGGGCGTCCTCCCAGGCGCGCCGCAGGCGGCGGGCGAACTCGCGCGGCGTCTCCGTGGCCGGCGCCGCCACGCCGAGGTCCAGGGCCGACGATCGCACCTCGGCCCACGCCGCCGCGACGGTCCCGCCGCCCTGACGGAGCCCTCCGAGACGCCTGGCGCGCTGGCGCCGCCTCAGCACCGCCGGCGTCAGCAGCGCCGCGAGGATCAAGAGCGCGACGGCGGCGACGCTGCTGCTGGACGAGAACGCCGACGTCACCTCGTCGGCGTCGCCTCCGGTGGCCGCCGGCTGGTCCGTGGGCACGACACGACGAGTGTCCGGGGCCGCCTGCGCGGACGACGAGCCGGTGGGCACGGGCGTCGCCGCGGCCGGGATCGAGTAGTCGGGCAGGCTGCCGCGCCCGACCGTCGGCTCGAACGGCACCCAGCCCACCCCGGGGAAGTACAGCTCGGGCCACGCGTGCAGGTCGTCCGAGGTGACCTCGTAGCGGGTCTTCCCGCCCGAGGATCCGACCTCGGTGCCCGGCAGGTATCCGACGGCGATGCGGGCCGGGATGTTCAGCTCGCGCGCCATGAACGCCATGGCGGCGGCGAAGTGCACGCAGTACCCCTCCTTCTTCCGGAGGAAGGTGGCGATCGTGCCGGGGGTGTCGCCGTCGTATCCGCCGTCCTTCGGCGCGTCGAGCGAATACCGGAACTCGCCGTCGTGGAAGTAGGACTGAAGGGCGACGGCCTTGTCGTACGGCGTGGCCGCACCCGCCGTCACCGACAGCGCCGTGGAACGGATCACCGACGGCGTGTTCCGGGGCACCAGCAGGTCCTCGCGCACGGACGCCGGATAGTCCTCGCCGGCGGAGCGCAGCTGCCTGGCGGTCGGCTGCACCGACCTGGTCGTCACGGTGTACCGCTGGTCGGCCGTGCTGGTGGTCAGGCCGGAGATGGTCAGGTCGTCATGGTCCCAGTTCCAGCTCCCCTCCAGGCCCGAGACCCGCGCCACGGGGTAGGGCGCGGGCAGCCACTGGCTGGTCATGTTCAGCACCTGCACGTCGGTGACGACCTTCTTGGTCTTCACGTCCGGGCCCAGTCCCGGCACCCTGTCGATAGAGGCGGACGAGCTGAAGAAGGTGGACGTCGATCGGGTGTGCCGCCACACCTCTCCCGAGAATGCGTCGAGCGTCGTCATCTGCAGGTACCCCGGCGAGGATGCGGTGGTCGTGTAGTCGATGACGGTCACCGGCAAGGGGCGCCGCAGGTCGGCGCCGAGGTCGATCAGCGGGCTCACGCCCTGCCCGAACAGCACGCCCGCCGCCGGAATGGACTGCCTGCCGACCTGCTGGAAGCCGGGAGCGGTGGTCCCGAGCACCAGCGCGACGAGAATCGCGCCTGCCGCGATCAGGAGGGAGGCGGCGGGCTCCGCTCCTGTGCCCCTCGCCACGCGCGTGGAGACGCGCAGCAGCAGCAGATAGGCCACCAGACAGGCCACGAGGGCGATCGGCGAGATGCCGGCATCGAGCAGCGACGCCGGTGCGATGAGTGCCGCGCACACCACTATCCCGACCAGAGCCGGTCTGCGCAGGACCACGGCCACGAGGTCGCAGGTCCATGCGATGAGGCCGCCCGCGCCCACCAGCAGGAACAGGAACTCCGGGAGCGGGTCGGCGGGCACGCCCTGGTTGTACACGGACACGCGGGCGCTCGCGACGAGGTGGGAGAACGCGGTCGCGGTGGCCGGGGTGGGGATGACGCCCAGCAGCGCGGTCCCGGGTGCGAACAGCACCGTCACCAGCAGGAGAAGAGCCACGAGCGAGAGCACCGGCGCGAGGACCCGCGGGAGCCGCGCGGCACGGCATCCGGCCGCGACACCGAGCACGAGCACGGAGGCGAGCATCAGCTCCAGCCACCAGAGGCCACCGGAGACGAGGCCGGCGAGCGCCGCCGTGAGAGCCGCCATCACCGCGAGGAGGGCGAGGCTCAGCGTCGCCTCGGCCACGCCGGCCGCGGTCCGGGTGGAACGGGTCGGGCCTCGGAGATCGGGCGGCCCAGCCCTCCCGGCGCGCGTCGTCGCTGGCCGGCCCCTCCTCACCGCGGTGTCAGCCATGGCGGGCCGCCCGGGAACGGATGCCCGCACGCCGCCACGCCTCATCGGGCGCCTCGCCCTCCGCGACGTCGACGCAGGTCCACCCCCGGCGCACGAACTGCTCGCGCACGTCCGGGCGCGGCCCCACGAGGAACGCCACCGCCGGTTCGCACAGCGTGCGAAGCGCCGCGACCGCCGCCAGCTCGTCGCGGTCGCCGTCCACCACGATGACGAACGCGGGGACCGCCTGCGGGTTGCGTCGCAGCGCCGCGCCCAGCACCGCGGCGGGATCGGAGCCCTCGCGCGCCAGCTGCCGAACCCCGGCCAGTCCGGCGAGCAGGGCGTGGCTGCCGCCTGGCGGGTCGTACGCCGACACCGGAAGCCCGGCCAGACCCGCGCGCCCGGTCGCGGCGCGGCCCTGCAGCTGTGGCGGCGCGGTCTCCGCGACTCCGAGCACATAGCCGTGCCCGATCAGATGGGAGCCAACGGACGCGGCCAGCTCCACCGCCGTCTCGAACCGGCGACTCACCCCGTTCGCGTGCTGGTGGCGGTGCTCGCCGCGCGCTCCCGCATCGGTGTCCAGCAGCATCCAGGTCTCCGGATTGCTGCGCGGCTCCTCCTGTCGCACCATCAGCTGGTCGTGCCGCGCCGTCGCGCGCCAGTGCACGCGGCGCAGGGGATCGCCGGGCCGGTACTCCCGGGCGATCAGCTCGTCGGCGTTGGGGATGCTGTGCCTCACCAGTTCGTGCTCGTATCCCTCGCTGCGTGAGACGTCCATGTCGCCCTGTCCCAGCTCGACGGCGCGGGGGACCACGATCAACGGCCGGGCCGAGCCGACGGCGTAGAGGCAGCGCATGAGACCGAACGGGTCGATGCGCTCCAGCAGCAGCGGACCCACGGTGTAGACCCCCCGCACCCCGGTCTCGATCGTGTACCTGACGGATGCCGTGTCGGACCGGTCGCGGCTGGCGAGCGTGTGCTCGCCCAGCGGAGGCAGGGGGGCGAAGCCCGGCGCCGCAAGCCCGGCCGGGCAGGAGTCCCGCCACCTCAGGCCGGGCAACGGGCGGTTGGACTCGTTGCGGATCGTGAGGACGACGTGCGCGGACTCGCCGGCCGCGATGACGTCGGACTCGAACACCCTGGAGACGGTCGTCCACGGACGATCAACGGCGATCACGATGGCCGCTGCCAGCGGGAGCAGGAGCAGCACCAGTCCGAGCACGAGCAGATCCACCCGTCCGGACCAGGCCGCGCCGATCATCGCGAGCCCGCCCGCGCATGCCAGCCCCGCGCCACGCCAGGTGGGCCTCGGCAGCTGCGCCGCAGGCCGGACACGTGTGGCCGTCATGCGCGACAGGCTACTTCGGTTGCCCCACCGGCACGGGCGTGGCGGCGACGATGCGCGACACGACCTCGGCCAGCACCGCCGCCCGCTCGTGGTGCTGGCCCATCGCACGGCTGGTGGGCAGGAGGCGGTGCGCGAGCACGGGCGCCGCGAGGGCGTCCACATCGTCAGGCAGCACGAAGTCCCGGCCGTCCAGCGCGGCCCTTGCCTTCGCGGCCCGGACGAGCTGCAGCGTCGCCCGTGGGCTGGCGCCCAGTCGGAGGTCCGGGTCGTCGCGGGTGCCGCGAGCGATCGCCACCGCGTACTGCTTCAGGGCGTCGGAGACGAACACGCGGCGCGCGAGCGCCATCATCTCCCGCAGCCGGTCGCTGGTGACGACGGCGCTGATGCGCGAGAGAGGACTGGAGGTGTCTCGCCCGGTCAGCATCTCGATCTCGGACTGCTCGTCCGGGTACCCCATGGCGATGCGCGCCATGAAGCGGTCGCGCTGGGCCTCCGGGAGCTCGTAGGTGCCCTCCATCTCCACAGGGTTCTGCGTCGCGATCACGATGAATGGCTCCGGCAGCGGGTACGTCGAGCCGTCGACGGTGACCTGACGCTCCTCCATGCACTCCAACAGCGCCGACTGCGTCTTGGGGCTCGCACGGTTGATCTCGTCGCCGATGACGATGTTCGCGAACACGGCTCCCGGCTTGAACTCGAAACGCCGCTCCGGCTGGTTGTAGACGGAGACGCCGGTCACGTCGGCGGGCAGCAGATCGGGGGTGAACTGGATTCGGCTCACGCTGCAGTCGACCGACTTCGCCAGCGCCTTCGCCAGCATGGTCTTGCCGACGCCGGGGACGTCCTCGATGAGCAGATGGCCCTCGGCGAGCAGCACGGTGAGCGCCACCCGGACGGCCTCCTGCTTGCCGTCGATCACCGCCTCGACGTTCGAGGCGATCTGCTGGGCCGCGGCGCGGAGCTCCTCCGGCGTCATCGTCGGCTCGGTGTCGGGGGCCTCCGCCGAGGCATCCGTGGGCTGTTTGGTCGGCAGAGTGTTCATAGCTCCTGCAGGTAGTCGTATACCGCACGCGGCACATAGGGGCTCACGTCGCCGCCCAGCGCAGCGACCTGACGCACCAGCGAGCTCGACACATGCGCATTGGCGGGATTGGGCAGCATGAAGACGGTCTCGACGCCGGCGAGGTCGCGGTTGACGATCGCCATGGGCGTCTCGTAGGCCACGTCGACCTGCGAGCGGATGCCCTTCACCAGGGCGTTCGCGCCGACGTCGGTGCAGTAGTCCACGAGCAGGCCCACGCTCCACGCCGCCACGATGACGTTGCCGGGCAGCCGCTCGTCGGCGATCGAGCGCTCCAGGAGCGCGACACGCTGCGCTATGGGCAGCATGGCCGTCTTGTCCGGGTTGTGGACCACGAGCACGTGGATCTCGTCGAACAGGCGCGCCGATCGCGCGATCACGTCGAGGTGGCCCAGTGTGACCGGGTCGAACGAACCAGGGACAACGGCGATCCTGCTCATAGGGCTCCAGGATAGCGGCGCCGGGTTACCGAATTGTTATCGTCCGTCGCGACTCGCAGCGGATGCTCGGGCGTGCGCGTGCGCTGCGGCCCGCGACGATCATGCCCGGGCGAGGAAGTCGCGGGAGCGGTCGGTGAGCCGGTCCGCGATCGCCGAGACCAGCGCCGGGTGGTCCTCCAGTCGCGGGTCGCGCTGAAGCAGCGCGGCGGCATCCGAACGAGCCCTCTCGATGACCTCGCCGTCGCGGGCGACCCGCAGCAGTCGCAGCGATGACCTGCCGCCCGACTGGTCGCTGCCCAGCACGTCGCCCTCCCTGCGCAGCTCCAGGTCGGCCTCGGCCAGCGCGAAGCCGTCGAGCGTGGCCGCGACCGCCTCGACCCGCTCACGTGCCAGGGTGCCGTTCTCGGCGGTCGTGACGAACAGGCACAGTCCCGGGGCGGTGCCGCGGCCCACCCGGCCGCGCAGCTGATGCAGCTGCGAGACGCCGAACCGGTCGGCGTCGAGCACGATCATGGCGGACGCGTTCGGCACGTCGACGCCCACCTCGATCACGGTGGTCGCGACGATGAGGTCGAGGGCGCCCGCCGAGAACGAGCGCATCACGCCATCCTTCTCGTCGGCGGGCATCCTGCCGTGCAGGGCGGCGATCCGCGCTCCGGAGAGCACGGGATTCGACCGCACGGCCGCGAGGGTCTGCTCGACCAACGCGACGGCGCTCACGGGGCCGCCGTCCTCGCGCCCCGTGACCGGCTCGAGCTCGTCTCCCTCCGTCTCCTTCGCGGTGATCGCCGGGCACACCACGAACACCTGGTGTCCGGCGGCGATCTCCTCCGCCGCCCGTTCCCAGACCCGACCCTCCCAGCGCGGATGCTCGGCCAACGGCACCACGAAGCTCTCGATCCGCTGCCTGCCCGCGGGAAGCTGCGCGATCGTCGACACGTCGAGGTCTCCGAACACCGTCATCGCCACCGTGCGCGGGATGGGCGTGGCCGTGAGCACCAGCTGGTGCGGGGGCCGCTCGGCCTTGGCGCGCAGGATGTCGCGCTGCTCGACGCCGAAGCGATGCTGCTCGTCGACCACGACGAGCCCGAGGTCGAAGAACGACACGTTCTCGCCCAGCAGTGCATGGGTGCCGACCACGATCTGCGCCTGGCCGCTGACCGCGCGCAGCATCGCCCTCTTGCGCTCCGCGGTGGTGAGCCGCCCGGTGAGCAGCGTGGGCATGAGCTCGGCCGACAGGTCGGGGCCGAGCGCGGCGACGATCGAGCGCAGATGCTGGGAGGCCAGCACCTCGGTGGGGGCCAGGAACGCGGACTGTCCGCCGTTGTCCGCCACCTGCAGCATGGCGCGCAGCGCCACGACGGTCTTGCCGCTGCCGACCTCGCCCTGGACGAGCCGGTTCATCGGCACCGGCTGCGCGAGGTCGTGCGCGATCTGCTCGCCCACGGAGCGCTGGTCGTCGGTGAGCTCGAACGGCAGCTGCGCGTCGAAACGCGCCGCATGGCCCCCGGGCACCGGAGGCCGGGCGACCGCCGGCGTCTCCCGCACCCGCTCCCGCTCCCGCAGCAGGGCGGCCTGCAGGACGAAGGCCTCCTGATAGCGCAGGACGTCACGCGCCCGGTGCCAGTCCGCGTCGGTCAGGGGGACGTGGATGTCCCGCAGGGCGGTCGCGAAGTCCTCCAACCGGTGCTCGGCGGCGATGCGCTGCGGCACCGGGTCGTCGACGGGTCCCAGCCGCGGGAGCACGGTCTCGCGGATCACGCGTGCGATCTTCCAGCTCGGCAGCGATGCGGTCGCGGGGTAGATCGGGATGGGACGGCTCTGCCACGCCGCGATGTCGGCATCCGCGTCGTCGTCGAACAGCTCGTAGTCCGGGTGGGTGAGCTGAGGCACGCCCTTGTAGCGGTTCACCCGGCCCGCGAAGATCCCGCGCCTGCCCACTCGAAGCTCCTTGGCACGGCCCGGCTGGTTGAAGAAGGTGAGCGTGAGCGCCCCGGTGCCGTCGGAGATGGAGGCCTCCACGATCGAGCCCCGCCGCTGGCGCATCGGCCGGGTCTCGCAGTGCCGCACCTCGGCCACGATCGTGACATCCTCCCCAGCGGGGAGATCGGCGAGCGCGGTCAGCTCGCCGCGGTGGGCATATCGCCTCGGATAGTGCGCCAGGAGGTCGCCTACCGTGTGGTGGCCGAAGGCCCGGGCGAAGAGCGCGGACTGGCGTTCCCCGATCGCTGTCCGCAGCGGAGTGCGCAGCCCGGCGCCGTCCGCCGGGCCAGCGGCATCCCGTCCCGACTGCTCCGTTCGCGGCTGCGCCATGCCTCCAGGCTACGGCCCGCGACCGACGCGACGGCGGCTGCTGTCGATACCCTGACAGCCATGACCCGCATCGTCTCCGGATTCGCCGGCTCGCTGACGCTCGCGGTGCCGCGCTCCGGCACCCGTCCGACCAGCGATCGGGTCCGTGAGGCCGTGTTCTCCACGCTCCAGGCGATGGATGCCGTCGCCGGCATGCGCGTGCTCGACCTCTACGCGGGCTCAGGAGCGCTCGGGCTCGAGGCGATCAGCAGGGGCGCCGACTCCGCGGTGCTCGTCGAGCGCAGCGGCCAGGCGGCGGCAGTGTGCCGCGCCAACGCGGCGGCCGTGCTCGGCTCGGCGGCGCGGTCCTGGCGCCGTCCGCGCGTCGACGTGCTGCAGACGACCGTGCGTGCCTATCTGGGTCGGCCGGCCCCGGCGGAGATCGATCTCGCGTTCCTCGACCCGCCCTACGACACACCCGAGGAGGAGCTGACGCAGGCGCTGACGGCGCTGGCCCCTCGCCTCGCCGACGACGCCGTCGTGGTGGTCGAACGCGGCGCCCGCTCGCCGGAGCCTGCGTGGCCGCACTCGCTCGCGCCGCTGCGTTCCCGGTCGTACGGCGAGACCATCGTCTGGTTCGCTCAGCCGGCGGCGCCGTTCCAGCCCGCATAGGGGTCCCAGCCGCTCGGACCGAGGTAGGGGCGCCCGTCCACGCTGACCCGGGCCGCGACCTCCTGCGCACCGGAGATCCCGGCGCCGTCCGGCACGGCCTGCGCCGGGGATCCGGTGACCGTGCCGATCGCACGGAACGCCGCTGGCAGTGACGCGTCGGCGGGGAAGCAGGCCAGCAGGGCGTGGTCCTCTCCCCCGGCGAGCGCGCCGGCGGGATCGTCGCCCAGGCGTCCCGAGCTCAGGTCGATCCGCACACCGGACGCCCCGGCCAGCCGCGCGGCGTCCAACGCGAGGCCATCGCTGACGTCGAGCATGGCGGTCGCGCCGGCGCGGGCGGCCGCGACGCCGGCGCCGATCGGAGGAGTGGGCCTGCGCTGGACGGCCACCTCGGGCACGCGTGCCGCCACATCGGCGGCACGGCTCGCGTCGGGCGCGCCATGGTCGTCGACGGCGAGCGCGAAGAGCGCACGGAGCCCGCGTGCCGCCTCCCCCAGGGTTCCCGCTATCGCGACGACGTCGCCCGGCCGGGCGCCCGACCTCAGCACCGGCCGCCGTCCCTCGAGATCGCCGAACGCGGTCACGGCGAGGGTGAACGCCTCGGACGCCGAAAGGTCACCGCCCACCACCCCGCACCCCGGCGCGAGGGCGTCGCACGCCGACCGGAACCCGTCGGCGATGCCCTCCATCGTGCTCACCGGGGTCTGCGGCGGGGCGGCGATCGCGACGACGAGGGCGGTCGGGCGCGCGCCCATCGCCGCGATGTCGGCCAGGTTCGTGGCAGCAGCCTTCCAGCCGACGTCGTCGGGCGACGACCAGCCCCACCGGAAGTCCGGACCCGCGATCATCATGTCCGTCGTCACGACGTAACGGCCGTCCGGCGCCGCGACCACAGCCGCGTCGTCCCCCGGCCCGACGAGCGCCGTCGCGGCACGGGGAAGCCGGGGGAAGATGCGGCGCAGGGTCGCTGCCTCGCCTGCCGAGGCCAGTGTGTCGGTCACCTCATCACGGTAGAGGCCCGACACGGCGGAACGGAAACCCGGCTCCGCGGGGACGTCGCATCGCACGGCGACGGCAGGCGTCCTGGGCGGTCGGCGACGCCCGTGCGGGGCAGACGATAGCCTGGGCGGGATGCCTGCCCGCTGCACCCGCCGCTTTCGCCTCGCCGCCATCGTCGGGACCTGCGCGTGCACGCTGCTGCTGGCCGCATGCGCGCCGACCGTCGCTCTCGATGCCGCACCGGACGCGAACAGCCCGCGCTGCGCCGACGTCACCGTGCACCTGCCCGACAGCGTTGCGGGCAAGGCGAAACGCGAGACCGACGCGCAGGCCACCGGCGCCTGGGGCGATCCGGTCGTCGTGCTGCTGCGCTGCGGCGTGCCACCCATCGGGCCCACGACCAAGCCGTGCATCACGGTGAACGGCATCGACTGGGTGCTGGAGAACGATCCGGCGGCGTCCGCCCTGCGCTACATCACGTTCGGTCGTGTGCCCGCCACCGAGGTGGTGATCCAGCACGGCAAGGGCGGGGTCGCCGATTCCGCCGTGCTCCCGGACCTCGCGGATGCGATCGGAGCGATCCCCCAGCAGAGGCATGAGAAGTGCCGCGGCGTCTCCGACGTCACCTAGCCGACCGGCACTCCCACGCCGGCCCCCACCTCGACGGCCCGGCAGACCGGCTGACGCTCCGCCTTGGCCGTGCCGTCTCGGCGGTGGCGCTCAGCCGCGGTCGAGCGCGAGCTCGATCAGCTCGTCGATCAGCTCCGGATAGCTCAGGCCGGAGGCCTGCCACACCTTCGGGAACATCGAGATCGGCGTGAACCCGGGCATCGTGTTCAGCTCGTTGACCACCCATCCGTCGGCCGTGAGGAAGAAGTCCACCCGCGCGAGCCCGGCGCAGTCGATCGCCTCGAACGCGCGCACGGCGAGCTCCTGCATCTCGGCCAGCTGCGGCTCGGAGAGGTCGGCCGGGCACGCCAGCTCGATGCCGGGCGCGTCGAGGTACTTCGCCTCGAAGTCGTAGAAGCCGCGGCCGCTGACGACGATCTCCCCGGCGACGGATGCCCTGGGCGCCCCGCCGTTGCGGCCACCGAGCACGCCGATCTCGACCTCACGCCCCACGACGGCGGACTCGACGATCGCCTTGCCGTCTTCGGCGAACGCGACATCCAGCGCGCCGGAGAGCCCCTCTACGGACGCGATCTTCGTGACGCCGACGCTCGACCCGGCCCGTGCTGGCTTGACGAAGAGCGGTGAGCCGAGCTCGCGCACGCGATCGGCCACGGCATCCTCCGCGCGCCGCCATTCGTCGCCGGTCACCGTGACCCACGGCGCGACCTGGATCCCGGCCGATCGCAGGACGGTCTTGGTGAAGTGCTTGTCCATGCCCAACGCGCTGCCGAGCACCCCCGACCCGACGTACGGGACGCCGGAGAGCTCCAGCAGCCCCTGGATGGTGCCGTCCTCCCCCCATCGGCCGTGCAGGATGGGGAACACGACGTCGATGTCGCCGAGGGAGGCGACGACGCCGTCCCTCTCCACGGTGAGCTCCCGCGAGCGCACGGACTCGGGCCAGCGCACCCGGCTGCCGTCGTCACGCACCTCGGGAAGCGCGTCGGGATCCAGCGCGAAGGCGCCCGGATCGTCGCGCTCCAGCACGAACGCCCCGTCGCGGGTGATGCCGACCGGAATGACCTCGTACCGGTCGCGGTCAAGCGCCCCGAGCACCCCGCCCGCCGTGGCGCAGCTGATCGAATGCTCGCTCGAACGCCCGCCGAAAAGAAGCACGAGGACGCGCTTGTGAGTCATCCGTAGTCCTTTCACCGCGAGGGGTGTCGTCCGTGGTCAGGTGAGGGGCCAGATCCTTCGGCTCGAGCGTACCGGCAAGCACCTGCCCGACCTGCTCGACGATCGGCATGACCACGCCCTTCGCCCGGGCGAGCGCGAGGATCGGCCCGACGGACGCAAGGCCCTCCGCCGTCTGGTTCATCTGCCTGACCACCTCGGCGAACGCGTAGCCCTGGCCGAGCAGGCGCCCCGCGGTGTTGTTGCGCGACAGCGGCGACTGACAGGTGGCGATCAGGTCGCCGAGTCCGGCCAGCCCGGCGAGCGTCTCGCGCTCCGCGCCGTGCGCCACCGCGAAATCGGTCATCTCCACCAGCCCGCGCGTGATGATGGACGCCTTCGTGTTCTCGCCGTAGCCGACGCCGTCGACGATTCCGATCGCGACCGCGATCAGGTTCTTCAGCACGCCGCCGAACTCGGTCCCGACCACGTCGGTGTTGACGAAGGAGCGGAAGTACGAGTTGCGCGCCGCCAGCGCCACCTCGTGGGCGGTGTCCATGCTCGCCGAGGAGATGACCGCGGCGGTCGGCTGTCTCTTCGCGATCTCCAACGCCAGGTTCGGGCCGGATGCCACCGCGATCCGCGCCGCGTCGATCGCGAGCACCTCCGCGATCACCTCGCTCATGCGCAGGCCGGTGCCCTTCTCGACGCCCTTCATCAGGCTGACGACGGGGATGTCGGGCGGCAGCAGAGGCTCGATGGCGATCAGGTTCTCGCGGAGGCTCTGGCTGGGCACCGAGATGAAGAGCTGCTCGACGTCGCGCAGCGCCTCGCGGAGGTCGGAGGTGGCGGAGAGGTTGCGCGGCAGGTTGACGCCCGGAAGGTACTGGCTGTTGCGGCGTGCCTCCCGGATCTCCCTGGCGGCCTCGGGACGGCGCGCCCACAGGGTCACGTCGGAGCCGCCGTCGGCGAGGACCTTGGCGAATGTGGTGCCCCAGCTGCCGGCGCCCAGCACCGTCACCCGCCGCGCCTGCTGCCTAGCCCTCAAAGCGACCCGTCTCGCTCTGCGCGTGCGCGGTGGGATCCCAGCGCACCGGGGGCGCCTTCTCGCCGCGCAGCTTCTCCAGCTCGTGCGTGATCGCCTGCATGATGCGGTCGGTGGCGGCGGTCAGGGTCGCCGCGTCGGCCGGCCTGCCCCTGAGGTCGTCGAGATCGACCGGTCTGCCGATCGAGAACGTGATCGTCTTGCGCGGGAACAGGCTGACCTTGCGGGAGTAGCGGCCCATGATCCGCTGGGTGCCCCAGTGCGCCACCGGGATGACCGGGATGCCGTAGTCGAGGGCGAGGCGCGCGGCCCCCGTCTTGCCGCGCATGGGCCACAGGTCCGGGTCGCGGGTGAGCGTGCCCTCCGGGTAGACGATCACCACCTTGCCCTCGTCGACGATCCGCTGTGCGTGCACCATCGGCCCCCTCCCGCGCCCCTGGCTGCGGCTGACGGGGACCTGACCGGAGCGCCTGAGGAACCAGCCGACCACCGGCACCGAGAACAGACTCTCCTTCGCGAGGAAGTGCGGTGCTCGGCCGCGTCGCCAGATCATCGCGCCGACCACCAGCGGGTCGATCTCGCTGTAGTGGTTGGGTGCGATGACGAACGCGCCCTGCAAGGGCAGGTTCTCACGCCCGTGCACCCTGAACCGTGCCACGGTTCCGATGAGTGGCACGACGACCGTGGCCATCACCCAGAACGCGCTGGGCCGCATGGTCTCCTTGAGCGGCCTGCGGCGCTTCACCGACGAGACCTCCCCCGTGCGTCGCCTCACGGCCCGCTCGGATCGGGACGTCCCGGCACGCGGGGCGGGCGATGCATCCGGTTCGTCGGGCGTTGTCGGCACCCGCCCATTATCCGTCATCAGGGGTGCGCGACGGCACCGGTGCTTCTCCGGACCGGGAGGGCCTCAGGCCTCCAGCACGAAGTCGGCGCCGAGCTGCTCCAGCTTTCCGATGAAGTTCTCGTAGCCTCGGCTGATCATCCCGACGTTGCTCACCGTCGACCTGCCGTTGGCGGTGAGGGCGGCGATCAGGTGGCTGAACCCGCCGCGCAGATCGGGCACCTCGATGTCGGCGCCGTGCAGCACGGTCGGGCCGGCGATCACCGCGGAGTGGTTGAAGTTGCGCTGACCGAATCGGCACGGGTGGCCGCCCAGGCACTCCTTGTGGATCTCGATGGTCGCACCCATCTCGACCAGCGCGGAGACGAACCCGAACCGCTGCTCGTACACCGTCTCGTGCACGATCGAGACGCCCTTGGCCTTGGTGAGGGCGACCACGAGCGGCTGCTGCCAGTCCGTCATGAACCCGGGGTGCACGTCGGTCTCGATGATCACGGGCTTCAGCGGTCCGCCAGGGTGGTAGAACCGGATGCCGTCATCGTGGATGTCGAACGCGCCGCCCACCTTGCGGAACACGTTCAGGAACGTCAGCATCTCGGCCTGGCGTGCCCCGCCGATGAAGATGTCGCCCTCGGTCGCCAGCGCCGCCGCGGCCCAGCTGGCGGCCTCGTTGCGGTCGAACAGCGCGGTGTGGCTGTAGCCGGTGAGCCGGCTCACGCCCTCGATGCGGATCACCCGGTCGGTGTCCACCGTGATGATGGAGCCCATCTTCTGCAGGATGTTGATCAGATCCATGATCTCGGGCTCGATCGCCGCGCCCCGCAGCTCGGTGATGCCGTCGGCCTTCGTGGCGGTGAGGAGCACCTGCTCGGTGGCGCCGACGCTGGGGTAAGGCAGCTCGACCTTGGCGCCGTGCAGACCGTTCGGCGCCGTCATGCGGATGCCGCTGGGCAGCTTCTCGACCACCGCCCCGAAGCGCCGGAGCACCTCCAGGTGGTAGTCGATGGGTCGGTCGCCGATGCGGCATCCGCCCAGATCGGGGATGAAGGCCTCGCCCAGCGCGTGCAGCAACGGCCCGCAGAACAGGATCGGGATGCGGCTGGAGCCGGCGTGCGCGTCGATGTCGGCCATGTGGGCGCTCTCCACCCCGGTCGGGTCCAGCAGGAGCACCCCCTCCTCCGGACCGTCGGTCACCCTGACGCCGTGGATGTCGAGCAGGCCGCGGACCACGCGCACGTCGCTGATGTCGGGCACGTCGCGCAGCTCGCTCGGCCCGTCGCCGAGGAGCGCGGCGACCATGGCCTTGGTGACGAGGTTCTTCGCGCCCTTGAGCTGGATGCGCCCGGTCAACGGGCGTCCGCCATTGATGGTGATCCTCTCCGCGGTCAGTCCCACGCGGGCCCCCGCCGCTTGCGCGTCCTGCAGAAGTGTGTTCACTGGATCTTCACCGGCAATGTCTTGGGCCGCCATGACTCGCGGCGGGCTTCGAATTCTGTGATCTGCGCCTCATCACGCAACGTGAGGCCGATGTCGTCCAGCCCCTCGAGCAGTCGCCACCTAGTGTAATCGTCGATGTCGAAATCGACGCTCAGGCCGCCCAGCGTCACCGTGCGTCGAACCAGGTCGACGGTGGCCTGGACTCCCGGGCTCGCCTCGATCGCCGCCCACAGCCGCTCGACGTCCTCCTCGCTCACGGTCCCGGCGAGCAGGCCCTGCTTGCCGGCGTTGCCGCGGAAGATGTCGCCGAATCGCGGGCTGAGCACCGCCGTGAAGCCGTAGTCGCGCAGCGCCCACACGGCGTGCTCACGGGACGACCCCGTGCCGAAGTCCGGTCCCGCGATGAGGATGGTCCCGTTGCGATAGGGCTCCTGATTGAGGACGAAGTCCGGGTCCTGGCGCCACGCATGGAACAGGGCGTCCTCGAATCCCGTCTTCGTCACCCGCTTCAGGAAGACGGCGGGGATGATCTGGTCCGTGTCCACGTTGGAGCGCTTCAGCGGGACCGCCGTGCCGGTCAGGATCGAGATCTTCTCCATGTCAGGCACCCACCGTCTCGTCGACCCTGCCGCGGCCGCTCTCGGCGCCCTCCAGGTCCCACGGACTCGAGAGCGTGCCCCGGATCGCCGTGGCCGCCGCGACGACCGGCGACACCAGGTGGGTGCGACCCCCTTTGCCCTGGCGTCCCTCGAAGTTGCGGTTGCTGGTGGATGCGCAGCGCTCGCCCGGTGCCAGCTGGTCGGGATTCATGCCCAGGCACATGGAGCATCCGGCGAAGCGCCACTCGGCGCCGAACTCCTCGACGATCTTGTCGATGCCCTCCGCCTCTGCCTCCAGGCGCACCCGCGCGGAGCCGGGCACGACCATGACCCGCACGCCCTCCGCCTTCTTCCGGCCCTTGACGATCGACGCGAAGACGCGCAGGTCCTCGATGCGGGAGTTGGTGCACGAGCCCATGAAGACGGCGTCCACCTGCACC
This sequence comes from Actinomycetales bacterium, assembly GCA_015655415.1. Taxonomy (GTDB): domain Bacteria; phylum Actinomycetota; class Actinomycetes; order Actinomycetales; family Microbacteriaceae; genus Humibacter. Next base: position 80,172 of record JAATFB010000022.1, read on the forward strand.
TCCTTCAGCGGCGTGCCGGGCTTCAGGTCCATGTACTCCAGCGCGCGCTCGGCGGCCGCCCGGGCGTTGGGGTCCTGAAAGCTCTCCGGGCTGGGGACCACATCGCTCAGCGACACGCCCTGGCCGGGATTGGTGCCCCAGGTGACGAACGGCTCCAGCTCGTCGGCGTCGATGAACACCTCGGCGTCGAACGCGGCGCCCTCATCGGTGGGCAGCGTCCTCCAGTACGCGACGGCGGCGTCCCAGTCCTCGCCCTGCGGCGCGTGGGGACGGCCCTTCAGGTAGGCGAACGTCGTCTCGTCCGGCGCCACCATGCCGGCCCGGGCGCCGGCCTCGATCGACATGTTGCAGATCGTCATGCGGCCCTCCATGGAGAGCGAGCGGATGGCGCTGCCGCGATACTCCAGCACGTATCCCTGTCCGCCGCCCGTGCCGATCTTCGCGATGACGGCGAGGATGATGTCCTTGGCGGTGACGCCGGGCCTCAGCGTGCCCTCCACGTTGACGGCCATCGTCTTGAACGGCTTGAGCGGCAGCGTCTGGGTCGCCAGCACGTGCTCCACCTCGCTGGTGCCGATGCCGAACGCCATCGCGCCGAAGGCGCCGTGGGTCGAGGTGTGCGAGTCGCCGCAGACGACGGTGATGCCCGGCATGGTCAGGCCCAGCTGCGGTCCCACCACGTGCACGATGCCCTGCTCGACGTCGCCGAGCGAGTGCAGCCGGATGCCGAACTCCTGCGCGTTCCTGCGCAGCGTGTCGATCTGGGTGCGGCTGGTGAGATCGGCGATCGGCCGGTCGATGCCGACGGTCGGCGTGTTGTGGTCCTCGGTGGCGATGGTGAGGTCGGGCCGGCGCACCGGCCTGCCCGCCATCCTGAGACCGTCGAAGGCCTGCGGGCTGGTGACCTCGTGCACGAGGTGCAGGTCGATGTAGATGAGATCCGGGCTGCCGTCCTCCCCCTTCACCACCAGGTGGTCGTCCCACACCTTCTCCGCCAGGGTGCGCGGACGCCGGGGAGCGCCTTCTCGGATCTCGGCTTCTCGGACGTCGGCTGGGGCGCCGTGCGCCCGTGCCGCATCGGATGCTGTGCTCATCTGTTCGGATTCTCCTTGCGTAGTCCGGGCGCGACGCCCGGTGCTTCAGCCACGTACGATCTCCGCGACGAGGAGGCCTGAGGACTAGGACCCGTCGCGGCGGCTAAGCAGAAGAGAGACGACCAGCACGTCTTCAGGGTATCACCGCGGGCCGGGCGGTTCCGGCGTCGGATCCGGTGGCCCGGGTGCGCGGCCGAAGGACGCCGCCGGCGGGCATCCGAGGCGCCAGCGGGCCGTTCAGGCGGCGGCGACCTGCAGCCGGTAGCCGCCCAGCAGCACGGTCGCGCCGGGGGCGACGGATGCCGAGGCCCCCGGCGCGAGCACGGTCGTCGCGCCGGCGGGGTCCAGAACGCTGACGCCGTTGGTCGAGTGCAGATCGGTGATGCGCAGGCCTTCGCCGGAGGCCTCGAAGACGGCGTGCGTCTTCGACACGCTGCGCGCCGGATCATCGACCGGAAGCAGCGCGGCTGACGTCCACGGATCGAATCGCACCGGGTTGCGTCCCACGAGCAGGGCTCCGTCCACCGGCACCCGGGCGCCCGTCGGGAGCACCACGAGCCAGGTCGTCGGGCCGTCACCGGCGAACGGCGCCGGCGGGTTGAACGCGGGCAGCCGGCCGCGCTGCGGCATCCGTTCCGTGTGCGTGCCGGTGTCGTGGCGCGGCACGAGGCCAGGCGGCGGCGTGATGAAACCCGGGTCCACGCGCGACACTATACCCGGGCATCGTCGGCGGCCCGCCGCCGTTCCGGAGGACCCGCGCCGGGCCGAACGCCATCCGCGCCCGGAGGCCGACATCTCCTGCGCAGCTGTCCCCGGACCGGCCGTCACGCCGACGTCGGCGTGCGACGCCGCAGGAACCGGTACGACGCGATGCGCCGACGGAGCCAGCCCGCTGACGTCGAGACCGCTTCGACGATCTGCTCGGCCCGATGCCACAGCCGCGCGCTGCGCTCCTGGCTGACGGCGGAGCCGTCGAAGACGGCCGCGTCCGTCTCCGCCGCGAGCCCGGACAGCGTCCCCGCCTCCAGCGGGATGCCCTGCTCGGCCGACTGCGCCTCCAGCGTCACCGCGGTCTGCCGTCGCGTGGCGACGGCCGGCACACGGTACCCCAGCTCGCCCAGGCGGTCCACGAGCTCGTCCCAGGCACCGGCCGCTTGCCGGTCACCGGGACCGCGCGCCCTCCGGCGTCGCCGCCGACGCTTCCGGAGCGCGACGACCAGCATCGGCAGGAAGACCGCCAGCGCGATCGCGGCGAGGGCGCCGCCGGCGTAGTACGCCCAGACCGGGAGCACGAAGGCGTGCTCGTCGCGAGGCGGCTTGGTGTCCTTCGTCTTCACCGGCGTCAGCAGCTCGTCGGCCTTCGGCGGGGTGTCGGGAGGCTGTCGCACCTGCGGCTGCGGCTGCAGCTTGGGCTTGACGGTCTGATCCTTGGGGGCGTCCGTCTTGGTCGGGGTCGGGAAGAACGGCACCCAGCCCACTCCCTGGAACGCCACCTCGTCCCATGCGGTGACGTCGTTTCCCGTGAAGGTCACGACGCCCCTGCCCGTGGTGTGCGCCTTGAAGCCCATCACGATGCGCACCGGGTAGCCCAGATGCCGTGCCATGAGGGCGAACGCAGACGTGTACTGCTCCTGATCCCCCACCATCGGCGTCTTCTGCAGCAGGTCGTTCATGCGGTCGGCGCCCTCGCCCGCACGCGACGGGACGGGGTCGGACGCCCGGCCGTGGCTGAGATAGCCCAGCTTCTTCAGCGAGCGCTCGATGTTGCGGAGCTTCTGGATGGCGCTGGCCGACCCGCCCGCGTACTCCTCGGCCTTCGTCGCGACCACGTCGGGCACCTCGCTCACACTCGGCATGCCCACCTTGGCCACCGGCACGTTCTTCAGCTCCCTGTCGTTGGGAACCCTCTGTGCGGTGGCGTGCACCGTGTAGGTCAGCCCCCGGGAGACTCCGCTGGTCACGGCGGTGGTGCCCGTCGCCGCGTTGACGCGGACCGTCTCCCTCGGGTCGGTCTCGCCCGGGTGCGAGCCGAAGTCGAGCTCGCTCATGTATCCGAGGCTCGGGAGCCAGACGTTGTCATAGCCCAGGACGGTGAACGTCGAGGCGGTCTTCGCCCCCGGTGTGAACAGCGGCGGGGCGGGGATGCTGCTGCCCAGCAGCTCGAAGCCGCCGGAGCCGTCGGTCTGTTCGCCCGGACCGGTGACGCTCCAGACGACGCCGTCGTAGCTGTCCATCGTGGCCAGCCGAACGAGGCTGCCGTCCGGCAGGTTCGTGGCCTGGAACAGCTTCGTCTTGCGCAGGTCGTTGGTGTACTTGCGGAACGCGGCCAGCGGCGCCGGATAGTCGAGCGGATTGAACGGCGGCTGGACGGCATCCCGCACCACCAGTCGCGACGCCGCCGGCGTCACGAACGTGCCGAGCGCTCCGCCGGCGACGACGGCCACCAGCACGACGACCGCGGAGCCCGCCACCGCGCGGCGGGTCAGGCCGCGGTCCGCAGCGATCGATCGCCGGGAGCTGCGGACGCGCCAGCCGAGCCAGCACAGTGCGATCCCGGCGAAGCCGACCCCGCGTGCGCCGGCCAGGTACGGGTCCCTGGTGCCCAGCAGGATCGTGGCGAGGAGGACCAGCGTAGGTCCCGCCACGACGAGGCATGCCCGCAGGGTCGCGCGCCTGCCGGTCGACGGCATCCGCATCGCCAGCGAGGCACACACGAGCGACACCAGCAGCGCCGAAGCATAGGGGACGACCGCGAGATAGGGCGGGGCCTCCAGCGGCGCGCGCAGCGTCACGGCGTCCGACCAGCCGAACACGGCGCCGGCGGCCAGATCGCCCAGCGAGCCGGGCGTCGGAAGCACCCTCAGGATGCCCTCCCCCGGCAGCGCGAACGCCGTTCCGAACACGAAGTAGGCCAGGATGCCGGCGAACACGGTCGCAACAACGGGCATCCGGAGCAGCGTGCCGACGACGGCCACGGCCGACACGACCAGCAGGCCGCCGACGCCGGCGACCAGATATCCCAGATGACCGAACGCGGGCGCGAATCCCAGCAGGGCGACGATCAGGAGCACGCCGAGGACGGCGAGATCCACCCACACCGACGACGGCACCGCGGCACCCCGCGGCGTCCTGGCGCTCACGACGGAGGCTGTCATCGCCCGGCCCTCTGAAGCAGCGGGGCCAGCTCGGGCAGACGGGTGATCGTCGCGACGACGGCGTTTCCCGCCCGGCGGATCCCCGGCTCGCCCTCGACCGCGGCCCGCACGACGATCACCGGCGTGTCGGCGGGATACAGCGCCGACAGGCCGTGCAGCTCCCGGTGCGAGGCGGCGCTGCCCACCACGGCGATCACGAGGCTCGGCGCGGCGAGCCGGGCGCCGGTCGCGCGGGCGAAGTCGCGCAAGGTCTCGTAGCGGCTGTCGACCTGCTCGATGCGGCAGGTGTCGTCGAGCAGTGCCATCGGCGTCCGATCGCGCAGCCGGGCGTCCTCCCATACGACGTCGAGCTCCGACTCCTCGGAGATGACCTCGACGGCGATCGAGGCGAGAGCGGAGACGGCGAGCTCGAACTCGTCGCCAGAGAGGTAGAGCCTGCGGTCCGCGCTCATCATCAGCAGCAGCTGCGAGCGCCGCGTCTCCTGGTACTGGCGCACCATGAGCTGGCCGGTGCGCGCCGAGCTGCGCCAGTGCACGTTGCGGATGTCGTCGCCGGGCTCGTACGACCGCAGCGCGTGGAACGCGAGATCGCTGTCGGTGATGGCCTTGGTGGTCTGTCCCTCGAGGTCTCTCACCAGCCCGCGGGCAGTGGCGGCGATGCGGGTGGTCCTCGGATGCACGAACAGCTCGACGCGGTCCGTCCACCGCGTGGCGCGGCGGACCAGTCCGAGCTGATCGCCGCGCACGCTCACGGCGGGGCCCGCGACGATCACGGCGCGCCGCTGGGTGGGTATGGCGAAGAGGCTCTCGTCGACGGCGCCGGCCACGAGCCGCGGCACGACGAACTCCGCGACCCCCTCCCCGACCGGCAGCTCCATGCGGGTGGGGAGCACGGGGCGCTGACCGGTGTTCGCCACCGACATCCGGCCCATCGCCCGATCGCCGGCGGTGACCCGTCGCGGGTTCAGCTCGACGTCCACGCGGTAGGTGGCGCGCCCGAACAGGTAGGCGCATGCGGCGAGCATCCCGGCGGCCAGCACGAAGCCGATGAAGGCGAACTCGGCCCAGCCGAGCACGAAGGCGAGGACGAACGACACGGCGGCCGACGCCACCACGATCCATCCGAGGACCGTCACGATCCTCGCCCAGCGTGCAACTGCCGCCAGCGGCGCGTCGAGCCGACGGGCTACCGCACGCCACAGGGCGGCCGAGGCGTCGCGCAGGGCGCGGAGGAGCTCTCGCAGCGCGAAGGGCGTCTGCGAGCGCTGTCGCGGCTCGGCCGTGGTCACAAGCGTCACGCCGCCCGATACACCGGCGGGTTCACCGTGGCTATCGCGCGGTTCACGATGTCTTCAGCGGTGACTCCGGAGAACTCGGACTCCGGGTCGACGATCACCCGGTGCGCGAGGACGGGAACCGCCAGCTCGCGCACGTCGTCGGGCGTGACGTACGTCCGCCCGTCCGCGATGGCCCAGCCCTTGGCCGCACGGGCCAGGGCGAGGGCGCCGCGGATGCTGACGCCGAGCGCGGCGTCCTCATCGGCACGGGTCGCGCTCACCAGCTCGCTCAGGTATCCCATCACAGCGCCGTCGGCGTGCACGTCCGCCGCCAGCTGGGACATCGTCGTGACCGTGTCGGAGGCGATGATCGCCGACACCGCGGCAGCGCGCGCCCGGTTCGAGGACTCCAGCAGCAACCGCACGGTCGTGTCATGGTCCGGGTACCCGAGCGAGGTCTTGATGAGGAACCGGTCGAGCTGCGCCTCCGGCAGCGAGTAGGTCCCGGCCTGCTCGATGGGGTTCTGCGTGGCGATCACCATGAACGGGCTGCCGACCGGATGGCTCGCGCCGTCGACGGTGACGATGCCCTCCTCCATCACCTCCAGGAGCGCGGACTGCGTCTTGGGCGAGGCACGGTTGATCTCGTCAGCCAGCACCACCGAGGCGAATATGGGCCCGGGATGGAACTCGAACGTGCCGGTCGACTGGTCGTAGATCGTCACCCCCGTCACGTCGGAGGGCAGCAGGTCCGGCATGAACTGGATGCGGGACTGGGTGCCCTGGATCGTGTTGGCGAGCGCCTTCGCCAGCACCGTCTTGCCGGTGCCGGGGACGTCCTCCAGGAGCACATGGCCCCCGGAGAGCATCGCGGTGACGACCAGCCTGATGGCGTGCTCCTTACCGAGGATCGCCTTGTCGACGTTCGCGACCAGCTGGTTGAAGGCGCCGGCGAACCACGTCGCCTGTTCCTGGGTTACTGCCAATGCTCTTCCTCAGTTCCATGTCGTGGGCGACCGTCGTCGCCGGGTCCGTGCCGGGGCCGCCGTGCTCTCACTTCGACGGTCCCCAGCCGTTGGACGGCATCGAGGTCCACGTCGATGCGGGCACCGACGGCTGGCCCGACCATGCGCTCGAGGTCATCTTCATCGACACCGAGCCGCCGGCGCCGGGGTTGTCGATCGAGCCCCGTGCGCAGAAGTGGCCGCTTCCGGACAGCTGCGCGCTGTACGGTGCGGCTTGGTCGAAGCCGGAGTTGCTGTTGTAGTACGGGGTCAGGGTGTACGTGGCGCTCGGCAGGTTGTCGTAGCTCACGCACACGAGGTGCCCGGGCGCCCCGTACGGCGACGCCTCGCCCTTGGCTATCGACACCGACGGCTGAGGCGGCGGCTGGTCGTCGAGGGAGACGCGATCGGATGTCGCGGCCGGGCCGGTGCTCCCGCTGCCGTTGTTGGTCGCCCTGACCTGGAACGAGTACGTGCCCTTGCCGTGGTCGCCGACCGAGGCCGAGGTGCTCGAGCCGGCGCTCTTCCAGCCCTCCTCGTTGAAGTTGTACTGGTAGGTCACGGCGCCGCCGCCGGTGTCGGCGGGCTTGCTCCACGTCAGGGTGAAGCCCGATGGCGCGTACTGGCTGTCCTTCTTCAGCTTGAGGTCGGTCGGGGCCGTCGGCGTGCCGTACGGGGTCACCGCGCTGGAGGGAGCCGACCACGCGCCCCAGCCGTCCGCGTTGTGCGCCCGCGCCTGGAGCGTGTAGGTGGTGCCGTTCGTCAGCCCGTCGATCGAGGCGTTGCCGAGCGGGACCGCCTTCGAGCCACGGACGCTTCCTCCAGCCAGCCACTGGACCTGGTACTGGTCGACCGCCTTGCCGTTGGCCGACGGCGTGACGGTGTGGAAGCTCACGGTGGAGTCCCCGCCCTTGACGTCGGACGGCGGATCCATGGCGCCGGGCACGTCGTGGATGGTGACGTCGAGCTGGCCGATCGTCGCCCTGGTGCGAGCGGGGTCCTTGGTCGCATCCTGCACCGTGTACTGCACGCTGACCACGCCGATGCCGGCGCCGCTGTCGGCGCTCACGGTGATGGAGGTGTCCGTGAACGTCACGTGCGCGCCTGCGGGCCCCGCGACCTGTCTCGCGCCGGCCACGGTGAGCGGACGCCCGGGGAACGGGTTGACCCACGTGTCGTCGCTAGCCGCCTTGGTGAACGTGTAGCTCGCGCCGCGCTTGATGTCGGCCGTCGCCGGCGGGCTCTTCTGCTGCGCGAGCGGCCTGGTCGAGCTCACCACCCTGACGTTGACCGTGCCGGGGATCGAGGTGGTCGGCGAGTTCACCATGAAGCGGATCGTCGCCGTGGTCCCGGGTTGCACGCCGAACGGAGCCGAGACGGACAGCGTCGCGCCGCTGGCGTCGGCCACGATGCCGCCGGACGCGCCCGAGAAGTCGGTGTAGGTGAGCCTGCTCAGGATCTCGGGGTTGGGGTGGTAGCTCGACGCGCGCAGGTCGACGGTCGCCGGGCTCTCGCCCGCCTCGATCGTCACGTTCGGGGGCGTGAAGGTGGGCGGGACGTCCGACTGGTCCGGGTCGCCGACCGTGATGGGCAGCACCAGCGAGGTGACGCGATCCTTCGCCGCACCGGGCTCGCGCCCGTCGTCCACCGCGAAGGTGATGGCGGCGGGCCCGCGATAGCCCTTCTCCGCGGTGAACGTGAGCGTCTGGTCGTCGACGTAGGCCGATGCGGCCGAATGGGTCACGGCGACGGCGCCACGGCCCGTGATCTTCGCGGGTCTGCCCGAGGGCACGCTGACGATCTCGGACAGCCTCCACGTCTTGGTGCCGTTCATCGACACGATCTGCTGGGGCACCTTGACCTTCGGAGGCGGGGTGCCGTCTGAGGAAGGCGGGACGATGATGAACGCCTCGCCGGCGAGGCCGGTGGCCGGATCGGTGAGCGTGTACGCCACCGCCATCCTCTCGTGCCGCGGCCTGACCAGCACCGTGCCGTCCCCGGCCGCGGAGGCGTACTTCGCGTTGGGCCCTGTCAAGGCCACCCTGAGCCTGTTCACGAGGTCGGAGGGGTTCACCGCCCCGTCGAGCACGTCCACCTTCACCGAGCTCTTGCCCGCGACCTGATCGGGTTGCACGACCTGGTCGATGGCCGTCGGATACACGGGCTTCGCCTTGTCGGTGACGATCACCTGCACGAAGGCGCTGTCCTGGCCGCCCTGTCCGTTGGTGATCGTGTAGCGGGCGACGTAGACGCCCTCCTTCTGCGGCGCCTGCACCAGGACGATCTGGCCGTGGACGGATGCCTTCAGCGCGGCGTCGACGTCGGAGAGCCTCTTCTCGACCGAGATGGCGTATCCGTTCGGGTCGGAGTCGTTCGCCAGCACCGGGACGGAGGCTGTCTTGCCCGGCTTGACCTCGACGGTGTCGTTCACGGCCACGGGCGGCTGGAGGCTGGAGGGCCTCGGAATGACGCCCACGCGCACCGTGCCGGTGGCGCTCTTGCCGTATGTGTCGGTGACCTTGTACGTGAACGTGTCGGTGCCGCCGGAGCCCGGGTACGCCTCGTACGTGAACGAGTCGGACGTGGAGTGCGAGATCCTGCCGAGCGTCGGCTGGCTCACGATGCCGTCGAGGGTCGCCGAGTCTCCGTCCGCGTCGATCCCGTACAGCGGAACGGTGACGGGGATGCTCGATCCGGCGAACGCGCGCGCCGTCAGGGTCCCGGGAGAGGGCGGCTGGTCCTTGCCGTTCCTGGCCGTCACCACGAACGTGACCGTCGCCACGGCGGTCTGCTGCCACTTGTCCGCGATGCTGTAGGACACCGAGTACTGACCGGGTGTGGTGGGCGCCTGGTAGCGCACGGTCTTGCCGCTGACGAATGCCGTCGCACCCGCGCCCTCGTTCGAGACGTCCTTGAGCCTGGCGTCGAGGCTGAACGTCTCGTTGTCGGGCGAGTAGTCGTTGTCGAGCACGTCGACCGTCGCCACGTCGCCGGCGCGGACGGTCGCCGTGTCGTCGACGGCGACCGGCGGCTGGTGGACGACGAGCGGCGGGATGGGCACCACCGTGATGGTCGAGTCGGCCTCCTTCAACCCGTCGGAGACCACGTAGTTGAGCTGCACCTGCTGCGGCAGCACCGCGGGCGAGGTGATCTTGACCACCTGGTTGTCGAGCAGCTCGACGTTCACCGCGGCAGAGGCGTCCGTCTTGGCGACGCTGCGCACCGCCAGCACCCGGCCGGTCGGAGAGGAGTCGTTGGCGAGCGGATCGACCGTGGTCGTCTCCCCCGGACGCACGTACGCGTCGTCGGCGACGGCCACCGGCGCCGCGCCGCCGCCGCCGTCCGAGACGTCCACGCGGATGAGGCCGGCCGTCGTCTTGGCGCCCGCCCCCAGCGTGTACTTGAGGTAGTACTCGCCCGCCTGGGCGGCGGTCATGGTGACCGTGCCCTTCTGCGGGTCGCTGCTCACCGACGGGTCGGCGGGGCCGCTGTCGGCGTTGGCGCCCACCAACGCAAGCTCGTCGCCCGACGGCGACAGATCGTTCTCGAGCGGGTCGACGCGGATCGACTGACCCGCGATCCCCGAGGCGAAGTCCGGCGTGGCCACCGGGTCGAGGGACCCCTGCGGCTTCACGGTGACGATGAGCGATCCGCTGGCGCTGGCGTGCCCGTCGGTCACGGTGAAGCGCACCTCCTTCACGCCCGCCTGGCCGTTCTTGCTGGTGAACGTGACCTTGCCGTCGGGCTGGAACTGCACCTGGTCGTCCGTCGTGGCCTGTGCCGACGACAGCGAGATGTCGTCGCCGTCGGGGTCGCCCCAGTCGTCGAGCACGTCGTAGGTGACCGACTGGCCGACCTCCACGGAGGCGGCGCTCTCCCGCTTCGACGCCGGTGCGGAGTTCTGGGAGGCCGCGTGCACGGTGGCGTTCACCTGGGCCGTCGCCGTGCCGCCTCGCCCGTCGTCTACCGTGTAGCGGAACGAGACGCTGCCGGCCACCTCAGGCGGCACGGTCAGCTGCACGGCACGGCCGCCCTCGATCACGTCCAGTCGGCCCTCTGATGCGGGCACGGCCGTGACCTGCGTGACCGTGAGCACGTCGCCGTCCTGGTCGGTGTCGTTGTCGAGCACGGGCAGTACGGTGGAGCGGCCCGCCCGCACTCCGAAGTCGTCGTCGACCGCGGTGGGCGGGTGGTTCAGGCTCGTACGATGCGCAAGGGTGTCCTGGAACGACTGCAGCACCGGCTTCTCCTGGCCGGTGTCGCCGTTGACCTGCGAGTCGTTCGGCTTCAGCGTCGCCCAGTTCTGCACCAGGCGCATGTGGCTGGAGACCACCCAGGCGTCACCGTTGCGCAGGTTGTTCAACGCGATGACCCCGTGGTTGACCCGGAACTCGAGGTCCTGGCCGCTGACCTGTTGGGCGATGTCGACCCCCGCAGACGGCTTGCCGTCGCAGGCGTAGAGGTACCGTGCCGCTCCGGCCCAGGCCCCGTACGAGCATCCGTTCAGCCACACCGGGGCGGAGACCTGGTCGGTTCTGCCGACCGCACGGCGGATGCCGGCGCCGACGATCTCGACGTGCCCGCCACCGATCGGAGCCTTCAGCAGGCCGCCGCCCGAGGCCACGAGCACGTACGCGTTGTCCTCCCCCGGCTGCTGGATCCGCAGCCCCTTGGCCGGCAGGTCGACGACGGTGCCGGTGCCGATCAGCAGGCGGTTGCGCGCCGTGTCGAGCAGCACGGGATGGTCGCCGACCGCGGAGAGCTGGAAGCTGCGGGGCACGTCCACGCTCGACGATGTGCCGCCGGCCCCGGGATGGTCGACCCGCACGAGAACATGCCTGGTCGGCGACGCGGCGTAGACGACGCCCTCCTTGGTCACCACGGTCTTCGTGCCGGCGCCCAGCCTGGCGGTCGGCCTCGTCTTGGAAGGGTCGAAGGCGAGCCGTGACGACGCGTCGAGCACCCAGACCTTGCCGTCGGGCGAGGTGATCGCCACCGTGCTCCCGCCGTACGCGACGGCCGATCCCGCCGGGATGCTGACCCGGTCCACCAGTGAGACGAACGCCGGATCGATGCGCTCCAGCGTGCCGTTCTTCGCGTCGGTGAGGAAGTACGCGGCTCCGTCCTGCAGGACGTCCAGATCGCTGGAGGCCCCGGTGACGGCGGCGTCGAGCTCGTCGATCTGGTGGTTGAGGCGGCCGCCCATCAGCCGGTCGCCGTTGGTGACACACACGTCGCGCGAGTCGAGCTTCACGTCGTCGGTCGGGAATCCCCTGTGCAGCACCGCGAATGTGACGGGCACCGCCGCCACCAGCGCGATCACGACCGCGGAGGCGATGGTCTTGTGCGATCGGATCCACGCGGCGAAGATCCTCAGCACGGTGTCCGCTCCCCCTGGATCCCTGGCTGCGTACGAGTCGATGCGTGCGTGGTCGCCGAGCCCGTACAAGCTAACACACGATGCGAGGCAGACATGTCCGTCTACTCGACGGCGACCGCGGGTGGGCACGCCGGGCGGGCGCGCCGGGCAGCGACCGCGGGCGGTCCGCCGGCCGCCGGTGGCGGCTAACCGGCCGCGCCCTCCCGGTCGAGCAGGGCGAGATCCTCCGGCCCGACCAGGTGGGTCGCCACCGCGTACTCGACCAGGCGCATCCGTCTGCTCGTTGCGAGCCTTCCCGCTCCGCCGCGCAGCCCGGCGACGCCGATCTTGTCGAGCTTGTCGCAGACGTTGTCCAGCTTCCGGTTGAACGTCGTGAGCGACCAGCCCAGGCGCGCCGCGGCGTCCGCGGATGTCGGCACCTCGGCCCTGCCGGGCAGCTGCTGCCTCAGCACCCCCTCGGCCAGGGCGACGACCAGCTGGCGCTGGCTGGTGGTCAGCGTCACGGGGCGGATCGTCGTGGAGCCGCCCGAGTCCTGCATGATGCGCGAGGTGCTGTAGAGATCGTCGGCATTGCGGATGGTGAGGTCGTAGGTGGTGGGCCCGGCGCTGAACATGACGTGCATGGTCTCGAACACGATCGGCAGGCGCGCCCCCGGAGACAGCCACGCCTGCACCCCGCCCGTTCCGTCCGTGATCGTGGCGGTCAGCAGTGTGCCGACGTTGCCCAGCCACCACATCCCGTGCTCGTCGAAGACCCGCAGGAAACGGCGGTGCAGGTACGGGTTGTCGTCGATGGACAGATCGGACTCGCGTCCGATCGAGAAGTCGCCGGGGCTGTGCACCCGGTGCTCCTCACCGCAGAACTCGATGGTGACCGGCTTCACGGCGAGCACGCCCGCAACGGATCCGGCGACGTGCGGCCGTCCCGCACGATCGCGATGTCGATGCACACGCTCGATCCGGGCGTGAGCCCGGTGACGGTCGCCGTCGGCCGATCGGTGGCGGAGGGGCCCCGCGTCGTCCCCTCCTGCTGCCACTGATACGTGTCGCCGGCCTTCGGCCTCGGGTTCTTCCAGGCGAACGTGACGCTCGTGCCGTCGGAGCTGCGCGTGACGGATGCCAGCTTCGGGTCCGGCACCTGCGACACGTCGATCGTGCCGTCGTCGCTTCCGGGAGCCGCCGTGCGCATACTCGTCGCGGCCCCGTGCGGCACCAGCAGCGCGAGGCCGGCGGCAGCGGCGCCGAGCACGAGGACGCACCCCACGACGATCGAGACGACCAGGCCGGCGCGCGGTCGCCGCTCGGCGGCGTTCGCGTACGGCTCGGCTGCCTCGGTGACGAGGCTAGCGGCAGCCTCCTGACCTGCTCGGCTCGCCTCGGCGGGGGCGGGGTGGGGCGGCCTCCTGATGACGGTGTGCTCGGCCGCCCCCTCGGTCGCGGCCGCGGATTCCCGGCTCGCACGGTCAGATTCCGTCTCGGGCGACGCGACGACGGGGCCCTCGCGCAGGCGCGTGGCCTCGCCCGGCGGCTGGCTCGCCGAACGCGGCCCGGGATCGGGCGGGACCGGTCGGGATGGCGGCTGGGCGACGATGGTGGCGACCGGACGCATCCTCGTCTCATCGGCCGTGTCCGCCTCGGGCTCGGGCCGGGCCGACGCGACCGCGAGGTTCGGGACCTCGATGCCGGTGGGGGTGTATCCCAGCTCGAGCTCGACGCGCTGCAACGCGCGGGCGAACTCGATCGCGCTCGCGAACCGGTCCTCGCGGCGACGGGCCATTCCGGTCGCCAGCACCGCCACGAGCGTGCGCGGCACGTCCGGTCGCGCGAGCGGGGTCACCGCGCCGCGCTCGATGCGCCCGATCAGGTCGAGGGTGCCGTTGGGCCGCCCGGGCACCTCGAACGGCGTGCGGCCGGCGAGGAGCGTGTAGATCGTCGCGGCGAGGGAGAAGACGTCGCTGCGCACGTCGGGCCGCGGGGCGTCCTCGAACATCTCCGGAGGCGACCAGGGCACCGAGAGCCCCACCGAGTGCCGCGTGGTGTCGCCGCCGTCTGCCGGCAGCGAGGACAGCGTCGTCGTGTGGGCGGGCAGCTCGTCCTCGAGGGTCGACGAGATCCCGAAGTCGGTCAGCGCCGGCCAGCCGAAGTCGTTCGTGAGCACGTTCGCCGGTTTGATGTCGCGGTGCAAGATGCCCGCCGCGTGCGCCGTCGCGACCGCGCTCGCCACGCGTACGCCGATGCGCAGCGCGTCCTCCACGCCGAACCTCTCGCGCTTGTACCGTTCGGCCAGCGAGGGCCCTGAGCAGTACTCCATCACGAAGTACGGGCGATCGTCGGCGGAGACGTCGGCGTGATAGATCGTCACGATGTACGGATGCGCCGACAGCTGCGCCATCACGTTCGCCTCGGCCACGAAATGCGCGCGCGACTGCTGGTCGAGCTGGTCGGTCAGCAGCACCTTCACCGCGACCTTGCGACGCGGAAGCCGCTGCTCGTACAGGAAGACGTCGGAGAATCCGCCCGAGCCCAGCAGTCGTTCGTAACGGTAGCCGGGCAGGTCGGGCGCCTCGGACGGGGCCCTTCTGCTCATGCGCGCTCGACGCCCAGGGTCACTCCGCTGCCCAGATCGATCACGGTCCCTGCGATCACCGACGTCGGCTCCCCCGCGCGAAGCTTCTGCGGCGCCCGTCCCGGCAAGGCGATAACGGTGCCGTTGCGCGAGTGCAGGTCCGTGACCACCACGGTGCCCCCCTCGATCGTCAACTGGATGTGATTGCGCGAGATGTCGTGCTCGGCGCTGTCCACCGTGACGAGGCTCGGCACCCGGCCGCCGCCCATCCTGCTCACGCTCGGGGCGCGGCCCACCACGACCATCCCCTCGATGGGCTCCTCGCCGCCGTCGGGAAGCCGCAGCCTGAACCCGGCCGGCGCCGCGAGCGCCTCCCGGTCCTCCTGCACCGGCGGCACGACGCTCGCCGAGGAGTCCGACTCGACGACCCGCGCGGCCTCTCGCATCGTGCGCAGATCGCCGCTGAGCACCGTCAGGCCGTCGTGGTCGCCGAGGCCGGACGCCGCGACCGCCGGCACCTGCGCCGTCGCGCCTGCCTCCGGCGGCGCGATCGACGTCCCGACCCCGCCGCGCGCCGGGTCGGGCTCGCCTCCCGGACCCTGAGGCTCACCGCCCACGCTCTCCGGCTCCCCGCCCGGGCTCTCAGGCTCCCCGCCCGCGCTCTCCGGCTCGGGACGCGCCGCGGCATCCTCGACGCTGCGCATCAGGGTGGCCCCGAACAGATGGTCGTAACCCGTGGTCTCGGGCGGGCCCTCGTCGGCGACGGGCTGTGCCGGTACGCCCGCTGCGACGACGGTCGCCTCGAGATCGGCCAGGGTGAGTCCGAGATCGGCCGTCCCCTCGCGCGGCCCGTCCGCAGGCCGCGGATGCTCGGCCGGCCCGGCGCTGTCCGCTGACGCCGCCTGGACATCGGCCACGCCGCTCGGCGCCGGCGCCACGGCGTGGCCCTCCGCCCGGAGCCCCGGCGCCGTGTCGGCGAACCCCTCGGCGAGCGACCCGAACGCGAGCGAGCTGACCCATGCCGCGCCGGTGAGGAACGGCACCCGACTCCGGGATCGCGCGGAGGCAAGGCACTGCACCCGGAACCCGCGCACGCCCGGCACGGGTCGTTCGACCCACGTGGCGACGCCGCGGGCGGCGATGTCCTCGTCTCCCGCGGCGGACTCGACCGACACTGCCGCCTCGCCGCGCACGATGAACCGGCAGTCCGAGCCCCCCTCGTCGTCCGTGGTCCACTCGGCCAGCGCGAAGCCAGGAGCGCTGGCGAGTCCGTTGCGAGTGAGCACATCGAGCACAGACTCGATGCCGTCGCCTCCGCAGAGTGCGCTCCACAGCCGTGCCACGAGCTCGCGGTCCGGCTCGGGATCGTGCACGACGGCGATACGACCGGGGATGACGGCCGCCAGCCACCCGCCGGGCGCCGTGAGTTCGGCTGTGAGCACGTTGGTCATCCTTCGCTCCTCGTCATCGTCGCGGCGATCGCGCCGGCGCCGCACGGGTCACCGGGCCCTGGGCCGGGTGTCCTCGAGATACTGCCGTCGGTCGGGACGTTCCACGGTATCCCCGTCGGCCTCCGCCGCCGGCCATGACGAGACGACAACAGCGGTCACGTTGTCGCGGCCCCCGGCCGCGATCGCGGCGTCCGTCAGCACGTCGGCCAGGCGATGGTCGTGCGGGTTCTCGCGCAGGATCGCCGCGATCTCCTCATCGTCCAGCTCCTTGCTGAGGCCGTCCGAGCAGATCAGGAAAGTCTGCTCACCGGCGGCGGGCAGCATCCACACATCCACGTCCACATCGTCGGCAGCGCCCAGGGCGCGGGTGATCACGTTGCGTTCGGGGTGCCCGCTCGCCTCGGCGGCGCTGATCGCGCCGGCATCCAGCAGCTCCTGCACTGCGGAGTGGTCGACGCTCAGCTGGGTGAGCCGCGCGCCGTCCCAGCTGTACACGCGCGAGTCCCCGATGTTGATGATCATCCAGTACCGCGAGCCGCGGTCGCTGCCGTTCACCGCCACGACCCCGGCAAGGGTGGTGCCGGCGACGGCGACGCCGGACGCACCCGCGGCGGAGAGCGCTCGCACCGCGTCGTTGGCCGCCGCGATCTCATCGAGGACGTCGCCGGGGGTCACCCGCGCCCCCTCCGGCAGCCGCTCGCCGAGCACCCGAACGGCCGACCCGCTGGCGAGCTCGCCCCTGGCGTGACCGCCCATGCCGTCGGCCACGACGAAGACCGGGTCGCGTGCCAGCACGGCGTCCTCGTTGACCCCGCGCACGGCACCGACGTCAGTGCGAGCGCTCACCGCCAGAGTCAGCCTCACCGGTCGCGTTCTCCTGCCTGCCCTCATGCTCGTCCGGAAGGCGTCCGGACCGGCGGTCCAGCCACATCCTGATCAGACTTGCCATGGTAGCCACAAGCATGGCCAGGGTGATGAATCCGAGCGAGGCCCAGGTGCCGATGTCGGGCGCCCAGTGCACCGGACGACCCCCGTTGATGAACGGCACCTCGTTCTCGTGCAACGCGTGCAGCACGAGCTTGACGCCGATGAACACGAGGATGGCGGCGATCCCGTACTTGAGATACGTCAGCCGCTCGAGCAGGTGGCCCAGCAGGAAGTACAGCTGCCGCAGCCCCATGAGGGCGAACACGTTCGCCGCGAACACGATGAACGGGCTCGTCGTGATGCCGAAGATCGCGGGGATCGAGTCGAGGGCGAAGAGCAGGTCGGTGGTTCCGAGGGCGACGATGACCATCAGCATCGGGGTGAAGAACCGCCTGCCGTCGATCGTGACCCGAAGCCGGCCCTCGTCGAACCGGTCGGAGATCTTCAGGTGCCTGCGCACGAAGCGGGTCAGCGCGTTGTCCGCCTGTCCCTCGCCGCCGTGTTGACCGAACGCCTGCGTGTATGCGGTGTAGAGCAGGAACGCCCCGAAGAGGTAGAAGATCCAGCTGAAGTTCTCGATGAGCTGCGCGCCGATCACGATGAACACCGCGCGCAGCACGAGCGCGATGATGATCCCGGCGAAGAGCGCCTCCTGCTGGAACTTCACCGGCACCGCGAACCTCGTCATGATCACCACGAAGACGAAGAGGTTGTCGATGCTGAGGCTGTACTCGGTCAGCCAGCCCGCGAGGAACTCGCCCGCGTGCTCGGCGCTGCCCATCCACACCAGCACCAGCGCGAACAGCACGGCCAGCCCGGCGTAGGCGGCGACGTAGATCGCCGCCTCCGCCGGCTTCGGCACGTGCGGGCGCTTGACCGCGAGCACCAGGTCGAAGGCGAGCAGCAGGCAGAGCACGACGATCGAGGTGATCTCGAACCAGAGGGGAAGGGCGGTGAGCATCCAGTGCCTTCCGAGGTCTCGTCACGTGGCGGGCACGCCCCGCGACGAGAGTCTCTCCCACGCCCTGCGGGGCGCCGCGCGACCGGAGCCGTGGGCTCGTGATGACGATCGCATCGATGACCGCTGACGCGGCCGGCGGGATACTCCCCCTCGCACCTCCACTCTATCCGAGCGAGCGGCGCTCGATCCGGCCGGCGGCGCTCGATCCGCCCGGCGGCGCTCAGACGCCTTGAGCTCCCGCCTCTTTCGGCCCTAGCGTTGCTGTTGGATGAGCTGGTTCGACGCGGACGGGTATGAGCTGTCGCGGCAGGTGCTGGTGCGGGGCGTCGCCGTGATCTATGTGGTCGCGTTCCTCTCCACGATGGCCCAGTTCCGCGTGCTCCTGGGCGAGCGCGGTCTGCAGCCGGCGCCGGTGTTCATCCGGCGGATGGGCGACAGGGTGCCGCCGACGCTGTTCCGGTGGCGCTACTCGGATCGGTTGCTGCTCACGGTCGCCGGCATCGGGACCGTGGTCGCGGCCTCCCTGGTCGCGGGCCTGCCGCAGCTGGGGCCGTCGTGGGTGCCGATGACGGCGTTCCTGCTGATCTGGCTCGGCTACCTCTCGATCGTCGACGTCGGCCAGACCTTCTACGCGTTTGGCTGGGAGAGCCTGCTGCTGGAGGCCGGCTTCGCGGCATCCTTCCTCGGGGCGAACGACCAGGCACCGCCCTGGGTGATGATCGTGTTCTTCCGATGGCTGGTGTTCCGGCTCGAGTTCGGCGCCGGCATGATCAAGATGCGCGGAGACCGGGCGTGGCGCGACCTCACCGCGCTCTACTACCACCACGAGACGCAGCCGATGCCCGGACCGCTGAGCTGGTTCTTCCACCACCTTCCGCGCTGGTTCCACCGGCTGGAGGCCGCGGGCAACCACTTCGCGCAGCTCGTCGCGCCGTTCCTCCTGTTCGCACCGCAGCCGGTGGCCGGCGTCGCCGCGGCGGTGGTGATCCTGACACAGCTGTGGCTGGTGGCATCCGGCAACTTCGCGTGGCTCAACGTGCTGACGATCGTGCTCGCGTTCAGCGCGATCTCCGACCCTGTCGCACACCTCGTGATCCCGGCTGCCCCCGCCCACGTCGATCACACGGTGACGCCCGTCTGGTTCTCCATCGTGGTCTGCGCCGTCGGCATCCTGCTGCTCGCGCTCAGCTGGCCGCCCCTGAAGAACCTCTTCGCCCGCGACCAGCTGATGAACGCCAGCTTCAACCGGTGGCATCTGGTGAACGCCTACGGGGCGTTCGGGTCGGTGACGAGGCAGCGCTACGAGGTGATCGTGGAGGCCACCGACTCCGCCGACCTCGCAAGAGCCGTGTGGCGCGAGTACGAGTTCAAGGGCAAGCCGGGCGACCCCCGCCGGTGGCCGCGTCAGTACGCGCCGTATCATCTGCGGCTGGACTGGCTGATGTGGTTCCTCGCGCTCGGCGCGCGGGGCGAGAGCTGGTTCTATCCGTTGCTGCAGAGGCTGCTCGAGGCGGATCCGGCCACCCTCCGCATGCTCCGTAGCGCACCCTTCGGCACGCGGCGGCCGGCGATGGTGCGCGCGACGGTGTATCACTATCGCTTCTCCAGCTGGAGCGAGCTGCGGCACGACCACGTGTGGTGGGTCCGGGAGCGCGTCGGCGAGCTCGTGCCACCGGTGGCACTGTCATCGTCGGAGCGCCCGGCGCCCCGCAGCGACCCGACCGCGCTCCACTGACCCGGGCCACACGGTCCCGACCGACCCACATGCTGCCGACGGACACACCCTCCCGACCAGCCCACACGATCCCGACCAGCCCACACTCTGCCGACCGCCCCACACGCTGCCGACGGAGGCAGGGTGTCGTTTCGTCGGCAGCGTGTGGTCTCATCGGGCGAATGCGGGGTCGTTCGTGCGAGTACCGTCTCGTCCGGCGAGTACGGCCTCGTCCGGCGAGTACGGGCTCATCGGGCGAATGCGGGCTCGGCCCGCACGGGTCAGTCCTCTCCCTCCGCTCGCCGAGGCGTGTCGGGGTCCAATCCGTCGGGCGGCGCCGTGACCTCGCTCTCGTGATGCGGCGCGGACTCCGTGTCTCCGTGCGGGTCGACGGGGGCGGGTCGTTCGTGCGAGTGCAGCATCGCCGTGATCATCGAGTTCGCCGCGGCGAGGAACGGCACGGCGAAGAGGGCACCGGGCACCCCTGCCAGCCCGGTGCCGGCCGCCACGCCGACCACGACGGCGAGCGGATGGACCTTGACGGCGCCGCCCACGAGCAGCGGCTGGAGCACGTGCGCCTCCAGCAGGTGCACGCCGAGCACGCCGGCAAGCATGACCAGCGCCTGCACAGGGCCGCCGAACACCAGCGCCACTGCCACGGCCACGACACCGGAGACGATCGCGCCGATGACGGGGATGAAGGATGCCAGCAGCACGATCACCGCGATCGGCACGGCGAGCGGCAGGCCCAGGAAGAAGGCGACGAGGCCGATCCCGACGCCGTTCACGAGCGCGACGATGATCTGCACCCGCACGAAGCTGGTGAGGGTGCGCCAGCCGGCCGAGCCCGCCGCGTCCAATCCCGGTGCGGCGGACTTGGGGAAGAGCCGGACGACCCACCGCCAGATGCCGGCGCCGTCGATCAGCATGAAGATCGTCGCGAAGAGCGCGACGAGAGAACCGGCGAGCACGTGACCCGTGGCGGTCCCGACCTTGAGGACGCCGCCGAGGATGCTCGCCGCGTCCTTCTGAACGAACGCGCCGGCCTTTGCGAGATAGCCCGAGAGCTGATGGTCGGTGATGCTGAACGGCGGCTGGCGCAGCGCATCCCGCACCCTCTGGTATGCCGCCGTCGACTCCTTCTCCACCTGCGGAAGCCCGACCCTGACCTGCCACACGACGAGCAGCACCAGACCGCCGACGATCACGGCCAGCGCCACGAGGCAGACCATGATCGCCAGCCACTTCGGCCAGTGCCGCGCGCGCAACGCGCCGACCGTGGGTGCCACGAGCGCGCAGATCAGGATCGCCACGAGCAGCGGCACGACGATGTCCTGGAACACGACGATCAGGTAGATCGCCACACCGGCCAGCGCCACGACGACCAGCAGCCGCCACGCCCACTCCGACGCCACCCGCACCCCGCGCGGCAGCGTCGTTGCCTCCCCACGGCCCTCAGTGCCCCGACCTGCATCGTTCATCTCATGCCCCTCCCCGCATCGCCCCACGGACCATCTCGCGCCGATGGGTGCGCCCGAGGCATGTTACGGGTCGCGGGCGCCTCTGCACAGGCCTTGAGTCGGCCAGGACCCGCACCGCTTGGCATGTCGCGTTCTGTCTAGTCCCCCCTGACTTGCTTGTCGAGAGTGCGCTAGACCACAGTCAGGAAGCGCAGGGACGTGATCAAGAGGCTCAAGGCGGAAGCCAGGCGGCGTGGTCTCGCCCACAGCGAGTACGAACTCACCGAGCACACCGGCATCCCTGTCGGAACGGTTGCGTCCACGCTCGCACGTCACAGCGAGATCCACGTCACAGCGAGATCCACGACGTGGCGGCCGGGAAGTTCTTCGACCGACTCGCCGCAGAACTCGGTGAGGGATGGTGGCGTCGATGAGATACACGGTGACAGCCGAACGCACCCCCAAGTGCTGGGGCTCCAAGCACAAGGGGCACCCAGCGCGATCAGTCAGGTTGCCCGACTCGACCAGGCGGGCCAGATCAAGGAAGCGATCGCCTTTGTCGCGGGTGAGGCCGAGGACGAGATCAAGATTCGCCCGCAACTGCCGGAGGCATTCCGTCACCACTTTGCGCACATGGAACAGCTCCGTCGCGCGGCCGCGGAAGCGAACTCGGAAGCCGCGCGCGAGGCGAGGGCGGCTGCACGGGCCCTGCGACAGGCCGGCCTCTCTGTACACGACATCGGCTTCGCGATGGACGTATCGCATCAGCGCGCCCAGCAGCTTCTCGCTGACACCGCGCCCTGATGCGTGACCGCCCGAGCTCGACTCGACCGCGCTCGTCTCCACTGAGCTCGACTCCATCGCGCTCGTCGGGGTGAGCTCACCGTGGAGCAGGCCGTGTACCAGGAGCCATCCGCGCCCCCTCCGTGCACCGGCGGGGCAGCTCATCCGGACGGGTTGTCGATCGGCATCCCCTTCGCGTCCGTGTCGTGCTCCCGATCGATCCGATCCCCACCGTCATCGTCACCGTCTTGAGATGCACCACCGTCTTGAGACACACCACCGGAAGCCGTGTCCTCGTGACCTGTCTCTGATGACGAACCGTCGGGGATGTCGTCCGCGCTCGGGTGCTGGTGTGAGTGAGTCATGTCGACACCGTAGACGAGGCCTCCGGCATCGACCACGGGGTTGACAGCAGAAGACCACGCTCAGCGAGTTCGGCCAGCACCGTGGTTTTCCGGGCCTCGACACCCCGGTGATCAGCGCCTGCACCATGCAACCAGAACAGGCAGCCGGTCGAGTCGTTCGTCAGGCGATCCGTCCGACGGGTGCGGTCTCGGACCTGCTGGGCGGGTGCGGACGAGGACTCGGTTGAGGGTGTACCGCTCGATCCGAGAGACGGCACGGCCGACCTCTTCACGTGAGACTGTGCAAGCACCGCCTGGCCGCCGGTCTGTCGGTCGCTGAGGCGGAGGCGGAGGCGGGCCAGTCGATCCCGAGTCGGACCCGTCGCCTGCTCCTGGTCTTCCCGGCTCCCGGCCGTGCAGCAGTCGAGCGCGTCGGCTTTCTGTGCTAATAATAACGAACGTATCGTAATCAATCATCGTCCGGGTGCTCCGGCTACCGTGGGGCACCGGCCGCGAAAGGGCCCAACATGTCTGCGCCGGTGCTGCCGCGAATCCTCAACGCTGACTTCTCTCTGTCGGGCTGGTTCGATGTGGGAGAGCACGGCGAGGATCAGGACGCCACCCTCGTGTCCTGGTTCGATAGGACGCAGCGACGCGGCCTGACGCTGTCGCTCGTGTCCGGGGGCGGTGGCTACTCGTCGCAGGGCGACGCGGTGCGCCTGAGTTACGGCATCGACGCGGGCTCTGCGGCATCGTGGGAAGACTGTGGGTTCCCGGATCCGAAGTCTCGCTATGTCAGCAACTCGCTCACCGTGTTTGACGGCGCGCTCCATGCGGCGACCACGGACTCGAGCGACCTCTCGAGGAGGGGTGGGGTCTATCGCTATCTCGGCGGCAGGCGCTGGCAGAGCCTCGGGCGTCCGCAAGGCGTCGATGCTCACGGGATCGGCCCAATGGTCGTGCACGGCGCCTCTCTCTATGTGGCCGCGTGGACCTATGACTGGACGCTCGTGAACGAGCTGCCGCTTTCGCCGGTTCACGTGTACCGCATGATCGCTCCCGGGGATTGGGAGGACTGCGGTCAGCCGGGAGAGTGCCGCCGGATCAATGGGCTCGGGAGCTATGCGGGGCGGCTGTATGCTTCGGGCGACGATGACGCCGTTCACGTGTTCGACGGCGATAAGGGGTGGTCGGTGGCCGTGTCGCTGCCCACATACGCGCATCCGCTCCACGTGTCTGACGGCCGCCTGTGGGTCGGTACGGTGGATCCGGGTCAGGTCTGGTCGTTCGACGGCGCGACGTGGCGGCCTGAGGGCAATCCGCGCGCCGATGGGGTCGAGGCGAGTCAGCTCCACTCCCTCGCTCGGCAGGGCGACGATCTGCTGGTCGGATCGTGGCCGAACGGCTTCGTGTCGCGCCGGGACCGGGTCACTGGGGCGTGGAACGACCTGGGCGCACCCGCGGAGGCGACCGAGATCAACGCGCTGCAGACGTACAACGGCATGCTTTACGCGGGGGCGTTGCCCTACGCCGACGTCGCCCGCCACGACGGCGGGAGTCGCTGGACCTCGATTCGCCGCTTCAACACACCCGCCGGTTGGCGTGCAGCCAGTGTCGCCGAGAGCGGCTGGCGCGACCGCGAGGGCATGAGAGAGAACGAGGGCGCCCCAGGAGATGACCTCATGCGCGAGTGGGGTCGTGTGACGAGCATGGTGGAGCACGACGGTCGGCTCTTCATCTCAACCGGCAATTGCACGAGCTCGTATCGAGACGACGCGGGAGATGCCCGTCTCGGTGGCGTGTACGCCATGTCGGCGGGAACGGTCGCGACCTCCGAGTCCGCCATCCCGCCGGGACGCCACCATGTCGTCGCGGTGCGATCGAGTGCGACCGTGCGGCTCTACCTCGACGCAGAGCTGGTTGCGGAGCGCACGGGGGAAATCGCCGGCGATCTCGGCGTCGATGTCGCGACGCCGCGGACCGGCACCGGTCTCATCGACGAATGCTGGCACGACCATGCGCTCTCCGTCGCGGAGGTCGCCGAGCTCGCCTCTCTGCCGCAACCGGCGGGCAGCGACGCGTGATCGAGCTCGGCAACAGAGAGCTCGCCGTCTCTGTGCTGCACCCCAACGAGGATCGAGGACTGCTCGGATCGCGCTACAGCGCCGGCGGCTACGTGTTCCAGATCGAGGACGTCCGGCTCGGCCCACTCCTCACCGGTCCCACGTATCCCGACACCTTCGAGTGGTACCACGGGCAGGGCATACCGGACTCGTTCGCCGCGACGCCTCTCTTCCCGTCCCAGGTCGACGACCCATTGGTCCTCGTGCTAGGCGTCGGCACATGCTCTAGGAATCTCTCCTCGGTGGTTCGGTTCGACGAGTGGGTGATCGCGCATTGCGACCGTGACTCGCTCACGGCATCGGTCATCCACAGGATCGACGAGCTCACGATCGTCCTCACGCGGTCACTCACCCTTGTCGGGCGAACGCTCATCTCGACCACGACCGTCTCCAACAGGAGCGCGCAGCAGTTCGTGTTCACGTGGTTTCCGCACCCTTTCTTCCCGGTGCCCGAGTCGCCCGAGCTGGTTCGCTTCTCGACGCAGGTGCGCCTTCCGGAGAAGAGCGCGTTCGGCGTGCGCGACGACGGCTTCATCGTGCGAACGAGCCCGGCCACCGAACCGGGCGAGTACGCCGCGCTCGAGCACCGGACCGGTCCCGGCATGACGATCCTGCAGCGGCACCCGACCCTGGGCCTTATCGCCGCCGACATCGACTACGCGCCGTCGCTTCTGCCGATCTGGGGAAACAGCCGCACTTTCTCCTGGGAGCCACACCTGGACAGATCCCTCGCCGCCGGCGAGAGCACCAGCTGGACCGTCTCGTACTACTTCTGATGGTCCACGACAAGGGGAGAACCGAATGAACACAGAAGCGCCGAACGGGCGCGTGGCACGCATTGCGCTGATCGGGGTGGGCGACCGTGGCAGCGGCTTGCTGCGCACACTGCTCGCCCTGCCACACGCCGAGGTCACCGTGGTGGCCGACACCTCCGCTGAGCGCGTCGAGAGGGCCAAGGCAAGCTGTGTCGCCGCCGGCCAGCCCCTGCCCGCCGGCATCGTGATCGCCAACGACGACTACCGCCCCGCGATCGAGCGCTCCGACGTCGATGGCGTGGTCACGGCGACGCCGTGGGATCTGCACGCGCCGATCATGCTCGCCGCGCTGAATGCCGGTAAGTACGCAGGGGTCGAGGTTCCCGCCGCTGTGACGCTCGACGAGTGCTGGGAGCTCGTCGAGGCCTCCGAGCGCACCGGCACGCCACTCATGATCCTCGAGAACGACTGCTATCGGCGCGACACCATGGCGATCTTCAACGCCGTGCGAGCCGGGCTCATCGGTGATCTGTTCCATTCCGTCGGCGCCTACAACCACGACGTGCGCTACGTGAAGTTCGACGAACGCGGCGCCGACACCGGTGCGCTCGAGTGGCGTGGGACGCAGTCGATCGAACGGAACGGCAATCTCTATCCAACCCACCAGCTCGGGCTCGCGGCACTCATGATGGACGTCAACCGGGGCACCAGGATGGACTACCTGGTCTCGATGTCGAGTCCGCAGCACGGTATGACCAACTACATCCGGGAGCGGTTCGGCCCAGACCATCCCGGTCTCGCGCAGCCGTTCGCGAACGGCGACGTCAATGTCACACTCATCAAGCTCGAGAACGAGAAGACGATCACGCTCTACCACGACACCCACTCGTGGCGCCCGCTCGATGAGGACCTGCGCTACCAGGGCACGAAAGGCATCCTCGAGAAGCCGACCGCCGAGGACAATGGACGCTACTTCAGCATCGACCGGCACTGGGACAGAGGCCGCACCGCGCCGAACGGCGAGTGGCAATGGCACGACCTGGCTCCGGTGCTCGACGAGTTCGAGCATCCGCTGTGGACACAGAATGCAGCAGCCGCGCAGACGCCCGGCTCGTCGTCGCACTTCGGATCCGACTACATGACACTGCTTGCCTTCACCGACGCCGTGCGCAGCGGTGCGCCGACACCGCTGTCGGTCTACGATGCCGTCTCCTGGAGCGCGATCGCCCCGCTGTCCGAGCAATCCGTGGCCGATCGGAGCGCGAGGATCGACATCCCGGACTTCACCCGCGGCAGGTGGAAGACCGAGCCGCGATTCGACTACTGACCCGAACACCAGAGGGCCGCTCTCCCCGATCGGGAGAGCGGCCCTCGGCTGTCGTCGCTGCCGTGGCTACGAGCCCTTGCCGCTGGCCAGGCTTCTTGTCGTGGCCGCAATAGCCGCGATGGCCGCCGCAGTGGTCATGTCTCCGGTCGCCGCCGCGTGCAGATTGGTGTTGACCGCCCGAGAGAAGGCCGGATACCAGGTCGGAACACCATCGGGGAAGATCGGCTGCGTCGAGTTCTTCAGGATGTCGCTCAGCGTCTCACCGCCGCTGAGTTTGCCCCGGGATGTGAGTGCCTGTACCGCGCTGACCCGCGCAGGCAGCGCGAACCCTGATATGACCTTGCTGGGGCCGTTGGCGCCGGCGAAGTCCAGCTGGCTGTCCTTGGAGATGAACCAGGAGATGAACTTGGCCGCCGCCTTCGGATACTTCGCCGTGGTGGGGATTCCGATGCTGTCGGCGCTCGTGAGGCTTTTCGCGGTCTTGTGCAGACCCGGGGTGTGGATGTACTCGACCTGGCCGGCGACAGTGGACGACGACGGAACGTCGTAGATGCTGCCGACGTTGCCCGAGTAGTCGGAGAACGTGCTTGCGACGGTGTTCTTGGCCATGAGCGTCTGCATGCCCTGGCTGTCGGTGACGTTGATGTTGCCCGGTGGCACCAGGCCGCTCTTCATCGCGTCGATCATCCACGCTGCCGCCTTGTATCCGGCGGAGCCGGGGCTCGTGAAGAGTGGATTGCCCTTCGCATCCAGCACAGTGCCGCCGTACGCCGCAGTCACCTGATACCAATACGTCGAGAGGCCCTCAGCTGCCGCGAACGGGATGTTCAAGGGATACTGGACGACTCCGGCGGACTTCACCTTCTGCAGATCGCTCGTGTACTCCGCGATCGTGGTCGGCGTGGTGGTGATCCCCGCTTTAGCGAAGAGGTCCTTGTTGATGGTGGTCACCTGGAAGAAGCTGTCGTAGGGGATCCCCACCACTTTTCCTTTGTAGGTGGCGGCCGCGATCTGGGGAATGTCCTTCGCAAGCGCCTTCGTGTCGAGGTAGTCCTGCATCGGGTGGAACCACCCAAGCTTGCCGAGCTGCCCGACACGGGACCAATCGACGTCCGTAGCGTCTGCGAAGTATGTCTTCGCGGACGCAGCCGCAGTGATCTTGGTCTGCAACGAGTCCCAGTCGATGTTGGACCACTTGACCTTGATGCCGGTCGCTTTCGTGAACTGAGCCAGCTCGGAGGCGGGGGGCGGGTTGCTCGCCAGGACCACGCTGATGGTCACCCCCTTGGTGTCCGAGGATCCCCCACTGCCGTTTGCCGCCGAACATCCGGCCACGACGAGCAGGAGGGCGGCTGTGCCCGCGAGCGCCCCGAGTGCTCTCACTCTTCTCTTTCTCGAAATCATGTGGCTGCCTCTGCTCTTGTCGGACACCACGCCAGTGCGGTGAACGGATTTGATTACGATACGTTCGTTATTATTACCACATGCATGCTGAACAGGCGACCTTTCCGGCGCATGAGGCAGTACTTCCCCGCCCTGCGACTACCATGCAGAAGGACTCTGGGAAGGGAAAGTACCGCGGCCACCCTGCCTTTGGACGGGAACAGATGAGAGACGCACCAACCGACGTGCTCGATGAGCGCGGACCTCGACTACCACTGGTAGGGGCGCCCCGCACGGCGTCAGGGCCCGTGGTGGGCAAGGGCGCGTTCGTGCTCAGCCAGATGAACGCGGCGGTCGTGCTCTCGGTCTTGCAGCGCACCTCGAGCGTCACAATCAGCGACATCGCCGCCGAGACCGGCCTCTCACGGCCCGCCGTCAGTCGCGCCGTTCGTATCCTCGAGAACGACGGGCTCGCTCGTCCTCTTCCGGCGCCGGAGGAAGCAGCAAGCAGACTCGGCCGGCCGGCCCAGTCGTTCAGATTCGGCGCCGAGGCTGGATACACGATCGGCGTCGAGTTCGACCCTCCGGTCCTCCGTGCCGCGCTGGCCGACCTGTCAGGGAACGTGGCCGATCATCTCGAGCGGAAGATCGCCCCGACCCCATCCGCAGATGAGGTGTACGACCTGATCGAAGGAATCGTCCGCGACCTCTCGTCGACGCGGGCGACCGACGCGCGATTCAGGAGCGTCGCGATCGGCTTGGCGGGGATCGTCGACCCCTCCACCGGACTGGTGGACCTTGACCTGATCATTCCGGGACTGGACGGCTTGCCGCTCCGTCGGGTCCTCGAGGAGCGCCTCGACTGCCCGGTCGTGGTCGAGAACAATGTCAAGTTGGCCGTCATGGCGGAGTCGTGGCGAGGCGTGTCCGCCGACCGCCAATCGGTCGTCTACGTGCATTGGGGCAAGCGGATCGGAACGGGCATCATCATCGATGGCAAGCTCATCCGAGGGTCACGGTTCGCGGCCGGCGAAATAGGATATCTGGACCTCTTCGGAGATGAAGACGCGAACTCCGCCAGAGAGCACCCGCAAGCGTACTTCGAACAGATGGTCGGAGCCGATTCGGTCCTCGACACCCTTCGCTCGTTGGATCGAGACCGACGTCGGGCACCCTCGACAGGCGCGCAGGACTTCGCGGATAGCGAAGCAGCTCTGCTCGCCCTCTTTGCGAAACGACCACCCAGCGAAAAGCAACGCCGCGCCATCGAGCCGCTCGTCGGCAGATTCAGCCGCGGCATCCGGGTGCTACAGCTCCTGTTCGATCCAGAGTGCATCGTGATCGGCGGTCCGATGTCAGAGATCGGATTCCCGATCGAGAAGATGATCCTCGAGCACATCGGAAAGTCCGTCCTCTATCCGATGTCGGTGGAGATCTCCGCGCTCGGCTCCGACGCGATCGTGCTGGGAGGCATCTACGCTGCTCTCGCTCGGCTCGGACTTTACCAGCGTTCCTGACCACCCCGATGGCGAGCCCGGCCGACGCCTGGAGGCGAGAGGGCGGACCCGCCGACCTCCGTCGCACCGTTGCAGAGAGCCGCACGAGCCGAAGGCGAGTAAAGAGGCCCGGCTCCCCTGTGTGCACAAGGGAACCGGGCCGAGGTGACCCCAGCGGGATTTGAACCCGCGTTACCGCCGTGAGAGGGCGACGTCCTAGGCCGCTAAACGATGGGGCCGGACCTGTGCCGTGAAAAGCACCTCATCGAGTATGCCATACGGCCTGTGCGCCGGACAAACCGGGCAGTGGGAGCGCGGCGCGTGCTCATGCGTAGACGAGCAGGGCGCCGGGCACGGCGGACACCTCAACCGGCAGGGCGCCGATGCGCTCGCCGTCCGCGTACGCCACGATTCCCCCGGCCTCGATCACGACCGACCTGGCCCTGGTGGTGTGCACCTCGGCCAACGCGGTGTGCTCGCCGCGGAACACCCGCGGGAACACCCGCAGGAAACGATGCCTGGGCATCCGGTCGGCGACGAAGACGTCGAGCAGCCCGTCGTCGAGCTCGGCGCCCGGCGCGATCATCATGCCACCGCCGATCGAGCGGCCGTTGGCCACCGAGACGAGCATCGCCTCCGGCGTCGTGATCACCCCGTCGATCGTCAGCCGGTAGCGCGCGGCCCGGAACGTGAGCAGCTCGCGCGCCATCGCGATCGTGTAACGGTGACGGCCCCGAGGCCGGACCATCCGGTTGGCGCGCTCGTTGACCATCGCGTCGAAGCCCGCGGAGAGCACGCATGCGAACCACGTGGACAGGGCGCCGTGCCGCACCCTTCCCAGGTCTATGCGGCGCGGCCCGCGGGAGACGGCGTCCAGCAACGCCACGATCGAGGCATCCGTGTCGCCGACCGGCAGCCCGAGGCTGCGTGCCATGTCGTTGCCCGTGCCGCTGGCCACGATGCCGAGAGGCACCGACGTCTGGGCGAGGATGTTCACGCCCAGGCTCACCATTCCGTCGCCGCCCACCACCACGAGGGCGTCGACGCCATCCTCGATCACGCGCACGGTCTCACGCCGCAGGAGCTCGTAGTTCGGCTGGGCGAGCACGACGACCTCCCGGCCCTCGGTCTGCAGGGCCCGGACGACCGCAGGGCCCACCTCGCGACGGCGGCCAGAGGACGCCTGGGGGTTGATGGCCACGGCGACGCGCGCCGGGGTGGACGCCCCCTCCGGGACGCCGCCGCCCGGCGCGCTGGTCATAGCACCCGATTATGACCGAACCCGGCCGCCAGGTAGGGAGGAACCGCCCGCCGGACGAGCGGGCCGTCACCGCACGCCGATGGCTCCTGCGGGCGTGGCCTCGGTGCCGGATCGGATGCCCGTCTCAGGCCAGTCGCACCCGACGCAGCAGTTGGGCGTTGAGGGCGACGACGATGGTGGACACGCTCATCAGCACGGCGCCGAGGGCAGGAGAGACCACTACGCCGAACGGCTCCAGCACCCCGGCGGCCAGCGGGATGGCAACGATGTTGTACCCGGCCGCCCACCAGAGGTTCTGCGTCATCGTGCGATAGGTGCGCGACGACAGCGTCAGCGTCATCGGCACCCCCCGCGGATCGCTTGCCGCGAGCACGATCCCGGCGGACTCGATCGCGACGTCGGTGCCGGCGCCGATCGCGACGCCGACGTCCGCCTGGGCGAGCGCGGGTGCGTCGTTCACCCCGTCGCCCACCATCATCACCCGCGACCCATCCTTCTGCAGTTCGGCGACCGCGGATGCCTTCTGTTCGGGAAGGACCTCGGCGATCACCTCGTCGATGCCCAGCCGCGCGGCCACCGCACGGGCCACCTGCCGGGAGTCTCCGGTGAGCATCGCCACGCGGATCCCGCGCCTCCTCAGCGCGACGACGGCGGCCTCGGACTCCGGCCGCACGACATCGGCCACGGCGATCATGCCGGCGACCCGGGATCGCTCCGGCTCGCCGATGATCACGAACACCACCGTGTTGCCCTCTCGCTGCGCGCGCTCGGCCGCCTCGGCGATAGCGGCGGGCGGTCGCAGACCTCGCTCCGCGACGACGCGGGGCGATCCGACCGTGACGCGCTCCCCCGACAGCACGCCAGTGACGCCCCGTCCCTGCAGCGCCTGGAATTGCTCGACCCTCCGCACTGCGACCCCGCGCTCCCGGGCTGCGGCGATCACGGCGGCCCCGATCGGGTGCTCGGCGTCGGCCTCGACGCCGGCGGCGAGCTCCAGCACGCCTTCCTCGTCCACGCCGTCGGCGGCCATGACCTCGACCACCCCCTGTCGTCCCGCGGTGAGCGTGCCCGTCTTGTCGAACAGCACGACGTCGGTGAGGCGCGCGTCCTCCAGGGCGGAACGGCTGCGCACCAGCAGGCCGTTGCGCGCTCCGAGCGAGGTCGCGATCTGTGCGACGAGCGGGATCGCGAGCCCGAGCGCATGCGGGCAGGCGATGATCAGCACCGTCACGACGCGTTCCAGCACGAAGCTCGGGTCGGCTGGACGCAGCACCAGCCACGCGACGAGGGTGGCCGCCGCCGATGCGAGCGCCACGAAGAACAGCCACCCGGCAGCGCGGTCGGCGAGCAGCTGTGCCCCAGACCTGCTGGCCTGCGCCTCCTCGACGAGCCGCATTATGCCCGCGATCGCGGTGTCGTCCGGCTCCTTCGTCATCTCCACGGTGAGCGACCCCGAACGGTTCACGCTTCCGGCGACCACGGACGCCCCCGCCTCCTTCGCCACGCTCGCCGACTCGCCTGTCAGCAACGACTCGTCCACCTCGGAACGGCCGGACACCACGACGCCATCGACCGGGATGCTCGCCCCCGGCCGCACCAAGACCCGGTCGCCGACGCGCAGCTGCGCCACCGGAACGGATCGCGTGCCCGCCGACCCTCCAGCCGCCGCGTCGCCATCGACCACCTCCGCCGTGTCGGGAAGCAGCGTGGCGAGCTCGCCGAGCGCGTTCTGCGCACCCATCACGGCCGACATCTCGATCCAGTGTCCGAGCAGCATGATCGTGATGAGGGTGGCGAGCTCCCACCAGAAGTCCATGCCGTGCAGGCCGAACGTCACCGCGAGGCTGTAGCCGAGGGCGACCACGATGGCGAGCGCGATCAGCGTCATCATGCCGGGTCGCCGCGTCCGAAGCTCCGCGAAGGCACCCCTCACGAACACCAGCCCGCCGTAGACGAACACGGCCACGCCGAATATCGCGGGGATGTACTGGCTACCCGCGAACCGGGGCCCGCTCGCGCCCACGATCTCCTGCAGCCCGGTGGAGAACACCATGGTGGGCACCGTGAGCGCCAGGCTCCACCAGAACCTTCGACGGAACTGGGCGGGGTCGTGAGCACCGTGGCCGTGAGCACCATGGTCGTGTGCACCATGGTCGTGTGCACCGTGCGAGTCCCCCACGCCGTGCTCGTGGTGCTCGTGCGCGCCGTGCTCGTGAACGCCATGCTCATGTGTACCGTGCCCGTGCGCCTCGTGCCCGGGCCCATCGTGGACGTGTGCAGTGTGCTCGAGTCTGCGATCGTCGTGCGGCGCGGGGTCGTGGGCGTGTTCGTTCATCGCGGTCATAATACCCCCTAGGGGTATTCAACGCCATGCGAACGGCGTCATTCCCGGCGCGCGAGAATAGAAGCATGAAACTCACCAAGCTCGAACACGCCGCGCTCGTCCTCGAGGACGACGGCAAGAGGCTCTTCATCGACCCTGGCTCGTTCACGACGCCGATCACCGAGGCCACGAACACGGTCGCGGTCGTCATCACGCACGAACACGCCGATCATTGGACGCCCGAGCAGCTCAGGCGCATCCTGGACACCAGCCCGGACGCCGTCATCTACGGCCCGGAGGGCGTCGCGAGGGCCGCGAGCGACTTCACCGTCACGGTCGTCCACCCCGGTGACGCCGTCGAGGCCGGCCCGTTCCGGCTGCGCTTCTTCGGCGGCGAGCACGCCGTGATCCACTCCTCCATCCCCGTCGTGGACAACATCGGAGTCGTCGTGGACGACGCCCTCGTCTACCCCGGCGACTCGTTCGCCGTCCCCGACCTGACGGAGATCGACGTGCTCGCCGTGCCGTCGTCGGCGCCCTGGCTTAAGGCGTCCGAGTTCATCGACTACGTGCTGGATTTGAAGCCCAGGCGCACGTTCTCCACCCACGAGATGGTCAGCTCCGTTGCCGGCAAGCAGATGGCGGACGACCGCATCAGGTGGGCGACGGAGCAGGGCGGCGGTCGCTTCATCGATCTGCAGCCGGGCGACACGTACGAGATCTGAGCGGTGATGGACACGCACCCCCACGTGCGGGTCGCCTGCGGCACGGCGGGCGCGATCCTCAGCTGAAGTCGGTGCGCGGGTCGGGGGGACAGTTCCAGCGCAGGATCGCCTGCAGGTCGTGCTCATAGCCGAGCTCGCAGACGCTGCCGGTGTCCAATCGGATGACCGCTCCCGCGGTAACGGGCAGCCCGGCCCACGTGACGGAGAGCATCCGCAGGAAGTGTCCGTGCGAGACCAACAGCACGTCCTCCCCCCTCGTCAGGCAGTCGGTGCACTTGTCGATCACCCGTTGCGCACGCGCCTGCACCTGCTCGGGCGACTCCCCCGGGGTCTCTCCCGGGATGACGCCGTCATGCCAGAGATCCCAGGGCCGTCCGCCCCGGGACTCGATGATCTGCGGCGTCGTGATCCCCTCGTAGCCGCCGTAGTCCCATTCGACGAGGTCGTCGTCGATCGTGGGATGCGCGTAGCCGGCCAGCGCCGACGTGCGGCGGGCGCGCATCCTCGGGCTGCACAGCACCATGGCGAAGTGGTGACCCCTCAGCATGGAGCCCTGGTCGCGCGCCTGCTGCTCGCCGCGCTCGGTGAGCGTGAGGTCGGTGACGCCGGTGTGCCGGCCCACCCGGCTCCACGGCGTCTCGCCGTGCCGGATCAGCACCAGCCTTCCGTTGCGATCGGTGTCGCCGTCCGACATGCATCCTCCTGACCGAGCCCCGACGTACCGCTCCACTCTGTCAGATCCGTCCCGATCATCCCGACCCGGCCGCCCCGTCCCGATCGCCGCCGTGAGACGCCACTTCACGTCGCACTGCGGGCCGGATTCCGACCCGAACTGCGTTATGGGCCGCATCAGCTCGCATGGCCGCGTCGCCGATGGCGGCGAGCAGGTCGTCCAGCTGATCGTCGGTGGTGATGAACGGGGGCGAGAGCACGATCGAGTTGTCCGCGACCGGACGCACGAGCATCCCGCCGCTCTCGCGCAGCCGCCGGGCGACGTCCGGCGCCGAGACCGCCTCGTCGAGTCGCACCGCGGCCATCAGACCCTCTCCTCGCACCTCGACGACCTGCGACAGCGCGGCGAGGCGGCCCAGCCCCGCCGACATCCGCGCTTCGAGCTCCTTCACCCGGCCCAGGAGCCCCTCTCGCTCGATCACGTCGAGCACGGCCAGCGCGACCGCGCACGCGGTCGCGTGCCCGGCGTAGGTCACCCCGAAGGTGTAGAGGTACGCGGGGTCCTCGCTCCAGAACGGCTCCCACACGCTACGGGCGACGAAGACGCCGCCGAGCGGGACGTACCCGCAGGTGATCCCCTTCGCGAACATGGTGAGGTCGGGGACCACGCCATAGCGCTGCGAGCCGAACCATTCGCCGGTGCGGCCGAAGCCCGTGATGACCTCGTCGAAGATGAGCAGGATGTCGAACTCGTCGCACAGCTCGCGCAGGCCCCTCAGGTAGCCGGGCGTAGGCGGATACACGCCGCCCGAGCCGATGATCGGCTCGGCGACGATGGCGGCGATGGTGTCCGGCCCCTCGTCGAGGATCGTCACGCGCACCAGGTCGATGTCGTCGCGGTCGATGTAGCCCGTGTCCGGCACCAGCGGGCCGCCGCCGTAGGCCTCGCGCACCGCCCTGCTGCCGTGCAGGCTCGTGCCGAAGGCGTGCAGCCCGTGGTATGCGTTGTGCCGGCTGAGGATGCGCACCTTCGACTCGCGTCCGCGAAGCTGCCAGTGCAGCCGCGCCAGCCGGAACGCGATCTCGCCCGAATCGGAGCCGCCGGAGCCGAACATCACCTTCGCGTCGGGGATCGGGGCCATCGGCCCGGTGAGGCGCTCCGAGAGCTCGATGACGCGCGGGTGCAGGTATCCGCCCCAGATCTGGAACGTCTCGAGCTCACGCATCTGCCGGGCGGCCGCATCGGCGATGTCGGCGCGCCCGTGCCCGATGTTCGCGAACCACAGCGTCGCCGTGCCGTCGAAGAGCCGTCGGCCGTCCGCGGTGTAGAGATAGGCTCCCTCGCCCCGCACGATCAGCTCCTGGTGGCCCTGCGCCGATCCCATCTGCGTGCTGGGCGCCCAGAGCGCCGGTGCCAGGCCCGTGAGCTGTGACATTCCTCTTGCCTTCCGTGCCGCCGAGGCGGTCACCAGATCTCGCCGAGCGCACGGAGGACGTTCCCGCCCAGCACCGCCACGATCTCGTCGTCGGACAGCCCGTCGCGCACGAGCCAGGCGGCGAGGTTGTGGAAGCTCTCGCTGGGGTTCTCGACGCCGTCGACGTACTCGACCACCGGATGCTCCGGGCCGTGCTCCGCGGAGTGACCGAGCAGCGCCGAGAACGTGCGATGCAGCCCGACGTGGTCGCCGTACAGGGTGTCGGGGCCGAAGGCGACGTGCTCGATGCCCACGAGCTCGGCGCAGTAGTGGAGATGATCCATGACCGACGCGATCGAGTGCTTCCGGTGCCGGGACGAGATGGTCGTGTGCGGGGCGGCGGAGATGCCGATGACGCCGCCCGTCTCGGCGACGGCACGCAGCGCGTCGTCGCTCTTCAGCCGGGGGATGTCCCACAGCGCCCTGGCCCCGGCATGGGTCATGAGGACCGGGGCGGCGCTGGCCGCTGCGGTCTCGATCCCGGTGCGGTCGGAGGAGTGCGACACGTCGATGGCCAGACCGAGCGAGTTCATGCGCCTCACGGCCCTGCGGCCGAAGTCCGTCAGCCCATAGTCGTCAGCCTCGTTGAGTCCGGCGCCGAGCGCGTTCGAGTCCGAGTACGCGATGCCGATCTGCCGCAGGCCGAGCCCGTACAGCACGTCGATCCGGTCGAGCGAGTTGCCGATCGGCGTCGCGGCCTCAAGACCGAAGACGATGCCGGTCCGTCCCTCGCGCTTGGCCGATTCGATGTCGGCCAGCGAGCGGACGACGACGACCTGTTCCTGGTGCGCGATGTCGGCCTGCCGCATCCCCAGGTCGGTAACCACGTCCTCCCACTGCCAGGGCGCCGTGCCGGTGACGTAGGCGGTGCCGTCCATCATGTTGTCGAACACGATCGTGAGGCCGGACTCCGCCAGGCCGGCGAACGCGGTGTGCTGCCGCCCGGTGCGGTTGTACTGCGGTGTCAGCGCCATGTCGGCCGGGAACAGGACGGGATGATCGTGCAGGCTGACGATGACATGGTCGGACAGGAGCCGCTCGGCGCGCTCGACGGTGGCGACATCGAATCGCCCGTCGTAGCGTGGCACCCGGCCGGATTCCGGCGCGAGCGGGAAGCGGGCGAAGGCGTCCGGCTCGGAATCCAGATAGCCGAAGGACCGGTACCCGTTCGTCATCGCGCGACCCCGCTGGTCGGTTCGGTTGCCGGCCGAAGCCGGTGCGGCCCGGAGGCGAGGGCGTCGAGGAGCACGGCCCAGGCACGCATGCCCTCGGGGATGCGACGCAGGCGCAGGAACTCGCCAGGGGCGTGCGCCCGCTCGTCGGCGTAGGCGAACGAGAAGAACAGCGTCTTGGCGCCGAGCGCCTCCTCGAAGAGCGTCGCCGCCGGCAGCGTGCCCGCGATGACGGCGTGCAGCACCCCTTTGCCCGGGTAGACGCGTTCGAGTGCAGCCGTGGCGGCCGCGATGGCGGGGTGGTCGTCGGGGATCCGGTACGCCGGCACCGCGCCACCGGTCTGCTCGACCGTGGCCCGCACCCCGCGCGGAGTCACCCCGGAGACATGCTCGCGGATCACGCGCAGCACCCTCTGCGGATCCTGCCTGCCGACGAGCCGGCAGGAGACATGGCCGACCGCCCGGTGCGGGATGACCGTGTACCCGCCGCCGCCCGCGACCCCGTTGATCTCCAGCGTCGGCCGCTCCCATAGCCTTTCGAGGGTCGAGAGGCCGGCCTCCCCGAACAGCTAGGGCACGCCGATCCGCGCCGCATACTCCGCTTCGTCGAACGGCACCGCCGCGATCTCGCCGCGGCGCGATGGGGAAAGCGACGGCACGCCGTCGTAGAAGCCGGCCACCGCGACGGATCAGTCGGCCGCGTGCAGGCTCGCGAGGATCGTGACGAGGGCGTGCACCGGGTTGGCGACGGTGCCGCCGTAGCGGCCCGAGTGCAGGTCGCCGGATGCGCCGGTGACGATGATCTCGCACGAGACCAGGCCCTTCGACGCCACCGAGAGCGAGGGCTCGTCGGGGCGCCACTGGGCTCCGTCGGCCGAGATCACCAGGTCGCAGGCGAGCTCGTCCGCATGGTCCCGCACGTACCCGGGCAGGTGGGGGCTGCCGATCTCCTCCTCACCCTCCAGCAAAATCCTGACGTTGAGGGGCAGCCCGCCGCGCTGCCCGATCAGCGCGTCGAGCAGTGCGACGACGAGGTAGACGGGACCTTTGTCGTCGGAGGCGCCCCGCCCGTAGGCGACCTCGCCGTCGACCGTGAGATCGAACGGCGGGCTCGGCCATTCGGCGAGGTCTCCGGTCGGCTGCACGTCGTAGTGGCCGTAGATCAGCACGGTCGGAGCTTCCGGCACCCCGAGCACGTCCGCTCGCACGACCGGATTGCCCGCCGTCTCCTCCAGCCGGGCGCCGGCGAAGGCGAGCCGGGTCGCGATCCACTCCGCGGCCCGCCGCATCGTCTCCGGCGGGGCGTTGCGGCTGTCGCTCGGGATCGCGACGTACTCGCGCAGACCGGCGAGCACCTCCTGCGTCGTCGGCAGCACGAGCCCGCTCATCGCGGCACCCCTTCCCCGGCCGGTGACGGCCTGGTTCGCGCGAGCGCCGCGGTGCGGGCCATCTCGTTCCCCACGATCATGAGCCCCTCGTCGACCCCCATCCCTGGCTTGGCGAGCACCTGCGATGCCTCGCACGCCATCGCGACGTGCGCGCTGACCTGAGCCGAGCGGTCGGTCTCGTTGCAGGTGCCGCCGCAATACGCCTCGAGTCCCGCGTTCCGCACCAGCAGCAGCGCCTCGACCGTGTCGGCGATGCTGCCGAGGTCGGGCGTCTTGACATGGATGACGTCCGCGGCCTGTGCCTCGACGAACGCCCGCACGTCCTCGAGCGTGTTGCACCACTCGTCGACCACGATCCGCACGAGCGACCCCCTGGCCGCGAGCAGGCCGCGCAGCCGTGCGAGCGTGGCGACCTGCGCGTCTCGGCTGCCGCCGTCGACCGGATGCTCCACGGCGAGCTCGTACGGCTCCGCCAGACGACCGAGTCCGCTCAGGTAGTCGGCGACGGCGTCGAGGTCGCCGGCGAACGCGATGCCGGCACTGCCATACAGGTCCAGGTGCAGTCGCGGCCGGTAGTCGGGCGAGGGTGCGAGCTCCGCGATGCGGCCCACCAGCCAGCCGAGGTACTCAACGAGCGTCTCGCCGCGGGCGCCGAACTTCTCGGGCACGTTGTTGATGAGGCCGTGGGGCAGAACGTCCACGCCCTTGAGGATCATCTTCTCGGCGTTGCCGTGGCGCTCGTCGCCGGTCTGAGCGTAGAGCGGGACGGGCTCGAGTGCGGCGCCGGTGTGGTATTCGTCCCGAATGACCTCGGCCATGGTGATGCGGCGGTCGCGCGCGACGGCCGCGAGCACGGCCTGGCTCGCCCCGTACCGCACGGCGGTGTGCAGTGCCGAACCGCCCGCCCCCGCCGTGTCGATGCGGGCGGCGAGCGTGCGGAATCCGTCGTCGAGGCGGGCGCCGCGCAGCATCGGTGCGACGTGCCGGACGACGGCGGCCACTCCGTCGTCTGCGGTGAACAACGGGTCGCGCCCTGCCGCTGCGCTGTACTGCACGGCGGCGCAGTCACCGTACTCCACCGAGCCGTCGGAGAGCACGAGAAGCACCGACACGGCCTCCCCGGGCTGGCGGATGCGCCGGAAACCCGGGATCCGCGGCTGCCCCGTGTAGTCGAAGCCGTCACGGATCGCGCCGTCGCGGATCGCGAGCTGGTCATCGGCGAAGAACCCCGCGCGCACAGGGACAGCGATCACCTCCTCGATCCGCATCAGGGCACCAGCATGGTCTTGATCGAGCGGCGCTGCGCCATCGCGAGGTATCCG
The DNA here is from genome assembly GCA_015655415.1 of Actinomycetales bacterium. Taxonomy (GTDB): domain Bacteria; phylum Actinomycetota; class Actinomycetes; order Actinomycetales; family Microbacteriaceae; genus Humibacter. The sequence goes on from JAATFB010000022.1 coordinate 119,710, forward strand.
TCGGAGACCTGCTCCAGCGGCAGGGTCAGGTCGAAGACCCGACCCGGATCGATCCAGCCGCTCGCGACGCGCGCCACGAGCCCCGGAAGATACCTGCGCACCGGGGCGATGCCGAGCGAGACCGTGAGGTGCGCCCGCAGCAGAGGGAACAGCGCGAGCTGCGGCGTGGTGTGCGGCACTCCCACCGCCCCGATGGACCCGCCGACGCGCGCCATGCCCACGCACATGTCCCATGAGTCGGGCGTGCCGACCGCCTCGACCACGTGACGGACCCCGAGTCCCTGCGTGAGATCCCGAACGGCCGCGACGCCCTCCTCTCCGCGGGCCGCGACAACGTCGGTGGCGCCGAAGTCCCGGCCGAGCGCGGCACGGTCCTCATGGGTCGAGATCAGGATCACCCGCTCGGCGCCCAGCACGGCGCGGGCGCCGAGCACCGCGGAGAGCCCCACGGCTCCATCGCCGACGACCGCGACCGTCGAGCCGGCTCGGGCGCCGGAGAGCACGGCACCGTGCAGTCCGGTGGCGGCGACGTCCGACAGCGCCAGGAGGGCCGGGTACAGATCGGGGCCGGTCGCGGCCTGGCCACCCGGCACCGCGACGAGCGTGCCGTCCGCCTGCGGCACCCGCACGATCTCGCCCTGCCCGCCGTCGGTGCCGGCCGCGCCGAAGGTGCCCCCGTTGACGCAACGGGTCTGTATGCCGTCCCGGCAGGCGGGGCAGGTGTTGTCGGACCACTGGAACGGAGCGACCACGAAGTCGCCGGGCCGGATGACGGCCACAGCGGCGCCGACCTCCTCCACGATGCCGATGAACTCGTGACCGAGCCGCGAGCCGGCCGGCCGATCTATGACGCCGCGGTACGCCCACAGGTCGGACCCGCAGATGCAGGCCCGTACGACGCGCACGATCGCATCGGTGGGCTCGACGATCACCGGATCGGGGACGTCCCGGACCTCGACGGTTCCGGCCGCCTGGTAGATGGCTGCGCGCATGGTCGCGTCCTCTCGCTGGGGTCGGCGGCTCAGGCCGCCGACAGGGTGGCGACGAACCGTGCCAGCTCGTCGAGATTGGCTCGCTCGTTGACGCGCCGGCCCTGCTCGATGTCGTGGATGATCTCGGCCACCTTGGAGAAGATCGGGCCGGAGATGTCACGGAGCATCTCGTCGATCTCCGTCTTGCGCTTCCGCACGACGAGATCGCGGTAGATGCCGCTGTACTGCTTGGCGCTTCTGCGGTTGAACGCGGCGAGCCGGTCCAACGATCCCTCGATGTCGTCGGGGTCGAAGCCGTCGAAGCTCTCGACCTTCACCGGCGCCTGGGCGAGCACCTCACGCGCGATGGCGATCATCACCGGGCGGTAGCGCGGGTCCTCGAGATGCTCGGCGATCGTGAGGTCCGAGACGGCGCCGGCCCACAGCATGGCGCCATAGGCCTCCTTGCCCCAGAGGTAGCCCAGCACGTTGTCCGTGGCCTCCGCATAGGGCAGCGCCTCAGCGAGCTCGCGCACGCGGGGCGTGATCCGACCGCCGTCCAGCTCGCCGACGCGGAAGGTGGCGACGTTGCCCTGCATGATGCGACCCGGCGCCATCAGGTCGGCGCCGAAGTTCACGAAGGACGACACGACACGCGCCCTGCCGACGACGTCGATGAGCGTGTCGGCGGTGAGGCCGTTCTGCACGGTGAGCACGTAGCCGTCGGGGGCGAGACGCCGGCGCAGCAGCTCTGCGGCCGAGCGAGTGTGCAGGCTCTTGACGGCGACGATCGCGTGCTCGATGCGGTCGGGCAACCGATCTGGGGTGACGGCTCGCGCCTCGACCGTGAACTCGTCGATGGGGCCCTCGATGGTGAGCCCGCGCTCGTTGATGGCCGCCACGTGCGCGGCGTCCGCATCGCACAGCGTGATGTCGTGGCCGGCGCGGATCATGTGGGCGCCGAGCGTTCCGCCGATGGCGCCGGAGCCGATGATCGTCAGTTCCATGAGGGTGCTCCGTCCGTCATCCAGGTCGCGATCTCGGAGTCGAGCACCCCGAGCGGCACCGCGCCGTTGCGCAGCACCGCGTGATGGAAGTCCTTCAGCGCGAAACGGCGGCCGAGCCGGGAGCGGGCGTGCTCGCGCAGGCGCATGATCTCGCGCTTGCCCGTCACATAGGCGAGCGCCTGGCCGGGCCAGGCGATGTAGCGGTCGACCTCGTTGCGAACGTGGCCGAGCGTGGTGGCCGTGTTCTCCCACATGAACTCGATGGCCCGCGAGCGTGACCAGCCGAGGTGGTGCAGTCCGGTGTCCACGACCAGACGGCATGCCCGGAGCGCGGCGAACGAGAGCATCCCCAGCCGCGCGATGTCGTCGCTGTAGAGGCCGGCCTCGTCCGCGAGCCGTTCCGCGTAGAGGCCCCAGCCCTCGTTGAAGGCGCACACCTCCACGTCCAGGTGGCGACGATAGCGCGGGATGTCCAGCGTCTGGGCGGTGGCGAGCTGGAGGTGATGGCCCGGCACCGCCTCGTGGAAGGCGAGCGCCTCGTACTCGTAGCGGTGGCGGTGCTGCGGGTCGGTCGCGATCAGACAGAAGGCGCCGGGACGGCTCCCGTCGACGGCGGGCGGCCGGTAGTAGGCCATGGCGGTGTTGTCGGCGTCGACTGGGTTGATCTCCTCGATCGCGCACGCGCCGATGTCGTACGGCGGGAACAGTGCCGGCCTTGCCGCCTCGGCCCGGTCGAGCGCGCCCTGCGCCAGGGCGATGAGCTGCTCACAGCTCCAAAAGCGCAGGGCCGGGTCATCGCGCATGCGCCCGACGATGGCGGAGAGTTCCTCCTCGCCGAGCGCGCTGCGACCCACCTCGCGCCAGAGCGGCGCGAGCTCGTCGAGCTCCTGCAGCCCGATCTCGTGCACCTCCTCCGGCGTGAGTCCAGTGGTGGTGTGGCGGCGAACCGACGCCAGGTATCCCGCCTCGCCGCCCGGGATCCAGCCGATGCCCGCGTGCTCGTCGTCGCGGGCGACGGGCGCGAGCTCGGCGCGCAGCCGTTCCGCGAGCCGCCGCATCGCCGGCCGGATCGTGTCGGCGACGATCCCCGCAGCCCGCTCGCGCAGTGCACCCTCCGCGCCGCGCACCGGCGCGAGCAGGACGTCGTCGGGCAGCGGCAGCGCGAGGTAGCCCTCGAGCTGCCGGATCGAGTGCTCGACGCCGATCGCCGTCGGCACACGCTTGTCGGCGGCCTCCACCGCGTACCGGTCGCCCAGGGCGTCGAAGGTGCCCGCAACGCGGGAGAGGCGGCTGAGATAGCGGTCGGCGGATGCCCGGCTCGTCACGGTCATCGCCGGTACGGCCTGGAAGACCAGCCCCTGCCGGCTGACGTAGCTCTTCGCCGAGGCGTTGGCGGCCCACAGCGAGTGCTCGGCGTCCGCGCGCGCACCCTCCACGAGCGCGGCGAGCACGCCGGCGTCGACCCGCTGGGCCTGGTCGAGGCCGTGCGGGTCGAGCTCCTGCACCCGTGCGCCGATCCGGCCGAGCTCCTCGGCGGCGCGGGCGCTCGCCTCGCGAGAGGGGTCGAAGGACAGCCCGTCGAAGTCGTCGATGCCCAGCAGTGTCGCGTTGTAGGGATCGTATGAGTGCTGCGTCTGGAAGTAGCGCTCACCCAGTCGGGTGAGCTCGGCGACGACCGAGCGGTCGGGGCCATGGGTGTCGGTCATTGTCGGCATCCCTCTCAGAACAGCGAGTGTCCGCCGTCGATGGATATGGTCTGCCCGCTCACCCAGCCGGCCTCCGTGGCGACGAAGAAGAGCACGCCTCGGGCGATGTCCTGCGGGGATCCCGTGCGGCGAGTGGCGATCCTCTCCAGCAACGCCCTCTGTCCCTCCTCGCCGTATCCGTCCCACTGCCTACGGGTGGTCGGGTTCGAGAGCACGAAGCCGGGCGCGATGCAGTTGACGGTGATGCCGCTCGGGCCGAGCTCGTGCGCCATCTGCCTGGTGAAGCCGATCACGGCGGCTTTGGCGGTGGTGTACGCCTGGACCCCCGTGAGGCTCACGCTGCGACCCGCGCCCGAGGAGATGTTCACGATGCGGCCGTAGCCTCGCGGCCTCATCGAGCGCGCGGCAGCGCGGGTGCAGTTGAACGTGGTGCGCAGATTGGCGTCGACGACCGCGTCCCACGACTCGTCGGTGACCTCCTCGATGGGCACGTGCGTCTGTCCGACCACCCCTCCTGCGACGTTCACCAGGATGTCGACGTCGCCGATGCCCGCGAACAACGCGTCGACCGCGGCCGAGTCGCTCAGGTCGACGGTGTCCCTGTCGACGCCGTGAACGGTCGCACCCTCCTCGTGCAGAAGCTCCGCGATCGCGTGCCCGATGCCCTGCGCCGTTCCGGTGACGACGGCCCTCTGCCCGTCCAGCTGTCCCATCAGTCCTCGTCTTCTTCCTCGTGCGACGGCGACGCGGGCTCGGAGCCGCCTGCGGCCGCGGCGGCGCGGAACGCCCGGTAGATGTGGATGGAGTGCTCCCACTGGGTCATCCGCTCGATGGCCCGGTCGCCCAGCGCGTGGAACACGGTGTCGACCAGCGCCTCGACGAGCACGAGCAGCGCCGCGAACGAGTCGAAGGGGACGCCGTCGACTGCGACGGGCAGCACGACGTCGGCCTCCTCCGCGGAGGGCGAGAGCGACTCGTCAGTGATGAGCATGACCGACCCCCCGCGTGCCTTGACCAGAGCGACGAGCTCCTTCGCCGCGAGCTCGTAGCGACGCAGGTCGAAGACGATGGCGAGCGAGTCCTTGCCGGTGAAACGCAGGTACTTGCCGATGTCGCGGCCCAGCGGCTCGTCGGCATAGTCGACTGAAGGCATGAGCTGGTCGAGCTGCAGCGCGAGCATCCGTGCCATCAGACGCGAGAAATACCCGCCGGAGACCACCACGTGCCGCGGCGGCGCGGTGAGCAGCGCGACGGCCCGCTCGATCTCGCCCGGCGGCACCGTCTCGGCGATGCGGTCAACGAGGCCCGCGCGCAGCGCGACCGAGCGGCCGAACACGGTGTCCTCCGGCTCCACCGCGAGGTGCTGCTGGGCGCGGCTGACGGGACTGGCGTTCATCGACTGGGTGACCTCGTCGCGCAGGCGTTGCTGGAACTCGGGATAGCTTCCGATTCCGAGGCGGCTGAGCAGGCGCAGGACGGTGGGCTTGCTCGTTCCCGCCGCCTTCGAGAGCGCGGCCGAGCTCTCCAGCCCGGCTCCCGGGTAGCGCGCCAGGAGTGCCCGCGCCACCTTCTTCTCCGCGTGGCTCAGCTCGTCCATCCTCTGGAAGATGAGGTCCTTGAGCGGGAGCGCGTCCCGGCTGCCGGGAGTCAACTGTGCACCTCCGGAACGCAGGAGGTCCCGTGGGCCGAGAACATGGCGGGCGAGTTGTGACCGACCACGATCCGGCCGTCGCCGCCGACGGCGATGAGTCCCCCGGTGGACCCGCGGGAGTCGATCTCCGCCGCGAACGCGGCGGCGATCGCATCGGCCAGCTCGGCCCCGGCGTAGCGGATGCGCGCGAAGACGTCGTGCGCGACGACCCCCTCGATGAACGACTCCCCATGACCGGTGCACGAGATCGCGACGACGCCGTCGCGCGCATACACCCCGGCGCCGACGATCGGGGTGTCGCCGACGCGGCCGTCGGACTGGTTGACCATGCCGCCCGTTGACGTCGCCGCGGCGACACTGCCGGCGGCGTCGCGGGCGACCGCGCCGACGGTCCCGTGGCGCGAGGCCGCGGCACGGGCCGCCTGGACCCGTTCGAGCTGCTGGCGGCGGGCATCCGTGACGAAATACTCCGGCTCGACCACCTCCAGGCCGAACCCGGCCACCAGGTCGACTGCGGGATCGACGATCAGCACGTGGCCGGTCTGCTCCATGACGCAGCGTGCGAGCCGCACGGGGTTGCGGGCGTACCGGGAGGCGGCGACCGCGCCGGCGCTGCCGGAGCCCGTCATCACGGATGCGTCGAGCTCCACGTTCCCGGTCGAGGTGAGCGCCGCGCCACGGCCGGAGTTGAAGAGCGGGTCGTCCTCCAGCACCTCGACGCTCGCGCACACCGCGTCGAGCGCGCTGCCGCCGGACTCCAGCACGGCCCACCCGGCCGCGTAGGCGGCGGCGAGTCCGTCCTCATAGGCTGCCCGCCCGTCAAGGGCGAGCTCCTCGACCCGGCCGCCGGCGCCGCCGTGAAGCGCCAGCGACGGGCCGCCGGATGGCGCAAGCTCGTGGATCTGCATGTCGGTGGTCCCCCTGATCATGTCCGCTGCCGTCATCGGCCGCCCGCCTGGCGGGTGATGTAGGTGACCGCAACGAAGGAACGGTAGGCGGCGAGGAGGTCGTCGCCGACGATCCGCGCCCCTCGTTCGCCCTCCCGCTCGGTGTCGCGCGCCCACGTTGCCACCTCGGCCATGTCGGCCGTCTGGAACTCCATGCCGATGGTCACGGGAGTGTCGATCCGGGGCGCGCCGACCTCCCCGGCGGCGACCTTGCGCATCGCGGCCTCCGCCCCCTCCCGGATCAGGCGGCACGACTCATCGGGGTGCAGGTTCAGTGCGGCGGCACGCGTGATCGACTCCTTCGTCACGACGGTCACCGCCCCGGGCGCGAATTCCCGGGTCTCCTCGGCCGTCACCTGGTCGCCGGTGACCAGCGCGATCGGGGTCCCGTAGTGCGCCATCACCAGCGCGTTGACCCCGCTCTCGCCGACGTACCGGCCGTTGATTCGGAGCCCGGCGAACACCTCGGGGTTGTAGCTGTGCGACATGGTCGAGGGCGGACCCGAGATGGAGCCGTGGTAGCCGACCAGGAACACGGCGTCGAAGCTCTCGTCGAGGCCCTCCGTCATGTACATCGGCTTGTGCCGGCCGGACAGGTAGCGGGCGCCGCCCGCGATCCGGCGCGGGTCGAGGTTCGCCATCCGGCTGTGCGAGTCGTTCACCACGATGTCGGCGGCGCCGCCGGCGATCGCACCCTCGATGGCCGCGTTGACCTCCGCCTGGAGCAGCTCGCAGCCGAGCGCATAGCCCGGGCTGCCCGGCCGGCACTGGTCCCAGTCGACGATGCCGGCGACGCCTTCCATGTCGCACGATAGCCATACCTTCATCGAGCCTCCTCGGCCTTCTGGGCACCCGGGTAGGGTGCGAGATCTTCGGCCAGCAGGCACGCGCTCTGGTGCGCCGCGCCGACGCGCATGAGTGCCGGGTCCTCGCGCCGGCATCGGTCCACTGCCACCGGGCAGCGCGGGTGGAAGCGGCAGCCGGAGGGCACGTCGAACGGACTCGGCGGCTCGCCCTCGATGTCGAAGAGGTCGTTGACGCTCTCCGCCGACATCCTGGGGATCGAGTCGATCAGCGCGCGCGTGTACGGGTGCCTGGGGTTGGCGAACAGCTCGGCGGTCTCCGCCACCTCGACGATGCGTCCCAGGTACATGACGGCGACGCGCTGGCTCAGGTGCTGCACGACCGCGAGGTTGTGGGCGATGAACAGGATGCTCAGCCCGAGTTCGGCCTGCAGGGAGCGGAACAGATCGAGGATCGTCGCCTGCACCGAGACGTCGAGCGCAGAGACCGGCTCGTCGGCGACGAGCACGTCGGGCCGCACGGCGAGGGCACGTGCGATGGCGATGCGCTGGCGCTGACCGCCGGAGAACTGGCTGGGATAGGCGTCCAGCACGTCCTCCCGCAGGCCGACGCGGCCCAGCAGGCGGATGCTCTCCTGCCGGATCTCCTTGCGGGGCACGATGCGATGCAGCGTCAGCAGCTCGGCGAGCATGGAGCCGACGGTGAGTCGGGGATTGAGCGAGGAGTAGGGGTCCTGGAAGACCATCTGCACACGCCGTGCGCGCTCCCGTCTGGTTGCCCCCGCCTTCAGGCCGGCCTCCTCGACGGTGCCGCTCGTCGGCGTCGTCGAGTTCACGAGGATCTTCGCCAGCGTCGACTTGCCTGAGCCGGACTCCCCGACGAGCGCGAGGACCTCGCCACGACGCAGCTCCAGATCGACGCCGTCGAGCGCCTTGAGCGTGTTGTGCTGCGCACCGGCGACCCGGCGGATCAGCCCGCGTCCCACGCGGTAGGCCTTGGTGATGCCGCTCACCCGCAGCACGGCGGGAGGGGTCTGCGCTGTGCTCATGCCGGTGTCCGTTCGAAGATCGTGGCCGATTCGAAGCACGCCGCCTCGCGATCGGGAAGCACCGGCTCGAGCGGGGGCGAGGCCTCGAGGCAGTGGTCGACGGCGTAGACGCAGCGCGGTGCGAAGGCGCAGCCTGCCGGCCGATCGAACACGTCGGGCGGGAAGCCGGGGATCGCGACCAGCTCGTGGTCGGGGCGGTCGAAGTCGGGTGCGGAGTCGAGCAGCCCCTTGGTGTAGGGGTGCCGGGGGTCGGCGAAGACCTCCTTGACCTTGCCGCGCTCCACGATGCCGCCGGCGTACATGACCGCGAGCTCGCGGCAGGTCTGGTTCACGACGCCGAGGTCGTGCGTGACGAACACCAGAGCGGTTCCGGTGTCCTCGCAGAGCCTTTCGAGCAGGCGCAGCACCTGGTGCTGCACGGTCACGTCGAGCGCGGTGGTCGGCTCGTCGCACAGCAGCAGCTTGGGCGAGCAGGACAACGCCATGGCTATCATGATGCGCTGTCGCAGCCCGCCGGAGAGCTCGTGCGGGTAGGCGTGCGCCCGCCTGGCCGGGTCGGGGATTCCTGTCCTGCGCATCATCTCGACGGCGAGCCGGTGCGCCTCCTCCTTGCCGAGCCCGAGGTGTCGGCGCGGGGACTCGGCGATCTGCTCGCCGACCTTCATCACGGGGTTGAGCGCCGTCATGGGCTCCTGGAAGATCATCGCGATCTCGGGTCCGGCGAGACGACGGCGACCGTCGGCCGGCATGCGCACGAGATCGCGCCCGCGGTAGTCGATCGAGCCCGACAGCACCTCGACGCCACGCGGCAGCAGGTTGGCGATGGCGCGCAGCGTGAGCGACTTGCCCGAGCCGGACTCGCCCACGATTCCGAAGCGCTCGCCCTCGGCGACCTCGAAGTCGACGCCGTCGACGATCGTCGTGACGGAGTCGTTCTTGTGCCGGATGCCGAGGGTCAGGCCCCGCACCGACAGCAGTGGCTGCTCGCTCACGTCACTTCCTCCGATCCGGGCTGAGGAGATCCGACAGGCCGTCGCCGAGCAGGGACAGCCCGAGGCTGGTGACCACGACGGCGAGGCCGGGGATCGTGGCCTGCTCCCATTGGGTGGTGATGAACTCCTGGCCGTCGAGGATCATCGAGCCCCACTCCGCGGTGGGCGGGGCGATCCCCAGCCCGAGGTAGCCGAGGGTGACGATCGCCATGATGTCCATGACGATGTCGCTCATGGCGTAGATGATCGCCTGCGACAGCACGTTGGGGCCGATGTGGCGCAGCAGGATGGTGGCGTGCGGCACGCCGCCGAGCCGGGCCGCCACGACGTAGTCCTGCTGCTTGGCGACGAGCACCTCGCCGCGGATGATCTTCGCGTACGAGACCCACGAGACGGCCGCGATCGCGAGGTAGATGCTCGCCTCGCCGGAGCCGAGCACGAAGACCAGCACGATCACCATGATGTAGAAGGGGAAGGCGAAGAAGACGTCGACGATCCGCATCACGATCAGATCCAGCCAGCCGCCGAAGTAGCCCGCGAGGCCGCCGAGCACGGAGCCCACGACGAACGGGATGAACACGGCGAGGAACCCGATGCGCAGGTCGACGCGCGTCGACCACAGCAGGCGGGTGAGCACGTCTCTTCCGTACTTGTCCGTGCCGAGCCAGTGCGCGGCGCTCGGGGCTTGGAGGGCGTCCTCGAGGTGCTGCGCGATCGGTGAGTAGGGCGTGAGCAATGGCGCGCAGAGCGCGACCAGCACCAGGAGGGCGACGATGACGATGCCCGCCATCAGGGTGCCGTTGCGATACCAGGGCTTCAGCGAGCGGCGACGGGAGGCGCGGCGTCGGGCCTTGAACCCGACGAGCACGGCAGTGGGGGTGCTCATGATGCGGCCCCCTGCGCCGCGGCGAGATCGACGCGGGGATCCAGGAGGGTGTAGACGATGTCGGTGAGGATGCCGACGACCACGACGAACAGCGCGACGAAAAGCGCGACGGCCTGGATGATGGGGAAGTCGCGGGCGAAGATCGCGTTCACCATGAGCGAGCCGAGCCCGGGGACGGCGAACACCTTCTCGATGACGAGGGAGCCGCCGACGAGGTAGCCGAGGTTGACGCCGATGATCGACACGGTCGGGATGGCCGCGTTGCGCAGCACGTGGGTGCGGAAGAGCTGGGCGCCGGCGATGCCCTTGGAGCGGGCGGTGCCGATGTAGTCGGAGCCGAGCACCTGGATTGTCGAGGCGCGCAGACTGCGGATGATGGTCGGGCACATCGCGATGGCGAGGGTCAGCGCGGGCAGGAAGAGGTAGTAGAGATGGTCGGCGGCGGTGTCTCCGTAGCCGCCGACAGGGAAGGCGCGCACCTTGACCGCGAGCAGCAGGATCAGCATGATTCCGACCCAGAACTGCGGCATCCCCTGACCCAGCAGCGTGAAGGTGCGGGCCGCGAGGTCACGGGCGCCTCCTGGCCTGGTCGCCGCCAGACCGGCTAGGGGAACGCTGATCAGGAGCGAGAGCACGAGTGCGAACAGCAGCAGCGAGAGCGTGACGGGAACGGCGTGCAGCACGAGCCCGGAGACCGGCTGCTGGTAGCTCAGCGACTCGCCCAGGGAGCCTCGCAGGAGGTTGCCGAGGAAGATGAGGTACTGCAGCCACAGCGGCTTGTCGAGTCCGAGGTGCTTCGACAGGGCGGCGACGCGGTCCGGTGTGGCGCGGTCGCCGAGCAGTGCTACGGCGGGGTTGCCGGGAAGCAGGTGCGACATGAGGAACACGAGGATCGTCACGCCGATGGCGACCGGGATCGCCTGGACGATCCGTCCCGGGACGAATCGCAGCCGGTGCAGCATGGGCTTTCTCCTTGGGAGGGGGCCGGCGAGGGCGGTGCCGCCGCCGGCCCCGTTCGGGAGGTCGGTCGGAGGGCTACTGGCCGCTCTTGTAGACGTTCTCGAGGTGGTAGTTGCCGAGTGGGGTGACGAAGAACCCCTTGGTCTTGTCCGTCGTCGCGTACGCGTAGGGCGGGTAGTAGAGGTAGGCGAGGAACGCGTCCTGCGCCGTCTGCCTCTGCAGCTGGCTGTACAGCTTCTGCCGTTTGCTGGAGTCGATCTCCTTCTGCGCCTGCTCGTTGAGGCTGATCACCTGGGGGTTGTCGTAGAAGGTGAACGCCGAGTTCGCGCCGCCCGCCGGGTCCACCGCGAAGCTCGTCCACTCGTCGGGATCGGGGATGTCCATCGTCCAGGCGGAGTACGCCATGTCGAAGTCGGAGTCCTCACGGGCCTGATGGTTCGCGGTCGGGTCGAGCTGGGTGATCTTGAGGTCGATCCCGAGCGGCTTGAGCTCGGACTGCAGGATCTGGGCGACGGCGGCCTGGTTGGCGTTGCCGGAGGCTATCAGCAGCGAGGTCGAGAAGCCGTTCGGCACGGAGGACTGGGCGAGCGCCTGCTTGGCTGCCGTCAGGTCGTACTTCTGGCCGTCGGTGCCGTCGTAGTACGGCACGCCGGGGGCCAGCAGCGAGTTCGCCGGCTTTCCGTTGCCGTACAGCACGGCCTTCACCAGCGCCTTGCGGTCGATCGCGTCGGAGATCGCCTGACGCACGTGCACGTCGTTGAACGGCGCGCGCTTCTGGTTGAACGCGATGTAGTCGATCTCGGTCGAGGGGAAGGCGGTGGCGACGACGCCGGGCGTGCTCTTCAGCGACGCGAAGCTCGACCAGTCCGGATACTCGTCCACGTCGGCTTGGCCGCCCTGGACCTGCAGCTTGCGCGTGTTGGCATCGGGCACGACGTTCCAGCGCACGCTGTCCAGGTAGGGCTTGCCCTTCTGCCAGTAGTGCGTGTTCTTGGTCAGCTTCAGGTACTGGCCCTTCTTCCACTCGTCCCACTTGAAGGGCCCGGTTCCCACCGGGTGCTGGTAGAAGGACTCCTGGCTCTCGCCGCCGTAGTTGTTCGGGACGATCGCGTTGCTGAACAGCGACAGGTCGGCGAGGATCGGCGCCCACGCGTACTTCAGGTCGATCTCGACCGTCGAGCGGTCGAGAGCCTTGACCTCCTTGATCGCGGAGTTGATGTACCCCCAGCCGTCGCTGCCCGTCTTCGTGTCCTGGTCGATCGAGAACTTCACGTCGGCGGCGGTCATCGGGGTGCCGTTGGAGAAGTCGACGCCCTTGCGCAGCTTGATCGTGTAGGTGAGCTTGTCGGAGGAGACCGAGTAGCTGCGGGCCAGCCATGGCTTGACCGTCTTGCCGTCATTGCTGACGGTGAAGAGGGGCTCCATGATCTGCTGGAGGACGAAGATCGAGTTGTTGTCGAACACCGTGGTGTTGTTCAGCGACGATGCGTCGGCCGCGCGGGCGATCACCAGGTTGCCGCCGGAGGCGGGCTTGCCGGAGCCTGCGGAAGCGGCGCCTCCGCTGCCCGAGCTGCAACCTGCGAGGACGATAGCGGCGGCTGCGATGGCCGCAGCGGCCGCGACGCGAGCTTTGTTCTTCATCACGTTCCTCATAACTGGGCGTCCACGGGGACGCGTGGATTGAATACATGGGCGGAGCTCCGGTGCGGGATGGGCACCGCGCGCTCGGCGCGGGAACATACTCGGGCAACAGGGCAGGAGATGTACTGTTAGTTACAGTAAAGGTCTTTTTTTTCGTAATTGTTACGTTTGGAAGATGAGAGGTGACGATGGCCGTCGTCCTTCGGCCCTTCGCGCGCTCGGACCACGCGGCACTCCTCTCGTGGGTGAGCGGCGCGGAGGAGCTGTACCGGTTCTCGGGCGGCTCGCTCACCTGGCCGATGGACGACGACCGGCTCGACGGACTGCGCGCGCTTCCGGGCGTGTCGGAGTGGACCGCCGTCACGGACGATGGCGAGACATTCGGCCACCTCGCCACGGTTTGGATCGACCGGGACCACGCGAGGCTGGCACGCGTCATCGTCGCACCCGAGCGCCGCGGGAGGGGCCTGTCGCGACCGATGGTCGATGCGGCGGTGCGGATGCTCCGCGAGACCGGATGCCGCGAGGTCGTCCTGCATGTGGTGCCGGGCAACGATCCGGCGCTGCGCAGCTATCGCAGCGCCGGATTCACGGAGGTGGCGCCCGATCCGGGCCGGCCCCAGTTCGTCAGGATGAGCCTGCGCGTCGCGACGGCCACGTAGAGCGCCGCCCGGGCCGCTCCCGAAAGCGGATGGGACCTGCTCGCCGTCCGTCGACTAGAGGAAACGGGCGAGGAACGCGCGCGTGCGCGGGTTGGCCGGAGCGTCGATGACGTCCTCCGGCCGGCCCTGCTCCACGATGACGCCCCCGTCCATGAACACCACCCGATCGGCCACCTCCCGGGCGAAGCCGATCTCGTGGGTGACGACCACCATCGTGAGGCCGCCATCCGCAAGGTCCCGCATCGTCGCGAGCACCTCGCCCACGAGCTCCGGGTCCAGCGCGGAGGTCGGCTCGTCGAAGAGCATGAGGTCGGGGTGCATCGCCAGGGACCGCGCGATCGCAACGCGCTGCTGCTGGCCGCCGGAGAGCTGGCGCGGGTAGCTCGACTCCTTCTCGGCCACGCCGACCCGTGCGAGCAGCTGACGCGCCTCGTCGACCGCATGCGCACGGGACTTGCCGCGGACCCCCATCGGCGCCTCGATGATGTTCTCCAGCACGGTCATGTGCGAGAACAGGTTGAACTGCTGGAACACCATTCCCACATGGCTCCTGCGCCGGGCGAGCTCCCGATTGGAGACCTCGTACAGGCGGCCGCCGCGCTCGGTGTAGCCGATGTCGAGGCCGCCGACCTGGATGCGGCCGCCTTCGGGCCGTTCGAGCAGGTTGATGCAGCGCAGGAAGGTTGACTTGCCGGAGCCGGACGGTCCGAGGATCACGACCGTCTCGCCCCGGCCGACCTGAAGGTCGATTCCCTTGAGCACCTCGTGCTCGCCGAAGCGCTTGCGCACACCGCGGGCGACGAGCAGAGGCTCGCGTGGCGCATCCGCCTCGGCCCGCGCCGGCGCATTCTGGATCTGAGTCACAAGACCTCCTTGTCGGCCGTGCCGAGCTCGGGTGCGGCCGGCCGCGGCCGGATGCGCAGGAAGTTCCAGTAGCCCGTGGAGACGCGCACCGACCGTCCGAAGTGACGCTCGACGAAGTGCTGTCCGACGTAGAGCACACTGGTCACGGCGAGGTACCAGATGCACGCCACGATGAGCAGCGGGATCGTCTCGAAGGTGCGGTTGTAGATCGCCTGCGCGCTGTAGAGCAGGTCGGACAGCGCGATCACGCTGACGAGCGAGGTGCCCTTCACCATGGAGATGACCTGGTTGCCGGTCGGCGGGATGATGAAGCGCATCGCCTGGGGCAGGATGACGCGGCGGAAGATGCGGAAGCCGGACATGCCGAGCGACTCGGCGGCCTCGCGCTGGCCGGGGTCGACGGACAGCAGCCCGCCTCGGATTATCTCGGCCATGTAGGCGCCCTCGTTGAGGCCCAGACCCAGGATCGCGGCGAGCAGGGGCGTGATGACGCTGTTCGTCGAGACCGAGAAGAGCACCGGGCCGAACGGGATCCCGAACGACAGGTGCGGCAGGAGCGCCGACAGGTTGTAGAAGAAGATCAGCTGGATCAGCGTCGGCGTGCCTCGGAAGAACCAGATGTACGCGCTCGACACCCAGCGCAGCAACGGGTTCTTCGACAGCCGGCACACCGCGAGGATCACGCCGAGCACGATGCCGATGCTCATCGCGATGACGGTGAGCATCAGGGTCGTTCCAAGACCCTTGATGATCGACTCGGCGCGCAGGTATGCCGCCACCGTCCCCCACTGGAAGTTGGGGTCGGTGATCAGCAGCTGCACGAGCAGGGCGAGCAGCACGAGCACGACGCCGGCGGCGACCCAGCGCCAGGGGTGCTTGCGCCGGACCGCCTGCTCGATCGTCGCCGTCCCCGCGGTGGTGCCGAGAACGGCCGCCTCCGTCTGTGTCATGCGCTCTTTCCGAGGTTGATGCCGGGGGTCTTCAGCTCGTTGCGCTGCAGCCCCCACTTGCTCATGATCGCCTGATAGGTGCCGTTCGACTGCAGCTTCTTGATCGCCGACAGCAGCACGTTGGCGAGGTCGGTCTGGCTCGGCGGGACGATGGCGCCCTGGAACAGGTCGCTGAACCCGTTGCCCTTGCCGACGGCCGCGAGCTCCAGCTGGCCCTTCGACTGTTGCACGAAATACGTGAGCGGCGCCTGGGAGGAGAAGAAGGCATCCGCCCGGCCGGACTGCACGGCGAGGATCGAGGTGGGCTGGTCGGAGTACGACTGCACCGTGATCGCCGGCTTGCCTTCGCTCGCGCAGGTCTTCGACTGGTTCTGGATGACCTGCTCGGCGGATCCGCCGGCCTGCACGGCGATCTTGTGACCGCATGCGCTGTCGAGGTCGACGATGTGCTCGGGGTTGCCCTTCTTCACCGCGAAGACGACGAACTCCTGCACCCAGTCCACGAAGGTCGCCTGGCTGTGCCGCTCGGCGAAGTCCCCGATCGGGCCCATGGCGAGCTGGTAGCGGCCGCCCTGCATGCCGGTCAGTGTCGTGGCGAGGCTGCTGGAGGTCTGGTCGGTGATCGTGATGCCCAGCAGCTGGCCGACCGCCGTCTCCAGGTCGCGGGTGGCGCCGGTCATCTTCGAATTGCCGTCGAGGATCTGATACGGGGGGAAGGAGCCCTGGTTGATGGACACGACGGACCCGGCCGACTTGATCGAGGCGGGCAGCTGGTCGCGCAGCGACTTGTCGACCTTCTGGGCCGGGATTGCCGTGGCGTGCGCCGAGGCGGTGGGTGTCGAGGTGCTTCCAGGGTCGGCGGTGCAGCCGGCGATGGTCACGGCGGCCACCGCAGCGAGCGCGATGGCGACGATCGACTTCTTCATGATCTCTCCAGGATGGGTGTGTGCACGGGAGGCAGTGCGCGAGGGGTGGGGTCGACCTCGAAGCGGCGATGCTCGAGGACGGGAAGGCTCGACCGCGCGTGCTCGATGCGCTCGCGGTCGAGGTGGTTGGTGATGACGGCGGGGGCCTCGGCGGCCTGGGCGATCGTCACGCCGAGCGGGTCGACGATCAGAGACTGCCCGATGCAGCCCGCGCCCGCCTCGCCGGAGGCGACGAGGTACAGCGTGTTGTCCAGCGCACGCGCGGTCACGAGGGTGCGCCAGTGGGCCTCCTTGAGGAGGCCCCGTGCCCACGCCGCGGGGAGGGCGATGGCGTCGGCGCCGCGCAGGGCGAGGAGTCTGGCGAGCTCGGGGAAGCGCACGTCGTAGCAGGTCATCAGTCCGATGCGGAATCCGTCGACGTCGATCAGCGGCGGCACCTCGTCGGCGGCGGTGATGTTGTCCGACTCGGCTCCGGAGAAGGCGTCGTAGAGGTGCAGCTTGCGGTAGACAGCGATGATCTCCCCGCCGCGCAGCGCGACGAGGGTGTTGTAGGGGCGGCCGTTGTCCGAGGTCTCGTGGATGCCCACGACGACTGTGACCGCCGCCCCGCGCGTGTGCTGCAGCAGCGCGGTGACGAAGGGTCCGTCCAAGGGCTGTGCCGCATCCTTGATGCGCTCACGACGGGTCGTGAAGCGTGCCAGGACGCCCTCCGGCAGCACGAGCAGCCGGACGCCGTCGCGTTCCGCCGCGTCGATGAGCGGCAGGATGATCTCGACGTTCTCCTCCCAGCGCTCGGAGGCGGCGAACTGCGCGGCCGACACCGGGATGCGGGGCGAGGCGGTCATCGCGCTCCTCCCGCGATCGTCGGCACGGCCCCGGCCAGGCTCGGCTCGAGCGGGTGGGGGAACAGCTCGTCCAGCGGCAGCCGGGCCGCCATCAGGCCCTGAGCCACGAGCTCGTCCTGGAACGCGGAGACCATCGGCGCGTTCGCGGACCATCCGATCGGGTTGAAGTCGTCGCCGAAGACGGCGGCGCTCACGGCGAAGGCCTCGTTCTGCCACGGCGTGACGTCCAGGAGGCGCGCACGGCGCGCGTGAGCGAGGGACTGTGAGGCGGCGAAGCCGTCGACCAGTTCCTGCGCCAGCTCGGCGTCGAGCACCTCGCTGCGCACCCCGAGCACGTGGATGCCGGGAATGAACCCGACGGCCTCGAAGTAGCGGCGTTCCACGTCACGGGTGTCCGGGTAGAGGCTCCGGAAGGGCGAGTCGGGTGCGAAGAACCCCGGGGGCATGAACGGGGTCATGACGGCGTCGAGCACGCCGCGCTCCAGCATCGACACCATGGACTCGTGGTCGATCGCCGTGACGTTTTCCGGCACGGCGACGCCGCCGAGTCGGTCCTCGATCGGATGCCCGTCGGTGAGCCGCCCCACGATCCACTCGGCGTCCGCGATGTCCACGCCATCCGCTCGCAGGATCGCGCGAGTCCAGGTGTTGCCGGAATCCGGCCAGCCGGTGAGGCCGATGCGCGCGCCTGCGAGGTCGGCAGCCGTCGTCGCCGCGGAGGTCTTCGCGACGATGATGCAGCGGTGTCGGAACCCTCGCATGACGAAGACCGGGAGCGCCGTGACCCGGTCGTCGCCGCGGGCACGCGCGCGAACATAGGAGCTGAACGAAGTCTCCGAGACCTGGAGGCCGTCATCCGTCCACAGGTTCGGGGTGGACTCGCGTCGGTCGATCGCCAGCTCGCGCCCGAGCGTGACATCGCCCAGCGCGAGGGGGATGACGTGGTCCCAGTGCCTGACACCGACGGTGAGTGCGCTCATCCGCGGCATCCGCGCCGGGTCGATTCGGTTGACATGCAGACAAACTATCCACCTTTTGTTTCGGAATTGAAACAACACAATGTTACTGAACAAAACACGCTAGAGGTAGACTCGGCTCCGTGACCGATGAGACGCCCCCCGCCCTCGATACCGAGTGGCTCGCCTCGAAACTCGTGGACCGATCGGCTCACGGCATCGCGGCGCGCATCACGCAACTCGTGAGCAGCGGCGAGATCGCCCCTGGTGCGAGGCTGCCTGCGGTGCGCGACTTCGCCGCCCTGATCGGAGTCAGCCCCGGCACCGTCTCCGCCGCCTGGGGCGTGCTGCGCAGGCAGCGCCTCATCGAGGGTCAGGGACGCCAGGGCGCGTGGGTCGCCGGGGTGCTGCGCGCCCGCGGGCCGCGCCGGTTCGAGAACGTGACCCAGTACTGGGCGACCGACGTGCTCGATCTGTCCTTCGCCTCGCCCGACCCGCAGCTGCTGCCGGATCTTCGCACCGCGCTCGCCTCCGCGCCCGAGGACCCAGACGTCAACTCCTACCGCCGCGAACCGATAACCCCGGCACTCCGGTCGGCCGTCGAGCCGGAGTGGCCCTTCCCCGCGGAGGACTGGCTCGCGGTCAGCGGCGGCTACGAGGGCCTGCGCCTCGTCTTCACGAGTCTCGTCATGCCGGAGGACCCGGTCGCCGTCGGCGACCCCTCTGCACCGCGCATCATCGACATCCTCGACGATCTCGGCGCGCGCATCGTGCCGGTGGCCACCGACGCCGAGGGCCCGCTGCCCCAGTCGCTCGCCGCTGCGCTGAGACGCCACCCCGTCCTCTTCGTGTACGAGCCGAGGGCCAGCTCTCGCCTCGGCGCCAGCCTGACGCCGGCTCGACGCGACCAGCTCGCCGACGTCCTGGCGCCGGCCACGACGCTGATCCTCGAAGACGACGGCTTCGGCTCGCTCGGCGAAAGGCCTCTGGTGAGCGTGGGCGAGAGGTTCCCCGAGCGCACCGTCCTCGTCCGCAGCTACTCGAAGACCCACGGCCCGGACCTGCGCACGGCCGTCATGGGCGGCAGGGCCGAACTGGTGCTGCGAGCGCGTGCGCTGATGCAGTTCGGGGCCGGCTGGGTGAGCAGGCATCTGCAGAATGCACTGGCGCACATGCTCACCGCACCGCAGTACGTCGCCGCCGTGGAGTCGGCGAGAGCGACCTATCGAGCGCGCCGCGAGCGGCTCGTCGCGCTGATCCGCGACGGCGGGGCCGAGGTCATCGGACACGATGCCCTCAACATCGCGGTGCGCGTGCGCAGCGAGCAGCAGGCGCTGCTCGTGCTGGCCTCGCGCGGCATCGCGGCCGATCCTGGCTCGGCGGCGCAGATCGTGCAGCACACCCCGCCCTTCATCCGCATCGGCGTCGGCCTCCCCATCCCCTCCGAGACGGAGGTCGCGGAGGCCATCGCGCTCGCGAGCAAGGCCGAGTAGGCGCGGCGGCCGCATGGTCCCGCGGCGCTGTCAGGAAGCCCGACACGTCACGTTCTGCAGCTCAGTTCTGCGGCTCAGCGGCCCGTGGTGAGGACGATGCGCGGTGTGCCGGCACCGATCATCCACGCCTCCTCGACGTTCTCGAGGGGCACGGGCCGTGTCGCCACTCGGAAGCGGGCCGCCGGTGCGGCGTTCATCAGCCTCGCGAGGATGCCGCCGATGGTCTTCGGGTCGACGCTCCCCGTGCCGCTTCCTGTTATCTCGATCGCGGAGGAATGCAGCAGCGTCCCGGCGAGGCTGACGGTCGGCGCGCTGGCCGTCCCGATCTGGACGAATCGCAGCGTCCGGTCCCGGAGTCCGGCGTTCGCGGCGGCGGTGAGCATCGCCTCCGCGCTGGGACCCCAGAGGTAGTCGAGAACGACGTCGACGCCACCGGCGAAGACCTCGCGCAACGCCGTGGTGAACGCCTCGCCCTCCCCCAGCTGGATGATCTCGTCAGCGCCGCGATCCACGAGGTCCTCGAGCGCAGCGCGATCACGGCCGGTGGCGATCACCTTGCCGGCGCCAAGATGCTTCGCGATCTGTACGGCGAGTCCACCCGCGGTTCCGGTGGCACCGTTGATCAGGACCGTCTCCCCCGCTGTCAGCTTTGCGCGCACCTCCAAGGCCGCCCAGGACGACATCCCCGGATCCGCGAGCGCCGCCAGAGTCACATCGTCCACGCCGTCCGGCACGGGAATGCAGCGGAACGTCGGAACGACGGTCATCTCGGCCATGCCACCGTACGGTGCACGCGGGAAGAGGAAGTAGACCCGGCTCCCATCCTCGAGCCGTCCGATCCCGTCGATGCCCGGAACGAAGGGCGGCTCCATCGTGGAGCTGTAGTGCTGGCCCGCCGCACGCAGCCTCGTGAAGTTCGTCAGCGCCGAAGCGGTCACCACCACCCGGGCCTCACCCGCTGCGGGCTGCGGCTCGTCGAAATCACGGAAGGCCGGCGGCCTCCCCAGCTCGTACACCACGGCAGCCTTCATCTCTGCGCCCTTCGCCTGAGTCATCCAGTAGGATATTTAGGTTAGACCTAAATTTAGGTCTAACCTAATATTTGATACCGTGTGACTATGACCAGCGGACTTCGCGAACTGCAGAAGCGGCACACGCGCGAGTCGCTTTCCACGACGGCGATGGAGCTGTTCGCGGTGCACGGCTTCGACGAGGTCACCATCTCTCAGATCGCCGAGGCGGCCGGCGTCGCGAAGATGACCGTGACGAACTACTTCCCCCGCAAGGAGGATCTGGTCTTCGACCAGGCCGAACCCACGATCCTCGGCCTCGCGCGCGCCGTCGCCGCGCGCGCACCAGGGGAGAGCCTCCTGAGCGCGATCCGGCGCGACTGCATGGCCCGCATCGCCGCGCACGACGTCACGCTGGGCCCGCCCAGCGCCGCCTTCGCCCGACTCGTGCGCAACAGTCGGGTGCTCACCGCCCGGGCCCGCGAGATCGCCGAGCTGCGCGAGCAGGCCCTCGGAGACGCGATCGCCACCGAAACGGGCCAGGACAGCCTGCGGCAGCGGGTCATCGCCACCCAACTCGCATCCGTGCACCGTGCCCTCTTCACCGAGACCAGCAGACGCATTCTGACCGGTGTGCCACGTGAGGCGATCTTCGACGAGCTCGCGGCGAGCGCCCCTGCCATGTTAGACCTCATGGAAGCCTCCCTCGGCGACTACCTCGTCAAGGGCGACGCGGCCGCGGCCCGTTGATCGGCGATGCGGGCCGCCCGGGCCTCAGCCGGTCGGCTCGGCCTCCGAGGGCGAGGGCATTGCGGGCGGGGCTCCCTTGCCCGGCGCGTCGACCCCCCGGCACGCCCGTCTACCACGGCACGGTCTCGCCGAAGCGATCCAGGTATTCCAGGCCGGTCTGCCGAGCTTGGAGAGCAGCACGTCGACCACCTGCGGCACTGCCTCCTCGATGGTGAACGGGGCGTCGGGGCCGCCGAGTTCGGTGCGGACCCAGCCGCGCCTCCTCCCGTCGTGTTGTCTCCCGTCGTGTTGTTCGTGATGCTGCCCGGTCCCGAAGACATCGCGCCGATGAGGCGCGTGTCGACGACGAGGCGCTCCAACGACTCGATGACACGCAGGGGGCTGAGGGCGTTGGTGATCATCACCTCGACGAAGTCGGCGGTGGGAACCGCGCCTGTCGGGGTGTTCTCGTTGTTGGTTGTGCCGGCGTTGACGAAGAGCACGTCGAGCTGTCGTGGGGCGATCCGCTCGCGGAGGAACACGGGCTGGTCGGCGTGGCGCCCGGAGCGCCGTGATCGGCCCCTGCCCGGGGCGCGGTCCCAGGCAGGGCGGCCTGCTCTCCGTGCCGACGCGGACGGCACCGGAGCGCCAGCCCGCGTCCTGGAAGCCGGTAGCGTTGCGGTATGACCGTCACCTCCGTGCTGGAACTGACCATCAGGCCCGAGGCGCTCGGCGATGCTGAGCGCATCATCGACGAGACCCTCGCCGCGACGCGCGCCTTCGCCGGGAATCTCGGCTGCGACGTCGCCGTCGACATCGAGAATCCCGCCCACTACGCGGTGTTCGAGCACTGGGAGTCGATCGAGGCCGACGACGCCTACCGAGCCTTCCGTGCGACGCCCGAGGGTGCGAGCGCGCTGGGCGGGATCACCGCCGCGCGGGTGCTGACGCGGTACCAGGACCGCTAGGTGTTGTTGGTCAGCACGTTGTTGACGCCTGATCGCGTCAGCGCCGCGCCGAACGTGGACAACAGACAGGTCAGCTGCGCGATCAGCTCCGCACGACGTTCGTCCCGCGAAGATCCGGGGCATCAGGGGCTACTCTTAAACATATGTTTGAGGGTGACGAGGTAAGCCTGCGCGCGATCGCGCATCCACTGCGGCTGCGCATGCTGTCCCTTCTGACCGGTGAGGGACTCAGCGCTTCAGAGGTCGCGCGTCGGCTCGGAGAGAGCCCGGCGAACGTCAGCTTCCACATGCGAAAGCTCCACGAGGCCGGGCTGGTCACGCTGATGGAGACGCGTAGCTTGCGTGGCGGGACGGCGAAGATCTACCGGCACATCCCGGAATCGAGTGCTCGGCTGCGCACGGGCGCGGGGTTCGCGGCACTCGCGCAGGGAATGGGGCAGGAGCTGGCCAGGCGTGCTCTGGAACTTCCCGAGGACGGTGTTCCCGTGTTCACGGACTTCGAGGGCACCGTGGACGCCGGCACGGCCGAGCGCGTGCGCGCTCTGGCTCACGAGCTGGGCGAGGTCCTGGAGGCCGGCGCACTGCCGGTAGGGGCGGCAGGGATTCGGCTCGCGGTCTCGCTGGCGGTCTTCCCGGTCGGAGACACGCAGCGGTGAGTGCGTCCTATCTGACGGTCATTCGCACACCGGGTGCGCTGCCCGTGTTCCTCTCGGCGATCATCGGCCGCATGTCGTTCGCCACCGTCACGCTGGGCTGCATCGTGCTGCTGGCCTCAACCACAGGGTCGTATGCGATCGCGGGAACGACGAGCGGAGCGCTCGGGCTGGCGAACGTCGTCCTGGCCCCGTGGCGTGCGCGCTTCGTCAGCCGCCGAGGGCAACGGCTCGGGCTGCGCCTACTCGCCCTCGCCTACGCGGCCGGTGTGGGCGCCTTGGCCGCCGCGGCAACCTGGCACGCCCCGGTCGTGGTCCTGATCGGCCTCGCGGGTTTCGCAGGCGCGGTCGCGCCCCCGGTCGGGGCGGCGATGCGAATGAGGTGGCGTCGACTCGTCGTCGGAGAAGAGTACCTCCAGAAGGCATACAGCCTGGACGCGGTCAGCGAGGAACTGGTCTTCACCATCGGACCGGTCCTGGCCGGACTGCTGATGGGCGCCGTCATCCCGCAGGCCGGACTGCTCGCCTCCGCCGTGCTCGCGATCATCGGATGCTTCGGCATGACTCGCGGAGTGCAGCAGCAGCACCAGCCGGAGTCCACGCCCGGCGGGTTCTTCCAGCTGCGCATCTTCCGCACCCGAGGATTCGCCGCCGTCCTGATCGCCACGGCCGCGACAGGGGTGGTGATCGGCACGGTTGACGTCGTCATCCCCGCCCAGACCGCCCCCGACGACACCCTCTCCGGGCTCCTCCTCGGCGCGATGGCACTCGGGAGCGGAGTCGGCGGACTCGCATACGGCGCCCGCGCCTGGCCGGGCAGGCCGACAACCCGGCTGACCGTGCTCGCGATCGCCATGGCGGCCGCGTGCGCCGGCCTCGGCCTCGCGCCCGTGGGTCTGGTTCTCGCCGCCGGCCTGGTGATCACCGGCCTCACGCTGGCGCCCGCCATGGTCACCGGCTACCTCGCCGTCGATCAGTGCATCTCCGATGCCGACAGGCTTGAGGCCCATACCTGGGTGAACACGGCAGTCAATGCGGGCGCGGCAGCAGCCTCCGCGCTCGGCGGCATCGCCCTCGGGCATGTCACGCCCGCCCTCGCCTTTGTCACTGCGGCTTGTCTCGCGACGCTGCTCGTCGCTGGCGCGGCCATATCTCAACGCAGGACATCGAACGTGACGACCGCACACTGAGCAACGCCTTCTTCAGCAACGCAGCCCAGGGAACGCAGACTGACGCACCATAACGCCCCGCTGACCCCGGAGGGTCGCAAGCGACTCGTCGAGCGCTGCCGCACCCGCCCGACCGCGCACGTGGCCGTCGAGATGGGCATCTCTCGCGCCACCGCCTCGAAGTGGGTGAACCGCTACCGCCGCTACAGGGAGATCGGACTCCTTGACCGCTCATCCGCCCCAGTGCACCAACCCACGGCGACGCCCGGTTGCGTCGTGAAGCGGGTCGAGGAGATGCGGCGCGAGCACAAGTGGTCCGCATCGCGTATCGCCTTCGAGCTGGACGCTGTGGGAACCCCGATCAGCCGACGAACCATCACGCGACTCCTCGCGGAACTCGGACTGAACCGACGCCGATTCGTCGACCCGAACGGAGAGACCAACCGCCAGCCACAGCAGATCACCGCCGAGCGACCCGGCCACATGATCCACATCGACGTGAAGAAAGTCGGCCGCATCCCCGACGGCGGCGGCCGGCGTATTCATGGCCGAGGCAGTCCGCAAGCCAAGGCCGTCGAGCGCACCAAAGCCCGCGGCAGCAGAACCGGATACGTCTTCCTGCACTCCGCCATCGACGGATATTCCCGACTCGCATACACCGAAGCGCTCCCCGACGAGAAGGCCGCTACCGCGGTCGCATTTCTCGACCATGCGCGGGCCTGGTTCGCTGCGCACGGAATCACCACGATCGAGCGGATCGTGACCGACAACGGCGCCTGCTACCGCGCTCACGCTTTCCGTGACGCGATGAACGGCAGCAGGCATCAGCGGATCACGCCCTACACGCCCCGCCATAACGGGAAAATCGAGCGCTACAACCGGATCCTCGCTGAGGAGTTCCTCTACGCCCGCACCTGGCACTCAGAAGACGAACGCACAGCGGCCCTCAAGGTCTGGAACCGGCACTACAACTACCACCGACCCCACGGCGCGCACGAGGGACAACCGCCAGCATCCGCAGTCCCCTCACGCGTCAACAACGTCCTGGCCTCCTACAGCTAGGCGCCGCCGGCGGCGATGCCGCCTCGTTCGCCGTGCGGCTCGAGCCGCTTGGGGTGCCGCGGGAGTGTTCCCGGGTCGCACCCGGAAGCTCCCCCGGACGGCAGACGATGAGGCCGTCGCGTTCCACAACGCGACCGGCACGAGGCATCGGTACGGACGAGCCGCCAGGGCGAGCGCAGCTCCGCGGCACGACCGGCGGGTTTGCCGCTCGACCGGGTATTGCCAATCGACGCACCGGTCCGAGCGTCTCGGCGGCGGATGATCTGGCGGCGTCCCAAGGATTGCACGTAATTCAATTGCGCGCGATTCAAGTCGTCCATCGCATAGACTTCGACGAGCGCACGCACAGCGGGGGGAGCAGGCCACGACCACGGATTCCGCCCCAGAGGCAGCTCTCGCAGCCAGCGCCGAGCCGCCAGGCCGCCTTCGGGTGCTCCCCTGGGTGTGGCGCGTGCTCGTCGCGGCGATCATGGCGGTGCTGCTCTGGCGCATCGTCCTTCCGCAGTTCCACCAAGCGTGGCTCGATGCGCACCGGCTGCCCGCGCACGCCTACCCCCTCGCCGCGGTCGGCGTCCTCGCCGAGCTGACCTCCATCGCTGCGTATGGTCTGCTCACCCACGCCCTGCTTCCTTCCGCGACCAGGCCCGGCCGGTGGCGCGCCATCCGCATCAACCTGGCGGGCATCGCCGCGACCCACGCGGTGCCGAGCGGCGGCGCCCTGGGCACGGCCGTGCGGCTCTCGCTGCTCGGCGGCGACCGTGCCGCGTACGCGGGTGCGGTCGCGGGCCTGGCGATGGAGCTGCCGGTGTCAGGCCTGGTGCTCTCGGCGATCTTCGCGGCGGGGGCGATCGGATGCCTGCCCGCGCTTCCCGGACGCGGCTGGGAAGGGCTCGCCGCCACGATGGTGGCGGGCGTGCTGCTCCTCGTCGTCCTGCTCGGCCTCGCACTCGCGTCCCGGCGTACCGTCATCCGCGTCCTCGCCGCGCTCGTGGGCTGGCTCCCGTCGGCGGTGCGCCGCCGCGCCATCGTCTTCGCCGACGAGACCGTGCGGAACATGGCGTCGTTCGCCCGTGCTCCGCGCCGCCTGCTCCTCGCCGCGGGCTGGGCGGCGGCCAACTGGCTGCTCGACGCGACCGCTCTCGGCTTCTTCCTGCTCGCCGCGGGCTTCCAGCCCGGCATCCTGCAGCTGCTGCTCGCCCACGGGCTTGCCTGCGTGCTCGCGTTGCTGCCGTTCACGCCCGCCGGTCTCGGCATCGTCGAGGGCGTGCTCGTGCCGACCCTCGTCGCCCTTGGCGCGAGCCCGGCCCAGGCGGTGCTCGGCGTCACCGGATGGCGGCTGGCTCAGTACTGGCTGCCGATCCCCCTCGGGGGCCTCTCACTGCTCACGCTTCGCCTGCGGCCGCGTCGCTCGCGACGAGCCGGTGCTTCTCGTACTTCCGTCTCGTGACCGAGTCGCGACGCAGGTATCGGACCAGCTTGCGCGGCTGCATGGTGCGCAGCAGGTCCGCCTCGGCGCGGATCTGCGGCACGAACCGCAGCCGGCCGCCCACGGAGCGGATGGCGAGCGCGACATCGATGTCCTCGTTGACCGCGTCGTCGACGCTGATGACGGGGCGGATCGCCGCCCAGGCCTCGCGGCGCAGTGCCATGTTGTGGCCGTAGAGCAGCACGGGCACGCCGAAGAGAGTGCGGTGGAACACGCGGAAGGCGCGATAGACGCCGGAGAGCACACGGGTCACGAACGAGCCGGCATGCGACTGGCGGATGTCGCCGCCCACGGCCCAGAGCGCGGGATCCGCGCGGAACGTCGCCCGGATCGCCGCGGCCCATCCCGGCTCGACGAGCGTGTCGGCATCGATGCGCGCGATAATGTCGCCGCTCGCGGCGTCGAAGCCCGTCGTGCGCGCGCGGCCGATGCCGGGGACCGGATCGTGCAGCACCGTGACGCCCGGGTAGGACGCGGCGATGTCCGCGGTGGCGTCCGTCGAGGCGTTGTCGACGACGATGATCTCCTCGACCGGCTCGGTCTGCCCCATCAGGGCTGTCAGGCAGTCGGCGATGATGGCCTCCTCATTGCGCGCCGGGATCACGACCGTCACGCTCGGCACGCCAGCCTGCGGCCCCTCTGTCACGCCGTCTCCCCTCGCTCCGATGGATTCCTCATCCTTCACTGACGTTACTCCCAGGATGCGCACCCGGACGTAGGTTGGAAGGTATGCGTGCCGTCGTATATTCCGCCAAGGGTCCCTCCAGCGTGCTCCGGCTCACCGACCGCCCCGTTCCCGAGCCTGGCGCGGGCGAGGTGAGAGTCAAAGTCGTCGTCGCCGGAGTGAATCCCACCGACTGGAAGGCCCGTGCGGGCCTGACCGCCCCCATGGAGTTCGCCGAGGTGACGCCGGGGCAGGACGGTGCGGGCGTCGTCGACGCGCTCGGCGCCGGTGTCGACGGGCTCGCCGCCGGCGACCGCGTGTGGCTCTACCTCGCGCAGCACGGGCAGCCCTACGGCACGGCGGCGGAGTACGTCGTCGTGCCGGCCGAGCGCGCCGTGCGCCTGCCGGAGTCGGCCACGTTCGAGCTCGGCGCCGCCCTCGGCGTCCCGGCCATCACGGCCCACCGCGCCTTGACCTCGGGAGCCGTCGAGCGGCTCTCCCCCGGTGCCCTCCACGGCGAGACGGTGCTCGTGCAGGGTGGCGCGGGCGCGGTGGGCAACGCGGCGATCCAGCTGGCGCGCTGGGCGGGGGCATCCGTCATCACCACCGTGAGCAGCGCCGAGAAGGCCGTGC
This sequence comes from Actinomycetales bacterium, assembly GCA_015655415.1. GTDB lineage: Bacteria > Actinomycetota > Actinomycetes > Actinomycetales > Microbacteriaceae > Humibacter. The sequence continues at coordinate 147,393 of JAATFB010000022.1, forward strand.
TGGCCAGAGCCGCCGGTGCCGACCACGTCGTGGACTACCGCGCGACGGATGCCGCGGCCGCGATCCGCGCGCTCGCGCCGCAGGGCGTCGACCTCATCGCTGAGGTCGCCCCCGCGGTCAACGCCGAGCTCGACCAGGCCGTCGTCCGCAACGGCGGGACGGTCGCGTTCTACGCGAACAACGGCGGCGACCGGCTCGAGCTCGGCATCCGGCAGACCTTCGCGCTCAACCTGCGCTATCAGGGCCTGCTGCTCTACACACTGCCGGCGGAGCAGCTGGCCGCCGCAGTCGCGGACGTGTCCGCCTCGGTCGCAGACGGCGCTCTGCGCGTCGGCGAGGATGCCGGGCTTCCGCTGCACCGCTTCGCCCTCGAGGACACGGCCGCGGCCCATGATGCCGTCGAGAACGGGGCCGTCGGCAAGGTCCTCATCGAGCCCTGATGCGGCCGGTCGCCGTGACCGCGCCGCCACGAGGCCGGGGCGCGGTCGGCTCTCTCGGCCGTCTTCGCATCCGAACACCAGCGTTCTTCGACTCAGGGTGAAAGACCTGTCAAAGGAACCCACAGTGCCTGCTTGGGCCTTCTGCCGGTGCCGAGATCGCTCGCCACTCCGGTGCGACGCGCGATGGCTCGGCGTGACCGCTTCCGCCATCGTGGCCCGAGTACGTGCGCAAGGGGCCTACCCCGGCCGCTGTGTTTCCGACCGCGGGAACCGGATGCTGACCACAGAGAAGCACGCCGCGAGCAGCGCCGTGCCCGCGGCGGCGAGGGAAAGCGCCTCGGCACCGAAGTCCGCAAGGAGCGTGCCGCCGGCCGCCGAGGCGAGCACGATGCCGGCATACATGGCGCTGTTGTTCCAGGCGAGCAGCGCGCCGCTCGCTGCGGGGAATGCGGCGAGCAGGCGGGACTGCTGGGCGGAGAAGTACGGGTAGGCGGCGAGGGCCATGATCCCGAGCGTCGCCAGCAGCACCCCGGGAGGCGCGTGGACGGTCAGGCCAACCGAGGTCTCGGCGGCGGCGAGGACGAGCAGCGCGACCACGCTGACGGCCCGGCCGCCGTGCCGGTCGGCCAAGACGCCGCCGAGCAGGTTTCCGAGCAGCGCCCCGACGCCGAAGCAGACCAGCGCCGCGGCGATCGCGCCCGGGCCTAGGTGCACGGTCTCCTGCAGGATGGTGCCCAGGTAGGTGTAGGGGCCGTAGACCGCCATCGCCCACAGCATCGTCGGGGCGACGGCCCGCAGTCGCGTGGCTACCGCCGCTGCGGCGAGACGACTCCTAGGCCCGGCGTGCGGCCGGGCGTTCGAGCGGTCAAGGTCGCGTCCGTCACGACCACCGCGACGCGAGACCACCGCCGCTGTGATGCCGAGCATCACCATCGCGGCGACGGCCAGCAGCGCGAAGACGCCGTGCCAGCCCATCACCGTTCCGAGCAACGAACCGGTCGGAGCCCCTACGGCCAGGGCGAGCAGGAGACCGGAGGTGACGACCGCGAGCCTCCGCGCCCGCTGTGAGGCGGGGGCACCCTCCGCGACCAGCGCGTACACCGAGGGCGTGACGCCGGAGGCCGCCAACCCCGCCAACCCCCGAGCGACCAGGAGGACCCCAAGATCCGGCGCAAGCGCCGACGCCAGATTCGCGAGGGCGAAGACGGCGAGCGCGGCGAGGAGGACGGGATGCCGGCCCCGGCGATCGGCCAGAGCGCCCAGGGCCGGGCCTCCGATGAGATATGCCAGCGCGAAGACGGTGACCGTCGTGCCCGTGGCCGGCACGGACACGCCGAGGTCGTGGGCGATGTCGGGCAGGAGCGGGGAGAGGACGAAGAGATCGGTTCCGATCACGAACAGCGTCGCCCAGCCGACCGTTCGAGGCAGCCCAGCAGGACGACCATGGCGCGGAAGCATCAGGCGCTCACCACCGTACGCGGCAGAGCGCCGGAGATCAGCAGGGCGAGAAGGGCGATCCCTGCCGAGGTCACGAAGACCGTCGAGTAGGTGATCTCTGTGGGCACTCGGATGCCGGGAGTGCTCCCGCTGGTGAGGATGGTGCTGGCCAGCTGCGCGCCGATGGCGGCTCCGGTGAGGCGCATGACGGTGTTGACGCCGGAGGCGGCGCCGGTCTGACCGGGAGGGGCGAGCTCGACGATGACGGTGCCGAGCGCCCCGAAGCAGAAGCCGTAGGCGATGCCGAGGATCGCGCCGGCGAGGTAGAACTCCCACGGTTCCTGATAGGCGAACCCGAACAGCAGCAGCGCGGAGGCGACGATCGCCGCCCCGAGCTGGAACGTCAGACGTGCGGAGGTCTTGTGGGAGAGCCTTGCGGACAGGGGTGATGACAGGGCCATGAATCCGGCGACCGGGATCATGAGCAGACCGGTCTGGGCGGAGCTGTAGCCGAACCCGTAGCCGGATGCGGGGCTGGTCTGGGCGAACTGCGGGATGACGGTGATGGCGGCGAACATCGCCATCGCGATCAGCAGGGTCGCGAGGTTCGACGCGAGCACGGGGGTTCGGGCGAGCTGTCGGAGGTCGATCAGGGGTGAAGCGGTGCGCAACTCGACGACGCCGAAGCAGACCGCCAGGACGGCGGCGATCCCGAACATCGTCACCGTGGCTGGCGAGGCCCATCCCCAGGAGTGCGCCTGGCTGATGGGGAGCAGCAGGCAGACCAGGAGTGCGGAGAGCAGCACGGCTCCGAGGGCGTCGATTCGAGGCTTGTCGTGGACGGGATCGTCGGCGGGGAGGAGCGGGATGCCGGTTGCGGCGATTACGGCGACCGCCAGGCTGGGCCAGAACAGCCACGCGGTCCCCCACGCGTCGACGATCGGGCCGGCGATGACCATCCCCACGGAGCCGCCGATGCCGGCAGGACGCGTCCGATGAAAACACCGGGATAGGAGCCGGCGGCATCGGAGGCGGCGGCGACCGTGCTGCCGATCGCGAGGAACGCCAGGCAGGCGATGAGCATCCGCCGGTAGCCGAAGAGATCCCCGAGACGTCCGGCGAGCGGGGTGACGACCCCGGAGGTCAGCATGAAGACGGTCAGCAGCCACGCCGCACCGGTGACGGGGACATGAAGTCGCTCGCTCAGAGCCGGCAGGACCGACACCACGATGGTCTGAGTTGCGGTGACGTCGAGGGCGATGACGAGCAGGACGACCTGCACCAGCCCGGAACGTGTCCGTACTGAGGGGTCAGCCATGGGAGCTCATGACCTTCGCGAGCCTGCCCAGGCCTTCCTCGATCACCACCGGGGCGTGCGTGGTGAACGAGAGCCGCAACGTGGAGCGGTCGGGGTCCGAGGCGTAGAAGGCAGCGCCCGGCACGAAGGCGACCCCGCGCGTGAGGGCGGCTGGCAGCATCGCGGCCGCGTCGCGTCCCGATGGGAGGGTGACCCAGACGAACATGCCGCCCTCCGGTGTGGTCCAGATGGACCCTGCGGGCAGCGCGGTGGGGAGGGCGGCGAGCATCGCGTCGCGTCGCGTCCGGTAGGTCTGCCGGAGGAGGGCGATGTGCTGGTCGAGGTCGACGGTGTCCAGGTAGATCGCGGCGGCTGCTTGGTCGATGGTCGACGAGTGCAGGTCGGCCGCCTGTCTGGCGACGACCAGGGATCGCAGGATGGACTCCGGTGCGCGGACCCAGCCCAGCCGCATGCCGGGAGCGCCGATCTTGGAGAACGACCCGAGATGCAGCACGCACTCCCCGGCGCGATCCAGAGCCGCCATCGGCGGCACCGCCGCCCCGTCGTATCGCAGCTCGCCGTACGGGTCGTCTTCGACCACCCACACGCCACGGGCCGCGGC
>JAATFB010000045.1 GCA_015655415.1 Actinomycetales bacterium
GCACGACCGAAGTGGGCAGAGTCTGCGCGATGTTGAGCACTGCGAAGTCCTTGCCCGACTCCTCGGGGTCCGGCAGCATCCGGATACACAGGGCGAAGTCGGTTGCCATGAACCCGCCGAATCCGAGCGACATGATCGCCACCCCGACGAACATAACCGGGATGCTCGGCGTGAACGCCATCACCACGAGGCCGACGGCCAGCACTATGCCGCCACCGACGACGAACGGCTTCTGCCGGTGGATCTTGTCGGACAACCAACCGGTCAGCCACGCCATCACGCCCAGGCAGACGATCCCGATCAGCGTGGTGACGAGGATCATCGGTGACACCTCCTCGGTCGGCACGTGGAAGCGCTGCAGCAGGACGAATGAGAAGTAGGTGTTCGCCGCCCAGGCCGCCGAGAGCAGGAAGCGAACCGCCCACGCCCACGCGAATGCTGGATGCTGACGCGGGCTCACCCAGTACGACCGGAGGATCAGACCGAGCCCGAGGCGCGGCGCGTCGTCGGGCATCCGGTGCTGCGGATCGCGCGCGACCACCACCGCGATCACGACGCCGGCGGCACTGAGCACGGAGAGCAGGACCCATTGCAGAACCGGGTTGGAGGCCACGATGCTCACGAGCGCGAATCCCACGACCGGGCCGCCGAGCGAGACCACGGCGATGACGCCGGAGACGGCTCCCCGGCGCTTGGGAGCGATCTGGTCGGCGGCGAGCGCGTTGTTCGCTGCCTGCTGGAACGACACGAGCACGAGGATCAGCGCCCAGGCCAGTGCCACCTGCCAGACCTGCGTGGTGAACACCATCGCCAGCAGCAGGATCGCCGCGCCGATGCCGCCGGTGAGGATCCAGGTGCGACGACGACCGAAACGGGTCGTCGTCCGGTCGCTGATCCGGCCCCCGAGCGGGTTGGCGATCAGCGCGGCCAGGCCGCCGATCCCGGTCACGATGCTGAACGCTGCCGTGGCCGCCGGTCCGGCGATCCGCGTCAGATGGGTAGCCAGCAGCAGGTTCACCGGAACCGACGTGCTGATGTACCCGGCAGCCATACTCAGCACCAGGGCACCGGTGACGCGACGCTGCGAGCCGGCGACGACCGTGGGAAGCTCATCATCGGGCGAGAACCCGGCCGAGGGGATGAGCGCGTCGGCGATCTCCGGGAGGCTCATCGCTTGCCCTCCCAAGCCTCGCGCTCGACGCCTGCGGCGTCACTGAGCGGTGCCGTTGCCGTGTCGTAGATCGTGGTGGTCCTCTCGACGGCGTCGTACTGCTGCCAACCCGGGTTGCCGGTCGTGGCGAAGCGGACGAAATCGCGGTGCATGCGCTCGGCCAGTTGCTTCGGTGGATGGCTGCCGAAGTAGTTGACGGCCGGCTGCCCCTGCGCCATCAGCAGCTCCAGGTCGTCGCGTACGAAGGGCAGGTCGATCGCGTGGAACGACCCAGAAGCCGGGGGGATGTTCTCACGCTGCCAGCGAAACTCATACAGCCACGACGGCTCGGGCCGGGCTTCGATGAGGCGGATCGTGGGCATGCGGAACGCCCAGTCGGTCCAGGCGGCCTCCACCAACGCCGCGTTGTCAGCGATGTGCCGCGGGCCGCTGCTGTAGGCGTCCAGCAGAGGCTTGTTCAGCTCCAGTGCCCGCCGCAGGCCGCGGCGCACGAGCGGCGCGAGCGACCCGGCGGCCGCTGCGATGCCGTCCAGCAGCGGCGCCGTCTCGTTGCGGCAGGTGCCCGCGAGCAGGGGGACGCTCGGGTAGGTGCCCGCGGTGGCGAACGGACTCTTCGGCAGGAACTTGGTTCCTTCGACCCCGCGGAAGGGGCTGAGCAGCAGCGCCTTGCGGTCGGCGCGGGCGATGCCTAGTGCGAACGTGCTGCTCGCCTTGGCTGAGGCCTCGGCGGTGCGCTCCAAGCTGACGCCCGACATCCCCTCCACGGTGGGCGCGACACCAAGCTCCTTCGCCACCTGCTTCGTGATGCGGAAGGCCTCGTCAGCATCGACAGAGGCCATCGAGCATCCGCTCTGGGCGATGGCCTGCGCAAACAGGCCGCGCGAAGAAGGGAGCGCCAGGTGGAACATCACGCTGACGCCCCCGCCGGACTGCCCGAAGATCGTCACTCGGTCGGGATCGCCGCCGAATGCCGCGATGTTCTTCTGGACCCACTCCAGGGCGGCGACCTGGTCGCGCAGCCCGAGGTTGTCGTGACCCTCACCGAGGTAGAGAAAGCCGTCGATGCCCAGGCGGTAGTTGATCCCGACGTGGACGACGCCGTCGCGGGCGAAGTTTTTGCCGCGGTAACCGGGAAGCGACCCGGCCCCGGTGGTGTAACCGCCACCGTGGATGTGCACCATCACAGGAAGACTCGCGGCGCCAGGATCGGGGGTCCAGACCTCCAGGGTCAGGCAGTCCTCGCCGAAGTCGTGGACCACGTAGAGCCCGTCGAGCTCACTTTGCTCCGGCGGCTGCGGGGCGGCAGGGCCAGGCTTCGTGGCATCCCGCACGCCATCCCATTTTTCCGGGGGCTTCGGCGGCAGGAAGCGATTGGCACCGAACGGCGGCGCAGCGAACGGGATGTTCCGGAAGAAGTGAAGACCGTCTTCCTCGAGCCCTTCGAGTATTCCCTGCTCGACCGTCACCCTGCTCATGACGCGCGCACCGATGACTGAGACTCAATCGCCTGCCGGCGCATCAGCGTGCGGCACACACTGCCCGCACCATCGCGGATCGGTGTGTTCGAGCGCTCAAAGCTGCGCGACACCTTGTAGTGGATTAGCCGTTCTCGCAGGAACGGAGTGGTCAGTCGTGTCATGTCATCTCCCTTGATGACGCCGCCTTTTGGACGTCGAGATCACCTAAACACACAGAGAGCGTGGCATGTGAGTGGAATTCCTCGTCACGGCTGACCGTTTGCTGACTGATTCAAAACGACCTAC
>JAATFB010000016.1 GCA_015655415.1 Actinomycetales bacterium
CTTGCATGTGTTAAGCACGCCGCCAGCGTTCGTCCTGAGCCAGGATCAAACTCTCCGTAAATGTTGTACTCCGCGGTCGCAAGCGACCGGGAAACATTGTGTGAGAAGTGGTCGGAATTGACCGCTCTTCTCACGAGTTGATCTGACTAGTTTCGAATATCTACTGACATTCTGTATCTAATCCAAAGGAATCTCGCATCGACGTCGACCGACGAATCAGTCTGCGTCAATGCCGAGGTTATTTGGCATTTGACATTGTGCACGCTGTTGAGTTCTCAAGGATCGGACGCTCCCGCGTGTCGGCCTCTCAGCCTTCACTCCGGGGCAACTTCTCTACCTTACCACCCTGATAGACTTTGTCAAGTCGATCAGCCCGAGCACGCTCGCCGCGCGGGCGCGACAAGCACCTCAAGGTCGGACAGATCGAGTGATCTGAGCTCCGAGTGGGCTTTCCATCCTACAAGCCAGTGGTTCTCTCCTGCAACAGGAGTAGCTCTTCGGCCGAGGATCGGTCCCGCTTGAGGCGGGAAGGCTTTTCATCCTTCCGCACCTTTGGGGTGACGAGTGATTACTTTACGGATGCCCGACGGGGCACGCAAATCCCGCCAGCCGCCCGGGCGTGTCGCGGGGCGAGCCGCGCTCACTCGATGAACACGCCGGCGAGCGTCTTCTTCCCGCGACGCAGAACGGCGACCCCGCCGGGAAGGATCCGTCCGGCGAGCGTCGTCGTGACATCGTCCACCTTGGCATTGTTCACATAGACGCCCCCCTGCCCGATGGCGCGACGTGCATCCGACAGGCTCGAGGTGAGCCCGGTCTCGACGAGGAGCTGTGCCACCGGCGTGTCCGCCGTGCTCCTCGTGTTCGGCAGCTCGCGCAGCGCGGCCGCCAGTGTGCCGGCATCCGTCGCCGCGAGATCCCCGTTGCCGAAAAGCGCCTCGGCGGCGGCCGCGGCCGCCTCCGTGGCCGCACGGCCGTGCACCAGCGTCGTGACCTCACGAGCGAGCACCCGCTGCGCCTCGCGCTTGTACGGCTCGGTGGCCACCGCATGCTGAAGGCGCTCGATCTCGGCGCGGGAGAGGAACGTGAAGACCTTCAGCCGATCGACGGCGTCGGCGTCCAAGGTGTTGAGCCAGAACTGGTAGAACGCGTACGGGCTGGTCATCGCCGGATCCAGCCACACAGCGTTCCCCTCGCTCTTTCCGAACTTGGTGCCGTCGCTGTTCACCACGAGAGGCGTCCCGATGGCGTGCACGCTCACCCCCTCCACCCGGTGGATGAGGTCGGTGCCGCTGGTGAGGTTCCCCCACTGGTCGCTTCCGCCGGTCTGCAGCACGCATCCGTACTGTCGGTAGAGCTCGAGGTAGTCGTAGCCCTGCAGGATCTGATAGCTGAACTCGGTGTAGCTGATGCCGGCGTCCGAGTTGAGCCGGGCGGCGACCGCATCCTTCTTCAGCATTGTGCCGACGCGGTAGTGCTTGCCGATGTCGCGCAGGAAGTCGATCGCCGACAAGGGCGCCGTCCAGTCCAGATTGTTGACCAGCCGAACGGCGTTCACGCCCTCGTCGCTGAGGAACCGCGAGACCTGCTCCTGCAGGTGCCTGACCCACTCGGCGACCGTCTCCTTGGTGTTGAGAGTGCGTTCGGCGGTGGGCCTCGGGTCTCCGATGAGTCCCGTGGAGCCGCCGACCAGTCCGAGCGGCCGGTGGCCGGCTAGCTGTAACCGTCGCATCACGATCAACTGCACGAGGTTTCCCAGATGCAGGCTCGGTGCCGTCGGGTCGAAACCGCAGTAGTACGTGACCGGTCCGGCCTCCAGCGTCCGCCGCAGGGCCTCCGGATCCGTCGACACCTGGACGTGGCCCCGCCAGACCAGCTCCTCCCAGATGTCGTCGAAGCTGGGGTCGTTGCTCTGGGTCGCGAGAACGTCGGCTGGCACGCGACCACAGTAGCAAGGTGCGATGCCCTATTCGGGTAAGATTTAGCTCCTGAGGCTTAAGTCCAATGGAATTAGGCCACTGAGCCTATCAGAGGGGTGCATCGTGTTCGTCATCACCGCCGACCAGGTGGACAGCCGCAATGCGCCGGACATCGTGGAAGACACCCGGCGCGACCTGCAGACGGAGTTCGACGACGCGCTCGCCCTGCCCGTGGACCGCAACGCGGGGGACGAGGTGCAGGCGCTGACGGCGGACGCGGACGCCGCGCTCGGCATCCTGCTGGCCCTCGACCGGGCAGACGCGTGGAGCATCGGGGTCGGATGCGGAAGCGTGCGCGAGCCGCTGCCCGACAGCGTGCGAGCGGCGAGCGGGCCGGCCTTCTTCGCCGCACGGGATGCCGTGGGCGCCGCCAAGAAGCGCCCGTCGCGCTTCGCGCTGCGCGCCGGTGCCGACGCCCACGCACAGCGCGCATCCGACCTGGAGGCGTTGATCGATCTTCTGCTCGCGCTGCGCGCCAGACGCAGCCCGGCAGGGTGGGAGCTGTACGACATCATGAAGCAGGGCGCCACGCAGCGAGACGCCGCCAGACGGCTCGGCATCAGCCAACCGGCGGTGAGCTCGCGGGCGCGTGCCGCCGGCATCCATTCGGAGGCGGCAGCCGTTCCGGCGCTCGTTAGGCTGATGCACGACCTGGATCAGCGCGCGGCCGAAGGAGACCAGGCATGACGTTGTTCCCGCTGCAGACCGTCCTGACCGTCGTGTACTGGGCATTCGTGATCGCGGTCGTCGGACTCGGGGTCGCCGCCGCCGCGGTGACGGTGAGGACGCCACGCAGATGGCTGGTGATCGGTGCCGCCGGCGCCATCGTCGTCGGGATCATCGCGGTGGCGCTGCCCCACGAGCGGCCTCTCGCGGGGGTCGGTGCGCTGCTCGGACTCGCCGTGCTGGCGCTCAGTGTCCTCGGGGGCGGGCCGGCCGCCCTGTTCGTGCTCGCAGTCGCATCGAAGGGAAGCGTGCGCGAGGGCCACCACGGCGGAATCGTGGTGGAACATGCCGGGCCGCCGACCGGGGTGCCGGTGCGGGACGAGGTGCTTCGCGGCGGCACGGCGATCGGCGTGTTCGAGCGGATCGCCACGACGGCGAGCATCATGGCCGGATTCCCCGAGGCGATCGCCGTGGTGGTCGCGATCAAGAGCGTCGGCCGGTTCACCGAGCTCGACGTCGCCGAGGCGCGCGAACGGTTCATCATCGGCACTCTGGTCAGCCTGGTCTGGGCCGCCGCGTGCGGAGCCCTGTTCCGGTTCGCGGTCGGCCTGTGACTGTGACCCGCAGCAAGACCTGCGGATCGCTCCGGCGCCGGGGTGCACGGCGCCCGCTCAGGACGATCGACCCGCTTCACGCGACGCCGGCTCGGAAGACGACGCCCGCGGATGCCGCTTGTAGACGGACACCGTGGGGTCGCCGGGGATCCAGAACCGCCACGGGAAGAGCGCCTCGTCGCCACCGGGACCGCTCACGCCGGTGCGGGGACCCGTCGCGATGGGTGTGACCGGCATATCGGGCACCTCGATGCGGAACGGCGGGGCGAGGGCATCCGAGCCGTTCTCCTCCAGGCGGATGCCCGCTGCCACCGCCAGGCGGGCGGGGCCGCGGGCCAGATCACGATCGGCGGTCCTCGCACCGCGCCGCCGGCGCGCGAGGGCGATCCCGTCGACGACCTCGGCCGCCCGCAGCAGCACCCCTGAGGCCTGCCCCTCCGGCAGGCACACCAGATTGGCGCAGGTGTGCATGCCGTAGGTGAAGTACGCGTAGAGGTGCCCGGGAGGCCCGTACATCACGGAGTTGCGGGCCGTCCTGCCTCGGAACGCGTGCGACCCCGGATCCGTCCCGTCGCCCAGATACGCCTCGACCTCGGTGAGCCGAAGCGTGACCTCCCCCTCTTCCGTCGCGTGGGTGAGGAGGGCGCCCAGCATCTGAGGTGCGACCTCGATCGGCGCGCGGTCGAAGAAGGCTCGGTCGGGCACGTGCATGCGATCGCTCAGAACAGACGCCCGCCGATGACGAGCGTGACGACGAGGGCGGCGACGACCATCACCACCGCGACGACGGCGATCACCCGGATCACGACCCGGGAATCGCGCCTCCTGCCGCCGCCGGGATGCGCACCCTCGCCGCGCGTGCGGCCGGCACCGCCCGGCCCGTCGCGGCCCGCGCTCATCGCGGATCCCCCGCGAACAACGAGTCGGAGAGCACCCTGACCCGTTCCGTGAGATGGGCGCGCTGTTCGGCGACCCGCGCCGGCGCCGTCCCGCCCCGGCCGTCGCGCGCCGCGACCGACCCCTCCACGGTGAGCACTCTGCGTACGTCGGGCGTCAGATGCGGTGAGATCGCCGAGAGCGCCTCGTCGTCGACCTGCTCGAGCCCCAGGCCGCGCGACTCGGCGTAGGCGACGAGCCTCCCGGTGATCTCGTGCGCATCACGGAACGGCACCCGCTGCGTGACGAGCCACTCGGCGACGTCGGTGGCCAGCGAGTAGCCCTCGGGGGCGAGCTCGCGCATCCGGTCGGCGTGGAAGCGGAGCGTGGACACCATGCCGGTGAAGGCCGGCAGCAGCACCTCCAGGGCGTCCACCGAGTCGAACACCGGCTCCTTGTCCTCCTGCAGATCCCGGTTGTACGCCAGCGGAAGCCCCTTCAGCGTGGCGAGCAGGCCGCTCAGGTTGCCGATCAGTCGCCCGGCCTTCCCCCGGGCGAGCTCGGCGATGTCGGGGTTCTTCTTCTGCGGCATGATCGACGACCCGGTCGAGTACGAGTCGTCGAGCGTGACGAAGCCGAACTCCCGCGTGTTCCACAGGATGATCTCCTCGCCGAGCCGGGAGAGGTCGACGCCCACCTGGGCCATGATGTAGGCGAACTCAACGACGAGGTCACGCGCGGCGGTGCCGTCGATCGAGTTCTCCACGACGCGGGAGAACCCGAGCTCGGCAGCGACCAGCCCGGCGTCGAGGCCCAACGTGCTGCCGGCGAGGGCGCCGGAACCGTACGGCGAGGCGTCCGCCCGGCCGCGCCAGTGGAGGATGCGCTCCAGATCGCGCACCAGCGGCCAGCAGTGCGCGAGCAGGTGGTGGGCCAGCAGCACCGGCTGGGCATGCTGCAGATGGGTGCGGCCGGGCATGATCACCTCGGCGTTCGCCTCCGCCTGCGCGGCCAGGGCGTCAATGAGATCGAGCACGAGTCGTGCGATCCGCTGCGCATGATCACGAAGGAAGAGCCGCACGAGCGTGGCGATCTGATCGTTGCGGCTGCGGCCGGCACGCAGCTTGCCGCCGAGTTCGACGCCGGCGCGCTCGAGAAGGCCACGCTCGAGCGCGGAGTGGACGTCCTCGTCGGCGGGCTGCGGCACGAACGCTCCCGACCGCACGTCACCGAGGAGCGTCTCGAGTGCGTCGACCATCGCCGCGAGCTCGGACGGCCCGAGATAGCCGGCGGCGGCGAGCGCCTTGGCGTGCGCCTTCGAGCCCGCGATGTCGTACTCCGCCAGCCGCCAGTCGAACTGCGTCGACCGGCTCAGCTCGGTGAGCTCCGGAGAGGGTCCACCGGCGAACCGTCCACCCCAGAGCGCGCCGGCCTCGCCCGTGCGACCCGGCTGTCGCTGTTCCGTCACACGCGCCCCCTCGGTCCGTTTCGCACGATCATGCCGCGTTCTTCTCCAGCAGCCAGACCAGCAGGGCCTTCTGCGCGTGCAACCGGTTCTCCGCCTGGTTCCACACGGCGCTCTGCGGCCCGTCGATCACCTCCGGGTCCACCTCGTAGCCCCGGTCGGCGGGCAGGCAGTGCAGGAAGATGGCGCTCGGCTTCGCGAGCGCCATGAGCTCGGGCGTCACCTTGTAGGAGGCCATGGCGGCGATGCGACGGGCCTTCTCCTCCTCCTTGCCCATCGAGACCCAGGTGTCGGTGACGACGACGTCGGCCCCGGCGGCAGCCCCGAACGGATCGGTGCACAGCTCGACCGACCCGCCGGTGCGGGCCGCGATGGCATCCGCGTCGGCCACCACGCGAGCGTCGGGTGCGAAGTCGTCCGGCGAGGCCACTCGCACGTTCATGCCGGCGAGCGCACCCGCCAGCAGATAGGACTGGGCCATGTTGCTCGCGCCGTCGCCGAGGAACGTGACGGTGCGGCCTGCCAGCGTGCCCAAGGCATCCCGGATCGTGAGGAGATCGGCGAGCAGCTGGCAGGGGTGGAAGTCGTCGGAGAGCGCATTCACGACAGGCACGGTCGTCCCGGAGGCCATCTCCTCAAGGCCGGACTGCGCATACGTGCGCCACACGATCGCCGACACCAGGCGCTCCAGCACGCGGGCCGTATCGGAGGGCGTCTCCTTGCCGCCGAGCTGGCTGTTCGCCGTGCTGATGATGAGCGGGCTGCCTCCCAGATCGGCGATGCCGACCGCGAACGAGACACGGGTGCGCGTCGACGACTTGTCGAAGATGACGGCAACCGTCTGCGGTCCCGCGAGCGGCTTGCGTCCCCAGCGGTCGTCGCGGATCTGCACGGCGAGGTCGAGCACCTGGGCCTGCTCCTCTGGCGTCAGGTCGTCGTCGCGGAGGAAGTGTCGGGTCACGGTTCAGGCTCCCTGGCGGTCGAGGTCGGTGAGCGCGGCGCGGAAGCGCCGGTCGAACTCGGCGACCTCGGCGTCGCCGATGATGAGCGGTGGGGCGAGCCGGATGCTCGACTCGTTGGGGGCGTTCACGATGAGGCCGTGGCGCAGCGCCGAGGCGGCCAGCGCGTCGGCCACCGGTTCGCTCAGGCCGATCCCGATGAGGAGACCGGCTCCGCGCAGCTCGGCGATCAGCGGAGACCCGATCGCCAGAAGCGACTCACGCAGCTGCGCGCCGCGCCGCGCCGCGTTGTCGATCAGAGCAGCGCGCTCGATCTCCTCGAGCACCGCTCCCGCGACCGCAGTGGCGAGCGGATTGCCGCCGAACGTGCTTCCGTGCTGTCCTCGAGTGAACAGCCCGGACGCCGACCCGAACGTCACCAGGGCGCCGATGGGGACCCCGCCCGCCATGCCCTTCGCCACCGTGATGGCGTCGGGGACGATCCCGGCATGCTCGAAGGCGAACCACCTGCCGGTGCGCCCGACACCGGTCTGGATCTCGTCGACGACGAGCAGCGCGCCGTGCCGGCTCGTGAGGCTCCTCGCCGCGGCGAGGAATCCCTCCGGGAGGTCGACTACGCCGGCCTCCCCCTTGATCGGCTCGACGAAGAGCGCCGCCACCGTGTCGTCGATCGCCGCCTCCAGTGCGGCGATCGTGGAGTCGATGTGCTCCACTCCCGGCACCATCGGCTCGAACGGCTCGCGCATGCTCGGTTTGCCGGTGAGGGCCAGCGAGCCCATGGTGCGTCCGTGGAAGCCGTTGTTGAGAGCCAGGATGCGCGTGCGCGACCCGTGCGAGTTCAGCCGGGCGAGCTTGAACGCGGCCTCGTTCGCCTCCGCCCCGGAGTTTCCGAAGTACACCCGTCCCGTCGGTCCCGCCCCCGTGATGCGCAGAAGACGCTCCGCGAGCGCCAGCTGCGGCACGGTGGCGAAGTAGTTGGAGACGTGCACGAGCCGTGCGGCCTGCGACGAGACGGCCTCCACGAGCACGGGATGGGCGTGGCCGAGGGAGTTGACGGCGATGCCGGCGAGGAAGTCGAGGTACTCCTTGCCGTCGATGTCCCAGACGTACGCGCCGCTTCCGTGGTCGAGCATCACGGCGGGGACCGCAAGAGAGCCCATCATGACGCTTCCGAAGGTGCCGCGCCAGTCCTGCCCCGTCCGCGCCGAGTCCGCCGTGGTCGATGTGGCCGTCATGCGGTCACCTCCGTTCCGCTGCCGCTGGTGGTGAACAGCTCGAAGAGCAGGGAGTGCTCGTCACGCCCGTCGATGACGGCCGCCTTCGGCACGCCGCCTGCGACGGCGTCGAGGCATGCCGTCATCTTGGGGACCATGCCCGCGTCGAGCGACGGCAGCAGCTCGCGCAGCTCGGCGGAGGCGATCGATGAGACGAGTGAGTCGCGATGCGGCCAGTCGCGGTAGAGCCCCGCCACGTTGGTCAGGATCACCAGCTTGGCGGCCCCCAGCGCGACGGCGAGCGCCGCGGCCGCGGCATCCGCGTTGACGTTCAGGCTGCGGCCGGGCACGTCGATGTCGAGCGCGATCGATGAGACGACCGGGATGCGGCCGGCGTGCAGCTCCGCCAGCACACCCTCGGGGTTCACGCCGACGACATCGCCGACCAGACCGAGGTCAACGGCCTCGCCGTCGATGACGGCTCGGCGGACCCTGCCCTCCAAAAGCCTGGCGTCCTCGCCCGAGAGGCCCGAAGCCAACGCGCCGTGCCGATTGATCCGGCTCACGATGTCGCGACTGATCTGCCCGGTGAGCACCATGCGGACCACGTCCATGGTCTCCGGGGTGGTCACCCGATACCCGCCACGGAACTCGCTGGCGATCCCCAGCCGCTCCAGCATGGCCGAGATCTGCGGCCCCCCGCCATGCACCACCACCGGGCGGATGCCCGCATAGCGGAGGAAGGCGATGTCGTCGGCGAACGCGCCCATCAGCCTGTCGTCGACCATGGCGTTGCCGCCGAACTTCACCACGACGGTGCGGTTGTGGAAGGCCCTCAGCCAGGGCAGCGCCTCGATGAGCACGGCAGCCTTCTCGCTGGGATGCCCGCTCGGCGGGAGCGCGCGCGAGCCGGTGTTCGCAGGATCCGTCATGTCGCGTCCGCCCTAGCTCGCGTATGCGCTGTTCTCGTGCACGTAGTCGTGCGTGAGATCGTTGGTGAGGACTGTCGCGGAGACGTCGCCGGCGTGCAGGTCGATCACGACCGACGTAGCGCGCGGCGTCAGATCGACACGATCCCGGGGCTGGTCCGGCTCTCCCGCGGTGCAGACCTGGACGCCGTTGATCGCGACGTCGATGCCGTACGGGTCGAACCGGGCATCGGTGGTGCCCACCGCGGCCAGCACACGGCCCCAGTTCGGATCGTTGCCGAAGATCGCCGCCTTGAAGAGGTTGCTGCGCGCCACCGCCCTGGCCACCTCCACAGCGTCGTCTTCGGTGACCGCGTGCGTCACCTGTATCGCGATGTCGTGGGAGGCCCCCTCGGCATCGCCCTGCAGCTGCATGGCGAGATCGCGGCAGAGGTCGGTCAGGGCGAGGGCGAACTCGTCTGCCTCCGGCGTCACCCTCGACGCACCCGAGGCCAGCAGCACGACCGTGTCGTTCGTGGACATGCATCCATCGGAGTCGAGCCGGTCGAAGGTGACGCGGGTGGCAGCCCGCAGCGACGCATCCAGTGCGGCGGAGTCGAGCGCGGCGTCGGTCGTGATGACCACGAGCATGGTGGCGAGACCGGGGGCGAGCATCCCCGCCCCCTTGGCCATGCCGCCGATCGCCCAGCCGTCACCGGAGACGACCGCCTGCTTCGGGTGCGTGTCCGTCGTCATGATGGCCTCGGCCGCGGCCAGTCCGCCCTCGCGGCCGGGGACGAGGGACGCCGCGGCCGAGGCGACGCCGGAGGTCACGGCCGCGCGATCCAGTTGTTCCCCGATGAGGCCGGTCGAGCACACGATCACGTCCGCGGCCGAGACCCCCAGGTGTTCCGCGGCGGCCTCCGCCGTGGCGTGCGATGTCTGGAAGCCCTGGGCCCCCGTGTAGCAGTTGGCCCCGCCCGAGTTGAGCACGACCGCGGACACGACGCCGTCGCGGATCACCTGCTCACTCCACAGCACCGGATTCGCCTTGCAGCGGTTGGAGGTGAAAACCGCCGCCGCGTTCTGCAGCGGGCCCTGATTGCGCACCAACGCGAGGTCGAGCGCGCCCGTGCTCTTGAGCCCGGCCGCGACGCCGGTCGCGACGAATCCGGCGGGCGCCGTGACGCTCACGGGGCGACTCCGTTCACGCTGAGGCCGGTGGTCTCGGCCAGGCCGAGCGCGATGTTCGCGCACTGCACCGCGGCGCCCGCCGTGCCCTTGACGAGATTGTCGACGGCGATGATCGACACCACCCGGTTCGCCGCGGAGTCGACGGCGAGCCCGATCAGCGCGGTGTTCGCCCCGAGCACATCGGACGTGCGCGGGAACCGGCCATCGGGAAGCACCTGCACGAACGGCTCCTCCGCATACGCGTCCTCCCAGGCGGCGCGCACCTGGTCGAGGGAGACTCCCGGTCTCAACCGCGCGGTGACTGTGGCGAGGATTCCCCGCGACATCGGCACCAGCACGGGCGTGAACGAGATCGCCGGATCGGAGGCCCCCGCGGCCCGCAGGCTCTGCAGGATCTCCGGGATGTGCCGGTGCGTGCCGCCGACGCCGTAGGGCACTGCGTTGCCGAGCAGCTCTGAGGCGAGATAGGTGGTCTTGAGGTTCTTGCCCGCCCCGCTGGGACCCACCGCGAGCACGGCGACGATGTCCTTCTCGTCGACGACGCCCGCGGCGATTCCTGGTGCGATGGCCAGAGCGACCGCGCTGGCGTTGCATCCGGGGGCCGCGATGCGCGTTGCCCCCGGCAAGGCGTCCCGCTGCTTTCCGTCTCGTGTCGGCAGCTCCGGGACGCCGTACGTCCAGGCGCCCGCGTAGTCGCCGCCGTAGAAGGCGTTCCAGTCCGCCTCAGAGGCGAGCCTGTGATCGGCGCCGCAGTCCACGACGAGCACCCGGTCGCCAAGCTGGCCGCTGATCGCACCGGATGCCCCGTGCGGCAGGGCGAGGAACACGACGTCGTGGCCGGAGAGAACGTCGGGATCCGTCGGACGCAGCACGAGGTGTGCGAGCGAGCGCAGATGCGGCTGGTGGTCGATCAGCGCGGATCCCGCGTTGGAGCCCGCGGTCACGGTGCGGATGTCGAAGGAGGGATGATCGGCCAATATGCGCAGGAGCTCGCCTCCCGCGTAGCCCGAGGCGCCGGCGACGGCAACCGAATAGGACATGTCTCTACCTTAAGTGTGGACGGACGGTGGTCGGCACGGCGACGCCCACGGAGGGTCCCGCTCGTCGAGCGGTTCCGCACACGTCGCCTAGCCTCGGCGCGCGCCCAGACGTCGGCGCACGGCACGGGTCGAGACGACCTGTGCCAGAACGGTGCGCCGAGTGCGAGACATGCCTGCCAGCATAGCGGGAGCCTCCTCTCGGCCGCCAGTCGAGCCTCCGGGGGGGGGGCCGCGTGCCGAGCGGCCGAGCCGGCGAGCGGGCAAGCGGCCGAGAAGCCGAGAAGCCGAGAAGCCGAGAAGCCACGTTGAGCCGGAATGCGACCAACGAAACGACCGAAGCTGGCTTGTGGACGGTGGTCCGACCGCGGGCTCCTTGACGGTGGTCGCCGACCGCGGGCTCGCTACTCCCGCACCACGGCGCCGAAGCGCTCGCCGGCCAGCGCGGCGCCCGCGAGCTTCGCCTCGGACGCCTCCGCGGCGGTCAGGGTGCGGTCCCGCGCCCTGAAGCGCAGCGCGAAGGTGAGGCTCTTGCTCCCCTCGGGAACCCCCTGTCCGCGGTAGTCGTCGACGACACGTGCGTTCTCCAGCAGCTCACCGGCACCCTCCACGACGGCGGCGAGCACGTCGGCGGCCGGCACGGCGGAATCCACCACGAGCGACAGGTCCTGTGTCGCCGCGGGGAATCCCGAGATCGGCCGCACCCGGATGTCCGACCCCGCGGCCGCGACGAGCCGGTCCAGGTCGACCTCGAGCACGCCGACCACGCGCGGCAGGTCGGACTCCTCCGCCACCCGCGGCAGCAGCTCCCCCGCATGACCCACGACCTCGCCGTTCAGCAGCACTTCCGCGGTGCGCCCCGGGTGGAACGCGTGATGCGATCCCTGACGCACGGAGAGCGCCACGCCGAGGGCGGTCTGCAGGGTGCGCAGGGCCGTGAGCGCGTCGGCGATGCCGGCGGGCACCGGCGGCTGACCGGGCTGCTTCGGCGTCGAGTCGCCGGTGAACAGGGCGCCGATCATGCGCGGCTGAGGGGGGATGCCCTCCTGCAGCCGTCGCAGCACGACCGGTTCCGGCAGCGCACCGCCCGCGGGCAGCTGCGCCGTGCCGCGCACCGGCCCGTCGGGGCGGAACACGAGTCCCATCTCGAACAGTGCGAGGTCGGTGAGCCCGCGAGAGACGTTGCGCCTCGCCGCCTCGATGAGCCCCGGCAGCAACGAGGCGCGCAGGAAGGGCGCGGAGGCGTCCAGCGGGTTCGCGAGCCGCACCGCGGGGACGCCGTTGCCGCTCGGAGATCCGAACAGGTCGTTCTGCTCCCGCGTGACGAACGGGGGCGCGAGCACCTCCGTGAGCCCGCTCGCCGCGAGCGCGGTCGCGGCCTGCCGCCGAAGCTGCTGCGGGCGGCTGAGCCCGCGCCCGGGCGGGGCGACCGGAAGCACGGAGGGGATCCGGTCGTACCCGACGATGCGCGCCACCTCCTCCGCGAGATCCGCCTTGTCGGAGAGGTCAGGACGCCAGCTCGGCGCGGTGACGAGGAGACCGGCGTCGGTCTGCTCGATGGCGCCGCCGAGCTCGGCGAGCGTCGAGCGCACCTCGTCGTCGGTGAAGTCGACGCCGACGAGCGCGTTCACGTAGCCGTGCGGAAGCAGAATCGGCTCTCCGGAGACGACGGCGTGGTGGGTGGAGCCGAGCTCGCCGGCACGGCCGCCGCCGAGCTGTTCGAGGAGCTGTACGGCCCGGGCCGCCGCCGCGCGGGCGACGCGCGGGTCGACGCCGCGCTCGAAGCGACGCGACGCCTCACTGGGCAGCTTGTGCCGACGAGCGGTGCGGGCGACGGAGACGGGATCGAAGTTGGCGGCCTCGATCAGCACATCCGTGGTGGTCGCGCTCACCTCGGTGGTCGCACCCCCCATGACGCCCGCCAGGCCGACGGGCCCGGACTCGTCGGCGATCAGCAGGTCCTCGGGATCGAGCGCGCGATCCTGACCGTCGAGCGTCGTGAGCCTCTCCCCCGGCAGTGCGCGACGGACGGTGATCCCGCCATTCAGGGTGTCGAGGTCGTACGCGTGGATCGGCTGGCCCAGCTCGAGCATCACGTAATTGGTGACGTCGACGATGAGGGAGCGCGAGCGGATCCCGGCGAGCACCAGCCGCGCGATCATCCACGGCGGCGTCGGCGCCGCCGGGTCGAGCCCACGCACCGTCCGCGTGACGAACACGCTCGCGCCGACCCGCCCCCGGACCGGAACCCGGTCGTCGATGACGACGCTGAAGCCTGTGCCGTCCACCGGTTCCACCGCCGCCGCCGGATCCCGGAACACCGCGCCCGTCGCGTGCGAATACTCGCGGGCGATGCCGCGGATCGACAGCGCATACCCGCGGTCGGGAGTGACATTGACCTCCACGGCCACGTCGTCGAGGCCGAGCAGGGACAGCGCGTCCGTGCCCACCGGCGCGTCGATGCCGAGCTCGCGCAGCCGCAGGATCCCGTTGTGCTCCTCACCCAGCCCGAGCTCGCGCTCCGAGGCGATCATGCCGTCGGAGAGATGGCCGTAGGTCGTGCGCGCCGTGATGGGGAACGGTCCGGGAAGCACGGAGCCGGGCAATGTCACCACCACCTTGTCGCCAGCGTCGAAGTTGTGCGCGCCGCAGACGATCCCGCGCACGCTCTCGCCACCGTCGGCGGCCCTGGAGCCCTCCGGCGCGACCCGCACCCGGCACCAGCGGATGGTCTTGCCGTTGCGCTGCGGCTCCTCGACGAAGTCGAGCACCTCGGCCACCACGACCGGTCCGGAGACCTCGAAGCGGTGCACCGCCTCCTCCTCGAGCCCGACCTTGACGAGCGCCGCGTGCACGTCCTCCGGCGTGGATCCGGGCGCGAGGTCCACGTATTCCGCGAGCCAGCTGAGTGGGACCCTCATCCCTAGACCACCATTCCGAACTGCTGCGAGAAGCGCACGTCGCCCTCGAGGAAGTCGCGCATGTCGCCCAGGTTGTACCTGAACTGCAGCGTGCGCTCGATGCCCATGCCGAAGGCGAATCCCGTGTACTCGTCAGGGTCGATACCGGCGGAGCGCAGCACATTGCGGTTCACCATGCCGCAGCCGCCCCACTCGATCCACCGGGGGCCGCCCTTCGCTCCCGGATGCCAGACATCCATCTCGGCGCTCGGCTCCGTGAACGGGAAGTAGTTGGGACGCAGGCGGATCCGTGCGCCCTCGCCGAACATCGCCCGGGCGAAGTGCTCCAGTGTGCCGCGCAGATGCGCCATCGTGAGACCTCTGTCGACCGCGATGCCCTCCACCTGGCTGAACACCGGCAGGTGCGTGGCGTCGAGCTCGTCCGTGCGGTAGACGCGGCCGGGGGCCACGACGTAGACCGGCGGCGTGCGCTCCAACAGGGCCCGCACCTGAACCGGCGAGGTGTGTGTGCGCAGCACCAGGTGCGCCTCTGGCGGCTCCACGAAGAACGTGTCCTGCATGGCACGGGCCGGATGATCGGCGTCGAAGTTCAGCGCGTCGAAGTTGAACCACTCGCTCTCCAGCTCGGGCCCCTCCGCGACCTCCCAGCCCATGCCGACGAAGACGTCGGCGATGCTCTCCTGCAGCAGGGACAGCGGATGCCTCGCCCCGGGCCGACCGGGCAGCGCCACCTCGGTGACATCCAGGGCCTCCTCCGCCAGCCGCCGCGCGTTCTCCGCCTCCGCGAGCGCCGCCTCCCTGACGGCGAAGGCCTGACTCACGCGGCCGCGCGCCTGCCCGACGAGCTTGCCCAGCGCCGCCTTCCGGTCGGCGGGCACCTCGCGCAACGACGCGTTCAACCGCGCGAGCGTCGAGTGCTCGCCGGCGTGAGCGGTGCGCGCCGCCTTCAACTCCGCGGTGTCGGCGGCGGCATCGACCGCGGCCAGGGCCGCCTCGACCGCCTGCTGCACCGCGGACTCGGTGATCTCGATGGGTTCTGGCACGAGCACCAAGTCTACGGGAGGACGGCGATCCGCCCCGTCGTGTGCCCGCTGGCGTCCGCTTCCGCCTGCGATGCCTCGGCGGCCCGCCGGGCGCGCCGGGGCGGGCGCGCTCGAGGCCGCTCAGCTGCGCTGTGCGAACGCCGACTCGTAGAGGCACACGGACGCCGCCGTCGCGAGATTCAGCGACTCGGCATGCCCGTAGATCGGCACGGTGATGACCCGGTCCGCCAGTGCTGCCACCTCGTCGGGGAGGCCGTGCGCCTCGTTGCCGAAGACCCAGGCCGTCGGCAGGGCCAGCTCGCCGCTGGTGCGGGCGACGAGGAGGTCGTCGCCGGCGGTGTCCGCCGCGATCACATGCAGCCCCGCGGCGCGCGCGTGCGCGAGGACCCCCTCGATCGTGGCGCTCACGGCGATGGGCACATGGAACAGCGAGCCCGTCGTGGAGCGCACCACCTTGGGGTTGTAGACGTCGACCGTGTGACCGGAGAAGACCACGGCGTCCGCTCCCGCCGAGTCGGCGGCACGGATGATCGTGCCCGCGTTCCCCGGGTCACGCACCTCCTCGAGCACGGCGATCAGTCTGGGGGCCGCGGCGAACACGGCGTCGAGGGCGGTCGCGAACTGACGACACACGGCCACGACGCCCTGTGGCGTGACCGTGTCGGCCATGGCCTCCAACACCTGATCGGTCACCTGCTCCGGGGTGACACCGGCTCCCGCGGCCAACGATGCCACGTCGTCGTGCTTCTCCAGCGCATGCTGTGTTGCGAACAGGTCGACGACGAGATCCGGACGCCAGGTGAGCGCCTCTCTCGCGGCCTGCGGCCCCTCCAGAAGGAACATCCCGGTCCCAGCGCGCGCAGACTTCTTCGCGAGCTTCGCGACGGCACGAACCCGAGGCGATCGGGGGTTGTCGAGCACGGCCTCAGTCTATGGTCCCGCGCTCGACGGGAGCCGTCCCGCGCCGACGGGGAGCAGGCGACGGCCCGGCTCCGCGAAGCGGAGCCGGGCCGTTCAGTCTCGTGCCGCCTACGCGGCGTCGGCGCGCGGAGCCGACGTGTCAGCGGGAAGCGCCTTCTTCGCGGTCTCGACGAGGGAGGCGAAGGCGGCCGGCTCGTTCACGGCCAGCTCCGCCAGGATCCGACGATCCACCTCGACGCCGGCAAGGCCGAGGCCCTGGATCAAGCGATTGTAGGTGAGACCGTTCTGACGGCTCGCCGCGTTGATGCGCTGGATCCACAGGCGACGGAAGTCCCCCTTGCGGGCCCGGCGGTCACGGTAGCTGTAGACCAGCGAGTGAGTGACCTGCTCCTTGGCCTTGCGGTAGAGGCGCGACCGCTGGCCGCGGTAACCCTCGGCGCGCTCGAGGATGACCCGGCGCTTCTTATGGGCGTTGACGGCCCTCTTCACTCTTGCCATTGCTCTTCAATCCTTTACGCGTCGTGTCGGCTCACTTGCCGAGGAGCTTCTTGGCGATCTTGGCGTCGGCGTTCGGAAGCACCTGGTCCTGACTCAGTCGGCGGGTGCGGCGGCTCGACTTGAGCTCCAGGTTGTGGCGCATGCCGGACTGCTGCTTCATCACCTTGCCGCTGCCGGTGAGCTTGAAGCGCTTCTTGGCCCCGGAATGGGTCTTCTGCTTGGGCATTATCTCTCCTCGTCGGCGGCGGAGGATGTTTCCGCCGCGGTGGCCACCTGACCCGAGCGCTGCTGCTGGGAGCGCGCCCGGTTCGCGGCACGTTGTGCGTTGACCTCGGCCTTGGCCTCTGACTTGTTCTTCAGCGGACCGATGACCATGACCATGTTGCGACCGTCGATGGTGGGAGTCGATTCCACTGTGCCGAACTCCGCCACGTCCTCGGCGAACCGCTGCAGCAGACGCACCCCTTGCTCGGGACGGGACTGCTCGCGTCCGCGGAACAGGATCATGGCCTTGACCTTGTCGCCGGACTTGAGGAATCCCTCCGCGCGCTTGCGCTTCGTCTCGTAGTCGTGCTTGTCGATCTTGAGGCGGAACCGCACCTCTTTGAGCACGGTGTTCGCCTGGTTGCGCCTGGCCTCCTTGGCCTTCTGCGCAGCCTCGTACTTGAACTTGCCGTAGTCCATGATCTTGGCCACGGGCGGCTTCGAGTTCGGAGCCACCTCCACGAGGTCCATGTCCGCCTCCTGCGCGAGACGGAGAGCGGACTCGATCTTGACGACGCCGATCTGCTCTCCGTTCGGGCCGACGAGGCGGACCTCCGGAACGCGGATACGGTCATTGGTACGGGGATCGCTGATGCGTGTCTCCTCTGATCTCTGATCGATCTGGTGGTATCGGCATCCTCGGGCGGCGCCCCAGGATGGTCCGCAGAGATCTCGCACGCTGTTCGCGCTCGCGCACGACAGTGCATTCCGCACCCTCTACGTCAGCCTCGGCGACTCTCGTCGCCCCGGCGGAGTGCGTAACGACCCGGTAACCTGGTGATGCGGTCAAGCGCGGGTGGGAGAGACTCCACTTTCCCTCTCGGGGCATACTGCTCCGAAAGCCGCGGAAAGCATAGCACACACGCGGCTCGGATCCGAAGCGCTCCGGATGCCCGCACTCGCCCAGCCGGGCCGCTCCCGCGAGCGTGTCCCCGCTCACCCCACGCCGGAGGCGCATTGTCCGATCAGCACATTCACCGCTTCGACGACGGCACCGGCGCCGAGGAGGCCGTGGTCGCCGAGGCGACCAGGGACATCGCCGACGTCCCCGCCGTCGAGGTGATCACGACCACGGCCGTGCATCTGATGAGCGCGGCGGCCGTCAAGTGCGGCCTCGCCGACGACCCGGAGGACCAGACCGACCTCGACGAGGCGCGAAAGCTCATCGACGCGCTCGCAGGGCTCGTCACGGCGAGCGCGGCTCACGTCGGAGATCAGCACGCGCGTAGCCTGCGAGACGGCCTGCGCAGCCTTCAGCTCGCGTTCCGCGAGGCATCCGCCATTCCGGACGCGCCGGGCGCCGGGCCGGGCGAGAAGTACACCGGCCCGGTCGTGTGAGGGCTCGATCGCCCGACGGCTCGATGGTCCGACGGCTCGATGCCCGAAACGAGCACCCGGGGCACGTCGTCCGCCGGCCCGGCGGCCCCCGGGCCGAAGCCCGCAGTTCCGAACCCTCAGCTGATCCGAACCCTCAGGCCCGTAGGAGACGCAGGGTCATCGAGTCGACGCGCTCCGCGATCGTCTCCGACGACGCCCATGCGGCGGTGAGCCGTTCCACGATGCCACGGAGGGCTTCCTCGCCGAGGCCGGGGCGCAATCCCAGCCCGATCTGGATCTCCGGCCCGCGCAGCCTGCCGGTGGGGTCTCCGTCGGAAAGGGTCAGGCTCAGCACGTCCGTCTCGCGATCTGCGGAGCGACGGAACGCTCTCAGCACGTCGTCGTCGCCCCAGGGCGGAGTCCACCGCTCGCCGGTCGCCAGCGCCCGCACCATGGCGCGCCGGAGCACGAACTCCGTCGGCGCCGTCGGGTCGATCACGATGAGCTCCGTCTGCTCGCTGGCGGCCGCCAGCGCGACCCTCGGGCCTGCCGCCGGCACGGGGCGGGCGCGCCGGTTCCAGGCCGACATCGTCCCCACCGAGGTGAAGGCGGGCAGCACCGCACGTCCGTCAGGTGCGCGGACGGTCGCGAGCGACAGCTCCTGCGTCTTGTCCACGATGCGCCCCTCGGGCGTCTGCCCGGTCTCGCCCGCGCGTGCCAGCAGCGGCACCAGGAGGCGCGCCGTCCGCACTGCCTCGAGGATGCCCGCGCGGTCACGTTCACCGGGGGTGCGATCGACCAGCGCTCCCAGGAGCGCGGGGTCGGCGGAGCCGTCGTCCTCCGCCGCCGCGTTGCGCTCGAAGCTCCTGCCCTCCCAAGGCAGGCCCGCAGAGTCGGCCCGGTCGGTCGCGCCGAACAGACGGCCGTCCCGGAGCCCGGGGCGGCCGGACGGGGCGGGGCGGCGGGGTTCCGGGTCAGCGTCCGGCAACGTCCAGCGCCTCCGCCAGTGTGAACGCCCCTGAGTACAGCGCCTTCCCCACGATGGCGCCCTCCACGCCGGAGGGCACCAGCTCGCGCAGCGCCGCGATGTCGTCGAGGCTGGAGATCCCGCCCGAGGCGACGACGGGACGATCCGTGCGCTCGGTCACCTGGCGCAACAGGTCGAGGTTCGGCCCGCGCAGCGTGCCGTCCTTCGTGACGTCCGTGACCACGTAGCGCGCGCACCCGGCGTCCTCGAGCCGGGCGAGGACCTCCCACAGGTCACCGCCGTCCTTGGTCCAGCCCCGTGCGGCGAGCGTGGTGCCGCGAACGTCGAGGCCGACCGCGATCGCCTCCCCATAGCGCGAGATGACGTCGGCAGCCCACTCCGGGTTCTCCAGTGCCGCCGTTCCCAGGTTCACCCGCTTCGCGCCGAGCTCGAGAGCCTGTTCCAATGACTCGTCGTCTCGGATGCCGCCAGAGAGCTCGATCTTCACGTCGTGCCGCGAGCGCAGCACCGCCTTCAGCACGGGACGGTTGCTGCCCCGGCCGAACGCGGCGTCCAGGTCTACGAGATGGATCCACTCCGCCCCCTGCTCGGCCCACTCGGCCGCTGCGGCGACCGGATCGCCATAGCTCGTCTCGCTGCCCGCCTCCCCCCGGGTGAGGCGAACGGCCTTGCCGTCGGCGATGTCGACGGCCGGCAGCAGCTCGAGCTTGGGGGTGTCGCTGATGGGACTCATCGTTGGCGGAGACTCCTTGATGACGGTGGACGACCGGGCCCGCGTCCCGCCCGGTCGCGGACGCGGTTCGACTACGCGACGGGGGTCGAGAGGCTCTGCACCCAGTTGCTCAGCAGCCGGATGCCGGCTCTCCCGGACTTCTCGGGGTGGAACTGGGTGGCGGACAACGGGCCGTTCTCGACCGCGGCGAGGAACGGGCCGCCGTGGTCGGCCCAGGTCAGCGTGGCCGCCCGGAAGGTCCCCGACGGCGCAAGCTCCCATCGCTGCGCGGCGAACGAGTGCACGAAGTAGAATCGCGCATCGCGGACTCCGGAGAACAGCACGGAGTCGTCCGGGGCGTCAACGGTGTTCCACCCCATGTGTGGAAGAACGTCGGCCTTCAGCCTTTCAACCGTGCCCGGCCACTCTCCGAGCCCCTCGGCGTCGTGTCCGTGTTCGACGCCCCGGTCGAACATGACCTGCATGCCCACGCAGATTCCGAGCACGGGGCGGCCCCCCGCGAGCCTGCGATCGATGACCTCACCCCCTCGCACCGCTGCCAGGCGGTCGACGACAGCCTTGAACGCGCCCACCCCGGGAACGACCAGGCCGTCGGCATCGAGCGCGGCGCGGCGATCGGCCGTCAGCTCGACCTGCGCCCCGGCCGCCTCGAGCGCCTTCGCCGCCGAGTGGACGTTTCCCGAGCCATAGTCGAGGACGACGACCGAGGGGGTGCGGGCGGCGTGCATGCTCACAGGGCACCCTTGGTCGACGGGATCCCCTGCACCAACGGGTCGAGTGCCTTCGCCTGGCGGAACGCACGAGCGAACGCCTTGAACTCCGCCTCCGCGACGTGGTGGGGATCGCGTCCGCCGAGCACGCGCACGTGCACGGTCAGCGCCGCGTTGAAGGCGATCGCCTCGAAGACGTGACGCACCATGGATCCGGTGAAGTGCCCCCCGATGAGGTGAAGCCCGAAGCCCTCGGGCTCGCCGGAGTGCACCAGGTAGGGGCGACCGGAGATGTCCACGACGGCGTGCACGAGCGCCTCGTCGAGCGGCACAGTGGCGTCGCCGAAGCGCGAGATGCCCGACTTGTCGCCGAGGGCCTCCCGGATGGCCTGGCCGAGCACGATGCCCACGTCTTCGACCGTGTGGTGCACGTCGATCTCGGTGTCGCCCGTGGCGCGAACGGTCAGGTCGGTCAGCGAGTGTCGGGCGAGCGCGGTGAGGAGATGGTCGTAGAACGGCACCGTCGTGTCGACGCTGCTGCGCCCCGTGCCGTCGAGGTCGAGCGACAGCTCGATGCTCGACTCGCTGGTCTCGCGGCGGACGCTCGCGCTGCGACTGGTCATGGCTCAACCCTACCGGGGCAGTGGAACCGGGAGCTGCTCCATCGCGTCCAAGAACACGGTCGTCTCATCGGCCGTTCCGGCGCTCACGCGCAGGTGGTGCGGCACGCCCACGTCGCGCACGAGGACGCCCCGTTCCTTGAGGGCGAGGAAGGTCGCGTGCGGATCCTGGACACCCCCGAACAGCACGAAGTTGCTGCCGGAGTCGTGCACCGTGTAGCCCAGCTCCGTCAAGCGGGCCGCGATCCGATCGCGCTGCCGGACGATGTCGCGGACGGTGGCCAGCATCCGGTCGGAATGGCGCAGGGCGGCCACGGCGGCCGCCTGTGTCAGGGCCGACAGGTGGTACGGCAGACGGACCAGGCGCAGGGCGTCGGCCACGGCCGGATCGGCGGCCAGGTAGCCCAGGCGCACGCCGGCGAACGCGAACGCCTTGCTCATCGTGCGCGAGACGATCAGCCGCTCGCGTCCCGGGAGGAGGGTCACTGCGCTCGGCGAGCCGTCAGGCATGAACTCCGCGTAGGCCTCGTCGACCACGACGATCCCCGAGGACGCCTCATACGCCGCCGCGATGACGTCGATGCCGAGCGGGGTGCCGGTCGGATTGTTCGGCGCGCACAGGATGACCACGTCGGGGCGCCGTTCGCGCACGACGCGCGCGGCGTGATCGGCCGTGATGACGAAGTCGGGGCCGCGGTCCGCGGAGACCCACTCTGTCGCGGTGCCCGCGGCGAGGAGCGGGTACATCGAGTAGGTGGGCGAGAACCCCAGCGCGGTCCGCCCGGGACCGCCGAACGCCTGCAGGATCTGCTGCAGCACCTCGTTCGACCCGTTCGCCGCCCACATGTTCGACGCGCTCAGACCGTGTCCGAGGTAGCGGGCGAGCGCCTCCCTCAGCTCACCGAATTCGCGATCGGGATACCTGTTGGCGCCTTTCAGCGCCTTCGCAACCGACCCCAGAATGTCCTGCACGACCTCGTCGGGAATGGGATGCGTGTTCTCGTTCACGTTCAGCGCCACCGGGACCGGCGCTTGCGGAGCGCCATACGGCGACTTGCCGCGGAGATCGTCGCGTATCGGCAGATCAGAGAACGAGGTCACCACTCCATGCTAGGGAGTCCATGCCCCGGGCTCGTCGCGATCCTCGCTCTCGATCTCCCGTTGGCCGCGATCAGCGGGATGCGCCGTCGTATTCGTGCGGAATCGCGAGACGCTCGCCGGCCTGGACGATGCTCGAGTCGAGTCCGTTGAGATCAGTCAATGCGACCACCACGTCACGGGGGTCGTCGTTCGGGGCCACGCGGCGGGCGATGCTCCACAGCGAATCCCCGGGCTGAACGGTGACATGGCGGAACACCGCAGACGAGGCTCCCGAGATGCCCGCCGCTGCTTCGCCCCCGGCCGCCAGGATGCCGCCTCCCGCCAGCAACGGCAGCACGAGCATCGCGGCAAGGACCACACGACCTCGACGGGTCAGCCGGGTTCGCCCACGGCTCGCACCCACCGATCGCCCCTTGCCTGCACGCTCCGTACCCCCGCCGAGTCCGGTCTGCGGCATCGAACGAGGCTGTGTGCCCCGGAGCTCGAGTGTGATGGTCGTCATGACCGCCTCCTGTTCACGATCGAACCTGTCTTCCGAATATATCTTCGATCAGTGGCGATTTCAACCGTATCTTCGGATGTCCGCGGGCGGAATCGTCAACACGCTCGAACAGACCCACCGATCTGGCCCCGCACCCGGATAGAGTTTCGATCGTCACTAGGAAAGACCATCACCGACCACCGACATTCGATCCGGATGCCCCGCTCCGCCGGCGGCGGCCATGGGCCAGGCCCGGAGCACGAGCGTCATGACCGAGCGCGCAGAGCCGAGGGCACGTGGCCTGGCGAGCACGGCCGGGGCGGCACAGGCAGCACAGAGAGGACAGCACGTTGACCGATGTCGACAGCACAGGAGAAGGGCCGGCTGGGCGCACCGACGCACCGAGCACCGCGACCACAGCGGCTCGGCCCGGCCGTGCGGGCGCGGGCGGCGATCGACCGCGCACGAGGCGCCGCAAGAGCCTCAGCGACAAGCAGCGAGAGATCCTCGAGTTTATTCAGCGTTCGGTCGGCCAACGCGGCTACCCGCCGAGCATGCGCGAGATCGGCGATGCCGTCGGGCTCGCCTCGCTCTCAAGCGTCGCGCACCAGCTCAGTCAGCTCGAGCTCAGCGGCTATCTCCGGCGCGACCCGAATCGACCGCGCGCTCTTGAGGTGCTGATCGATCTTCCGGAGAGCACCGGACGGACGGACGCCTCGCCCGACTTCGAGACATCCGTGCCGGTCGGCGACGCCACCATGGTGCCCATGGTGGGCAGGATCGCCGCGGGCGTGCCCATCACCGCCGAGCAGCAGATCGAGGAGGTCTTCCCGCTCCCCCGCCAGCTGGTCGGCAACGGCGAGCTCTTCATGCTCAGGGTGCAGGGCGAGTCGATGATCGACGCCGCCATCTGTGACGGGGACTGGGTCGTCGTGCGTCAGCAGCGGACCGCGGAGAACGGAGACATCGTGGCCGCCATGCTCGACGGAGAGGCCACGGTCAAGGTGTTCCGGCAGCGCGACGGCCACACCTGGCTGCTGCCGCGAAACTCCGCGTACGAGCCGATCCTGGGCGACTTCGCCGAGGTGGTCGGCAAGGTCGTGGCCGTCCTTCGCGCAGTCTGACGCGTTCGCGCGATCCGGGTAACCTCCCCACCGTCCTCGGCGCGACACGACCTACGCCGTGCACGGCGTTCGACCCGTCGCCGGTTGCCCGGCGACGGGTCCGCGTCTGGCTCCTCACGTGGAGGGACGCGCAGCCGGTCAGGCGTCGACGGCGATCCCCTCGCGCACCCCACGGGCCGCCGCGACGATGTTCTTCAGCGAGGCGACGGTCTCCTCGTACCCGCGCGTCTTGAGCCCACAGTCCGGGTTGATCCAGAGCTGTCGTGCCGGGATGCCCGCCACGGCACGCTCGATCAGCTCCGTCACCTCGGCGACGGAGGGCACGCGCGGCGAGTGTATGTCGTACACACCCGGTCCGATGCCGTGATCGAATCCGCTCGCCGTGATGTCGTCGACGACCTCCATGCGACTGCGCGCCGCCTCGATGCTCGTCACGTCGGCATCCAGGTTGCGGATCGCGTCGATGACCACGCCGAACTCGGAGTAGCACAGGTGCGTGTGGACCTGGGTCCTGTCGTGTACCCCGCTCGTCGCGAGACGGAATGCTCCCACCGACCAGTCGAGGTAGGCCTGCTGGTCCTTCTTCTTCAGAGGCAGCAGCTCGCGCAGTGCCGGCTCGTCGACCTGGACGATCCGTATGCCGGCCGCCTCGAGGTCCGCGATCTCCTCACGCAGCGCCAGCGCCACCTGACGGGCCGTGTCGCCGAGCGGCTGGTCATCGCGTACGAACGACCATGCAAGGATCGTGACCGGACCGGTGAGCATCCCCTTCACCGGCTTCTGAGTCAGCGACTGCGCATAGGTGGACCAGGAGACTGTGATCGGCTCCGGCCGCGACACGTCGCCCCAGAGGATCGAGGGCCGCGTGCACCGGCTGCCATAGGACTGCACCCAGCCGTTCTGAGTCACCGCGAAGCCGGCCAGATGCTCCGCGAAGTACTGCACCATGTCGTTGCGCTCGGGCTCGCCGTGCACGACGACGTCGATGCCGATCTCCTCCTGCAGGTCGACGACCCGCTTGATCTCGGCACGCATGAGGTCCACGTAGTCCGCCTCCGTGATGACGCCCTTGGCGAACTGCGCACGGGCCCTGCGGATATCGCCGGTCTGCGGGAAGGAGCCGATCGTCGTCGTTGGCAGCAAGGGGAGGTTCAGGACATCGTTCTGAGCTGCGAGACGGTCCGCGTAGTCGCCGCGGCGGAAGTCCGCGTCCGTCAGGGCCGCCGCGCGCTGCCGCACGGCGCCGTCACGCACGCCGGGCGCGCCCCTGCGGTCCGTCAGCGCCGAGGCGGCGCTGGCCAGCTCGTCCTGGATAGCCTCGTGACCGTCTTCCAATCCGCGTGCCAGCGTGGCGACCTGCGCCACCTTCTGGTCCGCGAAGGCAAGCCATGACCTCAGGCGCTCATCGAGCCGAGGCTCGTCGTCCACATCGTGCGGCACATGCAGCAGCGAGGTCGACGTGGATGCCGTCACGTTCGCCGAGAGCGCCAACAACGACTCGAGGGCGCCGAACGCGGCCTCCAGGTCTCCCCGCCACACGTTGCGACCGTCCACGACGCCGCCCACGAGGGTCTTGGCCCGCAGCGCCGCCCTCGTCGCGTCGTCGGGACGAGGAAGGTCGCCGCGCACCAGGTCGAGGCCGATCGCCTCGACCGGGGCCGAGGCGAGCACCGGCAGCGCGTCGCCCAGGCCGCCGTACGGCGCCGCGACGAAGATGTTCGGCCGATCCTGGGACGACCCGAGCACCTCGTAGGCGCGGCGCGCGGCCGCCAGCACGGCATCGCGCGGGTCGTCGATGCTCTCGCTCACCAGCGCCGGCTCGTCGAGCTGAACCCACTGGACCCCCGCCTCCCTGAGCCGAGCGAGGAGCCGCACGTAGACGGGCAGCAGATCCTCGATGCGCTCCAGGGGCCGGAACCCGTCTGGGGCGTCGTCCGACGGCTTGCTCAGGGCGAGAAGGGTCACCGGACCGACGATCACGGGCCGGGTCAGGTAGCCGTCCGCCTTCGCCTCCTCGAACTCGCGCACCAGACGGTCCGACGCGAGCCGGAAGTCGGTGTCCGGGCCGATCTCCGGCACCAGGTAGTGATAGTTCGAGTCGAACCACTTGGTCATCTCCAGCGGTGCGTCCTCGCCGGCGCCGCGGGCGATCGTGAAGTACCCGGCGAGGTCGACGCGCCCCTCCTCGTCCTGGAGCGAAGCGAACCGCGAGGGGACCGCACCGACCGTGACCGCAGCGTCCAGCACCTGGTCGTAGTAGCTGAACGTCTCGGGAATCGAGGAGTCGCTTCTGCCGAGACCGAGCTCCGCGAGCCGGGCTCGGGTGGCGCGGCGCAGGGTCGCGGCCTCTTCCTCGAGCTCGTCGGCGCCGATCGAACCGGCCCAGAACGACTCGACGGCCCGTTTGAGCTCACGGCGCCGCCCGATGCGGGGGTAGCCGATGATCGTTCCGGTCGGGAAGGCGGCGGTGGTCATGCTGATTCCTTCTGCTGGGTGGTGAGTCGTGCCGCGGGCGGTGTGCCCGGCACGTCGACGGAGGCGCCGCCGGAAAGCGACGCCTCGACCAGCCCGCACCGTTCGAGCACGGCGAGGGCGGTCTCGGGTTGATTGAACGTGTACAGGTGAATGCCCGGCGCGCCGCCTGCGACGAGCCGTGCGGCGAACCGTGCGGCGTGCTCGATGCCGATCTCGCGGCGTCCCTCCTCGGTGGGCTCCACCTCCAGTCGGATGCCCAGCTCGCTCGGCAGGTCCTCGCCGCTGAGCTCGAGCATCCGCTTCAGCCTTGCCGGGCTGGTCACGGGCATGATGCCGGGGAGGATGGGGAAGGTCACGCCCGCCGCCCGCGCCCGCTCGACGAAGGCGAAGTAGTCCTCGGCGTGGAAGAACAGCTGGGTGATGGCGAGGTTGGCCCCCGCGGCCTGCTTGGCCAGGAGGGTGTCGATGTCCTGGGCGATCGAGCGGGAGCGCGGATGCCCGTTCGGGAACGCGGCGACGGCGATGGTCACCTTCTCGCGGGCGCCGACCTCGCTGGCGTGCGGAAGGCCGGGCACCGGGATCTCGCGGTACGGCGCTCGCTCCGCCTGGATCCGGTGGATCAGCTGCACGAGCTCGGCGGCGCTGCGCAGGTCGCCGAGCGACGCGCCCGGTTCGGCGCCGGCAGGCGGGTCGCCGCGGACGGCGAGGAACCGGGTCACACCCGCGTCGAGGAACTCCCGGATCATCCGGCCCGCCTGCTCGTGCGAGGAACCGACGCAGGTGAGATGCGCCATCGGCGGCACCGTCGTCTCACGCAGGACACGACGCACGACGTCGAGCGACGAGGCATGCGAGGAACCGCCCGCCCCGTAGGTGACCGAGATGAACTCGGGTCCCACCGAAGCCAGCCGTCGGATGGTGTGCGGGAGTGCGCGAGCCGCCGCCTCGTTGCGGGGCGGATAGAGCTCGAACGAGAAGGGCGTGCCGGTAGGACACGGCACGGTGCCGTCGACGGCGCGCGTTGCACTCATGGCGGCTCCCTCATCGGGCGGCGCGAAGGCGATCGCTCTGGTACCGAAGGCATCCGCACCGCGAACGGTGGCAGACCGCGCGGATGACGCGGTCATCGGGCGGGTGCCGGGCTCGGCTGTCGCTCCGGTCGAGGGGCGTTCGGCCCGGCTCGACGAACTTCACCCTAACGGTAGCAAGAAGCACCGCGAACGGATGCCGCGTGTTACGCAGCACTACACGGCAGCTCAGACCGCCACGGGTTGAGCACGGAACGGGTCGAGGGCGGGAAGGAAGTCCTCCGAGACCCTCGCCCTGACGCGCGTGCCCGCGGTCTCGTACTCCGTGCTCACGACGCGGCCCCGCTCGTGCAGCGCGGAGACGAGGTCGCCGCGCTCGTATGGGATCAGCACGTCGACCTGCACGGAACGATCGGGCAGCAGCCCGGCGATGCCGGCCAGCACCTCCTCGATGCCCTCTCCGGTGCGCGCCGAGGCGAACACGGCGCCGGGCTCAAGGCCCCTCAGCTGGAGGCGCCGGTCCTCGTCCACGAGATCCGACTTGTTGAACACCACGAGCTCCGGGATGTCCCGCCCCCCGACCTCGCCGATGACGTCGCGCACGGTGGCCAGCTGCGCGGCGGGATCGGGATGCGATGCGTCGACCACATGCACGATCACGTCCGCGTCGGCGACCTCCTCCAGCGTGGAGCGGAACGCCTCGACGAGCTGGTGCGGGAGGTTGCGGACGAATCCCACCGTGTCGGTCAGCGTGTACAGCCGGCCGTCCGGGGTGACGGAGCGGCGCACGGTCGCGTCCAGGGTCGCGAACAACGCGTTCTCCACCAGCACGCCCGCCCTCGTGACGCGGTTCAGCAGACTGGACTTGCCGGCGTTCGTGTACCCGGCGATCGCCACCGACGGCACGCTGTTGCGCCTGCGATTGGCGCGCTTCGCCTCCCTGGCAGGGGCGAAGTCCTTGATCTGCCTGCGCAGCTTCGCCATGCGCGTGTGGATTCGCCTGCGGTCCAGCTCGATCTTGGTCTCACCGGGTCCGCGGCTGCCCATTCCCGCTCCGCCGCTGCCGACCTGCCCGCCGGCCTGACGGCTCATCGACTCGCCCCACCCGCGCAGGCGCGGCAGCAGGTACTCCAGCTGGGCCAGCTCCACCTGCGCCTTGCCCTCGCGGCTCTTCGCGTGCTGGCTGAAGATGTCGAGGATCACCGC
>JAATFB010000103.1 GCA_015655415.1 Actinomycetales bacterium
CGCACCCTGGAATGGGCGTCCGTGATCGCCTCGTTCGACGGCTTCATCATCACCACCCCGGAGTACAACCACGGCATTCCCGGCGTCCTCAAGAACGCCCTCGACCACCTCTACGTGGAATGGAACGACAAGCCTGTCGGGCTCGTCGGCTACGGTCTCGTCGGCGGGGCCAGGGCGCTCGATCAGCTCCGCGTCCTCGTCGGCGTGCTCGGCATGATCGCCGCGCGGCCCCAACTCGAGCTCCCTCTCTCCGCCGTCGGCGGCCTGGCTGAGGGGGAGGCTCAATACGATGAGGCTCTCGTGCAGCTCCTCGACAGTGTGGAGGCGGGTCTGAGCTAGGCGTCGCGACGCGGCGCGGCCACAGGATCTGCGCGCGGCATGGCACCCGGTCGGGAGCCGCCGAGACCGATGTCCGGAGAAGATGCGTCGCCCGAGCGCGATCCGTGTGCGGTTCCTCCCCTGGTGGATCGGTCGCCCGCCAAGGTGGCTAGGCTTGCCTTCGGCGCGCCCCCTGTCGCAACCCGACAGGGCTGGAGGCCGCCCACGATCGATACACACAAAGAAAGAGGTCGCGGTGACTGTCAACGACCAGGACCCGTATTCGGTGAACTACATCGACTCGGACCCTGAGGAGACCGCCGAATGGCGTGAGTCCCTCGATGCACTCGTGGCGGCCGAGGGCCACCAGCGCGCGCGAGAGATCATCCTCAGCCTGCTCAAGCGCTCGAAGGAGCTCCACCTCGGCGTGCCGACGGTACCCACCACCGACTATGTGAACACCATCGCTCCGGAGAACGAGCCGGACTTCCCGGGCGACGAGGAGATCGAACGACGCTATCGGGCCTGGATCCGGTGGAACGCGGCGATCCTCGTGCACCGCGCGCAGCGGCCCGGCATCGCGGTGGGCGGTCACATCTCCACCTACGCATCGAGCGCCGCGCTGTACGAGGTGGGGTTCAACCACTTCTTCAGCGGCCACGACCACCCCGGCGGCGGCGACCAGATCTTCATCCAGGGCCACGCCTCCCCCGGGCCTTACGCCCGCGCGTTCCTCGAGGGCCGGCTCAGCGCGGACCAGCTCGACGGATTCCGCCAGGAGAAGTCGCACGCGCCGAACGGGCTGTCCTCCTACCCCCACCCACGGCTCATGCCGGAGTTCTGGCAGTTCCCCACCGTGTCGATGGGGCTCGGCCCGATCAACGCGATCTATCAGGCACAGCTCAACAGGTACCTGCACAACCGCGGCATCAAGGACACCTCCGACCAGCACGTCTGGGCCTTCCTCGGCGACGGTGAGATGGACGAGGTCGAGAGCCGCGGCCAGCTCCAGGTGGCCGCGAACGAGGGCCTGGACAACCTCACGTTCGTGGTCAACGCGAACCTGCAGAGGCTCGACGGGCCCGTGCGCGGCAACGGCAAGATCATCCAGGAGCTCGAGAGCTTCTTCCGCGGAGCAGGCTGGAACGTCATCAAGGTGATCTGGGGACGCGAGTGGGACGAGCTGCTCGCGCGCGACGTCGACGGCGCCCTGCTCAACATCATGAACACGACGCCGGACGGCGACTTCCAGACCTACAAGGCGGAGAGCGGCGCCTACGTGCGCGAGCACTTCTTCGGCAAGGATCCCCGTGCCCTTCAGCTCGTGAAGGACTACACCGACGAGCAGATCTGGAACCTGAAGCGGGGCGGCCACGACTACCGGAAGGTCTACGCCGCCTTCAAGGCCGCGCTGGAGCACAAGGGCCAGCCCACCGTCATCATCGCCAAGACCATCAAGGGCTACGGACTGGGCCCGCACTTCGAGGGTCGCAACGCGACGCACCAGATGAAGAAGATGACCCTGGACGACCTGAAGAAGTTCCGCGACTCCATGCACATCCCGATCACGGACGACCAGCTCGCCGAGAACCCCTACCTGCCGCCCTACTACCACCCGGGCGAGGGCGACGAGGCGATCCAGTACATGCTGGAGCGCCGTCGGGCGCTGGGCGGATTCATCCCCGAGCGCCGCACCCGCTACACCCAGATCCCGCTCCCCGACGACGCCTCCTACGCCGTCTCCAAACGAGGCTCCGGCACGCAGGAGGTCGCCACGACGATGGCGTTCGTGCGCCTGCTCAAGGACCTGCTGCGCGCCAAGGGCTTCGGCCACCGCATCGTGCCGATCATCCCCGACGAGGCGCGCACGTTCGGCATGGACGCGTTCTTTCCCAACGCGAAGATCTACAACCCGAACGGCCAGCACTACACGTCGGTCGACCGCGACCTGCTGCTCGCATACAAGGAGAGCCCGCAGGGACAGATCATCCACGTGGGCATCAACGAGGCCGGTGCCATGGCCGCCTTCACCAACGTCGGCACCTCGTATGCGACGCACGGCGAGCCGCTCATCCCGGTCTACGTCTTCTACTCGATGTTCGGGTTCCAGCGCACCGGTGACGCCATGTGGGCCGCCGGCGACCAGATGGCGCGCGGCTTCATCATCGGCGCCACAGCCGGGCGCACGACGCTCACCGGCGAGGGCCTGCAGCACGCGGACGGGCACTCGCCGATGCTGGCCGCCACGAACCCGGCGGTCGTGAGCTATGACCCGGCGTACGCGTACGAGATCGGCCACATCGTGCGCGCCGGCCTCGAGCGCATGTACAGCGGCACGCACCCCCACCCCAATGTGATGTACTACCTCACCGTCTACAACGAGCCCATGGTGCAGCCTGCGGAGCCGGAGAACCTCGACGTGGACGGGGTCGTGCGCGGCATCTACCGTCTGCGCGCCGCGGAGGGCGACGGCCCCCGCGCACAGCTGCTGGCATCGGGCGTCGCCGTGCCGTGGGCGCTGGAGGCCCAGGAGCTGCTCGCAAGCGACTGGGGAGTGCGGGCCGACGTCTGGAGCGTGACGAGCTGGACCGAGCTGCGCCGCGACGGCCTCGCCGCCGACGAGCACAACTTCCTGCACCCGGAGGAGCCGAAGAGGATTCCGTACGTCACGACGAAGCTCGCCGACGCACAGGGGCCGTTCATCGCCACGACCGACTACACGCACGCGGTGGCCGATCAGATCCGCGCCTACGTGCCCGGCGATTACGCGACGCTCGGTGCCGACGACTTCGGTTTCTCCGACACACGGGCGGCGGCACGACGCTACTTCACCATCGACGGGCCGTCCATGGTGGTGCGCGCACTCGAGCTGCTCGCGGCGCGCGGCGAGGTCGATCCGTCGGTGCCCGCGCAGGCGATCGAACGCTACCGGCTCCACGACGTCAACGCCGGCAGCACCGGCGTCGCCGGCGGCGAGAGCTAGGCAGCACGTGGCGAAGCCGAGAACGAAGGAGGAGACGCTCGCCTGGCTGCGCACGATAGCCGGCGAGCTCGCGACGGCGACGCTGAAGCGGCTCGAGGACACCCTTCCGTGGTACCGCGAGATGCCTCCCGGCAGACGCTCCGCGGTCGGTCTGGTGGCGCAGGCCGGCATCACCTCGTTCATCTCGTGGTTCGACGATCCACGTTCCACGCCCTGGATCGCCGCCGACGTGTTCGGCGCCGCGCCGCGCGAGCTGCTGCGCTCCGTCTCGTTGCAGCAGACCCTGCAGCTGATCCGGGTGACGGTCGAGGTCGTGGAGGACCGCGTGCGCTCGGCGGGCAACGAGGAGCTGCAGGAGGCGATCCTGCTCTACTCCCGCGAGATCGCCTTCGCCGCCGCGGACGTGTACGCGCGCGCTGCCGAGGCTCGCGGCCTGTGGGACGCTCGGCTCGAAGCGCTCGTCGTCGACTCCATCCTCACCGGGGAGTACGACGATGAGCTCCCCAGTCGCATCGCGGCGCTGGGCTGGCACGGGCATGGCGAGGTCAGCGTCCTGGTGGGCACCACGCCCCAGCAGCTCGACGTGGACCAGCTGCGCAGGGTCGCTCGGCACATGAACGCCGACGTGCTCATCGGCGTCCAGGGCTCCCGGCTGGTGCTGGTGATCGGCCGCGCCCAGCCGCGCACCACCGAGTCCGACGAGGTCGGCACGTCGAGCACGGTCGGCTTCATGGAGATCGCGCAGCAGCTGGAGCCCGGGTTCGGCCCCGGACATCTCGTG
Organism: Actinomycetales bacterium; assembly: GCA_015655415.1. Lineage (GTDB taxonomy): Bacteria > Actinomycetota > Actinomycetes > Actinomycetales > Microbacteriaceae > Humibacter. The sequence continues at coordinate 4,083 of JAATFB010000103.1, forward strand.
CTCGGGCATGAGGTGCCCGGGCTTGTGGACGCCTCCAAGAGCGCACGTGCGGCACTCGCCGGCTTCGCCGTCGCCAAGGCCTGGCGCAACTGCCCCAGACCGGTGCACGCGGACGACCTGCTCCCCGAGCGGGCGTTCGCCGGCGATGCACTCGCCAGGAGCACGCTGGTGAACCGCATCTACCGTCCACTCCAGGCACACTCCCCGGAGCTCCTCAACACCCTCTGGAGCTACCTCGACAACGGCAGGTCGCTGGAGGCGACGGCCCGGGAGCTGTTCGTGCATCCGAACACGGTGCGGTACCGACTGAAGCGGGTCACCGACGTGATCGGATGGGACGCCACCGGGGCACGCGAGGCGCTCATCCTGCAGGCGGCACTGATCGTCGGCTCAATCAACGAGCCCGACTCGCGCGTGCGACGCCGCTGATTCGCGGCGGCGGTCCCAGTGACGTGTCAGAGTCACACGCCGCACACGCATGTACGACACCGACAAACGATTCCGCCGGAGTTCATGGGACGTCGACACCGGCGCCCCCTACCATGATTGGCAGGCTAGAACAGTGATTGTCGTCACCTGCCCCGGCCAGGGCTCGCAAACCCCCGGATTCCTCGCCCCGTGGCTCGTCGATGACGAGTCGCGTGCGCTCCTCGACCGTTACTCGGACGTCTCGGGCGTCGATCTGGTGCGGCACGGCACGGAGTCGGATGCCCAGACCATCCGGGACACGGCGATAGCCCAGCCCCTCATCGTCGCGGCGAGCCTGCTCGCCCTGCACGCCCTTCGCGCCGCGGCGCGCGGCGCGGCCATCGGCGGCATCGCGGGCCACTCGGTGGGCGAGGCGGCGGCGGCCGCCGGCGCGGGAATCCTCTCCGAGGACGACGCGCTGCGCTTCGTCCGTGCTCGGGCACTGTCGATGGCCGAGGCGGCGGCAGCCGCTCCGACCGGCATGAGCGCGGTGCTGGGCGGCGACCCCGACGCCGTCGTCGCTCACGTCACGGCGCTCGGCCTCGAACCCGCGAACTACAACGGCGGCGGGCAGATCGTCGCCGCCGGTCCCCTGGACGCGCTCGCTCGCCTCGCCGAGGAGCCTCTGCGTGGAACGAGGGTCGTTCCGCTGCAGGTGGCCGGCGCTTTCCACAGCCGTTTCATGCAACCCGCTCGCGAGGCGCTGGCCCAGGCGGTCGCCGGGCTCACCGTCGCCGATCCTGCGCTCACGATCTGGACCAATCGAGACGGCTCGCCCGTCGGTTCCGGCGCACGGTTCCTGGAGCTCATGATCGGGCAGGTCGCGTCGCCGGTGCGCTGGGACCTGTGCATGGCGTCGTTCGAGCGCTCCGGCATCACCGGCTTCATCGAGCTGGCGCCAGCCGGCGCGCTGACCGGGCTCGCCAGGCGCGGGCTGAAGGGGGTCCCCGCCGTCGCGGTGAAGACTCCGGATGACATCCCCGCCGCGGTCGAGCTGCTCGCCGCAGACGAGACGGGACCGAGTTCGTGAGTCCGCCGCGTCTCAAGCAGTCCGCCGGACCGCGCCACACGCGCATCCTCGCATTCGGCGCAGCACGCGGCGGTGTCACGGTTCCCAACGCCGACCTGGTGCCGGCGATCGACTCGTCAGACGAATGGATCAGGCAGCGCACCGGCATCATCAGCCGCGCACGCGCACCGCGAGGAGTGCTCGCGATCGATCTGGCCACCGATGCCGCTCGGGAGGCGGTCCAGAGGTCGGGAGTGGCACCGGGGGACATCGACCTGGTGCTGATCGCCACGATCAGCAACGTGCGGCAGACTCCGTCGATGGCAGCCGTCGTCGCCGATCGCATCGGCGCGAACCCGGCCGCGGCCTACGACCTCAACGCGGCGTGCGCCGGCTACGCGTACGCGATAGCCCAGGCGGACGCGTTGATCCGCGCCGGAGCCGGACGCCACGCGCTCGTGGTGGGCGCGGAGAAGCTCTCGGATGTCGTGGACCCGACGGACCGGACCATATCGTTCCTGCTCGGCGACGGCGCCGGCGCTGCGGTGATCGGTCCGAGCGACGAGCCCGCAATCGCTCCGATCGTCTGGGGCTCGGACGGGTCGCGCGCCGATTCGGTGGGCATGGATCACACGCTCATCGAGTTCCGTGACGGCACGGCGGCATGGCCCACGCTGAGGCAGGACGGCCCGACAGTGTTCCGGTGGGCGGTCTGGGAGATGGCCAAGGTCGCCAGGAGCGCGCTCGAGGCCGCCGGCATCGAACCTGGCGATCTCGGTGCGTTCATCCCCCATCAGGCGAATCTGCGCATCATCGACGAGTTCGCCCGACAGCTGCGGCTGCCCGACAGCGTGATCGTGGCGCGCGACATCGAGACGACCGGCAACACGTCGGCCGCGTCCATCCCGCTGGCCGCGCACCGGCTGCTCGAGGAGCATCCGGAGTTGAGCGGGACACTCGCTCTGCACATCGGCTTCGGCGCCGGCCTCGTCTTCGCGGCGCAGGTCGTCGTCCTGCCCTGATCGCGCCACCTAGACTGTTCTGCGGTCACCCGACACCCAAGGAGATACGAACAAATGGCACTTTCCCGTGAAGAGGTCCTCGCCGGCCTGGCCGAGCTGATCAACGACGAGACCGGCATCGCGACCGACACCGTCGAGCCGGACAAGTCGTTCACCGACGACCTCGACATCGACTCCATCTCGATGATGACCATCGTCGTCAACGCCGAGGACAAGTTCGACGTGAAGATCCCGGACGAGGAGGTCAAGAACCTCAAGACCGTCGGGGACGCGGTCGACTTCATCATCAAAGCGCAGGCGTGATCGTCCGTCGGCGCGGCAGCCGGCGTCGCGCCGACATAGACCCCTCAACACCCACACGGCACGCGCGGGTGCTTCGGCGCGCCTGAAGATTCGGAAGCAGATGAGCAAGAAGATCGTCGTCACCGGCATCGGTGCGACCACGCCGCTGGGCGGAACAGTGGCGGAGAGCTGGAACGCCCTGCTCGCGGGCGAGTCCGGCACCCACTCGCTGACCCACGACTGGGTGGAGCGGTACCAGTTGCCGGTGCGGTTCGCCGCAGAGGCCAAGGTGCGGCCCGACCAGGTGCTCGAACGCCCCGTCGCCAAGCGGCTGGATCCCGCCTCGCAGCTCGCCCTCGTCTCCGCGATGGAGGCCTGGGCCGACGCCGGAGCCCCCGACGTGGAGCCGGAACGCCTCGGCGTCGACTACGCAACGGGCATCGGCGGTGTGTGGACGCTGCTCGATGCGTGGGACACCCTGCGCGAGAAGGGGCCGAGACGGGTCATGCCGATGACGGTTCCCATGCTGATGCCCAACGCCGCGTCCGCCGCCGTCTCGATGCACTTCCACGCGCGGGCGTTCGCCCGCACCGTGGCGTCCGCATGCGCCTCCAGCACGGAGTCGGTCGCGAACGCCTACGAGCACCTTCAGCTCGGGCTCGCGGACGTGATCATCGCCGGGGGCACCGAGTCGGCGATCCACCCGATCACCCTCGCCGCGTTCGCATCGATGCAGGCCCTGTCGAAGCACAACGACGACCCCGAGCACGCGTCACGGCCGTACAGCGTGGACAGGGACGGCTTCGTCATGGCCGAGGGAGCGGCAAGCCTGGTGCTGGAGACCGAGGAGCACGCACTCGCCCGCGGCGCCCGCATCTATGCGGAACTGGCGGGCAGCGGCGTCACGGCCGACTCGTATCACATCACGGCCAACGACCCGGAGGGGCACGGTGCTCGTCGCGCCGTGCTCGCCGCACTAGATCAGGCCGGTGCCACCCCGGAGCAGGTGACGCACATCAACGCGCACGCCACGAGCACGCCGGTGGGCGACATCGCCGAGTACGTGGCGTTGCACTCGGTGTTCGGTGAGCGCGTGACCACGATCCCGGTGTCGGCCACCAAGGCATCCACCGGGCATCTGCTGGGCGGAACCGGCGCGCTGGAGGCGATCTTCACGATCCTGGCCATCCGCGACCGGATCGCTCCGCCGACGATCAACATCACGACGCAGGACCCCGAGATCCCGCTCTCCGTCTCCGGCGACACTCAGCCGCTCGGCGACGGGCCGCAGCTGGCCATCTCGAACTCTTTCGGGTTCGGCGGCCACAACTCGGTCGTGGCCTTCCGCAGCCTGGACTGAACCGCCTCCGCTGAGACCGAGCCGGTCGAATCCGTTCGGCACGAGTCAGCGAGACCTTCTGCGTGCGAATCGACGAGTGCTCCACGGCGGGTGCGGACGGGAGTCCTCCATCTGACACGCGCACGACTATCGCCATGACGCCTTCCGCGCTGCAAGTCTCGTTCGCATCACTGGGATGCCCGACCGTTTTTGGCTCCTCGACTTAGCGATCGGGCCGATGGCAGCTCATCCTTGTCGGCGAGACCGCGTATTCGGCACGAGACGGCATGCCTCAGCCTTCTTCTCGTACGGAAGATGCGGTCTCGCCAGGACGGCCCCGCTCCTATCGGCGCAAACTTTTACAGATACGACCGAATGGCAGCGCGGATGGGCTCCGCATACTGATAGATCTCATCCAGCGAGTCAATTGCATATCTCGTCTCGTTCTTCTGCTCGTCGAATATCCCGATGTATCGCTGGTTCTTCCCATTGAAGTGAAGCCGTGCGATAGGCTTGCGGTTGTTATCGTCCAGCAGCACGGCGAAGTAGGACTTCGCGTCCCGGCTGACGATCCGCTCGGGTTTGACCTCGCTGCAGCCGATCGCCTTGACGATGGCATAGCCTTCGAGTTCTTCTGGCGTGGTGACGATCTCAGTGTCCCGCTTCACATCGCCTTCAGCGATGACTGCGCTGTGAACCGGCTTCGGCGAAGGCGCAACTTCGGCGGCCGTGAACTCGTCCGCGCCCAGCGCCGACTTGAGCCGACCGTTGACTTGATCGTTGAGGTATTGCGCGGCCGCCTTTGTAACCAGCCCCCGAAACTGCTCACGGACACGTTGAGTGAACGACCCGCTATACACGCGAGCGGTGATGAGCTTCACCCATTCGTCGGTCGGTTCCTTGAACTGGGCCGCGATTTCGCGCTTGATTTGACCGACATACTTCAGCTCTTCTGCGGCGCTTATGACCGAGTCGAGGTCAAACGATTCCTTCGTTAGCTTGGCTATCTCCGGCACGAGGACCGGATCAATGTCCGCCAGGTCAAGAACAAGGAACGGCTTAGCGTCCATCTTATTCGGTGCGTCGAGATCGGTGTAGAAGTTATAAACCTGCCCGTTCGTCAACATGGCGATACGCGCATTGGTAACAGCGAAGTAGCGGAACAACTGCGACGCATGCTCGACGTCCAATGGGTCACTGGATCGTTTGCACTCGACAAGAATCTGGACCTCGCCGTCACGCATGATCGCATAATCGATCTTCTCCCCACGCTTGAGGCCTACGTCCGCCGTGAATTCCGGGACGACTTCAAGCGGGTCGAACACGTCGTAGCCGAGCACCGTCGAGAGGAACGGCATTACGAACGCATTCTTCGTGGCCTCCTCGGTCTGGATTGCATCGCGCTGATTACGGACCTTGGTCGCGAGCGCGTTGAGCCGCTCAATGAAGTCCACGTTGCCTCCCGAGGTGTGTCTGAATGGAGACTACTGAGCGCTGTCACCCCAGCGCGCTCATTGTGCCCCTTGTTGGGGGATCGACGCGGGTACGGGCAATGGCGGCTGCCCTCGCACCCTGCGTTGGTCGCGCTAGCCGATTCCTAGAGGCGACCGCTGTGAGCGGTGACATCTCGGACGGTTGCCCGGAACGTCGACCACTCGCGATCTCCGTTCAGCCGACCTTGTGCAGCCACACCACCGGCGCGTCGTCGCTTGCGTGCCGAAACGGCTCCAGCTCGTCGTCCCAGGCCTGCCCCAGCGCGAGTCGAAGCTCCTGCTGCAGCTCGGTCGCATTGGACCCGCCGAGCTCCATCGCATAGCGCACCCGGTCCTCCGGCACCACCATGTTCCCCGCGGTGTCGGTCTGCGCGTGGAAAATGCCGAGCGACGGCGTGTGGATCCAACGGCCGCCGTCGCTGCCGAGACCGGCATCCTCTGTGACCTCGAACCGCAGGTGCTGCCAGCCGAGCAGAGCCGAGGCGATGCGAGCCGCACTGCCACGCTCCCCCTCCCAGAAGAACTCCGTGCGCAGAGCACCGGGCAGCACCGGCTGATTTTGCCAATGGAAGTTCACCGGGCGCTGAAGCGCACGCCCCACCGACCACTCCACGTGCGGGCAGAGCGCGCGAGGAGAGGAGTGCACGTACAGCACTCCCCTTGCCTGTATTGACGCCATCATGTCCTCCGTTCGATGTGGTGCGTCTTCCCCTACGACCACAGAACGGACGCCTATGTCAGCGTCGCCGGCCCGAGACCGGCACCTGCATTATCTCCCGATGGCGGCGCGAATCACAAGCGTGGGATTCCGCGTGCTCCACCGCCCGGCTCCCGCCGAAGGCTCGACTCGCCCGTCCAGACAACGGGGTCAGGTGCATTCCGGGTATATCAATGCTCGGAAGGCATATTCGTGGCGTCCCGGCTGGTACCGGCGGGACCACGGGGAACGGAGCTCAGGGTGTCGGTGCGGGAGAGTCTGCTCGCGATCCTCGACCAAGGGGCGTGCTACGGATATCAGCTGCGGGCCGAGTTCCACAGGCGGACGGGCTCGACCTGGCCTTTGAACGTCGGACAGGTCTACAACACGCTCGACCGCCTGGAACGCGACGGACTCGTCGCCAGGGCAGGCGCCGACGAGCAGGGGCACGTGTTCTACGAGATCACTGACGCCGGGCGCGCTCGGGTGGGGGCCTGGCTCGCCTCCCCTCTGCCTCGCGGGCGCGGCACCGAAAGGGACGACCTGGCGGTGAAGATCGCCATGGCGGCGACGCTGCCCGGCGTCGACGTGGCCGCGGTCATCCGGGTACAGCGCGCGGCGAGCGAGAGTGCCCTCCAGGCACTGAGGGGAGCACGCGACGGGGCCGACCGACCCCCGGATGTCACGGACCTCGCGACAACGCTGGTCCGGGATGCGCTGGCGTACCGCGCCGAGGCGGAGCTGCGCTGGCTCGATCACGTCGATGAGCTGCTCCGGCGGTCTCCCTCCGAAGCGAGGCGCGGCATACCGCTCGGGACGACGGCTCCGAAGCGAGGCCGTCCGGCGAAGTCGCCGGCACTGGCGCTGGAGGATGCCCGCGGCACACGCTGAACGCGTCACGCCCACGACCCGTCCACACGATGACACGGCGACGGCGCGCCCCTGGTGCCTTCGCGGTGCCCGGACGGCTCAAAAGCCGAGCGAGGCATGACGAGCGAGGCTCTGGAGACGCTCAGCTCTGGAGCAGCTCAGATCTCGTGCAGCAGGGAGCCATCCTTCTTCAGCACGTTCTTCTCCCCCGCCTCGATGGGCACGGCGAACCGGTTCTGCTTCGGCGGCATCGGGCAGTTGAAGGCGTAGCTGAAGGCGCACGGCGGCAGGATCGCGCGATTGAAGTCGAGCGTGATGGTACCGTCCGCCTGGGGAGCGACGAACAGGAAGCGGCCCACCGAGTAGGTCTCGTTGCCGCTCGTGGCGTCGGAGAACACGAGTTGCAGGGCCCGTCCGGCCCGGAACGCCGCCAGGTTGTAGTCGACACCGTCCTTCGTGAACCTGATCTCGCCGGGGATCGCCTTCTCACGGGTCGCGCCCTCGTCTTTGACATGCTCGAAGCCCACCGAGAGACCCTCGACAGGGGTGAAGGTCGCCCGGATCACCCATTCGGGATTGTAGGGATACGCGTCGATGGAGCCGAACTCGCGGATGCCCTCCGCCTGCGCGTCCCAGACCCGCAGCCCGTACTCGCCGGCCTCGTTCGCGATCACGGTTCCCGTGACCGTGTCGCTGAACACGATCGTGCTCGGCTCGTCGGTGTCTCTGCCTCGCGCGACCGCCTCGCCGTCCACCAGCACACCGTCGACCACCACCCCGTCGGCGGCCGCGGCCGTGACCTTCAGCCCGGACTCGCCCGCCGGAAGCGGCGACCAGAGGCCCGCCGCGCCCCACACCGGCTGCGGCTGCGCCTCGGTGACCCACTGCGTGTTCACGAGCGCAAGACTCCCGTTGGGCTGCACGACGGAGTGCTCGCGTCGAGCATGGAAGCCCTCCAACAGCGCTGCGGGGTCCGTCGTGATGGATGCGGTATCGGTCATCTCTCTATTCTCCGACATTCGCGCGGCGACCGACCGGCCCCACCGCGGCGGGTCGAAGTGCGAGGCTGCAGACCCGACGTCGCGCGTGGGCCGTGCTCGCACCCTCAACCGGCCTGATCGTAGCTGTCGACGACGGTCACGCTGAGCGGGAACTCCACGGGGAAGTCGCCGAACAGCAGCCGTCCGGCCGACCGTGCCGAGGCCCGCACCGCATCCGCCGCGGCGTCCGCGAGGGCGGCGGGTGCGTGCACGACGACCTCGTCGTGCAGGAAGTACACCAGGTGGGGGCTGCGATCGAAGGGCGGCGCGGCCCGACCGGGCGCATCCACCGTCATCCGCGCGAGCCGGATGCGCAGCTCGGCCATCCAGCACAGTGCCCACTCCGCCGCGGTGCCCTGCACCACGAAGTTGCGGGTGAACCTGCCCCAGTCCCTGGTCCGTGACCGGGCGCGTCTCTCCTGTTCGGGCGTCGCGCCTGGCAGCGAAGCGACGCGCTGCTCCTCGAACCACTGCTCCGACGGTGTCGGCGAGGTGCGGCCCAGAAGCGTGCTGACGGCGTCACCGCGCTCGCCTGCCTCGGCCGCCTCGGACACCAAGTTCATGGCGTGCGGGAAAGCCCTGGCCAGCCGCGGCAGGACGCGTGCACCGTCCCCCGTGGTGCCTCCGTACATCGCGGCGAGCATGCCGACCTTCGCATGCTCGCGAGAGTCGACCACACCGGCGTCCACCAGTCCGTCGTAGAGGTCGCGGCCGCGCCCGGCGGCAGCCATCCGCTCGTCGCGGGCGAGGCCGGTGAGGATGCGCGGCTCCAACTGGGCGGCGTCGGCCACGATGAGCTTCCATTCCGGGTCGGCCACGACCGCCGCGCGCACCTGTTTCGGCAGCTGCAGGGCTCCTCCTCCGCTGGTGGCCCAGCGACCGGTGACCACGCCGCCGGGAATGTAGTCGGGGCGGAACCGCCCGTCGTGCACCCAGGCATCCAGCCAGGCCCAGCCGTTCGCGGCGTGCAGACGGGCCAGCTTCTTGTACTCGAGCAGCACGGGGATCACCGGATGTCTCTCCCCTCGCAGCTCGCGGGCCCTGGCGCTGCTCACGCTCAACCCCGCTCGTCGCAGTGCCCTGACGAGCTCGACCGGCGAGTCGGGATTGAGCATCGGCGCGTCGAGCTCTCGTCTGATCACGCTGACGAGGCGTTCCATCCGCTCGGGCCGCCCACCCAGCGGATGCCGCCGGCCGAGCACCCGCGTCAGCACGCGGTCATGCACATCCGCCCTCCAGGGGAGCCCCGCATGCCGCATCTCCACCGCGACGAGCGAGCCCGCCGACTCGGCGGCGAGAAGGAGCCGGAGGCGGTCTGCCGCGCGACGATCCTCCACGGCGGCGACGGCCGCCAGCTGTGCGCTCAGCTCGGAGAGCGGGTCGACGTCGGGCGATCCGGACCTCGACTCGTCCAACCGGAAGAGCGCGTCGTCGTATCCTTCCCCTCCGGGCGGATGAGCCGCGGTGGGCCACGGCGCCGCCGTGCCGTGCAACGGCGTGGACTCTGTCGTCGCGGACCCCCGCACGATCACTCCGCACAACGCGAGATCCCTGCAGCGCTCTATCCTGACCCCCTCCGCCAGCAGCGGCGGGTACCAGTCACGACTGCTGCGCCACGCCCACCGCGGATGCCCCTGCTCCGCGGCTCGCACGAACCCCGGCAGTCCGGCCGCCGGGATGATCCGCTCGCCGAAGGCCGCGCCCGTGCGGTCCACCTCAGTCACCGTCACCTCGGAATCGTCGGCGGGACCGCCCTGCCGCGCCGATGCGCCCTCTCTCCGCGCGCTCGCGACCAGGTGACCTCCCGGCCAGCCGCCGGAGGCTGCCGTCATCGGCGTCTGCGAAGACCTCTCGGTCATGGCCCTCCACGTCGGCGTGATCGCCGCTCCGGCACGAATCGAAACTTTCTTCGATCCTATCCCTTCACGGTCTCCCCTCGCGCACGACGCAGGAGGGCCGCGGCGCCGCGCACGGTGAGCCCGGGAAGGTAGGCACGCAGCAACGCCAGACCGATGGCCGGCAGGGCGACGCGATCTGGATACGCGAGAAGCAGGGGTCGCAGCTCGGGATGGAATTTGCGTTTGAACGCGAGAAGCGACCTGAAGCCGTACATGGGCTCCAACGAAGAGGCCAGGATGGCGAGAACCGTCTCCACCGCGCTCTCCGGCTCGTCCGGCGCGGTGGTGCGCGCAAGCGGCGCAGCGGAGAGGCTCACGTAGCTCAGGTCATCGCGCTGCGCCCGCTCTGCCGCTCCCGCGATCATGAACTCCATGACCCCGTTCGGTCCATCGACGCGTCGTCGCATGAAGTCGAGAGTCCAACCCTCTATACGACCGTCACGGTAACCGGGCATCCAGCTGGTCACAGCCTGGATGGTGCCGTCTCCTGCGCGCGCCAGCAACAGCGTGACCTCGGGGTCACGGAGCTCGTCGAGTCCGCCGAGGGTGAAGCCCAGTTCGGGCAGGCTCTTTCGGGCGGCCCACTGCTCGGACAGGTCGGCGATCTGCGCCGCCGTCTCCCTCGACAGGTCCCGGTGGCGCGTCCACTCCAGGCTCAGTCCCTCGCGGCCGGCCCGGTTCACCGCGGTGCGGATGTCCTGCCACCGTCTGCCCGTCGTCGACCACGTTCGTGGAGCGATCACCGCCTCCTCGGCGACGACCAGCCGCTCCCAACCGATTCCGGCGAAGTATGCATCCCACTGGGCGGCATCCACGCTGTAGAACACCGGCAACCAGCCGCGATCGTCGCAATGGCGAGCGAAGCCGGCCATGGCCTCGGCCCGGGCGGGGGCGGCGCCGAAGGCCGATCCCACGGTGATGGCGACGCCGCCGACGACCCGGTAGCCCACCGCCGTCTCGCCGTCCGGACCGAACCAGTACGACGTCAGGGGCCAGGTCGTCATGAAGGCGAGATGGTCTCCACCGTGGCGTTTCAGGATGCTCCGGGCGCGCGCGGCATCCTGGGCCGACGACGCCGGGCGCGCCAGCAGCGGACGCACGGCCGCCACGATGGCGATGATCCAGAACACCGGTCCGACTCCGTGGTACAGCACGCGGCCCGCTGCGGAAGCGGGGAGGAAATCAGGGATCTCGCGGTGCAGGAGCGCGACAGGCAGGAATCGTTCGACGGCATCCAGCGCGAGGTCCGCCATGGTCACCGGGCGGTCGAAGGCGATGGAGCGCAGCATCCATCCGAGCCCGATGTAGAGGACGCTCAGACCGATCCCGCTCGACGCGGTCACCACGAGATACCGCAGCACTGCGCGGCGCGAGGGGATGACCGTGAACCTGCGGCGGTAGGCGATGAGGAGCGCGGCCGAGACCGCGGGCGCGACCACCGTGGCGCCGAGCGTGATCGCGACGCCCCACGAGCCGCCGCCCTCCGAGCGTTCTACGCCGGGAACACCCAGACGCGGCAGGAAGCCCAGATAGTAGGCGGCGCAACCCGCGAGCATGGTGTTCATGGCGATGCCGAGCAGCACCGCGAACCGGCGTCCCCTCAGCACACCCCAGGCGACCAGGAGGAGCATGAGCAGCGGAAGCAGGCTCAGGGCGATCGAGCCGACCGAGCCGATGCGCTCGACCGTCATGGCCCGCGCGCAGGCACGGCTCACCGCGTACACGCTGCAGGCGGTGAGGCCGTGAGGGTCTGACGCCGACACGTCGTCCAGGAGCAGCGCGATCGGTGCGAGCAATCCGTGCGGTCGGTGTGAGAGCGCGGCGACGACGGGACCGATCGCTCCGGTCACGACGACGGCTGCCAGGAACGCGCGCACCTCGTGGTGAGAGCTCCTGCCCCATTCGCTGGGCGACGGTCCGGGACGCAGCGCGAGTCCGAAGGCGAACCCGATGCCGACCGCGGCGGCCCGAAAGACGTCCACCGGCTCCCCACGGTAGAGCAGGAACATCACGACGACGACCGTGAGGAGGACCCTGATGCGTCGCCGAGTGCGGGCGCCGGCGAAAGCGCTCGCCGCCATCAGCGCCCCCGCGACGCCCGTCAGCGGATCGAGCACGAGCCATTCCCGGCCGTGGCCGGTGCCCGCTGCGGGGCCGAGGAGCCACTGGAACGCCGCCCCGAGCACGTCGCCGGCCACCGCTGTCACCAGAAACGCCAGCGCCGTGCGCCAGGAGCCCATCATGCGCTCGCACAGTGCGAGCACACATCCGCCCAGAGCCAGCGCGAGCACGAGGGACAGGTAGCCGTTGGCGACCAGCGACGCGGAGACCGGGCCCCACCAATGTCCCAGGATCGCCAGCGAGTCGAGGCCGGTGCCGAGCATCCGTGCCACGACCGGTCGGATGCCCTGGGGGGTGCCGAGCATGACGCTGCCGACCAGCACGACGGCGAGATAGACGATCGTGACCGGCACACGAGCGGCGCCGTCGACGACGCGCCCCATGAGCCCTGAAAGCCCTCGGCCCTTCTCGTCGCTGTGGGTCGGGGTCACCGGCTCCCCAGCCCCAGGTGGTTGCAGAGCATAGGAAGCGCTCGGGACAGGACCGTGCGCACCGTGTTCCAGTCGTGGCCGCTGCCCCGAGCCGGGATGACGACGGTGGACATGCCCGCGGTCTTCGCGGCCTCTGCGGTCTCTCGCACTCCCGGCCCGTACTTGGTGTCGGTCGTGCCGAAGCCGAACACCGCCCACGTGTGCAAGGGTGCGTTCCGTTTGAGGAGTCGCAGCGGCTGTGCCGCTTCGTACGCGCGCCGGGAGCCCCCGAACCCCCGCCTCACGGTGTCCGCACCGATGGTGGGCGCGATCTCACCCGACACGTCAACGATCGAGCCGAAGAGGCCGGGATGGCCGGCACCGAACTGCATCGCGCAGGTGCCACCCTGCGAGTAGCCGCCGACCGTCCACGACCTCCGCGTGGAGCCGACACGGAGGTGGGTGCGAATCCAGTTCGGCACGTCGTTCGTGAGGTAGGTGGCGGAGTCTCCGAGCGGCGAGTCGACGCACATCGGGTTGTGCTCTGGCCGCCCCAGCTGATCGGGGATGACGACGATGGGTGCGAGTCCCCTGTGGGTCGCGGCGTATTCGTCCAGATAGCTCCCGACCCGCGCTGTGGAGACCATGTCCTGCGGACTTCCCGGCTGGCCGGAGAACAGCTCCATCACCGGGAGAGCAGGCGGGTGCCTGACCATCGCTGCCGGCGGCAGGTACACGATCGCCGGTCTCGCCGCGAAGTGCGAGAGCGTCGCTGGGATGTCGACGTGCCCGATCTCGCCGTGTCGGGGAAGGCCGGACGGCGGACGCCAATCGATCCCGAGATGCGGGTCCGCGGCAGCGCCGTAGGCGCCCTGATGGTGCAGGTTCAAGGCCGGGTAGGGGTCGACGCCCAGGGCGTCGGCCAGATCCCGGTAGGCGCCGAAGTCGACGTTGATCCAGGCGGCGGCGGTGAGGACGATGATCGGCACGCAGCTCGCGGCGATGATCCGGCGCCACCAGGGGCGCCGCGCCACGCACAGGACCGAGACGGCCAGGCCGGAACACGTGGCGACGATCCAGGCGCGCACGACGACGGTGAGCGGGAGCCCGAACGTCTGCCACACGTCGCTCACCAGCCACCCCAGGACGAGTCCGACGAGCGCGCCTCCGAGCGCGACCGCGATCGTGATCAGCGCCCAGCGTCTGCTGTATCTGCGTAGCAGGAGCACGACCATGCAGACGGCGGAGATCGCCGTGATCGCGACGAGGAAGGGCGGCCTGTCCACACGGAGGTCGAGGAGCGTCCGCAGCATGCTCGTCCTCCGTTCGGGTTCTGCCGTTCACGCCTCGCATGACATCCCGCGGGTGTACGAGGGCCGAGGGTCGATTCTGCCTCCCGCGAGGGTCACACGATGCCGGCTGAACGCGCTCTTCAGAAAGGTGGCAGGAGCGCCACACCGGGGCGGACGGCGGCGGCCCTGCCTGGCGCGGTGGCTGAGGGTGTTCGCAGGAATGCACGGCCGGGATGTCTCAAGCAGGAGGACATGCGTCGGCACGATCCGGAGGCGGAGCGCGCCCTCCGCCTCCGATCCTGGACCACAGGGGTCCGCGCTGCTACCTCCCGCTGCTCGCCGGCGCGGGGCTCAGACTCGACGAGCGGCCCGGCTGGCGCGGAACGCCGCGATCACGACGCCGGCGAGAAGAAGGATCAGCACGAGACCAGTGCCGACGTCGGCGAACGAAGGGATCGCCGCCATGAGCGAGGTCAGGGCGATGCAGACGATCGCCGTGCACGCCATCGGCACGATCGCCGCTGCGTGGCCCCGGGTCCAGGCCTCACCCGACACGAACAGCGCCGGCAGCCTGATGCCGACCACGGGCGCATCGGTGCAAGGCGTTCCCGTCCCGGCAGCGTCTCGACCCGCACGAGTGGCTCCGGCCGGCATCGCGGCCGCCGAACGCAGCGTATGCCACGGTCGCGTCATGATCGCGCCCTCTCGCTGTCTTAAGAGTGAGGGCACCATTCGGGGGTGCCTCGCCGAGGTACGGGCGGGACGATCAGCAACGTCCCCACACGGCCGATGCACACGGGAGATGTCATGCCATTGATGGAGAAGACGACGGTTCGGATCGACTTCACGATCGCGTCCGGGAATGCGGACAACGGCAAGGGACTCGTCGTTCCTGCCGACGGGATGGACGACGCCGCGTGGGAGGGGTTGCTTCACAGGATTCGCAGCACGGTGGATGACCTGCGGCTCTCCTATGGGCATCTGCCCGGCGCCTCAGAGTCGACCCGCTGACCAGCGCTGCGACCGACAATTGTGGGCCGTGCGAGGCCGATCACGACGGCTCGGCCCAGTCTTCGGCAGGACAGAGCCCTCGCGGTGCGCAGGGATTTGACGATCGTCGGTGCAGGAACTGACCTGCTGCCGTGGGACACCGGCCAGCAGCCGCCGGTGCGGATCAGCGCGCGACGCGCATGTCAGCTTTCCAGAAGGATGTCTCGCATCGACTGATGGTGAATACCGTCTTCGATGATCCTCGGGACGACTCCCTTAGATGGAGAGCGAGCGACGTGATCGACGAGCCACACCGCGACGTCGTCCGTCAACGTTCAGCCCGAGTTAAGACGACTGGCGCTCCTCCCTTCCCGATCTGCTTGTTCGCGAGCGTCCCCTGCCACCCAGGAGATCTCCCGGAGGCGGATTGCGGCACGCGGAGCTAACCCTGCGCCAGCCTCGACTCGCATTCGTCCAACTCGCTCTGGATCTTGGCATCCGACGGGAACGCCAGTTCGACACGTGCAGAGGAACTGTGGCCGACCGGGCGCATGGCTTCAACTAGTCCGCGCGGTGAATCGATCATGCGTCGTTCGCCGCCCCCGGAGCAGTCTGTCCACCGCTTCAGTCACTGCGGCTACGTCCCATACGGATATCCCACAGTGGTATTCGAGATGGCCCGACTCCGACCTTCAGGGCTACCACACACCGTTTGCGCCGTTGCCCGTGCGCGCCGTTGGTGCCGGCGTTGCGGGAGCGGTAATAACCCGGTATTCATTCGAGTCACATGATGTCACGTGCCGCTTGGGAGCGAATCCGGCGTGCACGCCGCACGCGTATAAGGACATCAGGTACGTGTCACGTGCCCCCCCCCCCCCCC
>JAATFB010000012.1 GCA_015655415.1 Actinomycetales bacterium
CCGAGACGTCGGGTGCTCGTGACCGCCCTCGCGGTGTTCACGTTGGGGAACGCTCTCAGCGCCGTCGCGTCGTCGTTCGCGGTGCTCTTGTTCTCGCGTGTCGTCGCGGCGCTGGGCGCGGCGTTGGTCACCCCGACCTCGACCATGGTCGCCACGGCGCTGACCGACACGACTCGACGCGGAAGGGCGATCGCTTTGGTGACCTCAGGCTTGACCGTGGCGACCGCCCTCGGCGCTCCAACGGGAACCCTGGCAGGGGCCACAATCGGGTGGCGGGGCACGATGGGGATGATCGCCCTCGGGGGAGCAGCCGCCGGCGTGCTCCTGGCGGTGTCGCTCCCACCGATCCTGGGAACGGCACGTCGCAGCCTCCGAGACCGACTCTCGCCGCTCCGGGCACGATCGATACGATGGCTACTCGCGACGACGCTCGTCGCGTTCACGAGCGTCTACCTCTTCTACACCTACGTCGCCACGGTCTACGCGCCGCTCGCACACGGGGTGTTCCTCGCGGTGATCCTTGGCACCATCGGCATCTCGGGCACGATCGGCAACATCCTCGCCGGCCACCTCTCCGACCGATTCCGCCCCTCGGCGACGGTCATCGTCGCCCTGACCCTCATCGCACTGGTCGCTGTGCCGGCAGCGCTGTCCACCACGCGCGTTATGACTATCGTGACCGCAGCCGTCTACGGTCTGGCCGCGTTCGCGATCACCGGACCCCAGCAGCACCGCCTGGTCGCGCTCGACGCGGAACGCACTGGCCTTCCGGTCGCCATCAACGCCTCGGCCATCTATCTCGCCGTCGCTCTCGCCGGAGTTGTGGGGGGAGCCCTCACCGCCGGTCCCGCCACCATCTTCCCGCTCGCGATCAGCACCACCGCGGTGGTCGCCATCGCGGTTTCAGCTCGAGCGCAGAGCGTGGCGCAGCAGTGACGACAGGAGTTCGTCGCCGATCTAGAGAGGAGCGCCATTCTCCGCCTTCTCATTACTTCAGGCACTTCTTTCTTGCCGTGAAGAGCAGCCGTCGGTAGTTGAGGCCGTCCACTCCCGCACAGCGGCACCACCTGTGTGATGTGACTGTTTCGATCCGGGTGATGAGTGCTGGGCAGGGATACCGATACTTACTGAACTCCGTCGTGGTTGGAGGCGGGGAACGGGACGCGGCATCGGCCCTGACGCGGTATTACACAGAGTCCGGCATCCCGCCTGGCACGTGGATCGGAGGGGCATCGCCGGCGTCGCATCCGTCGTCGAAGGAGACGATGTTTCGGAGCAGCAACTTCGGCGTCTGATGGGGCACGGACAGCATCCCGACACGGGCGAGCACTTGGGGCGTTCTCGGTCGCCCTGATGGATACCACCTGCCCGCCTTCCGGTGTCTTCGCTGCACACAACCGGTGGAGTGGGTCGGCGACCATGATGGAGGCGGCGCGCACGAAGAAGTACGAGCGCTCCAATTCGTCCGCGGCCTCCTCGACTTATCTCACGTGGCCCTCTTCGGGGTTCGGGTTTCAGGAGTGGTTTTATGTCCCCAGCTGACCAGTCGGGTTCAGGCTTCCCGGGGTCAGTGGGCGAGCATCCCGCCGTCGGCCAGGAACTCGGCTCCGGTGACGTAGGAGGCCTCGTCTGAGGCGAGGAAGAGGACGACGTAGGAGATCTCTTGCGGCTGCGCGATGCGTCCGAGGGGGATGATCGAAGTGACCGCGGCGCGACCGGCGTCGTCGAGACCGTTGGCGACCATCGGTGTGAGCACCGGGCCGGGGTGCACGGAGTTGATCCGCACGCCGGAGCTGCCGTACTCGACCGCCATCGCCTTGGCCATGCCGCGGACGGCGAACTTCGCCGCGGTGTAGGCGATGTTCGGGGTGCTGGCGTGCGAGATACCGGCCGTGGAGGAGATGTTCACGATCGACCCGGCCCGGCGCCCGGCCATGCCGGGTAGGACGGCGCGCATGCCGAGATAGACGCCGTTCTGGTCGATGTCGATGGTGCGGTGGTAGGTCTCGATCGGCAGATCGGCCAGCGCGAACGCGGACGCCCGCCCGATCCCGGTGCCGCCGCCTGTGATCAGCACCGTCTTTCCGTCAAATTCTCCAGGCACGCTTCTTCTCCTCTGAGCGACCGTCCTGGCCGCGGTGTAGTCCGTAGATGTGTCGGGTGCCGGCGTCAGCGGCGGCGGAGCCGCTTGTCGGCGAAGGCCGGGATGGCGGCGTCGTAGTTGTCGGCCGGGTTGATGTCCGCGCCAGGCTCGACGATCTCGTCGATCCGGTCGAGCGTGGCGTCGTCGATGGTCACGTCCGCGGCGGCCAGGAGATCATCGAGCTGCTCGGGGGTCCGCGGGCCGATGAGCGCGGCGCTCACCGCGGGGTGCGCGCGGACGAATGCCAACGCGAGGTGGGTCATCGGGATGCCGAGGCCGTCGGCGAGCTCGCGCAACTGCGCCACTGCGGTGGCCTTGGCCTGGTTAGCGGCGCTGTCGAGGTCGAAGACGTGGGTCTCCATCTGCGCGCGCTGGCTGCTGGCGGGGTTCTCCCGGCCGGAGAGCCAACCACTTGCCAGCGGCGCGTAGGTGATCGCACCCATGCCGAACTGCTGCAGCGCGGGGAACACGTGCGTCTCGGGGCGGCGGTTGAAGATCGAATACCGCGGCTGCTCGGTAACGAAGCGGCGGTGTCCGCCCTTCTCGGCGGCCCACTGCGCCGACACGATCAGCTCGGCCGGGAATGTAGAGGAGCCGATCGCGCGGATCTTGCCCTCCCGTACCAGGTCGGACAACGCGGCGAGCGTCTCGTCCAGGTCGGTTCGGTAGTCCGGCCGGTGCATCTGATACAGGTCGATGTAGTCCGTCCCCAGCCGGCGCAGGCTGCCTTCGACGGCCCGCTTGATCCAGCGCGGTGAGCCGCCGCTCTGGTTCGGGTCCTCGCCCATCGGGAGGCCGAACTTCGTGGCCAACACCACGTCGTCGCGGCGGTCCTTGATCGCCAGCCCGACTACGCGCTCGGACTCACCCGCCGTGTAGACGTCGGCCGTGTCGATCAGGTTCACCCCGGCGTCGAGAGCCTTATGAATCATCTGGACGGCCGTCTCGTCCGAGGGGCCGCCGGGGAAGCCGAAGTTCATCGCGCCGAATGCGAGGTCGCTGACGATGATGCCCGATCCGCCCAGGGGGTTCTGTTTCATGTTGCTCCGTCGTTCATCTTTCCGTCGAGTTGATGTCTCGGATTCCATGGAACCTCCGCGCTCATGGCGGCACCACACCCTGTCGTGAGGGGGTAACAACAGACCCCCCGCTATTCGCCGGACGCCTGGCTAGTCTCGGAGGGTGGCTGATCCTGCAGCGAACGACTTGCGCGAGTTCCTGGTGACCCGCCGCGCCCGCGTCCTGCCGCAGCATGCCGGTTTGCCCGCGTCCATGGGAGTACGCCGAGTACCCGGATTGCGGCGAGAGGAAGTGGCCCTTCTTGCCGGGGTCAGCGCGGAATACTACGAACGGTTGGAACGCGGTCGGACCAAGAACCCCTCCGCCTCGGTGCTCGACTCCATCGCCCGCGTCCTGCAGCTCAACGCGGCCGAGCGAGATCATCTCTTCGCACTTGCCAGCCCCTCGCAGCGCAAGCCGGTGCATCGTTCCTCCCCGCGCCTGCGCCCAGGGTTGCAGCAGGCTCTCGACCTGCTGACCGACGTCCCGGCACTCATCCTCGGCTCACGTCACGACCTCATAGCCATCAACGACCTCGGTGCAGCGTTCTACGTCGGGTTCGACGGGCTGCCGAAGGGGCAGCGGAACATGGTCCGCTATCTGTTCACCGTTGAGGCCGCCCGTGAGTTGTACGACGACTGGGCGGGCACCGCACGCAAAGTCGTCGCCGAGCTCCGCCTCTACGCGGGCACACACCACCACGATCCGAAACTCGCCGAGCTCGTCGGTGACCTCGCCGTGCGCGACCCTGACTTCCGGCAATGGTGGGCAGAGCATGACGTCTACCTCCGGGAACACGGCAGCAAGCGCTACCACCACCCGATCGTGGGCGACCTCGAGCTCGGCTACGAGGCGATGACCCCGGTCGGCGAACCTGATCTCGTATTCGGAACCCACACCGTGGAACCGAAGTCGCCCTCCGCAGAAGCATTGGCGCTACTGGCGCACTGGTCCACCACCACGTCCCGGGAACGAGACGGCGACAGCTCCGCGTCAAGCATCCCCGACATTGCGGACCCTGGCTCGACAACGTAGGTGCCCGCCCGGTCGCGCAGCGGACCACCTATCGTCGAGCTCCGCCGTAGCCGATGTACAACGAGCCGACACGCAGGGGCCCGTCCACAGGTCGTTCCGTTTTTGCGCCGCATGAGGACTCCGGCAGATCGGCGACCCTCAGTCGGAGCGCTCGCTGAGACTTCCGGCCGGGCGTGTCTCCTGTCAGGTGTACGACGGCTTCCTACCGACGAGCCATCGAGAGTTCTCCAGCACCCCGCCGTCACGTCGTTCGCACAGCCGCTTAAGGGGGCCGCCACGCCTCTTGCAGATCGAGGTTCGCGTCGTCCCGACGGGATTCCGAGAGAATGGAGACGTAACATGTCGGCGGTTCGGGGGTGGAGTGATGTCGTTCGCAGATCGATTCGGGTACGCCCGCCCCGAACCCCCACGAACACAGGTCGAGCGCGACAGCGATGCTCTTCGAATCGTGTTGTGGAACGCGGTCAGTAACGATGGGAAAAGTCCGCTCGCCGCCTACAGAGGACTCTGTGAACACACGCATCAGCTTCCCGACGCGAACGTCTGGAGCGACTCATATGCGGACGAATCAGCGCGGCTCATTCTCGATCAGATGACCTGGATCGACGTCTACGAAGCGTTGGAGAGGGAGGTCGCGAGCGCGAGGGGGCGGGTGCGCTCGAAGCTGCAAGCGGCCATCAATCAGGCGCCTTTCCCGCAGCGGGATCGCCTACGAGACGCGGGACGGACAGTTCCAGTTCTACGAGCCGGTTGCGAACGAATTGGACACTCGGCATGACGAGGACGAACCGGTCGCATCGCTGACAGATGAGTTCGAACCGGTGCGCAAGCAGTACCTCAACGCGTGCATTCGCAACCCCGCTACGCGCCCCAAGGGCGGTTGGACTGGTTCAACCACCCACGCCTCCACGGCGAGATCGGCATGGTCCCTCCCGCCAGGCCGAAGCCGACTACAGGGCATCGGCCGCCTCGGTCGAATACGCTCAACAACACGTCCCCACCGGGGCCGGAACCAACTAACCAAGCCTCCACGGAACCCGGGGCGCTTCAAGCAGCTTTACGCGGTCGAACGCGATCGGTGCAACGGGGCGTTGGACTGTTGTTGTTCGCGCGAAGATCGGGAGGAACGCCAAATGATCCATCACTGGCACTCCGAGTTGCGCGGTTCTGCTCGGCATGACTGCCTCGGTCGGTCAGAGACGATCCGAGAGGGATCTCGACCGGGGGCTGCATGCCGCGCCCGCGAGCCTCAGTGGATGTCTTGACGGCGCAGCGTCCTCGTGGCGACCGTGACGAGCCCAACGGCTATGACAATGAGCAGGATCGTCTGCCACGGGTGCCCTGGCCCGGCGGGGAGTTGGGGAACGAGGGCGAACGGGGAGGCGTAGAGGGCCTCCTGGGGCGCGATGCGGAACTCGACGCTGAACTCGAGCGCGAGGTACAGCCCGAGGACGATGAAGGCGATAGCCGCCGCGGCGCGCGGCACGCTCGCCAGCAGGAGCGTGGCGAGGGCGACGAACACCCACGCTGCGGGCGCTCTGAGGACGGCGGCGGCCGTCAGGGTGGCAAGCGCGCCCGGATCGGTGCCGGTTCCCGCGATCCCGAGCCCGACGCCGAACGCGAGGAGGAAGGCGAGGGCG
>JAATFB010000007.1 GCA_015655415.1 Actinomycetales bacterium
CCGCGGCGGACCCTGGGCACGTTCTCGAAAAGGTACGCCTCCGCGTCGACCCGGAGCAGGAGAACCACCCCTATCGAGTGGTTCTTATAAGTCAAAACGAGCGTCGTTGCGTTGTACCGCATGCCCTCGCACGACTCGCACCGGACGAAGAGGTCGGGGAGGAAGTGCATCTCGACCTTCCGCATCCCCTGGCCCTGGCAGGTCCCGCACCGGCCGCCCTTGACGTTGAAGCTGAACCGCCCAGGGAGGTAGCCGCGGGCCTTGGCCTCGGCGGTCTCGGCGAACAGGGTGCGGATGCGGTCGAACACCCCGGTGTACGTCGCCGGGTTCGAGCGCGGAGTGCGCCCGATCGGCGCCTGATCCACGTGCACGACCTTGTCGAGATGCTCGGTTCCGGTGATGCGGGTGTGCTTGCCCGCCACCTTGCGGGCCCCGTTGAGCCGGTTGGCGAGCACCCGGTAGAGGATGTCGTTCACCAGGGAGGACTTGCCGGACCCGCTGACGCCGGTGACGGCCACGAACACCCCGAGCGGGAAGTCGACGGTGAGGTTGCGCAGATTGTTGGCGTTCGCGCCCACGACGCGCAGCGTCCGGTCGGGATCCACCGGCCGGCGGCGGGCGGGCGTGTCGATGGCGCGCCGGCCGGAGAGGTAGTCGCCGGTGAGGGACTCCGTGTTGCCGAGCAGGTCGTCGTACGTTCCGGAGTGCACGACACGGCCGCCGCCCTCGCCCGCTCCCGGGCCGATGTCGACGATCCAGTCGGCGGTGCGGATGGTGTCCTCGTCGTGCTCGACCACGATCAGCGTGTTGCCGAGGTCGCGCAATGCGACGAGCGTGTCGATGAGGCGGCGGTTGTCACGCTGGTGAAGGCCGATGCTGGGCTCGTCGAGCACGTACAGCACTCCGGTGAGCCCCGATCCGATCTGCGTCGCGAGCCGGATGCGCTGTGCCTCCCCTCCCGAGAGGGTCGCCGCCGCACGCGACATGCTCAGGTAGTTCAGCCCGACCTGGATCAGGAAGTCGAGGCGTGCCTTGATCTCGCGCAACACCTGCGCGGCGATCGTCTGCTCGCGCTCGGTGAGCTCCAGCCTGTTCATGAACGCACGGGCGTCGGCGAGGCTCAGATCGGCGACGTCGGCGATGCTGTGGCCGTGGACGAGAACCGCGAGCACCTCGGGCTTCAGGCGTTTGCCCCGGCACACCGGACACGGCACCTCGCGCAGGTACTCGGCCCACCGCTGCCGCTGGGTGTCGGACTCAGCCTGGAGGTACTGCCGTTCGATGTACGGGACGACGCCCTCGAAGCCCGAGGTGTAGCTCAGCTCGCGTCCGTAGCGATTGCGCCACTTCACCTTGACCTTGAAGTCCTTGCCGCGCAGGATGGCGTCGCGCACCCCTCGGGGCAGCTCGTCCCACGGAGTGTCCAGGTCGAAGCCGAGGTCGCGCGCCAGGCCGTCGAGGAGCTTGTCGTAGTACTGGTAGAGCCCCTTGCCCTGGGTGCTCCACGGCAGGATCACGCCCTCGGAGATGCTCAGCGACGGATCGCCGAGGAGCAGCTCGTCGTCCACCGACATGCGCGTGCCGAGCCCCGAGCACTCCGGGCACGCTCCGAACGGCGCGTTGAACGAGAACGTGCGCGGCTCGATCTCGGTGAGCTGGATGGGGTGGCCGTTGGGGCACGCGAGCTTCTCACTGAAGCTGCGGACCGAGTCGGGGCCCGACTCGTCGACGAGGCTGATGGAGACCAGGCCGTCGGTGAGGCGCAGTGCGGTCTCGAGGGAGTCGGTGAGCCGTGTCAGGATGTCCGGTCCTGCGACGAGGCGATCCACCACGACCGCGATGTCGTGCTTGTACTGCTTCTTCAGCGCGGGCGGGCTGGAGAGCTGGATCTGCTCCCCGTCGACGAGCGCACGCGAGTATCCGGATGCCGCCAGTTCCGCGAAGAGATCGACGAACTCGCCCTTCTTCTGCTTCACCACCGGGCTGAGCACGAGGTATCGGGTGCCCGGTTCGAGCTCCATCAGCTGATCCGCGATCTGCTGCACGGTCTGTCGCTGGATGATCTCGCCGCAGACCGGGCAGTGTGGCACCCCGATGCGCGCCCAGAGCAGACGCATGTAGTCGAAGATCTCGGTGATGGTGCCGACCGTGGATCGCGGATTGCGGTTGGTCGACTTCTGGTCGATCGAGACCGCGGGACTCAGCCCCTCGATGAAGTCCACGTCGGGGCGGTCCACCTGACCGAGGAACTGCCTCGCATAGGCCGACAGAGACTCGACGTAGCGCCGCTGACCCTCCGCGAAGATGGTGTCGAAGGCGAGCGACGACTTGCCGGAGCCGGAGAGACCGGTGAAGACGACGAGAGCGTCACGAGGGATCTCGACGTCGACGTCGCGCAGATTGTGCACGCGGGCACCGCGCACGCTCAGCTTGGAGTGGGCTTCCACCTTCGAGATCGACACCCGAGAAGTCTAGGTAAAGCGTCCGACATTCGAGAGTGCGCGGAGCGCCGCCGCCCGAAGGCCCGGAGGCCATCGCGGTCGGCGGACGGCGATAGGGTGTCGTGGTGGCGGAGGAGGCGATGACGCCGGCTGAGGCGTGGGTGCGGCTGCACGGCGGCAACGTGACGCCGGTGCTGCGCCGCGGGGACACCGTGCTGCGCGTGGCCGGCGCATGGACGCCGACCGTGCACGCGGTGATGCGGCACGCCAGACGAGCGGGGATGGCGGGCATCCCCGAACCTCGTGGCGTCGGCGAGCGAGGCGAGCCCCTCGAATACATCCCCGGCGTCGTGCCCGCCTACCCCATGCCGTCATGGGTCTGGCACGACTCGGTGCTCGACCAGGCGGCACGGATGCTGCGCGCGTGGCACGACGCCACGGCCGGCTTCATTCCCCGGGGAGCGGTCTGGCGCCTGGCGGGTCACGAGCCGGCGGAGGCGGTGTGTCACAACGACTTCGCGCCGCACAACCTCGTCTTCGACGGTGACGAGGACCGTCCCCGTATCGTCGGCGTGATCGACTTCGACACCATGTCGCCGGGCCCGCGCGTGTGGGACGTGGCCTATCTGGCATACCGGCTCGTGCCATACCTTGACGAGACGGACGATCGGTCGCCGGGCCCCGCTCGCCGGAACGAGCGGCTCGAACGGCTGCTGAGCGCGTACGGGGCGGGATTCACCCGCGCCGAGCTGTTCGCGACGATGTCACGCCGCCTGATCGAGCTGGCGGACTTCAGCGACGGGCTCGCGGCGCGAGACGGCAGACCGGAGCTGCGTCTTCACGCCCGGATGTACCGCGACGACGCGGCGCGGGTCGCCCGCGAGGCCTGATCGGAGCGCACCGGCGGACACCGTCTCGCCGCTGCCGGTCGTGAGGGCGTCGGAGGGACCTCGACCGATGCGGTCCGCAGGCGCACGGCCGGCGCACCTACGCGTGCCCGGCCTTCTCCATCTGACGCAGGTCGCGCTTGAGGTCGGCGAGCTCGTCTCGGAGCCGGGCTGCCAGCTCGAACTTCAACTCGGCCGCGGCGGCGAGCATCTGGTCGTTGAGGTCGGCGATCAGCGACTCGAGCTCCGCCGCGCCCTCCGCCGCGATGCCCTCCCGCCTCAGGTTCGGCGTCGGTGCCCTTGTGCCACCGTCCTTGGCCCTCTTGCCACCTCGGCTGCGCGATGCCAGCAGCCTCTCTGTATCGGCCTCCTCCCGAGCGAGCGCGTCGGTGATGTCGGCGATGCGCTTGCGCAGTGGCTGTGGATCGACGCCGTTCGCCCTGTTGTACTCGATCTGCTTCTCGCGGCGACGGTTCGTCTCCTCGATCGCCTGCTTCATCGAGTCCGTGAGCACGTCGGCGTACATGTGCACCTCGCCGGAGACGTTGCGTGCGGCCCGGCCGATCGTCTGGATCAGCGACGTGGAGGAGCGCAGGAAGCCCTCCTTGTCGGCATCCAGGATCGCGACCAGGGAGACCTCCGGCAGGTCGAGCCCCTCGCGCAGCAGGTTGATGCCGATGAGCACGTCGTAGACGCCCTGTCGCAGCTCGGTGAGGAGCTCGACCCTGCGGAGGGTGTCGACGTCGGAGTGCAGGTAACGAACCCGCACCCCCGCCTCCGCCAGGTAGTCGGTGAGCTCCTCGGACATCTTCTTGGTGAGTGTGGTCACCAGCACGCGCTCGTCGCGTTCGACGCGCACGCGGATCTCCTCGAGCAGGTCGTCGATCTGGCCCTTGGTGGGCTTCACGACGACCTTCGGGTCCACCAGACCGGTGGGGCGGATGATCTGCTCGACGATCCCGTCGGCGATGCCGAGCTCGTATCGGCCGGGAGTCGCGGACATGTAGACGGTCTGGCCGATGCGCTGGGTGAACTCCTCCCAGGTCAGCGGCCGGTTGTCGAGGGCGCTGGGGAGGCGGAAGCCGTGTTCGACGAGCGTGCGCTTGCGCGACGCGTCTCCCTCGTACATCGCACCGATCTGCGGGACCGTGACATGGGACTCGTCGATGATGAGCAGGAAGTCGTCGGGAAAGTAGTCGAGCAGGCAGTGCGGCGCCTCGCCCGGCGCCCGGCCGTCGATGTGGCGGGAGTAGTTCTCGATCCCGGAGCAGAAGCCTATCTGCTCCATCATCTCCAGGTCGAACGTGGTGCGCATGCGCAGCCTCTGGGCCTCCAGGAGCTTGCCCTGGCGCTCCAGCTCCTCCAGGCGCTCGGCGAGCTCGACCTTGATGGTGCCGATGGCCCGCTGCATCGTCGCCGGACTCGCCGCGTAGTGCGTGGCGGGGAACACGGAGACGGCATCCATCCGCTTGATCACCTCGCCGGTGAGCGGATGCAGTGAGTACAGCGCCTCGATCTCGTCGCCGAACAGCTCGATGCGGATCGCGTGCTCCTCGTACATCGGGATGATCTCGATCGTGTCGCCGCGCACACGGAACTTGCCGCGCGAGAAGTCGACGTCGTTGCGCTGATATTGCATGTTCACGAACATGCGGATGAGATTGTCCCGACCGATCTGCTGGCCCACCTGGAGCGCGGCCATGGCATCCAGATACTCCTCGGCGGCACCCAGCCCGTATATGCACGAGACGGTGGAGACCACGACGACGTCGCGACGGCTCAGCAGGGAGTTCGTCGTGGAGTGCCGCAGGCGCTCCACCTCTGCGTTGATGGACGAGTCCTTCTCGATGAAGGTGTCCGTCTGGGGGACGTAGGCCTCCGGCTGGTAGTAGTCGTAGTACGAGACGAAGTACTCCACCGCATTGTGGGGCATGAGCTCGCGGAACTCGTTCGCGAGCTGAGCGGCCAGCGTCTTGTTGTGCGAGAGCACCAGGGTGGGCCGCTGCACCTGCTCGATGAGCCACGCGGCGGTCGCGGACTTGCCGGTGCCGGTCGCGCCGAGGAGCACGACATCCGTCTCGCCCGCGTTGATCCGGGCCGCGAGCTCCTTGATGGCCTGTGGCTGGTCGCCGCTCGGGGCGTACTCGCTGACGACCTCGAACGGCCGGACGGCACGGGTGGCTTGCATGCTGTCCAGTCTAGGAACGACGTCCGACGTCGGCCGCTATCGGCCGCCCATCGCCACGGAGAGCTCCGACGACGACGGGTCCGGCGCGGCTGACCGGCCGCCGAAGGCCGGGACGGCCGGTGCGCCGAGGTCGATCAGATGCTCGGCGCACCGGGCCTCGGCCGCGTCGTGGGTGACGAGCACCGTCGTCCTCTCTCGCAGCGCCACCCGGAGGTCGGCCATCAGAGCGGCCGACGCCTGCTCGTCCAGTTGCGCGGTGGGCTCGTCGATCAACACCACGTCACCGCCGGTCAGCAGTGTGCGGGCAACGGCGACGCGCTGCCGCTGGCCGCCGGAGAGCCGCTGGCCACCGGCGCCGACACGGGTGTCCAGTCCCAGCGGGAGCGAGGCCAGGAGGGGCGCGAGGCCGACGCGCGTGATCGCGTCCATCAGCTCCGCCTCCGACGGCCGTTCGGCGCCGGGCCGGGCGATCAGCAGGTTCGCGCGCAGCGTCGAGTCGAAGAGATGCCCCTCCTGCGGACACCACGCCACCCGGGCGCGCAGCCGGTGCGGCGGCAGCATGCGGGCATCGACGCGCCGCCGTCCCTGCCGGAGCTCGTAGCGCCCGGCCGTCGGGTCGGCGAAGCGCATCAGGAGCGCCAGGAGCGTGGACTTGCCCGAGCCGCTCGGGCCCGTCACCGCCAGCCATTGCCCGCGCCCGGCGCCGCCCGATACCGCGGCGAACACCGGCCGGTACGTGTGCGGGTACCGGTATGTCACCTGGTCGAGCACGATGCCGTCGACGCCCGCGATCGTCTCGGGGCCCGATCCGGGCTCCGGCTCGTGGGTCGCGACGCCCGGGACCAGGCTCGCCACACGGTGCACGTGCTCGAGCACCCGGGCCAACGCCGGAGCACGCGAGAACGAGGCGGCGCCGTCGAGCAATGGCTCGACCAGCGCGAGCGGCAGCAGGGCGAGCACGGCCACCAGCTCGGGACGGAGCACTCCGGATGCCACGGCACCCGCCGCGAGCGGGATCATCGCGACCGCGGCGCAGCAGCACGCCAGCACCACGAGCGCGGACGCGGCCCCCTCGGTCATGGCCGTGCCGTGCTCGCTGCTGGCGGCCGTCTCATCGGCCTCCTCGATGCGGCGGACCAGGCGCCGCGCGGCGGCGGGCGTGAGGTCGTCGCGCGCCCCCAGCAGATCGGTGAAGGCGAGCAGCACCGCGGCCCGCGTGCTCTCTCCGCGGCGTGCGGCACGACGTCCCGCCGTGAGGGCGAGTGCGGGGACGATCAGAAGGCCCACGACCGCAAGGCCCGAGAGGAGGAGCGCGGCGGGCCCGTAGAGCGCTCCGAGAGCCACGACGGAGCCGGCCAGCACGGTGGCCGCCGCCAGCGGCGGTTGCACCGTACGCGGAACGAGATCTCGCATCCGGTCGGCGGCCCCGACGAGCGCCGCCAGGGTGTTGGCGGGAGACAGCGCGCCACGGCCGGCCGGACCCGCGGCGGCCAGCGCGCGCCAGAGACGCACTCGCAGGGCGGTGGTCGCGCGGAACACGGCGTCGTGCGTCAGCAGCCGCTCGGCGTAGCGGAGCACTGAGCGACCGATGCCGAAGAACCGCACCCCCACGATGGCGACGAGGAGGTACATGATCGCCGGCTCCTGACTGGCGCGCACGATGAGCCAGCCGCTCACCGCGGTGAGCGCGATCGCGAACGCGCTGGAGAACGCACCGACCACCACCGCGGCGGCACAGCGCCAGCGGACGGGCCGGAGGAAGGAGGCGAGCTCCTCGCCAGCTCCGCCGCGCTCGGCCTCATTCCCCGCGATGGGCGATGGCATCGCGGGCGCCGACCGTCCTCCCTCCGGTGCCGGGGGTGTCGGCGCGTCTGCGCGCCGGGCCGCGTCGCCCGCCTCGGGCAGGGCGGGGACGGCCCACGGCGCGGAAAGGTCGTTCGGCGACGGCTCACGGCCCTGGCCGGCCGTCGCCACGGACACTGTGTGATCGGCGAGCGCCCGGATTGCCGGGTCGTGCGAGGCCACGACGATGGTGGCCCGACGCCTGAGCGCCGCCAGCTCGGCGCGGATGAGGGCGGCGGCGTTCGCGTCGAGGTGTGCCGTGGGCTCGTCCACGAGCACCAGGCGGGCACCGGCGTCGACCGCGGCCAGCACTCGCGCCCAGGCGAGCCGGCGCGCCTCGCCCGGGCTCAGCGCGCCGGGGGCGTGTTCGGCCAGGTCGTGCAGGCCCACGCGATCGAGGAGCGCGAGGCAGGCCTGCCGGTCGGCGGGATCGGCGGAGTAGACGGCGAGCTCGTCGAGGACCGTGCGGGAGCAGAACTGCGGCTGTTGCGGCATCCACGCGATCTGGCCGGAGGGCGGCGTCGTGATCGTTCCCGTGCACCGGGCATCCGGATCGAGTGCGGCACCGCGACCGGCGAGCACGCCGAGCACCGTCGACTTGCCGGCCCCGCTGTCGCCGGCGAGCAGCGTGAGGGAGCCGGCGGGGGCGCGGAACGTGAGCCCGGACACCGCGGGCGCGACGCGACCGGCGTGAGTGACCGTGAGCGCGTGCACCTCGACGTCGCCGCCCCGGCGGCGCAGCAGCGTGGTCGATGCTCTCGCCGGGCCGATCGCGGTGCGGGCGCGCCGGAACGCCTCCCGGCCGAGATCGGAGGCGTGGAAGGCCGCGCCCACCTCACGGATGGGCGCGTAGCACTCCGGTGCGAGGATGAGCGCGACGAGCCCGGCCTCGAGGGTGAGCTGTCCGTGCAGCAGGCGGATGCCGATGAGGACGGCGACCACGGCGACCGAGAGCGTGGCGAGCAGGTCGAGTGCCAGTGCGGAGAGGAAGGCGGTTCGCAGCGCTGCCATGCTCCTGCGTCGATGGTCGTCCGAGATCTCGGCCAGCGCGCGGGTCTGCTCGCGGTCGCGGCCGAGGCCGACGAGCACGGGCAGGCCCCTCGCCAGCTCGACGAGATGGTCGGAGAGCCGGCTGAGCGCATCGAGGGAGGCCGCGACGCGCTCGCGCGTGTGCATGCCGATCAGGGCCATGAACAGCGGGATGAGCGGAACGGTCACCACGATGACGAGCGCGCTCACCCAGTCGGCGGCGAGGATGCGCGCACCGACCAGGAGCGGCACGGTCACGGCGCCCACCAGCGAGGGCAGGTACGTCGTGAAGTACGCGTCGAGGTCGTCGAGGCCCGTGGCGGCGATGGAGGCGTCCGCGCCGATCGAACCGCCGGTGCGACCCAGGTACGCATGGGCCAGCCTCCTCCTCAGCCGCCCCTTGACGCCCGCGGCAGCGGACTGCGACACGACGCGCAGACACCAGACGGATGCCGCGCGGAGCACGGCGCCGGCCAGGCCCTCTGCGACCACGGGCAGGACGTCGCCATGCGCGATCACCGTGACGATCCCGGTCGCCAGAGCGTCGGCGACGAGCACCAGGCCTAGCGCCTTGAGCGCTCCGAGCGCCCCCAGGAGCACCAGTCGCCGCCGGCCGACCTCGCCGATGCCGTCGACGGGCGACGTACGAGTCTGGGCGCTCATCGGGTCCTGACGGCGGCCTCGACGGGCTTCACCGGCGGGATGCTCGAGCCGCCGATGCGCTTTCGGAAGACCCAGTAGGTCCAGCCCTGGTACGCCAGTACCAGCGGCACGCCGAACGCCGCGACCACGCTCATCACACCGAGCGTGTACGGCGAGCTGGATGCGTTCGCCACCGTGAGATCGAACGCGCGGTCGAGGGTGGAGGGCAAGACCGTTGGATACACGTTCGCGAAGAGCGACGCGACACCGAGCACGAGGAATGCGCCCAGCCCCAGGAACGCCCGCCCCTCCCGGTCCCGCCTCGCCGAGATCCAGGAAAGCGCTGCGGCCGCAACGGCGGCGAGCACGAGGGCCAAGGTGTATGCCTTTCCGTTCATGAGCTGGACGGCGAGCACCCAGGCGACGATGGGCAGCAGCAGCACGGGCATCCAGCGCACGACGAAGCGACGGCCCCGCGCCCTCACGTCACCCTCGGTCTTCAGCGCCAGGAACGCGGCGGCGTGCAGCAGGCAGAATCCGACGACCGCCAGACCCCCGACGACGGCCCAGACGTTGAACCACCCGAACGGCCCGGCGACCGAGTCGCCGTGCGAGTTCAGCGGCAGCCCCGTCGTGGTCAGCGCCAGTGCCGCGCCTACGCCGAACGCCGCCAGGAACGAGCCGACTCCCAGCGCGACGTCCCAGCCACGCCGCCATCCCGCGGTGTGCACCTTGCCGCGATACTCGATCGCCACGGCGCGGAAGATCAGGCCGAGCAGCACGACAACGAGCGGGATGTAGAGGCTGGAGAACAGCGATGCATACCAGAACGGGAATGCTGCGAAGGTGGCCCCGCCCGCGGTGATCAGCCACACCTCGTTGCCGTCCCAGACCGGCCCGATGGTGTTCAGCATGACGCGGCGGTCCGACTCGCTGCGCGTCGAGACGAGCATGTGCATCCCTACGCCGAGGTCGAAGCCCTCCAGGAACAGGTAGCCGGTCCAGAGCACGCCGATCAGGATGAACCACAGGGTGGGAAGGAAGTCCACGGGTCGTACCTCTCTCGTTTGCCGTGCGATCTCAGTAGGCGAAGGCGAGCACGTCGTCGTCGGCGGGAGCGTCCGGGTCCTTCGGCTTCTCACCGAGCTCCGGTATGGCTCCTGCGACACCGCCGCGCACGTACTTCACGAGCAGCCTCACCTCGAACACCATGAGCACGGCGTACACGAGCGTGAACGAGACGAGCGAGAACAGGATCTCCCCGAACGTCACGCCGGGCGAGACGGCGGCGGCGGTGAACATGAAGACGCCGTCTATGCCGCCCGGCGTCGGGTTCGGCGCAACGACGAAGGGCTGGCGTCCCATCTCGGTGAAGATCCAGCCCGCCGAGTTGGCGGCGAACGGAGCCAGGATGCCGGCGACGGCGAGCCACATCAGCCAACGGAACCGGGGCACGGTTCCCCTCCTGGTCAGCCACAGGGCCGCGGCGGAGGCGAAGGCGGCGAGCGCGCCGAACAGGATCATGAGGCGGAAGCCCCAGTACGTGACCGCCATGATCGGCACGTAGTTGACCTTCTGGCCGGCGCGGTCGCCGAGCTGCGGGTCATCGGGCAGGTGTGTCCCGTATTTCTGCTGGTAGACCGGCACCAGCTCGTTCACGCCCCTCACGGGCTGGTTGAAGTCGCCGTTGGCGAGGAAGCCCAGCAGGCCGGGGACCTCGAAGACGCCCACGACGCCCTTGCAGTCTCTGGACCCCGGGTCTCCGATGGAGAGGATCGAGAAGCTCGTCCCCGTGTGGCAGGCCGCCTCGGCGGCGGCCATCTTCATGGGCTGCTGCTCGAACATGAGGCGTGCCTGCGCGTCGCCGGTGATCGCGACTCCGGCGAACGCGATGATGGCGGTGACGGCGCCGATGCGCAGCGAGGTCAGCCAGACCCGGTGGTCGGCCTTGTCGCGTCCGGGGATGTCGGGGGCCTCCCCGACCACCACCCGCTTGTCCGCGCCGACCGTGTCGATGCCGTCCCGGCGCCGCCGCCAGAGGTGGTACCAGCCCACGCCGAGCAGGATGGCCCCGCCCACGGCGAACGCGCCGAAGATCGTGTGCGTGAAAGCGGCCACCGCGGTGTTGTTGCCGAGCACCGCCCAGACGTCCGTCATGACGGGCCGTCCGTGCACCAGCCGGACGCCGACCGGATGCTGCATCCACGAGTTAGCGACGATGATGAAGTACGCCGAGACCACTGAGCCGGCCACGGCGATCCACAGGCATGCCAGATGGATGCGTCGGGGCAGCTTGTCCCAGCCGAAGATCCACAGTCCGAGGAACGTCGACTCCACGAAGAACGCCAACAGCGCCTCCATCGCGAGCGGGGCTCCGAACACGTCCCCCACGAACCGGCTGTACTCGCTCCAGGCGAGTCCGAACTGGAACTCCTGCACGATGCCGGTCGCGACGCCCATGATGAAGTTGATCAGGTAGATCTTTCCCCAGAACTTCGTCATGCGGTAATAGCGCTCGTTGCCGGTGCGGTGCCACAGGGTCTGCATGATCGCCACCAGCGGTCCGAGGCCGATCGTGAGCGGCACCATCCAGAAGTGGTAGACGGTGGTGATCCCGAACTGCCAGCGGGCGATGAGCAGCGGGTCGAGATCGGTGGCGACGTGCACGGTCCCTCGATTCGATGTGTTCCATGGTCTTCTACGTGCTGTAGAACTTCTTACCACGACCGGTCGGAGATTTCTACACGCGGTAGAATGTCGGCATGGCAGGTCGCATCGTGGTGAATCTCGGTGAGCTCGAGCGCGCGATCATGGACGTGATCTGGGACTCGGCGACGCCGCTGGCCGCCGCCGATCTGCGCGAGAGCCTGAACGCATCCGCCAGCCAGGGCAAGGAGCTTGCGATCACCACCGTGATGACCGTGCTCTCCCGGCTCGAGGCCAAGGGCTTCGTGGTCCGCGATCGGGGTGCCCGTCCCCACCTGTACCGTGCCGCGATGAGTCGCGAGGACCACGTCGCCGAGCTCATGCACGAGGTGCTCGGATCCGCGTCGGACCGCGACGCGGTGCTCGCCCGCTTCGTCGGCCAGGTCAGCGCGCGGGACGCGGAGCGGCTCCGCAGGCTGCTGGAGGCGTAGCGGGATGTTCGCGGTCGCGGCGGTGCTGGCGGCGCTGGCTCTCGCCCTGGCGTGGCCGGTCCCCGTCGTCCTCGCCAAGGCGCGGTGGCCGCGTCGCATGCCCGGCTCGGCGCTCGTGCTGTGGCAGGCGATCGCCCTCGCCGGCGGCCTCTCGATGATCGGCTCCCTTCTGGTGTTCGGGCTGACGCCGTTCGCCGGGGACCTGCCCCATGCGGCGGAGGCGTTCGCCTCCGACGTGCTGACGGGTCGCCTGCCGGCCGACGCGAACTTCTTCCAGATGTTCGCGCTGGCGGGCACCGTGCTGCTGGGCGGCCACCTGCTGCTCAACCTCGTGCGCACGGCGTGGCGCGCCGAACGACAGCGACGGCACCACGCGGCCCTGCTGCGGCTGCTGTCGGACCCCGTGCCCGAGAGGCCCGGAACGCGCGTGATCGATCACGCCACCCCTGTCGCGTACTGCCTTCCCGGGGCGCCGCGTGCCGTGACGGTGCTCTCCGCCGGACTGCTCGACCTCCTCAGCGAGGACGAGCTCGCAGCGGTCGTCGCGCACGAGCGGGCGCACGTCAGCCAGCATCATCACGTGCTGCTGGTCGCGTTCAGCGCCTGGCGCAGCGCGTTGCCGTGGTTCCCGATCGCGACACGCGCGCACGAGGCCGTCGGGCTGCTCGTCGAGCTGCTCGCCGACGACCAGGCACGGCGCACCGTCTCCGAGCGCAATCTGTCGCGAGCCGTCGCCCGGGTGGCGCTCGCCGCGGCGGCAGACGGCGATCGGCCTGCCGGAGGCGCCGTGCCGCCGGCCGGTGCGCCGGCGGGGGTGCAACCGCGCTCGGGCGAATGGGCGGACGCGCGGCTCGCCCGGCTCACCGGCGAGGCGACGCCCGTGGCTCCCGCGTTCCGCCTCACGGTCCTCGCCTGCGCGTCGGCGCTCGTCGTCGTGCCGACCCTGATGCTCCTGGGTCCCGCCGTGCGCTGACCGGGTGCGTCACCGCGGGCGCAGCCGGCTCCAGATCTCGTCCACCTGCCGCAGCAGGTCGGTCGTGCTGCCGTTGTTGTCGATGACCACGTCGGCGATCGCGCGGCGTTGCTCGTCGTCGGCCTGGGCGCCGATGCGGCGGCGGGCCTCCTCCTCGCTCATGCCGCGCGCCTCGACCAGCCGTCGGATGCGCTCCTGGCGATCGGCCTCCACGACGATGACGCGATCGAAGTGCAGCGGCCGGTCCTGCGACGCCTCCACCAGCAGCGGCACGTCGTAGATCACGACCGCGTCGGGATCCGCCGCCTCGGCCTGCTCGAACCGGGCCTGGGCGGCACGCCACACGGCCGGATGGGTGATCGCGTTGAGCTCGGCGAGGGCCTCCGGATCGCGGAAGACGATGGCGCCGAGCGCCGCCCGGTCGAGCGAGCCGTCGGGGCCGATCACGGCATCGCCGAACCGCCTCCTGATGGCCGCGAGACCAGGGGTGCCTGGTTCCACCACCTCACGAGCGAGCCTGTCGGCGTCCACGACCACGGCGCCGTGCTGGGCCAGGCGCCGGGAGACGGTGGACTTGCCCGAGGCGATGCCGCCGGTCAACGCGATGATCTGCACATCGACGAGCCTATGCGGCGGACCGCTGCCCGGCTTCCGGCCGCCGGCGCCCGGGGCCTCCGTGTGGGCCACCGCACGGCAGCATACGACCCCTGACGTGTGCCGACACACGGAAACGGCCGGGCCCGCCTGGACCCGGCCGTTTCCGCTGACACGAGGTCAGGAGTTGCTGGACAGCTTCTCGCGCAGAGCGGCGAGGGAGGCGTCGTCGGCCAGCGTGCCGCTGGAGCTCGACTCGCTCGAATACGTGGAGCCGCCGCGGCTGGCGGTGTCGGCCTGTACGGTCTCCTCCTCCCGGCCCCTGGCGACCTGGCGCTTGTGCGCCTCCCAGCGGGCCTGGGCCTCCGCGTACTCCCGCTCCCACTTCTCGCGCTGAGCGTCGGAGCCCTCTTTCCACTCACCCGTCTCCGGGTCGAAGCCCTCCGGGTACTTGTAGTTGCCCTGCTCGTCGTACTCCGTGAGCATGCCGTAGAGCGCCGGGTCGAACTCGGTGCCCTCGGGGTCGACGCCCTCGTTCGCCTGCTTCAGGGACAGCGAGATGCGGCGGCGCTCCAGATCGATGTCGATGACCTTGACGAACACCTCGTCGCCGACGGAGACGACCTGCTCGGCGAGCTCCACGTGCTTGCCGGAGAGCTCGGAG
>JAATFB010000068.1 GCA_015655415.1 Actinomycetales bacterium
AGGTACTGCACGGTGCCCATCACCTGGCCGGTCGCGGTCAGCGGGACCTGGTCGGCGATGCGCGCGATGCCGAAGTCGGTGATCTTGACCCGGCCCTCGGGGGTCATCAGCAGGTTGCCCGGCTTGATGTCGCGATGCACCAGGCCGGCCTGGTGCGCGGCGTGCAGCGCCGAGGCCGTCTGGGCCACGATGTCGAGCACCTTGTCGGTGGAGAGGGTGTGCTCGCGCTCCAGGATGCTCGACAGCGCCTCGCCGGGCACGAGCTCCATCACGAGGTACGCGCTGCCGTCCTCCTCCCCGTAGTCGAAGACGTTGGCGATGCCCTCGTGGTTGACGAGGGCGGCGTGGCGCGCCTCCGAGCGGAACCGCTCAAGGAACGTGGGGTCGCCGAGGTACTCGTCCTTCAGGATCTTGATGGCGACCTGGCGTCCGATGACGAGGTCGGTGGCCTGCCACACCTCGCCCATGCCGCCGACTGCGATCCGCGACTGGAGTTCGTAACGTCCGCCGAACGTGAGCCCTGCCGTGGGTCTCATTTGCCAAGCACCGCCTCTAGTACCTTCTTCGCGATCGGAGCGGCGACGGAGTTGCCGTTTCCACTCTGACCCAGTCCGCCGCCATTGTCGACCACCACCGCGATGGCGAACTGAGGATCATCCTCCGGAGCGAAGCCGGTGAACCATAGCGTGTACGGGTCGTCACTGCCGTTCTGCGCGGTCCCGGTCTTACCGCCGACCTTGACCCCGTCTATTCTTGCATTGCTCGCGACGCCCTCAGAGACGTCCCGCACCATGGTGTGCGCGATGTCCTGGGCGGTCTTCTCGCTCGTCGCGCGGCCGAGCGGTGTCGGCGTGAACTGGTCGCGAGCCTGCAGGTCGGGGGTGAGGACGGACTCCACGAGGTTCGGCCTCATCACCGTGCCGCCCGTGCTGATGGCGGCGGAGTTCATCGCCATCTGCAGGGCGGTGGCGCGGTCGTCCTTCTGCCCGAACCCGCTCATGGCCACCTCGTCGAGGCTGTCGTATCCCGGGTAGGTGCTCGCCGCAGTGCGCATCGGCACGAGGAGACGCTGATTGAAGCCGTACCTCTGCGCCTGCGTCTTGATGGCGTTCGAGCCCACCTTCATCGCCAGCTCCGCGTAGGGGATGTTGCACGAGAGGATGAGCGCGGTCTCCAGCGAGACCGTCGCGCCCGGGCCGCACGTGGTGTGCGAGTCGTTGTAGACCGTCGTGTCCGTTCCCGGCAACGTCAGGCTCGCCGGATTGGGCAGCTGCGAGTCGAGGGTGTAGTCCCCGCTCTCCAGCGCGGCGGAGAGCACCACCGGCTTGAAGGTGGATCCGGGCGGATTCGTCTCGTCGATGGCCTTGTTGATCAGCGGATCGCCCGGAGCGTCTAGGAGCTGCTTGTACGTGGCATCCACCTGCTTCACGTCGTGCACGGCGAGGACGTTCGGGTCGAAGTCCGGCTTGGACACCATCGCCAGGATCCGGCCGGTCTTCGGCTGCAGGACGACGACGGCGCCCCGCTGAGACCCCAGCGCGTCGTACGCCGCCTTCTGCGCCACCGGATCGATCGTGAGCTCCACCGAGTTGCCCTGCGGATGCTTGCCCGTGACGAGATTCTGCAGCTGGTCGATGAAGTCATCGTTGGAGGTGCCGCTGAGCTCGCTGTTCATGGCGCCCTCGATGCCGGTGGGCGCGCCGCTGATCGGGAAGAACCCGGTCACCGAGGAGTACAGCCGCCCCTGCGGGTACTGGCGTTGGTAGTTGTAGGCGTCCTTGCTGGGCACGGACTGGGCGATCGGCTGGCCGGCCACCAGGATCGAGCCCCGCTGCACCTGGTAGCTGTCGTAGAGGGTGCGTGAGTTGCGGGCATCCGCGTTCAGCGTGTCGGTCACGCCGACCTGGATGACGGAGGTCGACACGAACAGCGCCAGGAACATGCAGAGCACGACGATGCTGACGCGTTTGATCTCACGGTTCACGGGTCGTCACACCACCAGCCGGGGTTGGTTGCGCACGGTGTCGGTGAGCCGCAGCAGCAGCGCGGCGATGATCCAGTTGGCGACCAGCGACGAGCCGCCCGCGGCGAGGAACGGGGTGGTGAGCCCGGTGAGCGGGATCACGCGTGTGATGCCGCCGATCACGATGAACACCTGCAGCGCCACGGTGAAGGCGAGGCCCACCCCGAGCAGCTTGCCGAAGTCGTCCTGACCGGCGAAGCCGACGCGGAAGCCGCGCGAGACGAACAGCAGGTAGAGGCACAGGATGGCGAAGATCCCGATGAGGCCCAGCTCCTCACCGAGGCTGGCGACGATGTAGTCGCTCTCGGCGAGCGGGGTGACGGTCGGCCGACCCTGCCCGAGACCGGTGCCGAGGAGGCCGCCGTGCGCGAGCCCGAACAGCCCCTGGACGAGCTGGTAGCTTCCGCCCGTGGCGTTGTAGACGTGGTCGCTGAACGGGTCCAGCCAGTTCTCGAAGCGGTCCTGCACGTAGCCGAGGATGCGACTGGCGATCAGAGCCCCCCCGACGAACAGGACGAGCCCGATCACCACCCAGCCGACCCGCGCGGTCGCCACGTAGATCATCACGAGGAAGAGGCCGAAGTACAGCAGACCGGTGCCGAGATCGCGCTGGAACACGATCACGGCCATCGAGAGGCCCCAGAGCACGAGGATCGGGCCCAGGTCGCGCAGCCGCGGGAACCGGATTCCGAGGACCTTCCTTCCCACCATCGACAGCGAGTCGCGGGCCTGCACCAGATAGCCGGCGAAGAAGACGGCCAGCGCGATCTTGGCGATCTCCCCGGGCTGGAAGCTGAACGGCCCGATGCCGATCCACACCCGTGCGCCGTTCACCTGCCTGCCGATGATCGGCAGCATGGGGAGGACGAGCAGCACCAGCGCGCCGAACCCGAAGACGTAGGTGTAGCGCTGCAGCACCCGGTGATTGCGGATGAGGAGGATGACCGCGATCGCACACACGACGGCGATCGCCGTCCAGACGATCTGCCGTACCGCCGCGGAGTCCCACCCGGCGTCGTGGCGAGCGATGTCGATTCGATAGATCTCGGCGATGCCGATGCCGTTGAGCACGGTGGCGATGGGAAGCACGAAAGGGTCGGCATCCGGGGCCACGTAGCGCATCACGATGTGCATCGCCACGACCAGCGCCGACAGGCCGGCGCCGAGGAGCACGAGCGTGAAGTCGAGATGCCCGATGGCGCCGAGCTCCACCAGCACGACGGCCGCCGCGTTGATGGCGCAGGCGAAGACCAGCAGACCCAGCTCGAGGTTGCGCAGCTTCTTGGGCAGACGGATGCGGCGCACCGGTGCCGAAGGGGCGCCGGTGCGGGAGGCGAGCGGCGTCGAGCTAGTCGGAGCTGTCATCGGCGAGCTGTCTCACGATGCGTCGGGCGTCGTCGAGCGACGACGCGTTGATGGTGCCCTCGACCTGCTGCCGCTCATAGGCGCTGAGCTCGTCGACCGGGATGTCGGTGCGCGTGTAGACGTGCGAGAGCGAGATCGGGCCCAGGCTCTGCTGAACGCCCTGGAAGACGGCGACCCGGCCGTCGGACTCGCCCACGTAGTAGCGCGACTGCGTCCACTCGTAGCCCAGGATGGCGGCCAGCGCGATCGCGACGACGAGCAGGAGGCCGCTAAGCGTCCAGGTGAGCTTGCGGCGGCGCGCTCGCCGCTGGTCCTCCTCGATCAGCTCGTCGAGATAGTCGTCGGTCTGGGGCTCGAAGTGCGTCGGCCCGGTGGCCGGACGCGCCGGGTGGAGGCGCAGCGTTGGCAGCCGCAGCGCCCGGGTGTGCGAGGCGTGCTCCTGGTCGAACTGCATCGGCGCGGCGGCCGAGCCGACGGTCACCGGCTCTTGCGCACCGTCGGCGGGACGATCGATGTCGACGACGACGACCGTCACGTTGTCCGGCGCGCCCGCGTCGAGGCTGGCGCGCACGAGCCGGTCCGCTGCGGCCTTCGGGGACTCGACGTTGGCGAGGATGCCGGCGATCAGGTCGTGCTTGACCACGCCGCTGAGCCCGTCGGAGCAGATCAGCCACCGGTCGCCCGGCAGGGTCTCGGCGGTCCAGGTGTCGATCTCGGGCGAGGAGTCGACGTCGCCCAGCACGCGCATGAGCACCGATCGGCGCGGGTGGGTGAGCGCCTCCTCCTCGGTGATGCGCCCCGTGTCGACGAGGCGCTGCACGAACGTGTGATCGGTGGTGACCTGCTTCAGCGCCCCGTCGCGCAGCAGGTAGATCCGGGAGTCGCCGATGTGGGCCAGCGCGACCTTCCCGTCCACACGGATGAGTGCGCTGACGGTCGTGCCCATGCCGGTGAGCTCCGGGTGCTCGAACACCGTCTCGGAGAGCAGGCCGTTGGCCGCCAGGAACGCGGACTGCAGGGCGACCTGGGCGTCCTCCGCCGTGGGATAGTCGTGGTCGATCTCCTTGATGCGGTTCGTCGCGATCGCAGAGGCCACGTCCCCCCCGGCGTGGCCGCCCATGCCGTCCGCCACCAGGAAGAGCGAGGAGCCCGCGTAGCCGGAGTCCTGGTTGTTCGAGCGCACCTTTCCGACATGCGAGACCGCCGCCGCCCGGATGGAGGTCACCATGGGCTACCGCCGCAGCTCGAAGGTCGTCGTGCCGATCTTGATGGGAGCGTCGAGGGGAACCTGGGTCGGGACGGTCACCCGCTGGCCGTCGAGGAACGTGCCGTTGGTGGAGTCCAGGTCCTGGATCATCCACTCGTTGTTCCACAGCATGAGCCGGGCGTGATGCGTCGAGGTGTACTCGTCGCGGATGACCAGGCCCGAGTCGCCGGAGCGGCCGATCGTGATCGGCTCGTTGACGAGCGGGATCTCCGTCCCCCGTCGCGGGCCCGAGGTGATGACGAGCCGGTGCGCGGTGAGGACGGTGGCCATCGGGCGGTTCGGAAACGAGCCTGCGGGCTCGCCCGGCACTGGCCGTGCGGCGGGACGTTCGATCGGGCCGGTGATGGGGCGGGCCAGCCCGGCGAGCGGATGCTCGGCGGTGGAGATGGTGCCGGCGGCCGCGGCCGGCGCGGGGGCGGGTCGCGCGGCGGCGGCGCTGGCGAACGGGTTGCCGGCGGCATCCGACTGCAGCTTGCGCACGCGTTGGCCGAAGAGGTCGCTGCGCAGCGCATAGACGATGGCGAACACGAAGAGCCACAGCAGGAGGAGGAACCCGATGCGCAGCACCAGGAGGGTGAGGGTGCTGACCGTCATCGATCCCAGAACCCGTCGATGTCGTGCCGCCGCGTGACCCCGTCGGGCTCCCGGATGCGGGGAGCCCGAGCCGACGCCTGCGGCAGGATCCGGAACACGATGCGCGTCCTGCCGATGGTGATCACCGAGTCGGGCTCCAGCACGGCCTTCTTGACCGGTTGTCCGTTGAGCTGAGTCCCGTTCGTGGACCCCAGGTCGCGCAGCTGCGCGTGCGATCCGTCCCAGGAGATCTCGACGTGCTTGCGTGAGGTCCCGCTGTCGTCGACGGTGATGTCCGCCTCGCGGCCGCGGCCCACGACGGTGCGGGAGCCGGTGAGCGGGTACCGCTTGCCGCCGACGTCGAGCACCGGCACCCAGGCGACCTCGCCCTTCACGTTCTGCGACTCCACCTGCAGGATGCCGGTGGAGAGCGACTCGTCCGGACGCATGTCGATGGAGATGCCGCCGGCGAACTGGTAGTGCTGCCTGCGCGCGTGCTGCTGCACGAAGTCGGTCAGCTCGTCGGTGAGCGCCGGACCCATGGCACGCATCCGCTTGTAGTCGCTCGGAGCGAGCAGCAGCGTGAAGTCGTTGGGGGCGAGGACGCGGTCGCGTGTGACGACGGCGGCCTTCGTGTCGAGCTCCCGCCGCAGCGCGCTGGTCAGCTCGACGGGCTGCAGACCGGACCGGAAGGTCTTCGCGAAGGCGCCGTTGACGGCACGTTCGAGGCCTTTCTCGAAGTTGTCCAGAATGCCCACAGGTCTCCCGATCCGCCCCACGACTAGATGCATGTTAGCCGTAGACCGTGTGAAGGTCCCCCGCCCGCCCCGTCGCGCCGCCGTCCCGGTCCGCTCCCGCCCGGTCCCGTCCGCCCGCCCGGTCCGCTCCCGTCCGTCCGCCGCTTTCCCCCGCGACTTACCATCCGCGCCGAGACTTACGCCCTGGCGGGCAGTCGCTGCGTGGATGGTAAGCCGCAAGGGGGCGGGAGCGCGCGGCGGGGCGGGGACGGTGGGAGGGGCGGGGCGGGGCGGCATGGCGCGGCCGGCAGCCGCATGCTAATCTCGCTTGGTCGGTCCGGGGTCGGGCCGACGACGCGCGAGTGGCGGAATAGGCAGACGCGCACGGTTCAGGTCCGTGTGCCCGTGAGGGCGTGGGGGTTCAAC
This sequence comes from Actinomycetales bacterium, assembly GCA_015655415.1. Lineage (GTDB taxonomy): Bacteria > Actinomycetota > Actinomycetes > Actinomycetales > Microbacteriaceae > Humibacter. The sequence continues at coordinate 6,392 of JAATFB010000068.1, forward strand.
TCCCCCCTCGCGCACAGAGTGAGAACGGCCCCTGATCTGGGGCATGTCTTCCGGTGAAGGGTCGTCCTCCATCGAGATGCTTGAAAGCGCCGAGTGAACGCGGCTTCGGACGCCTCAGCACGAGCGGCCGCGCCTCGACGAGATCCTCGACGCCCTCACCGGCCCATGATCTGTGAGGCCATCGCGTTCGGGCCGCATGGATCGGGTCCCGGGCAGGGTTCGGATCGGGCGTTCAGCCCGAAGAGGCGTCAGCAGTGAGGCCCGACTGCTCGGCGACGTCGGTGGCCTCATGGGATACCGCTTCGCCCCCGAGCGATAGGACGTGCCGGCTCTCCGGCCTTCCCCGCCGGGAACGTCGAAAGCCGCAACGGGCTCCGGGGGACGTGGCCGGGATTTCGCCTCCGGCTTCCCCGCCGCGCCGTAGGCTTCCTCGGGTGAGCCATCCCGCCGCCCCGTCCGCCGCCCGCACCGCCCGCCTCGCGCTCGTGGTCGGCGCGCTCGGCGTGGTCTTCGGGGACATCGGCACGAGCCCGATCTACACGATCCAGACCGTGTTCAACCCCGGCGATCCGTACCCGGTGCGGCTGACCACCGGGAACCTCTACGGCGTCGTGTCGCTGATCGTCTGGTCGGTGGTCCTGATCGTGACGGTCACCTACGTGCTGCTGGCGATGCGGGCCGACAACCACGGAGAGGGCGGCATCATGGCGCTGCTGACGCTGCTGCGTCGTCACGCGTCGAGAAGACGCTCCCGGGTCATCGCCGTGCTGTCCGGTCTGGGCGTGCTCGGCGCGGCTCTCTTCCTCGGCGACAGCATGATCACGCCGGCGATCTCGGTGCTCTCCGCCGTCGAGGGGCTCAAGACCATCAACGCCGGGCTCTCCAGCTGGATCGTGCCGATCACCGCCGTGATCATCGTCGTGCTCTTTCTGGTGCAGCGTCTGGGCACCAGCGCGGTGGGCCGGCTGTTCGGGCCGGTGATGATCCTGTGGTTCACCGCGATAGGGGTCTGCGGCATCTGGGGCATCACCGGCGACCCGCGCATTCTGCTCGCCCTGTCGCCCACGTATGCCGTCGGATTCCTCGTCGGACATTTCCAAGTGGCCTTCTTCGCGCTCGCGGCCGTGGTCCTGGCGGTCACCGGTGCGGAGGCGCTCTACGCGGACATGGGGCATTTCGGGCGCCGCCCGATCTCCGTGGCCTGGCTGTTCTTCGTCTTCCCGGCGTGCGCGCTCAATTACCTGGGACAGGGCGCCCTGATCCTGCACGGCCGCGCGAACGTGTCGGCGCCGTTCTTCCTGCTCGTTCCGCAGTGGGGACGGATCCCCCTGGTCGTGCTCGCCACCGTCGCCACGGTCATCGCCTCGCAGGCCGTGATCTCCGGCGCGTTCTCGGTCGCCGCACAGGCAGGTCAGCTCGGCTACCTCCCGCGGTTGCGGGTGCTGCACACCTCATCGTCTGCACACGGCCAGATCTACGTTCCGTGGATCAACTGGCTGTTGCTGGTCTCCGTTCTCACCCTCGTCTTCGCCTTCCGGAGCTCGGCGGCGCTCGCCTTCGCCTTCGGCATGGCGGTGACCGGGACGATCACGATCACCACGATCCTGTTCTTCTACCTCGCCCACCTCACCTGGCGGACCCCCGCATGGCTCCTGTGGAGCGGGGCCACCGTCCTGCTGGCGATCGACCTGCTGTTCGTGGCCGCGAACCTGACCAAGCTCGTGCACGGCGCCTGGCTTCCGCTGGCCATCGCGCTGTCGGCCTTCACGGTCATGACGACCTGGAGCCGCGGGCGTGAGCTGATCGGTGCCCGCCGGGCGCGAGTTGAGGGCTCGCTGCTCGATTTCGTCAACGGCCTGGGCACCAACCCCGACCTGCTGGCCCGGGTGCCGGGCACGGCGATCTTCCTCAATCGCGGTGGCGAGACCGCACCGCTGGCGCTGCGCGCGAACGTGGAGCACAACCACGTGCGGCACGAGCAGGTCGTCATCGTCTCCGTCGAGATCGACACCCTGCCGAGGGTCGCCGCCGCGCAGCGGTTCCTCTTCGACAGCCTAGGGGACCCCGGCGACGGCATCACCCACATCACGGTGCGCTTCGGGTACACCGAGAAGCCGGACATACCCGCAGTGCTGCGCTCGCTCACGACCGAGCAGTCCGAGGGCCGGCTCGACCTGGACGGTGCGACCTACTTCCTCTCCAAGCTCGAGATCCGCGAGGGCGACGAACCGGGGATGGCGCGCTGGCGGAAGCGCCTGTACCTCGCGGCCTCCCACATCAACACCGACGCCAGCGACCACTTCGCGCTGCCGCGCGGCCAGGTCATCGTGATGGGCTCGCAGATCGAGCTGTAGCCGGCAGGGCGCTCGCCTGCCCGCAGCGGTCGCAGGCACGACATCCCACGGCGTCCGGCCCACGGTTGCCGACCCTCGCCGGATCGATTCGGGCCCGGTCTTGACCTTGACGCAGCGTCGGGGTCTCACGCTGGCAGCATGACATCGACACGAGTGACCGTTCCGGCGTTCCTCACGGCCGAGGGCCTTTCGCTCTTCGCCGATTCCGCGCTTCTCGTCGTGCTGCCGTGGTTGGCGTTGACGATCACCGGCGCGCCGTCGACGTCGAGCCTGGTGCTGGCGGTGGTGATGGTGCCCGCCGTCGTGACCGGCATCGTCGGCGGCTATGCGATCGATCGGTTCGGCAGGCGGCGCAGCAGTGTCGTGGCGGCCCTCGGCAGCGCGGTGGCGGTGGCGGTGCTCGCCATCGTCGACGGCACGAGCGGGCTCGGCATCGGGACGCTGATCGCGTTCGGTCTGCTGGCCAACGTCTTCGGCACACCGGCCGTCACGGCCCGCGACGCCCTGATGGCCGACGTCGCCCGGTCGGCCGGCGCACGGCTGGAACGTGTGGCAGGTCTGCGGCAGGGCGTGTCCTCGATCGCGTTCCTCGGCGGGCCGGCCGTCGCGGGACTCCTGCTGGCGACCGTGCCGTCGCCGCTGACCCTGTCGATCCTCGTGCTGTGCTGGGCCGCCGCATCCGTGGTCACCGCGCTGATGCCCCTCAGCCCGACTCCTCAGGAGGGCGCGCCGGCCGCCCCGAGGGTGGCGTTGTGGCGTCGCATCGCACACAATCCGGTTGTGGTGATCTCGATCGTGATCGGCGTCGGATCGGGCGTGATAACCGCCCCCCTGTCCAGCGTGGTGCTGCCAGCCCATTTCCGCGCGATCGGTGAGCCCGCGCTGTTCGGCATCGCCGTGGCGCTGTCGGGCGCCGGATCTCTCGTCGGGTCGATCCTCTACTCGGCGCTGGCACGCAGAACGCCCGGCTGGACCTACCTGGGCATGATCGTGATCACCACAGCGGGCTTCGCCCTCATCGCCACGCTTCCGGCGTTCCCGCTCATCCTGGCCGGCCAGTTCGCGATCGGCCTCGGCGCCGGAATCCTCGGCCCGTTCATCATCGTCGCCATCACCCGTCACACCGAGGAGTCCGAGCGCGGTCGCGTGCTCGGCGTCTTCAACGCCCTGGGTCTGGGGGCATCGCCGGTGGGCTTGGCCGTGTTCGCGCCGCTCGTCGCAGCGGCCGGAATAGGCGGAGGCGCCATTGCCGTCCTCGCCGGATGGGTCGTGCTCGTGCTGCTGCTGGTCTTCGCCGCACGTCCGATGCTGGGTCACGGGCGAGCCTCGGAGAACAGGCGGACATCGGAGGAGGTGACATGATGCTGACGATCGGCGAGCTCGCCTCCTTGGTGGGAATCACGGTCAGGACCGTGCGCCACTACCACGCCATCGGACTGCTCCCCGAGCCGCCCCGCGACCACTCCGGATACCGGCGCTACGGCGCCCAGGCGCTCATCCAGGCGGCGCGCATCAAGGTGCTCGCCGACGCAGGAGTGCCGCTGGCCCGCATCCCTTCCCTCCTGGAGGCTCGGCCCGACGAGCTTCACGCCGCGATCGACGAGATCGACCGGCGTGTCGCGGAGCAGATAGAACGGCTCCAGGCGGTCCGGGCATCCCTGCACGGCCTGCGCACCGGGAGCGCGCCGGCATTGCCGCAGTCCCTCACCAGCCTGCTGGGCATCCTGCGGCAGGCCGGTGTCGGCGAACGGACGATCCGCTACGAGCGCGACGGATGGATCATGCTGCGCACGCTGTACCCCGGGGAGGCCGAGCAGCTCATCGCCGCGAAGGGTCGGCTCCTGACCGACCCGGAGGTCGTGTGGCTCTACCGGAGGCTGGGCGAGGCCATCGACTGGGAGCCCGATGACGATCGCATCGAGGCCCTCGCGAGGGAGGTGCTCGCTCGAGTCACCGTGCCGCCCGCGGACGCGCTGCCGGAGGCGGGCGAGCGCACGAGGGATCGGATGCTCGCGCTGCTGTCCTCGTACAGCGCCGACGGCCCGCCGTCGTGGAACGCGCTGCGACGCCGCGTCCAGGAGCTCACGACGCCGCCCGCTCGCTAGGGCCGAGCCACCACGATGCCGGCGATCCCCGGTCGCGGGTCGTCCATCGCGACCAGTGCGTCGATCGCGCCTTCCAGGTCGGTCACGGTGCCGACGAGGCTCGTGGGGTCGAGCCGGCCGTCGACGATCATGGCGAGCATCGCGGGATAGTCGCGGGCGCTCATGCCGTGTGCGCCTGCCACGGTGAGCTCCCACGCGATCACGCGATCCCATGGCAGCGGCGCGGCGGTGTCGCGCCCCAGCATGAGCCCGACCTGCACGTGGGTGCCGCGCCGGCGCAGTGAGCGCACCGCCGCGGCCGCGGTCCTGGCGGACCCCAGCGCGTCGATCGTCACGTCGGCTCCGCCGGTGGCCTCGAGCACGGCGCGCTCCAGGTCGGGGGTCTCGGTCGCCCGGATGGTGTCGGTCGCGCCGAGCGCACGGGCGCGTCGAAGGGCCGCGTGCGACACGTCTATCGCGATGACGCGGGCGCCGAGGGCGGAGGCGATCATCACGGCGGAGAGTCCGACGCCGCCGCAGCCGAACACGGCGACAGCGTCACCGGCGCGGACCCCGCCGTGCACGGTGACCGCGCGGAACGCGGTGGCGAAGCGGCAGCCGAGGGCCGCGGCGGCATCCGTGCTCACGGCATCCGGAAGAGCGACGAGGTTGGTCTCGGCGGCGGTCACGACGACGTACTCGGCGAATGCGCCGTCACGCGTGAAACCGGGTTGCGTCTGGTCCGGGCAGACCTGCGCCTCACCGCGCAGGCACCACCGGCAGCGGCCGCAGCCGTTGACGAACGGCGCCGTGACCCGGTCGCCCGGCGAGAAGCGCGTGACCGATGTGCCGATCTCCGCGACCACGCCGGCGAACTCATGCCCGGGGATCATGGGCAGCGGCACCGGATCGTGGCCGCGCCAGGCGTGCCAGTCGGAACGGCACACGCCCGTCGCCTCCACGCGGACGAGAGCGCCGTCGGGCGGACAGACGGGTACGGGGACCTCGCGGACCAGGGGCCGCTCGCCGACCTGCTCGTAGACGACGGCGCGCATCGTGTTCACCACCTCGCCCATTGTCCTCGGCGCGCCCAGTCACCGACCCGTGCACGTCCCGCTACAGACCTGTGCCCGCCCCCGCCCCCAGTCCCGTGCACGCCCCGCTACGGATTCGCCTGGCCGCTACATGACGTTCGCGATCGCCACGTAGCGGAGGGCGAAATCCGAAGCACGATGCGTCTCAGCGCTCCTTCAGGCGCTCGGCCAGATAGGCGTCGAGTCGCTGAAGCGAGACGCGCTCCTGCCCCATCGTGTCGCGGTCGCGAACCGTCACCGCTCCGTCGTCGAGCGAGTCGAAGTCGACCGTGACGCAGAACGGCGTGCCGATCTCGTCCTGGCGCCGGTAGCGGCGACCGATGGCGCCGGAGTCGTCGAACTCCACGTTGCGGCGCCTGCGCAGGTCGTCGGCGACCGAGCGGGCGAGCGGCGAGAGCCGCTCGTTGCGAGACAGCGGAAGCACGGCGACCTTCACCGGTGCCAGGCGCGGGTCCAGCCTGAGCACGGTGCGGATGTCGGTGCCGCCCTTCGCGTTCGGCACCTCCTCCCGGCGGTAGGCGTCCACGAGGAACGCCATCATCGAGCGGGTGAGCCCGAACGACGGCTCGATCACGTACGGCAGATAGCGCTCGCCGCTGGCCTGGTCGAAGAAGGCGAGGCTCTGACCGGATGCCTCCGCGTGGTTCCTCAGATCGAAGTCGGTGCGGTTGGCGATCCCCATCAGCTCGCCCCACCCCTTGCCGGCGAAGCCGAACTCGTATTCGATGTCGATCGTGCCGTCCGAGTAGTGCGCGCGCTCGGACTCCGGCACATCGAATCGCCGCATGTGGTTCGGGTCGATGCCGAGGTCGATGAACCAGTTCCAGCACGCCTCGACCCAATGGTCGAACCACGCGCGCGCGTCGGCGGGCGGCACGAAGTACTCGATCTCCATCTGCTCGAACTCGCGGGTGCGGAAGATGAAGTTGCCGGGGGTGATCTCGTTCCGGAACGCCTTGCCGACCTGCCCGATGCCGAACGGCGGCTTCCTGCGCGCCGCCTGCACCACGTTCGCGAAGTTCACGAAGATGCCCTGTGCCGTCTCGGGGCGCAGGTAGTGCAGGCCCGCGTCGTCCTTCACCGGCCCGAGAAAGGTCTCGAGCATCATGTTGAAGTCGCGCGGAGGCGTCCACTGCCCGGTCGTGCCGCAGTTCGGACACACGATGTCGCCCATGCCGTTCTCCGGCGTTCGGCCCTTCTTCTGCTCGTACGCCTCCAGGAGGTGGTCCTCTCGGAAGCGCTTGTGGCAGTGCAGACACTCCACGAGAGGGTCGGTGAACACCCCGACGTGGCCGGAGGCCACCCACACCTGCTTCGGCAGGATCACGCTCGAGTCCAGTCCCACCATGTCGGCGCGACCCCGCACGAACGTCTGCCACCACTCGCGGCGGATGTTCTCCTTCAGCTCCGTGCCCAGGGGGCCGTAGTCCCATGCGGAACGCGACCCGCCGTAGATCTCGCCCGCCTGGAAGACGAACCCGCGGTGGCGGGCGAGGGCGATGACGGCCTCGAGCACGTTCTGGTCGGGCATGGACGCATCCCCTTTCGAGGAGAGGATCGGAGACGGGGGTGGCTGTCCAGTTTAGTGAGCGGCGATGCGCGCCGACCGACCCGGTGTCTGCGCGGCGTGCAAGGCTGAGGCCGTGGAGCAGAAGAATGATCGGCACACCCCGCGCCGCGTCGTCATCGCCGGTGCGTCGGGCACGGTCGGCGCGGCCCTCGTGCGCCGGCTGAGGGCATCCGGCGACGACGTCGTGCGCCTGGTGCGCAGACCGGTCCGGGCACGGGACGAGGTGCGGTGGGATCCGGTCGGAGGCGTTCTCGACCCGGCGACCGTGAGCGGGGCGGACGCCGTCGTGAGCCTCTCCGGTGCGCCCACCAGCCGGCTGCCGTGGACGCCCGGGTACAAGCGGGTCATCCTCGAGTCGCGGCTCGACGTCACGCGCACCATCGTGGACGCCATCCGCGCGGCGGACCGTCCGCCCGCCGCCCTGATCAGCGCCTCCGCGGTCGGCTTCTACGGGGATCGCGGCAACGAGGACCTCACGGAACGCTCGCCGCGCGGCACCGGATTCCTCTCCGCCGTCGTGAAGGCGTGGGAGGAGGAGGCGGCGCGGGCCCCGGATGTGACGCGCGTCGCCTTCGCGCGCACCGGGCTCGTCGTCGGACCGGGCGGGGCGATGCCGCCGCTGCGGCTGATCGCACGCGCCGGGCTGGCCGGGCCCATCGGCACCAGCAGGCAGTGGTGGCCGTGGATCAGCCTGCGCGACGAGGCGGCGGCGATCGACCATCTGATCGGATCCGAGCCCGGGCGGCGCGCGCTGAGCGGCCCGGTGAACCTCGCCGGGCCGACGCCGGCGACCGCGGCGGAGTTCATGCGCTCGCTGGCGCGCCGGATGCATCGGCCGTACGGGATGCCCGCTCCGGCCCTCGCGCTGCGCCTGGCGCTGGGCGATGCCGCCGACGAGCTCGTGCTCGGAAGCCAGCGCGTGCTGCCCGTCGCGCTGCTGGAGGACGGCTTCCGCTTCACGGACGAGACGGTGGACGAGGCCATCGGCGCGTATCTGCAGCAGACGGCCTGACCGCCGGCATCCGATGGCCTAGCCTGGCGAGCATGTCGACGCACATCCTCGCCATCGACCAGGGGACGACGAGCACGCGGGCCATCGTGTTCGACCACGCCGGCTCCCTCGTCTCGGTCGGGCAGCTGGAGCACAGGCAGATCTTCCCGCGGGCGGGATGGGTCGAGCACGACCCGATGGAGATCTGGCGCAACACGCGCGAGGTGGTCGGCATCGCGCTGGGCAAGGCCAACCTCACGCGGCACGACCTCGCCGCGGTCGGCATCACGAACCAGCGTGAGACGACCGTGGTCTGGGACAGGCACACGGGCCGACCCGTGTACAACGCCATCGTGTGGCAGGACACGCGCACCCAGCCGATCGTGGACCGGCTTGCCGCAGACGGCGGCGTCCGCCGGTTCGCGGACGCGGTCGGCCTGCCCCTCGCCACCTATTTCGCGGGCACGAAGATCGCCTGGATCCTCGAGAACGTCGACGGCGCCAGGGAGCGCGCGGCGCGCGGCGACCTGCTCTTCGGGACGACGGACACCTGGGTGCTGTGGAACCTCACGGGCGGCGAACGGGGCGGCGTGCACGCCACCGACGTGACGAACGCGTTGCGCACGCTCTTCATGGACCTGCAGACGCTCGACTGGCGCGACGACATCCTCGAGGTGTTCGGCGTGCCGAGGTCGATGATGCCGCAGATCCGGTCGTCGAGCGAGGTGTACGGCACGGCCGAGTCGCACAGCCTGCTGCGGGAGGCCCCGATCGCGGGCATCCTGGGCGATCAGCAGGCGGCAACGTTCGGGCAGGCGGCGTTCGACGCCGGCGAGTCGAAGAACACGTACGGCACCGGGAACTTCGTCATCGTGAACACGGGCGAGGAGATCGTGCACAGCGCGAACGGCCTGATCACGACGCTCGCCTACCGGCTGGGCGACGAGGCTCCGCGCTACGCGCTCGAGGGATCGATCGCCGTCACCGGGTCGCTCGTGCAGTGGCTGCGCGACAATCTCGGCATCATCTCCGATGCGGGGCAGGTGGAGAGCCTGGCGGCGAGCGTGGACGACAACGGCGGCGCCTACATCGTGCCGGCGTTCTCCGGCCTCTTCGCCCCGTACTGGCGACCGGATGCCCGCGGTGCGGTGGTGGGACTCACCCGCTACGTGAACAGAGCGCACCTGGCGCGCGCCGCGCTCGAGGCCACCGCCTATCAGACGCGCGATGTGCTCGAGGCGGTGCAGCAGGACACGGGCTCTCCCCTCGCCGAGCTCAAGGTCGACGGCGGCATGACCGCCAATGGCCTGCTCATGCAGTTCCAGGCGGACGTGCTGGGCATCCCGGTGGTGCGTCCGACGGTCGCGGAGACGACCGCGCTGGGCGCCGCGTACGCCGCGGGGCTCGCGGTCGGTTTCTGGGCGGGCCGCGACGAGCTGCGGACGAACTGGCGGGAGGACGCGCGCTGGGCGCCGACTTCCGACCGCGAGACGATGCAGCGGCTCTACCGCATGTGGAAGAAGGCGGTCACGAGGACCTTCGACTGGGCCGACGACTGACCGCCGGCGCCCCCTTCCGCTCCCCGGCAAAGCGGCCGCCGCGGCGCGCCCGGTAGGGTGTGGGAGGTCCGAAGGGAGCATGTGATGTTCTACTCGGGAGGCGCTGTCGTCACGATCCTGCTCGTCTACGTCGCACTCGCGGCGCTGTTCGTCTGGATCGGCTATCTCGTGGTGCGTGCCGCCGTGCGCAGCGCGATGGACGATCATTACCGCAAGCAGCGGTGGTACGAGCAGACCGGGCTCTGGTACAGCGGCCGACCGCCGAAGGGTCTGCCGGGCGCGGCGGAGCTCAGCCGCAGAGAGCGCAAGAACCTGCCGCCGGATGAGCGGCCCCAGTGACGGGCCCCATGGCCTCGGCGCGCTCCGTGAAGAGGCGGTCGGTCGTGCCGCGTTCACATGGTGATCACACGCGGCGAGTATCATCGGGCCACCGAACCGTCCCGTCGAAGAAGTGATCGCCCTGATACGAGTACTCAGCTACAACCTCCGTAAGAACCGCGCGACGGGAGAGCTCCTCGACCTGGCGGCATCGACCGCCGCAGATGTGATGTGCCTTCAGGAGGTGGATACGGGGGTCCTGCCGAACGAGGTGGGAACGCTGACGCTGGCCGACTCCACGAAGCGCAACCGCCTCGGCCTCGCGGTGTACTACCGCAAGGAGCGTTTCCGGCTGCGCGACACCGAGACGTACGAGCTGAAGAAGTCGCTGCACGATCGTGTGCTCGCGCCCGCGCACGAACGCCTGGTGGGCAGCCTGCTCGAGGACCTCGAGAGCGGCCGCGAGGTGGTGGTCGCGTCGTTCCACGCCGCACCGCTCACGGCGCTGAACTCGCTGCGGCGCACGCAGATCCACGCGGCGCACGCGGAGCTGCTGCGACTGGGTCACGGGGCCCCGACGCTCATGGTGGGCGACTACAACTATCCCTTCTTCACGCAGTCGCTGGGCGCGAAGGTGAAGGCGTCCGGATACGACATGTCGCTGAGCGACCGCAAGACGTACACGCGCTACAAGTTCTTCAAGGGCCACTTCGACTTCGTCACCTCGGCGGGACTGGACGTGCGCGCCGTCGAGACGTTGCCGCGCGGCGACTCCGACCACATGCCGATCATCGTCTCGGCGGATTACGACGTGCCGGCCTCGCGCTGACGTGCCGTGCCTCGCCCGGCAGCGGTGAGGGTCGGGCAGTGTTGATCGCCTAGCAGCGGTGGTCGATAGACTCGGCGGATCGTCGGATGCGGGATGTCGCGCGTGCGGCGTCCATGCGGCGCCGCGCGCGTGCGCGATTCGACTTCAGGCGTTGGCTTCAGGCGTTGGGGGACACCGGATGAGCGACACGGGCGAGCAGGACCGCTCTCGGACCGCGCCACCCGGCAGCCGCCCGCCGGTCGGGGACTCCGCGCACACGGATGCCGCCCCGCCTTCCGGAGAGACCGTGCTGCCTTCCGGAGAGACCGTGCCGTCGCGGCCGGAGCCGCCCGCGGACCAGCCGCCTTCTCCTCAGCCGCCCGATCCTCCGGCGACGTGGTACGCGCCGCCTCCCGCGGACGCCTTCGGCGCGAACGCTCCGGACGCCGGGAGATACGCGGCGCCGTCCGGCGGATATGCGGCGCCGGTGTCGCGGCTCCCGCTCCCGCCTGCCGGGTATCCGCCTCCGTATCCGCCCCCGGCGGGGGCCTACCCGCCACCGGCCTACGCGCCACCGGTCCACCCCGGTTACCCGAGATACCCGGCGCAGCGGTCCGGGTCATGGGGTGCGGCCATCGCCTCCCTCGTGCTCGGGCTCGTCTGCCTGCTGCTGTGCTGGTTGCCGTTCGTGGGCATCGTGACCGGCATGGTGGGCGTCGCCGCCGTCGTGCTCGGCGCCGTGGCACTCGCCCGCCACCTGGCGGGCAGAGGCATGTCGATCGCCGGTGTGATCACCGGGGGAACCGGTGTGGTGCTCACCGTCATGCTCACGATCGTGTGGTTCGGCGTGTTCGGCGTCTACGGCCAGGCCGACCGGCACGACCCGGGAGCAGCGACGCCCGCCACGCCCCCGCCCGCCACGCCCCCGCTCGACGACGGCGAGTTCCACGCTGCACGGCAGAGCGGTCCGGCGCCGTTCGGGAGCGCCGTCGGCTACGACGACGGCGTGTCGGTGTCGGTGTCGGCGGGAATCCCCTACACGCCGCAGGATCCCACGTGGTCCACACAGCCGTTCGACCGCGAGTACGCGGTCACCGTGACGAACAGCGGCTCTGACGACCTGGACGTCGACATCATCGGGAGGGCCTCGGCGGGCGGGACGCGCGCGGACCCGATCCTCGACGAGGATCTCGACACGCTGAAGAAGCGGGAGCTCGGTCCCGGCCAGAGCGGAACCTATCGCATCGCCTTCTCACTCGCGTCGGACGACGACGTGCTCGTCCAGGTGAGCATCGACGACGACTACGGGTACGCGAGGTTCGGCGACTGAGGCGTGCAGACGAACCGGGACCGGTTCGACCGGGCCGGCCGGCTGGCTACGATCGAGGAGTGACCGCCCTCGCCGAACTGCCCACCGCCGAGCTGCGACAGCTGCGTTCGCGGCTGTCCGCCGAGTACGACGCGCTCGTCGCGCGAGGGCTCTCCCTCGACATCACCCGGGGCAAGCCGTCGCCGGACCAGCTGGATCTCTCGAACGCCCTGCTCGCGCTGCCCGGCGAGGAGGACTATCGCGACGCGACCGGTGCGGATCTGCGCAACTACGGCAACCCGCACGGCCTACCCGAGCTGCGCGGGATCTTCTCCGACATCCTGAACGTCCCCGTGCCGCAGCTCCTGGCGCTCGGGAACTCCAGCCTGACGATCATGCACGATGTCGTCGTGCACGCGATGCTGCACGGTCTGCCGGGCAGCGAGGGGCCGTGGTCGCGCGAGGAGACCGTCACCTTCCTCTGCCCGACGCCGGGCTATGACCGGCATTTCGCGATCACCGAGCATCTGGGCATCCGCATGGTGTCGGTGCCGATGACGGATGCCGGTCCCGACATCGCCGAGGTGGAGCGGCTCCTCGCCGATGACCCGACGATCCGCGGCATGTGGTGCGTGCCGGTGCACTCCAACCCCACCGGGGCGATCTACAGCGAGGAGGTGGCTCGCGCGCTGGTGTCGCTGCCGGCCCCCGCGGACTTCCGCATCTTCTGGGACAACGCTTATGCGGTGCACCACCTGAGTGACGAGGTGCCGCCCGCCATCGACGTCCTGTCGCTGGCCGCCGAGGCGGGCAACCCGGATCGCGTGTTCGTGTTCGGCTCCACCTCGAAGGTCACGCTCGCGGGCGCCGGGGTGGCGTTCCTCGGCTCGTCGGCGGCCAACGTGTCCTGGTACCTCAGCCATGCCGTGGTGCAGTCGATCGGCCCGGACAAGATCAACCAGCTGCGGCACGCGCGGTTCCTGCGCGACGCCGCCGGGGTGCACGAGCACATGGCACGGCATCGCGAGATCGTCGCGCCGCGGTTCCAGGCGGTGGCGGAGGTGTTCGCGCGGCGGCTGGGCCCCTACGAGGCTGGCACGTGGACGACCCCCAGCGGGGGATACTTCGTGAGCCTCGACGTGCACGACGGATGCGCGCAGCGGGCGATCGCGCTGGCCGCGAACGCGGGCATCGCCGTGACGCCGGCCGGCTCGGCGTTTCCGTACCGGAAGGATCCGCGCGACGCCAACATCCGCATCGCGCCGACGATGCCGCCACTGCCCGAGCTCGTGGAGGCGTTGGAAGGTCTCTGCACCGCCATCCTGCTCGCCGAGGTGGAGCGCCTCCTCGGCTGAGACGACCCGCCGGCAGCGCCCGTTGAGCAGCGCCGTCGCAGACGGTCGGGCATAGCGGGTTGAGCAGCGCCGTCGCAGACGGCGCGTGTCGAAACCCGCCCCGCCCCAACCCACCTCGAGCGCCGGAAGCAGCGCGGTGCCGAGATCGAGGGGCGCGGGTTCCGGCTGCCGTCCCGCGCCCGGCTGCGGCAGACTGTCGTGGTGCCGAGATCCGCGACCCTGAACCGGCCGCTCGCGCTGCTCGCCGCCGCGGCACTGTCGATGGAGAACCTCGACGGCACGATCATCCAGACCGCGGCCCCCGCCATGGCGCACGACTTCGGGGTGCGCGCGGTCGACCTGAACGTGGCGATGACCGCCTACCTGCTCACGGTCGCGGTGTGCGTCCCCGTGAGCGGATGGCTCGCCGACCGGTTCGGGGAGCGCCGCGTGTTCGCGACGGCGCTGGCGGTCTTCACCGTGGCATCCGCCCTGTGCGCGCTCGCCCCGAGCCTTCCGCTGCTGACCGCCGCCCGCGTCCTGCAGGGCGTCGGCGGCGCCATGATGGTGCCCGTCGGGCGCTTGGCGGTGCTCCGCGGTCTCGATCGCCGCGACCTGCTGGATGCCATGGCCTACCTGACCTGGCCTGCGCTGGTCGCCCCTGTGGTAGCTCCCGCGCTCGGGGGCGTCCTCACCGACACCGTGGGGTGGCCCTGGATCTTCCTGATCAACGTCCCGTTCGGCGTCGCCGCGTTCGTCGCGACGTTCCGGGTGGTGCCGAGCGCGCCGGCGGCGGAGGCTCGGCGGCTCGACTGGATCGGCTTCGCGCTCACCGGGATCGCCCTGGCCGCGCTGGTGCTGGGCATGGAGGAGATCGGATCCGCCTCGACGGACTGGGCGTGGGCCGTCGTGCACCTGGTGGTCGCGGCGGGTGCGGGCGCGGCGGGATACGCGTGGATGCGGCGGGTGCGGCATCCGCTGCTCGACTTCTCGGCGTTGCGCATCGAGACCTTCCGGGTGGGCAACGTGGGCGGAGGCGTGTACCGGCTGATCATCAGCGCCGCGCCGTTCGTGTTCACCCTGCTCTTCCAGGTCGGATTCGGCTGGAGCGCCGCCCAGGCAGGGCTGATGGTCGGGGCCGTGTTCGTCGGCAACATCGCCGTCAAGCCGCTGACGACCCCGCTGATCCGCCGGTTCGGGTTCAAGCCGGTGATCGTGGGCAGCAACCTGGTGGGAGCGGTCGTCTACGCGGCCTGCGTGTTCGTCGACGCGACGACGCCGCTGTGGGCGATCGCCGTGCTGCTCCTCTTCAGCGGCGTGTTCCGCTCCATCGGCTTCAGCGGCTACAACTCACTGCAGTTCGCCGACGTGCCCGGTCCGCTGATGACATCGGCGAACACGCTCGCCTCGACCATGCAGCAGGTGGCCGTCGGCGTCGGCGTCGCGGTGGCCGCGCTCATCGTTCGGCTGACCACGGCCGCAGCATCCGCGCTCGGGGCGGCGGATGCTCGGCTCGGCTACCGCTGGGCGCTCGCCCTGGTCGCCCTGCTGCTGGTGTTCCCGTTGGTCGAGGCGGCGCTGCTGCCGCGACACGCGGGCGAGCGCGCCACGCGACGCTAGCCCGCCCGTCGTCCCGCCCGCCCGCGCCGCCCCGCCCGCGGTGTCTCCCCGCGAGACCGGTCGATCGTGCCGAAAACGGTGTGCTCGGCCGCCGTCTCGGCACGATCGACCGGTCTCGGGAGGGTGCTCGACGCGTGTCGTCGTCCGCCAGAATGGTCCGGTGTCCGAACGAATCCTCACCGTCAGCGACGTCTCCTTCGTGCGGCAGGGCCGTGCAATCCTCTCCGGCATCTCGCTCGGCGTGGACCGCGGCCAGCACTGGGCTCTGATCGGTGCGAACGGCGCGGGCAAGTCAACGCTCCTGAGCCTGCTCGGGGCGGTCCAGCACCCCACCGGCGGCGTGGTCGAAGTGCTCGGCCGTCGACTCGGCCGGGTCGACCTGCGCGAGCTGCGCTCGCTCATCGGGCACGTGAATCCTCGGCATGAGGTGCGTTCGCCGCTGACCGTTCGCGACGTCGTCGCCACGGGGTTCACCGGGACCCCGGAGCTCATGATGCGGTGGGAGCCCAGCGACTCGGAGCGCGTCCGCATCGACGAGCTCGTCGAGCTGATGGGGATGACGGACAGGCGTGACGCCCGCTGGCAGACCCTGTCTCAGGGGGAGCGCGGGCGCACGCTGATCGCCCGGGCGCTCGCGCCCGATCCGCGTCTCCTGCTGCTCGACGAGCCGACGACGGGCCTCGACATCGCGGCCCGGGAGCAGCTGCTGGACCGGGTCGACGAGCTGCGGGCGAGGCATCCGGATCTTGCGAGCGTCCTCGTGACCCACCATCTGGAGGAGCTCCCGGCATCCACCACGCACGCGATGCTGCTGCGCGACGGCCGGGTGCTCGCCCAGGGGGAGGCCGACGAGGTGCTCACCGGTCCCCTCGTCAGCGAGGCGCTCGACTATCCGCTGAAGATCACGAGAGCGGACGGCCGGTGGGCGGTGCGAACGGATCGGAGCGCCGCGCGCGCGTGGGCCGACCCGCCCCTCGCCGGCTGAGCTTGTCGAAGCCCTGGGTGGTGCCGCTCGCCGGCTGAGCTTGTCGAAGCCCTGGGGTGGTGCCGGTTTCGACGGGCTCAACCGGCGGTGGCGGGCTCAACCGGCGGTGTGTTCGCGGCGCGCCGGGTCGTGGCCCTCCACGGTGTGTGCCACGGGGATGACGATCACGGGGCGCGCCTGGTTGTGCGCGAGGCTCACCGCGATCGATCCCGCGAGGAACTCCTCGAGGCTGGCGCGGAACCCGGGTTTGCGGGTGCCGACCGCGATCGCGCGCGCGTCACGCTCGTCGGCGAGCCGGGCGAGCTCGATCGCCGGATCGCCGGCACGGGCGACGAACTCCGGCCGGGCGTGGGGCACGAGGGCGTTGATGCGCGAGACCAGCTGCGGATCGAACGTCTCCTCCTGCGCTTCGGCGACGTCGGGCTCGAGCGGCATGGAGAGCACCGACCCGTCGGGCAGCGTGCTGATCGAATACCGCAGCGCCTCGACGGTGGCGAACACGATCGGCGTGCGCAGCTCGGCGGCCAACGACGCGGCCTCGGTGATCACCACGTCGGGCACGTCTGCGACGACTCCGACGACGAGCGGACGGGAGGATGCCGCACCGGAGGTCTGCGAACCTGCTGCGTCGGTCATGCTGGCACTATACCGGGGGCGCGGCGCGTCAAGCCCCCCGAGCGCCCCGGGGCTGCGTGATACCGTCCCCCTGTGTCCCGTATCGTGGCGGCAGCGCCGGCCGTTCCCGCGCACCGCTACACGCAGGCGGAGATCACCCGGGTGCTGGAGCCGTTGCTCACCCACGATCCGGCGCGCGCGGCCCTCTTGCGACGCATCCACGCCTCGGCGGGCGTGGAGACCCGCAACCTCGTGATGGAGCTTGACCGGTACGCGTCTCTGGCGTCCTTCCAGGAGGCGAACGACCTCTTCATCCGGGCGGGCACGGACCTCGCGGAGCGCGCGACCCGCGATGCGCTGGACGCCGCCGGCATCCGCCCCGATGAGGTGGACTTCGTGCTCTTCACCTCGGTCACCGGCGTGGCGGCACCGTCCATCGACGCACAGCTGGCCGCTCGCCTGGGGATGCGATCGGACGTGAAGCGCCTTCCCTCCTTCGGGCTCGGATGCGTCGCGGGCGCGGCCGGTCTCGCGCGCGTGCACGACTACCTGATCGGGCATCCGCACGACGTCGCCCTGCTCGTCTCCGTGGAGCTGTGCTCGCTGACCGTGCAGCGCGACGACGACTCGACGGCCAACATCGTGGCGAGCGGGCTGTTCGGTGACGGCGCCGCAGCCGTCGTGGCCGTGGGCGACGCATACGCCAGCCGGCATGCCCTCGCCGGTCCGGACGTCGTCGAGACGCGCAGCAGCCTCTATCCGCAGACGGAGGACGTGATCGGCTGGGACATCGGGGGCTCGGGGTTCCGCATCGTGCTCAGCGCCGGCGTTCCGGAGGTGATCGGCCGACACTTCGCCGCTGACGTGCACACCGTGCTGGGTGCCCATGGCCTCACCGTCGCCGACGTGGACGTGTGGCTCGCGCATCCGGGGGGCCCGAAGGTGCTGCAGGCGTTCGCCGCGGCACTCGACCTGGCTGACGCGGCGTTCGAGCCGAGCTGGCGTGCGCTCGCCGCGTCGGGGAACCAGTCGTCGGCGGCGGTGCTCGGGATGCTCGCGGACACGATGCGCTCGCCCGCTCCCGGCGCGAACGGGCTGCTGTTCGCGCTGGGGCCCGGTGTGAGCGCCGAGCTCGTGCTCCTGCGCTGGGCGCCGGACGCCGGGGTCGCCGCGTGATCTGGTACACCGCCCTGGTGCTCCTTCTCGGCGCGGAACGCGTCGCGGAGCTGATCGTGTCGTCGCGCAACGCTCGCTGGTCGTTCGCACACGGCGGCCGTGAGTACGCCCGCGGACAGCTTGCGCCGATGATCGCGCTTCACGTCGCCCTGCTGGTCGGATGCGCGCTGGAGGCCTGGATCGCCGGCCGGCCCTTCCTGCCGTGGCTGGGCTGGCCCATGCTGGCGCTCGTGCTGCTCGCGAACGCGTTGCGCTGGTGGTGCATCGCGGTGCTCGGACGACAGTGGAACACCCGTGTGATCGTCGTGCCCGCTCTGGGGGCGGTACGACGCGGACCGTATCGGTGGCTGCGGCATCCGAACTACGTCGCCGTGGTCGTGGAGGGGTTCGCGCTTCCGCTCGTGTGGACGGGGTGGATCACCGCCCTCGGCTTCACGGTGCTGAACGCCGTGTTCCTGCTCGTGTTCCGCATCCCGGCGGAGGAGCGAGCGATGACGCGGCTGGGCGGAGCCGGATGGGTCGTGGACGGGTCCGTGGCGGCCCCTGCCTCCGGTCCCGCGCGATCGGTCCCGCCGGAGGACGAGTGAGCCTCGACGCGGGAGTCGCGATCGTCGGCGGTGGCCCGGTGGGACTGGTGGCCGCGCTGCTCGCCGCCGAAGCCGGCCTGGATCCGGTGGTGATCGAGCCCCGAGAGGCGCCCATCGACAAGGCGTGCGGTGAGGGCCTGATGCCGGGGGCGTGGCGCCTCGTTCGCGAGCTCGGCCTGGATCCGCCCGGAGCGGAGCTGCGTGGCGTGGCCTACGTGCAGGGTCCCGTGCGCGCCGAGCACCGGTTCGGACAGGGGGTCGGCCGGGGGGTGGCGCGCACCGCACTGCACGCGACGATCGCGGCGCGGGCGGCCGAGCGAGGCATCCGGGTCGTCCGCGCCCGAGTGGACGCCGTGAGCGATCGCGGCACGCACGTCACCGTCGGCGGACCCGCGCTCGAGCCGCTCGCAGCGCGCTATCTGATCGGGGCGGACGGCCTGCACTCCCGGGTTCGGGAGCTGTCCGGGCTCTCCGGGCGTCCGCAACGCTCGTCCGGCCGCCGGTTCGGGGTGCGCAGGCACTACGCGCTCGCCCCGTGGAGCGATCTCATCGAGGTGCGCTGGACGCCGCACGCCGAGTTCTACGTGACGCCGCTCGGGCCGCGGCTGGTGGGCGTCTCGCTGCTGGGCACGCGCGGAATCGACTTCGGCCGGGCGCTCGCCCAGGAACCGGAGCTGTCCTCGCTTGTGGGGGCGGACGCCGAGGGTAAGTCGCCCGCGCAGATCGGCCGGGTTCGGGGTGCCGGGCCGCTGCGGCAACGCACCAGGGCGCGCACGGCGGGCCGCATCCTGCTGGTCGGGGACGCGTCCGGGTATGTGGACGCCCTCACCGGCGAGGGGCTGAGGCTCGGCATCGCCCAGGCGGGGGCGGCGGTGGCTGCGATCACCGCGGACGACCCCGGCCGCTACGAACGGGACTGGAACGCCCTCACGCGCGACTTCCGCCGCCTGACGAACGGCCTGATCACCGCGGCGCGCTCGCCGCTGCGTCGTGCGATCGTGCCGGCGGCCGTGCGGCTGCCACGGGTGTACGGGGGCATCGTGGAGCGGTTGTCGCGCTGAGCCCCGCCCACCGGTCGAGGGCGGGTGGCCAGGGCGGTCGCGGCGTGACCGGTCGACCGGTCAGGGCAGCAGCAGGCCGCGCAGCTGGTCCACCGAGTGCACGACGGCCATCGCACCGACCGCCTCGACCGGGGAACCGTATCCCCACTCGACGACGATCGAGGGGATGCCGTTGGCCTCGGCGCCGAGCACGTCGTGTCCGCGGTCTCCGACCATCACGAGGCGGGAGGTGTCCACGCCCTCCGCCGCGAGCTGCTCGCGGACCGAGCGGATGACGTCGGCCTTGGTGCTGTTGTCCGAGAAGTCCGGCGAGCCGCCCACCACGGAGAAGTACTGCAGGAGACCGAAGTGGTCCAGGATGCGCCTGGCACGTGCCACCGGCTTGCTCGTGGCCAGTGCGATCGGGATTCCCGAGTCCCGCAGCGAGTGCAGAATGCCGAGCATCCCCGGGAACACGGCGTTGCCGTGCAGATCGGTGAAGTCGGCGCGAGCGCGATAGGCCGCGGTGGCGGCATCCGCCTCCTGCTCGTTCAGGCCGAGCGCGTGCAGAGTCTCGTGCAGCGGGGGCCCGACGTGCACGGTCAGGGAGTCCGGGTCGGGGGCGGGACGACCGATCTCCGCCAGCGCCCCGGCGAGCGATTCGGTGATGCCAGGGGCGGAGTCGGTGAGGGTGCCGTCGAGGTCGAACAGCACTGCCGACCAGGCTCTGTCGGGCTGGGAGGGCTGTTCGCTCATGATCGAGGTGGGGATAGTCATGGCCTGGCCATGTTACGGCCTTTTTTCGGGGGCCCGATGCACGCCGTGGTCGGGTCCGCGGCCCACGCGCCGGGGAGAGCACGATATCCCGTAGGGTCCTCGTGCCGGATGTCGGGCTCCCTCTCCCGCCCGGCCGCGCAATTCGCCTCCATTCGACGCTCATGGCGATCCGGGTCTCTTACGCGTCGTTCCGCGGGATTTCCGGCATGGCGCACGCCGTGGTGAAAGCAATTGGCCTCGTGTCGGCTTTGGTCAGAGAAGTCCATTGCGTAGGGTTATCCCATGGCAAAGAAAACCACAGTAATCCTGGTCGACGATATCGATGGCGTGGAAATAGATGACGGAAAGGGCGAGACCGTGTATTTCGCTCTCGACGGCGTCTCCTACGAGATCGATCTCAGCTCGGCGAACGCACGAAGGCTTCGTGACTCGCTCCGGCCGTTCGTGGATGCCGCTCGGCGCGCGTCCCGCGGCACCCGCTCCGCCCTCACAGGGGCGCGTGGCTCGCGTGGCTCGTCGCGGGAAGATCTCGGTGCGGTACGAGAATGGCTGAGATCCCGCGGGCACAAGGTCTCCGATCGCGGACGAATTCCCGCCGCGCTGCTGGAGGAATACCGCGCGAACGCATAGCTTGTGGCGGCGTCGCCGCGATGCCGTTTCGTGCGATCCGCCCACCGCGCACAAATCGTGCATTCCGACGCCGCGCGGCGGCCTCGCGCGGACATGCCGCATTCGCAAAAGCAGCGCGGGTCGAAGCTCCTAGAAAAGCCTGCTCAGTGAGTCGTCTATGCCGCGCATCGCGTCATAGTCGAGCACCAGGCAGCGGATGCCGCGATCCTCGGCGAGGGTGCGGGCCTGCGGTTTGATCTCCTGCGCGGCGAACACGCCCTGCACGGGTGCCAGCAGCGGGTCCCGGTTCATCAGCTCGAGATACCTGGTGAGCTGTTCGACGCCGTCGATGTCGCCGCGGCGCTTGAGCTCGACGGCGACGGCGCGCCCCTCGGCATCCCGCGCCAGGATGTCGACGGGCCCGATCGCCGTCATGTACTCGCGGCGCACGAGCGTGTGCCCGTCGCCCAGCAGGTGGATCTGCTCGGCGAGGAGCCGCTGCAGGTGCGCCTCGACCCCGTCCTTCTGCAGTCCGGGGTCGGCTCCGAGGTCGTGGCGGGAGTCGTGCAGCACCTCGTGCACGTTCACGATGAGGCGGTCGGAGGTCTTGGAGTGCGTGACCGTCCAGATCTCGGCGACACCGGCATCCGCCCGTTCCGGGTCCGGTTCGGAGACCGTGAGGGTGCAGGGCGGGCTCATCCAGTTCAGCGGCTTGTACGAGCCGCCGTCGGAGTGCACGAGCACGCTGCCATCCGCCTTGATCATGAGCAGGCGAGTGGCGAGGGGCAGATGCGCGCTCAGCCGTCCCGCATAGTCCACCGAGCACCGGGCAATGACGAGTCGCACGACTCAACGGTACCGGGGCCGTGCGCGGTCTCGGCGAGACCGCGTCATCGGCACGAGAAGAGCGGGGATGTGCGCCGTCTCGTGCCGGAGACCCCGTCTCGCCGCGCGAGCCGAGCCGCGTGAGTCGGCCCGGTCGCTCATTCGTCGTGGGGCGCCGCCGCAGGCGCGTCGCGCCTTCCGGTGCGGGCCTCGCGATGCCGCACCGCCGGAGCGCACACGAAGGCGGCGACGAGAAGCACGAGCACGACATACAGCGCGTTGAGGATGCCGAACTGCTGGCCCAGGAAGCCGATGACCGGCGGGCCGGCCAGGAACGCGACGTAGCCGATCATCGCCACCGCAGACACCCGGGCGGTGGCGTTCTGCTCGTCGTCGGCCGCTGCTGACATGCCGAGGGGAAAGCCGAGCGAGGCGCCCAGGCCCCAGAGCGCAACACCGAGGACGTACGCCCAGGGCGCGGGCACGATGATGAACATCAGCAGGCCGACGACCCCCAGCGTCGCAGTGACGCGGATGGACCAGACGCGGCCGATGCGGTCGACGGCCGGGCCGCCGAGGATGCGGCCGACCGTCATCGCGGCCACGAACACATCCAGCACCAGCGCGCCGCCGGCGTCGGTGAGACCGTGACCGTCGACCGATGCGAGGGCGATCCAGTCGTTGGCGGAGCCCTCCGCGAAGGCCATGCCCAGCATGACCACGCCGATCAGCACGAGCCGCCAGTCGGCCCACACCGCCACCTGCGAGCGCAGCGTCTCCGCGAGGCTCCGACGGCGCGGGGCGGCGAGGGCGGGATCGCCGAACGGGTCGAGGGATGCGCGCGCCGCGGCGTCCTCGTCGAGCAGCTGCTGCGTGTTCGGCACGAACCGCACGGCCACCAGCCCGGCGGCGAGCGAGATCGCCGCCATCGCCGTGAAGTGCCAGAACACCGAGACGCCCAGTGCGGCGGAGGCCGCGCCGATGCCGGCTCCCGCCACCGTGCCGATGCTGAAGCAGGCGTGCATGAACGGCATGATCGTGCGTCCGATGCGCTTCTCGGCGGCGGCGGCCGACACGTTCATCATCACGTCGATCGCGCCGTTGCCCAGGCCGAGCAGCACGAGACCGACGACCACGAGGGGGAACGAGGCCACCACCGTTCCGCCGATGCCGGCGACGGCCAGACCCACCGCCGTCGCGACCACCGCGATCGCGATGCCGTTCCTGGTGCCGAGGCGGGCCTGCAGGTGGGGCGCCACGATGAGGCCCGCTATGGCTCCGACCGACACGCCGAGCAGGAGCAGCCCGACGACGTCGGTCGAGAGGTGCAACGAGTCCCGGACCCCGGGAATGCGAGACACCCAGCTGGAGAGGAACGCCCCGCTCACGACGAAGACGACGAAGAGCGCGTTGCGCCAGGAGCGCAGCTCGGGCGCGAGCCGGTCTCGGCGCGGAGTGGTGGTGTCGGTGCGTGCCATGTGGGATGCGTTCTGCTCGGCGTGGTTCGGGTACGGCGGGTCGGGGATGGCGTTCGCCGCCCGGCCGGGCCGTCCGAGGGGGCATGGGCGCCGCCGAGGGCCCCGTCGCAGCGGCGCCGACGGACGTCACGGCCGTCTGCTCGGGTGCGATCGATCGGGCCGAGAGGCGACTCGAATCGATTCGATCGCGCTTTTCGCTAAGCTATCGAATCGGATGCCCACCGTCAAGGCACCGTCTTCACACTGTCGCAGCGGCGGTGTCGCGTGCTCGAGACCGCCGCCGGGGCGACGGCCGCCGTCAGTCACCGCCGTCGGAAGGGGGCTGGATGCCCGATCAGGATCCCGCTCGGCCGACGCTCGCCGACGTCGCGGCGAGGGCGGGCGTCTCTGCGTCGACCGCCTCGCTCGCGTTCAGCGGCTCAGGGCCCGTGGCGGAGGCGACACGGCAGCGGGTGCTCGCCGCGGCGCGCGAACTGCACTACGCCGGTCCTGACCCGCGAGCGAGGTCGTTGCGCCGAGGACGTTCCGGCATCATCGGCGTCGTGATCGAGGAGCGGGTGCGCGAGGCGTTCCGCGATCCGATCCACATCGCTCAGTTCGATGGCATCGCAGAGGAGATCGGACACATCGACGCGGCGCTGCTGATACTCGCCGCCTCGCCTGCGCATCCGCTCGGCGGCGTGAAGGCCATGCCGACCGAGCCCGTTCGCCCGGTCACCGTCGAGGACGCGCCGATCGATGCCGCGGTGCTCATGGGATGCACGCCGCGCCTCGCCGACAGCGTCTCCGCGCTGCGCGACCGGGGCCTGCCGGTCGTGGCGATCGAGGGCTTCCCCGCGGAGGGCGTCCTGGTGATCGAGCAGGACAACCGCGACGCCACCGAACGCGGCGCCCGGCACCTGAGGCAACAGGGACACGAGCGCGTCGCGATCATCACCCTGCCGTTGGACGCGGCGCATCACCGAGGCTTGGTGACGCAGGAGCTGCTGGCGATCGGGTCGTCGGCGACGGCTCTGCAGCGCCTCGAGGGCGCCAGGGCCGTGTTCCCGGATGCGCGTGCCTATGCCGCCGCGGGGAGCTATGTCGACGAGGGGCGTCGCGCGGCCCTCGAGATCCTGTCGCTGCCGGAGGGCGAACGGCCGACCGCGATCATCGCACAGAGCGATCTGCTCGCCGTCGGAGTGATCCGGGCCGCCGAGGAGCTCGGCATCGCGGTGCCCGACCGGTTGAGTGTGATCGGGTTCGACGGCGTGCGGGTCGATGGCTTGTGGCCGTACGAGCTGACCACGCTGGAGCAGCCGGCGTACGAGAAGGGTCGCGCGGCTGGGCGCGCGATCGTGCGGATGCTGGAGGGCGGCGAGGCTGAGGTGGTCGCGTTCACGAGCGTGCTCCGCGTGGGCAACACCACCGCCCCGCCGCCCGCTGGCTGACCCCGCCGGTTGAGCCTCCCGCCGGTTGAGCCTCCCGCCGGTTGAGCCTGTCGAAACCGGCCGTGGTGGTGTGTGGGTCTCCGCCGGTTGAGCTTGTCGAAACCGGCCGTGGTGGTGTGTGGGTTTCCGCCGGTTGAGCTTGTCGAAACCGGCCGTGGTGGTGTGGGTTTCGACGGGCTCAACCCACGGTGCGGGCTCAGCCCACGGTGCGGGCTCAACCCACGATGTGGGCTCAGCCCGCGGCGCTCACGCACGCACGGCGCCGACGACCATCCACCGATCGCCGCGTGCGCGCAGCCCGAGGGTCACGGCCCTGGCGCCGAGGTAGCCGACGCCGAACGCCAGCGTCAGCCACGCGAGGGCGGCGCCTCCGCCGTCGGCGGTCGCGAGCCACGCCAGCGGAACGAAGACCGCGAGGTTCGCCATGCCCGTGAGCGCCAGGTAACGGGCATCCCCGGCGCCGATCAGCACGCCGTCGAGCACGAACACGTACCCGCCGAGCGGCGTGGTGGCGCCGATGATCGCCAGCGGCGCGGGCAGCTGCGCGAGCACGTCGGGATCGGTCGTGAACACGTGGCCGAACACCGGGCTGACGGCGATGAGCAGGGCGCCGAGCGCCGCGCCGCCACCCACCCCCCACCAGAGGCATCGTCGCAGGACGGCGCGCACGGCATCGAGGTCGCCGACGCCCAGCCCGCGGCCGATCAACGCCTGGGCGGCGATCGCCAGGGCGTCGAGGGCGAGCGCGACCGCGTTGTAGACGGCCATGGTCACCTGCCAGGCGGCGAGCGCGTCGGCAGAGATGGCGGTGGCAAGGAACACGCCCAGGATGATCGCCGCCCGCAGGCTCGCGGTGCGCAGGAACAGCCATCCGCCCGCGCCGGATAGCCCGCGGATGCCCGCGGCACGCGGGCGCAGCACGGCGCCGACCCGCCGGCCGTGCCGCCTCGCGACCATGACGTAGACGACGGCCATCGCCCACTGCGCCACGACCGTGCCCGCCGCGGAGCCCACCACGCCGAGTCCCGCCGCATAGATGAAGAGCGCGTTGAGCGCGATGTTGGCCCCGAACCCGCCGGAGGCCACCCATAGAGGCGTGCGGGTGTCCTGCAGCCCGCGCAGCAGGCCCGCCGCCGCGTACACGACGAGCATGGCCGGAAGTCCGGCCATCGACACCGCCAGGTAGGCGGATGCCTGCCACGAGACGTCCGCCGGCGCCCCGAACAGCCCGACGAGGCTCGGCGCCGCGATGGCGCCGATGGCGCCGAGCGCGACGCCGATGCCGGTCGCCAGCCACATGCCGTCGATCCCCGCCTCGACCGCCTCCCGCTCATGTCCGGCGCCCAGACGCCTGGCGACCGCGGGCGTGGTGCCGTAGGCGAGGAACACCATCAGCCCGACGATCGTCTGCAGAATCGCGCCCGCGATGCCCAGCGCGGCGAGCGGCGTCGCGCCCAGATGCCCGACGAGCGCCGAGTCGGCGAGCAGGAACAGCGGCTCGGCCACGAGGGCCCCGAACGCGGGCACCGCGAGCCGGAAGATCTCGCGGTCGGTCGCGCGGCGGGACATCCCTCGACAGTACCGAGGTCCGCGGACAGATGGCGGCCCCGGCGCAACGGGCGGGAACCGCGGATCCGAGGAGCACGGAGCCGCCTGGCTTCGGCGGCGTGTCTCAGGCGGCCGTCCCGGCTCCCGTCGCCCGCTGCGGGACGGTCAGACGCCGGCCTTGACGCGCGGGTCGATGAAGCCGTACAGCAGGTCGACAACGAAGTTGGCGACCACGATCAGGAACGCCGCGAACAGCGTGAAGCCCACGACCAGCTGCAGATCGAGCTGGTGCACGGCGTCGATGAGCAACGCGCCCAGCCCCTGCATGGAGAACACCTTCTCCGCGATCAGGGCGCCGCCGAGCAGAGCGCCGAGGTCGAGGCCGAAGATGGTCACGACCGGGATGAGCGCGTTGCGCAGGCCGTGCACGAGCACGACCCGCGGCTCGCCGAGGCCCTTCGCCCTGGCGGCGCGCACGTAGTCCTCGCCCATGGCCTCGATCATCTGCCCGCGCGTCAGCCTGGCGTAGACCGCCGCGGTGATGAACGCGAGCGTGAACCACGGCAGCAGCAGGTGCAGGAACCACTGCACCGGGTCCTCGGTGAACGGCACGTAGCCGCCCGTAGGCAGCCATCCCAGCGTGAAGCCGAACACCAGGATGGCCAGGAGCCCGACCAGGTAGCTCGGTGCCGACACCCCCGCTATCGCGACGGTCATCACGGCCCGGTCGAGGACGGTTCCGCGTCTCAGGGCCGCGACCACCCCGCCGATGACGCCCATGAGAAGCCACAGGATGGCCGCCCCCACGGCTATCGAGGCCGTGACCGGGAAACGGGAGAGGATCAGGTCGGTCACGCTCGCGTTCTGCTGGAACGAGTATCCGAAGCAGGGCGCCGAGCACACCACCGCGGCGCCGCCGGATCCGAACGTGCGGCCCACCACGATGCCCGCCAGGAAGTCCCACAGCTGCCGCCACCAGGGCAGGTTCGTTCCCATGAACTCCTTGGCTCGCTCCAGGTTGTCCGGCGTGCAGGGCTTCCCGCAGCTGAGCTGGGCGGGGTTCGTCGGCAGCAGGTAGAACACCGCGTAGGTCACGGCGGCGATCACGAGCAGCACGACGAGCATGCCGACGAGGCGCAGGAGCACGAAGCGGAGCATCCTCATCGGCGGCTCGCCCTCGGGTCGAGCGCGTCGCGCAGGCCGTCGCCAACCACGTTGAACGCGAGCGTGATCAGGAACAGCACGGCGCCAGGGAACACGAGGTACAGCGGGTCGGTCTGCACCCATCCCACCGCGTCGCCGATGGTGCGCCCGAGCGACGGCGTCGGCGGCGGAACACCGACCCCCAGGAAGGAGAGCGCAGCCTCGAAGCCGATCATGCTGGGCACCAGGATGGTCGTGTACACGATGATCGTCGCGCTCACATTGGGCAGCACCTGGGTCACCGCGACGTGCCAGCGACCGGCGCCCATGGCGGTGGAGGCGATCACGAACGTGCGCTCCCGCAGCGACAGCACCTGGCCGCGGATGACACGCGAGATGGGCGGCCAGCCGAACAGGCCGATCACGAGCACCATGAACAGCGGGCGCGGGAACGAGCTCGGCACGATCGCGGTGAGCGCGATGATGAAGACGAGCACCGGGAAGCCGAAGACCACGTCGACGACCCTGCTCATGATTCGGTCGTACCAACCGCCGAGGAACCCGCTGCTGAGGCCGACGAGAACGCCGATCAGCACCGACACGATGGTCGCGCTCACGCCGACCACGAGCGATGTGCGGGCGCCGTAAACGACGATCGAGAACATGTCCCGGCCCGTGAGCGGCTCGACCCCGAACCAGTGCGACCAGCCGATGCCCCCGTCGCCCCTGGGTGCCCCCGAGTCGTCGAGCAGGCTCAGGTGATAGGTGTAGGGGTTCTGCCCGTTGAGGCTCGTGATCAGCGGCGCGAACACGCCGACGAGCACGAAGACCACGATCAGGATCGCGCCGGCCGTCGCCCACGGGTCACGGGTCAGGCTGCGCGCGACGTGGCGGATGCCGGTCTTGCGTGACGCGACCGCCTCGCCCTCCATCGTGCTCGCGCTCGTCATGAGGCACCGCCATCGGCACCGCGGGAGGTCCCCGCGCCCACGGGGACGGATACCTCCGCGGACTCGACCGCCAGCCACGCCTCGCGCCTGCGGCGCTGCTCTCGCGGGTCGGCGACCGGCGCGGCCGCGAGCAGCCGCAGCGTGTAGGGCTGGGTCGGCGCCCGCAGCACGCGGGAGGTGGGCCCGGACTCGACGAGCCGTCCCGTGCGCATGACCGCGACCTCGTCTGCGAGCTCCTGCACCACGGCGAGGTCGTGGCTGATGAACAGGCACGCGAATCCGAGGCGTTGCCGGAGCTCGGCGAGCAGCTCGAGGATGCGCGCCTGCACCGAGACGTCCAGAGCGCTCGTCGGCTCGTCCGCGATCAGCAGCGAGGGCTCGAGCGCGACCGCGCGAGCGATGGCGACCCGCTGGCGCTGACCGCCGGAGAGCTCGTGCGGGTATCGGGACGCGGCCTCGCGGGGCAGGCTGACCGCGTCGAGGAGGTCGGCGACCCGGCTGCGGCGAGCCGCGGCATCCTGCCGCGTGTGCAGTCTTAACGGCTCTGCGATCGCCTCCCCAGCCGTGTAGCGCGGGTTGAGGGATGACGCCGGGTCCTGGAACACGAATCCCACGTTCCGCCGCACGGCGCGCAGCTCGCGGGCGGAGGCCGTGCCGAGCCGAACGCCCGCCACCGAGATCGACCCCGAGCTGAGCGGCACGAGCCCGGCGAGCGCGCGTCCGAGAGTGGACTTGCCCGAGCCCGACTCGCCCACCAGGCCCAGCGTCGTGCCCGCCACGATCGCCAGGCTCACGTCGTCGACAGCGGCCAGCCCGGGTCGCCGCCAGCCGCCGCCGTAGGTCACCACCGCGTTGCGCACGTCCACGACGAGGCCGCCCGCCGGGGGAGGCTGCTCTGCTGCCGCAGCGGCCGTGACGCCTCGCCCGCCGGCGCCGGGGCTCGGCGCTCCGGAACCGGGTCCGACCGCGCCCATCGGGTGCGGCTCGAGCGGGTCGAGCCGGGGAACGGCATCGAGCAGCTCGCGCGTGTAGTCGGCCCGAGGATGCGCGAACAAGGTCACGGCGTCCGCACGCTCCACGACGCGGCCGGCCTGCATCACCACGACGTCGTCGGCCAGGTCGGCGACCACGCCCATGTCGTGCGTGATGAGCAGAACCGCTGTGCCCGCGGTGTCGCGCAGCGACCGGATCAGCTCGAGGATGCCCGCCTGCACCGTCACGTCGAGCGCCGTCGTGGGCTCGTCGGCGATGAGCGCGACCGGCTCGCACGATATCGCCATGGCGATCATGGCGCGCTGCAGCTGCCCGCCGGAGAGCTGATGCGGATACGACCGTGCGATCCGAGTCGCGTCCGAGAGGCCGACGGCGGACAGCAGCTCCCGGATGCGCGAGCGCACCTGCGCCCGGGTGAGCCGCCTGTCGTGTGCGCGGATCGCGTCGCCGATCTGCCGACCGATGCGGTACATCGGGTCGAAGGCGCTCATCGGCTCCTGGAAGATCGTGCCGATGCGACCGCCGCGCACCCGGCGCAGGGTGCCGGCATCCGCTCCGACGAGCTCCTGCCCCTGCAGCAGGACGCTTCCTGCCGCCCTCGCCGTGGGCGGCAGCAGCCCGAGCACGGACATGGCGCTGACCGACTTGCCGGAGCCCGACTCCCCGACGAGCGCGAGCACCCTGCCCTGCCGCAGTGTGAAGCTCACATCGTCGACCACCAGGCGCGTGGCCGCGCCGCCCTGGTCGGTGAACGACACCGAGAGCCCGTTCACCACCAGGACGTCGTCGCCGTGCTGGGTCACTTGCTCAGCGTGACCTTGAGGTAGTTCGGGTACGCGGGGAAGGAGGCCACGAAGAAGTTCTGCACGTCGCTGCCGTGCAGGAAGGACTGCTTCGCGTAGGTCAGCGGCACGACGGGCGCGTCCTGCATGATGCGCTTGTCGGCCTGCGCCCAGAGCGCCTCAGCCTTCTTCCGGTCCACCTGGCTCGTCGCCTGCTCGATGAGCGAGTCGACATCGGGGTTCGCGTACCGCGAGAGGTTGTAGCCCCCGCCACCGATCTGGTCGGAGGCGAACAGCGGCTGGATGTTGCCGTTCGCGCTGGGGAAGTCCGGCTGCCAGCTGCCCAGGACGAGGTCGTAGTCCGGGTTCGCCTCGGTCGTGGCCTCCGTGTACATGGTCAGGTCGTCCATGGGCTTGATCGTCACGGTGATGCCCGCGCGCTGCAGCCCCTGCTGCACGGCCTGCGCCTGGGCCTGACTCGAGGTGTCGTTCGCCACCCACAGGGTGAGGTTCAGGTCGGAGGCGTGGCCGGCATCCTTGAGCAGCTGCTTGGCCTTCTCGACGTTTCCGTCCTCGCCCGACGGGTACAGGTCATAGCTCTGACGCCCCGGGATGCCAGGGGTGATGAGGGTCGTGGCGCGCACCGCCGCCTGGCTCCCGCCCTGGGCGATGATGAAGGCCTTCGGGTCCACGGCGTACTCGATCGCCTGGCGCACCTTCAGGTCGGTGAGAGCCCCGCGCTGCGTGTTCATGGCGAGGTAGGTGAGCGGGCCCGCGTGAGAGGTGGCGAGACGCTTCTTGGCATCCGGGTTCTTGTTCACCAGAGAGAGCTGTGCCGCCCCCAGGAAGTCGGCCATGAACGACGTCTTGGCGGCGCCGACATCCGAGATCAGGGTCTGTGCGCTGGTCGCGACGTCCTGGCTCTCCTTGAACACGATCTCGTCCGGGCCGCCGGAGCGCACCGGGTCGGTCTTCGCGCTCCAGTACTTGTTGCGCACGAGCGTGAGCTGGGTGCCGTTCTTGTTCGACTGCACCCGGTAGGGCCCGGAGGCCACCGGCTTCTCGCCGTACGTCTTCGGGTCGTCCTTCGCCTTCGGCACGGGCGCGAAGGCCGGCATCGAGGCGAGCCACGGCCAGTCGCCGTATGGCGACTTCAGGTGGAAGACGATGGTCTTGGAGTCCGGCGTCTGGATGGATGCGAGCTCGCCGCCGGTGTACGGACCCTTGTAGTCGGAACCGCCCACCAGCAGCGACTTGTGGTAGCTCAGACCGCCGGAGAGCTCGGGGGCGAACGAGCGCTCGACGCCGTACTTGATGTCCTGCGAGGTGATGGGCGTGCCGTCGGAGAACTTGAGGCCGCTCTTGAGCGTGTAGGTCCACGTTCTGCCGCCGTCGCTGGAGACCCCGGTGTTCGTCGCGAGATCGGGGACGACCTTCGCCGGCTTGCCGGGCTCGATGTCCCAGGTGGTCAGACGGCGCTCGACGAGCCCGAGCGTCGTGATCGCCAGGTTCTGGCTCTTCGCGGGGTCGAGGTTGATCTGCGTCTGCTGGGTCAGGATCGTCAGGGTTCCGCCGGAACCGGTCCCGCCGCCCGTGGACGGGGATGCCGTGCATCCGGTGAGCAGTAACGCCGCGGCAGCCGCCACGGCGACCGTACCCTTCAGGTGTCTCATTGTTGCGATGGCCTCTTTCGTCGCTGTGTGCATGCACGTCACCGCGGCCGGGCACAAGCGGATCGCTCAGGGGATCGGGCGCGGGGACGGCTTCTACTCTCGTACCCCGACGGCGGGGTGTCGAATCAGGTGAACGCAGATCACGGCCCGTCATTCCCCAGGCCCATTCCCCAGGCCGCTGCGGGCCCCGGATCCATAGGAGGCACGGCGGCCCCATAGGAGGCGCAGAGGATCGCGCCGTAGGCTGGAGCGCATGACCGACCCGGCGCAGAAGCCAGCAGAGACCACGGCCGGGCCGGGGGAGGCCCTGCCCTCGTCCGGCATCCTCCTCGATGAGCTCGATCCCGGCGTCCGCCCCCAGGACGACCTCTACCGGCACGTCAACGGCAGGTGGCTCGCACGCACGGAGATCCCGGCCGACAAGGCCAGGTGGGGATCGTTCATCATCCTCGCCGAGGAGTCGGAGAAGGCGGTGCGCGAGATCGTCGACGAGGCGCAGAACGCCGTCGGCGGCACGGAGGCGCGCAAGTTCGGCGACCTGTTCGCCAGCTTCATGGACACTGACCGGATCGACCGGCTCGGGGTGTCCCCGGTCGAGTCGAGACTGGCGCTAGCGGGCGATGTGGACTCGGTCGACGGCCTGCTTCGGACCATCGGCGGCCTGGAGAGGAGCGGGCTGAGCGGCTTCTACAAGCTCTTCGTGGACAACGACCCGGGCGACCCGGAGCGCTACCTGGTGTTCGTCGAGCAGGGCGGCATCTCGTTGCCCGACGAGAGCTACTACCGCGAGGAGCGGTTCGCCTCCGTGCGCGACGCCTACATCGGACACGTGCAGCGCATGTTCGAGCTGGCGGGTCTGCGGGACGCGCCGCGCCGCGCTCAGAACGTGTTCGACCTCGAGACCGACATCGCCGGGCAGCACTGGGACAACGTCGCCAGCCGCGACAGCGAGAAGACCTACAACCTGTACGCCTGGGCGGATGCCGCCGCCCTTGCTCCCGGCGTGGACCTCGGCGTCTGGCTGGCGGCCCTCGGCGCCCCGGCGGGCGCGTTCGAGGAGGTGGTGCTGCGTCAGCCGAGCTTCACGACCGGGCTCGCCTCGCTTCTCACCGAGGACCGGCTAGAGCAGTGGCGCGACTGGCTCAGCTGGAAGGTGCTGCACGACGCCGCCCCTTACCTGAGCGGCGAGTTCGTCGACGCGAACTTCGACTTCTACGGTCGCACGCTCACCGGCACGCCGCAGATCCGCGATCGGTGGAAGCGCGGTGTGTCGCTGGTGGAGGGCGCGATGGGCGAGGCGGTCGGCCGCGTCTATGTCGAGAGGCACTTCCCGCCGGAGTCGAAGCGTCGGATGGACGTGCTGGTCGGGAACCTCATCACCGCATACGAGCAGTCGATCCGCACCCTGGACTGGATGGGCGAGGACACCAGGAGGCGCGCGCTCGACAAGCTCGCGAAGTTCACGCCCAAGATCGGGTACCCGGCGAGGTGGCGAGACTACTCGAGCCTGGTGATCGATCCCACGGACCTGATCGGCAACGTGCGACGCTCCGCCGAGTTCGAGTTCCGCCGCGAGCTGGGCAAGATCGGCAGGCCGATCGATCGCGACGAGTGGTTCATGACGCCGCAGACGGTCAACGCCTACTACAACCCGGGCTTCAACGAGATCGTGTTCCCCGCCGCCATCCTGCAGCTCCCCTTCTTCGACCCGAACCGCGAC
>JAATFB010000067.1 GCA_015655415.1 Actinomycetales bacterium
ACTGGCACAACACCGAGCGCCTCCACGGCTACCTCGGCGACGTTCCGCCGGCCGAGTTCGAAGAGACGTTCTATGCCGGCCAAACCACGGCAGCACCGCTATTGGGAATCAAATAACGCCAGTCTCCACCAAACCCAGAGCAGTTCTGGCCACCACCTACGCCTCCGCGCGCAAAGGCTTAGATCAGATCACCGACATCCTCACCGGCCTCGGAGACCTCTACGCCAAGTGCAACCCCAGCGAGCGACGCATCCTCAACCGAGCACTGTTCACCCAGATCATCGTCGACGACAACGAGAACCTCACCTACGTCCCCGTCCTCGCTGTCGCGGGCATCCACGCCCACCTCGGCGCCAGCGTCCCCGACCACATAACCCCGGAAACAAAACTGCCCCGCATGGAAGCGGGGCAAGTTTCGAATTTCTTAACTTTAGTGGACCGAGGCGGACTCCAGTCACATGAGTGGAAGCGCGTCGAGCGGCTGGAAGCCTTATGGGAACGGGCGAGACGGGACTCCGACCAGTCTGGCGTCGGGGGCACTTCGGAGCTTCTTGAGGCGGTGACGGAACCAACGAGACGGAGTCGAACTCCTCTGACACCTCACCAGATAGACGCTATCCACACGGCCCGCGACACCGGCGAGAGTGTCACGTCCATCGCCGGGCGACTCGGCCTACACCGGGCGACGGTATGGGAGAAGACGAGATAAGCCCGCTCCTGCTCCCCGGCTAGGGGAGTAGATCGAGCGTCTGAGGCCTGGCCTTCATCGCGTGGATCACCAGCTCGTTCCCGCTGTCGAAGACCAGTACGACCGTCTCAAGAAGACGACCATGAGTATCGAACCCGAGCCGAAGCTGTCGGGCCGGACTGTCATCGTCAAGGTCCTCGACCCAGGTCGCCCACGTTGCAGCCTGGATCGCATCCCCAGGGTCGATCCCGTGCTTCAACGCCGACGGGTGAACTCTCACGCGGAGGCCAAGGCCTCGCGGATCACCTCGGAGCGAGACTTGCCCTCCCGTTCCGCACGCGCGTCGAGAGCACTGATTTCGTCTGCCGTGAGGCGCAGCGCGATGACCTGGGATGGCTCGGCCCCGCGCCCTGGCCGTCCGCGACCTCGCCTCTTCAGTGCCGCGATGTCGTATCCGACCTCGGCTTCATCCGCCCAGGCTGCGATCTGCTCCTCGGTGACAGGAGCACCGTTGATCATCTCACGCTCACTCATACCATTAACGTTATACGAAAACATGGCAGTCGACCAGCCCACGTCGCAATCCGTGACCATGAGGCTCGCGACGCCGAACGATGCCACGGCTTGCCCAATCACGCAGGATGCGCACCCGACCACCGCGACCGCTACTGGACCTGGGAGCTTGACTACGGGATGTAAGCCAGTCCCTGAAAGCCGAAGATGTCCGTTCGACGCTGTCGGCCATCTTTAGCCAGCCGTTACAGCGGCGAAGATCTCGTCGCGGCCTCTCTAACCCTTGCCGGGATTGAGCAGTTGGCGCTGAGGTTCAGCGCATTCCAAAGCACGCCGCATGTCTAATGTCAACACGCGCATGTTAGCTGACGCGGTCCTTCATCGCCTTCACATACCGAAACCTCGGAAACACAGGCATCTTGGCCAATCTGACCCACTTGATGCTTTCCAGTTCGATGAACATGCGTAAGCTACTAGTTCAATCGCTCGTGCTGCGGCACTCGCAGGATCGTTGTATTTACTGAGTTCTAGGGGGACATGCGCCTGCAGGCCGCGTTAGAACTAGTGAGCACCTAAAAAAACTTTTGGGATACCGGACATCATCGTCGATGTCATATGGTATCGTTCTCTCAACCGAGACCCGGGAGGGAACCATGAGCACCGACAACGCCGATCTGGAGATCACTGCGATGAGCGCGATTACATCAGCACTCTTGCCGCTGGAACCTGACCAGCAGGCCCGCGTGCTGCGCTGGGCTGCCGACCGATTCTCGGTTCGTGATATCAAGATCGGAGCCGCTTCGAATCCTGTCTTCGACGATACTGCGGTCGAGACTCCGCCGGACGCGACTCGCCGGGCATACAACTCCATCGACGAACTGTTCGAGTCTGGTGTGGCGAAGACCAACTCGCAGAAGGCTCTGCTCGCCGCGTACTGGTTCCAAGTCGTACAGGGTGGCGGCACTTTCCAGTCGTTCACCCTCAACGCCGCGCTCAAGAACATGGGCCAAGGCATCCCGAATATCACCGACGCTCTAGGGTCCGCCGAGGCACAGAAGCCAGCTCTTGTGA
Source organism: Actinomycetales bacterium (assembly GCA_015655415.1). Taxonomy (GTDB): domain Bacteria; phylum Actinomycetota; class Actinomycetes; order Actinomycetales; family Microbacteriaceae; genus Humibacter. The sequence continues at coordinate 2,273 of JAATFB010000067.1, forward strand.
TGCAGACCGGCAAGACCGGCAAGGCTCGGCAGGCACGCAAGACCTACAAGCTCACGACCGCCGGCGTGAAGGCGGTCGAGGCGATGCTGGCCGACGCCAATGTCGATTGACCCGAAGACTGCGTTCGCGGCTCTCCCGTCGACGCTGGCGCAAGACTTGCTCGACGCCTACGCGGAGATCTTGACGAACTACGCCGAGCATCGATGGGAGCCCTCCGAGCTCAACGGGGGCAAGCTTTGCGAGGGGGTCTACACGATCGTCGAGGGCTACCTCTCGGGCAACTACCCCACCCGCGCCAACAAGCCCAAGAACCTGCCTGCCGCGTGCCTGACGATCGAGAACAAGTACACCGCTGCGGCGCGGTCACCTCGTATCCAGATCCCTCGGATGATCGTCGCGCTATATGAGATCCGCAACAACCGCGGAGTCGGGCACGCTGGCGGCGACGTCAACCCGAACCAGATGGATGCCACTGCGGTTCTGTACATGAGTAAGTGGCTCATGGCTGAGCTGGTCCGCCTCCTCCACGGACTGACCACCGAGCAGGCCAGCGAGGTCGTCGAAGCGCTCGTGGAGCGTGAGATCAGTCTGGTGTGGAAGTGGGGCGACAAGCGTCGCGTCATTCGCACGGGCCTGACACTCAAGCAGCAGGTGCTGCTCCTGCTCGCGAGCGTCACCGATACGACGGAAGCAGAACTCATCACTTGGCTCGAACATAAGCGTCCCAACGACCTGCGGAAGGCGGTGCTCCGCCCGATGCACAAGGATCGGCTGATCGATTTTGACGAGACGGCCAAGGTCATCCAGCTCCTCCCGCCTGGAGTTGAGGCGGCAGAAAAGCTCATTCACTCGCTCTCATAGCCATAACCCAAGTCAGCAAATGGAGGATCCGAAGATGGACGACACGGAGTTCGACACGCGCCTCGACCGCGTAAAACGTACTTCTGACGTGGTCAATGCGCTGCCCAAGCAGCTGCAGGCGGATGCGTTCGCCTACCTACTCGGCAGTGCGGTAACCACGGAGACCATCCCCGGACCGGAAGTCACCCTCGATGTCGCAAGTACCACGACGCCGGCCGTCGATGCCAATTCGAACCCTGCCCGCAAGGCGCGACGGCGGAACGGTTCGAAGGCTCCTAAGAGCGTTGCTCACGACACCCAGATCGAACTCTTCCCCGCGGGCAAGCAGTCATTCAAGGACTTCGCCATCGAGAAGGCTCCGGCGAGCATGAACGAACGCTATGCGGTCGCGGTGTACTGGATCCTGCGCGTGGCCGAGCTTCCCACGGCATCCGTTGCCCAGGTAATGAGTTGCTTCATGACGGCGGACTGGCGTCTGCCGAGCGATCCGGTGAACGCGGGATCCCAGTCGCGCAAGGCTGGTTACCTCAGTAGCGCCAAGTCTGAGGATCTCCAGGTGAGTTCTATCGGCGTGAACCTCGTGAGGTCTGATCTGCCCCGCGCGAAGACCAAGAGCTGAAGGGTCTCGTCACACTGTTAGCGAAGCACTTCGGCAACTTCAAGGACGCGCTGACCTCATGTGGGGCACATCGCAGGCGAGCCACTCACCCCGGAGGACCGTCTCATCGAGCGGATCCGGCCGGTCACGCTGGGAAGCGTCACCCCGATGAGTGGTAGACGAGAACACTCGAGGTTGGCGCAAACTCGGGCTCAAGACGCGCCACGCGTCTTGCAGATCGAGGTCGCGCCGCCCGCCAGACGTGCCTTCGGTTCCGCGGGTGCCGGTAGCCTGGGTGCAGCGTCGCGTGCTGGTGGCAGGCAGTGTCAGGCATGGAGGCGCGGGATCTGAAGGAGTACGACGATGATCGCGTCGTTCCCTTCGCCCTCTCGTGACTGAGGGCGAGAAGACCAGGCTGATCGCCTGGAGCACCGAACTGCGTGCCGTCCACCGGCGACTGCGCGACGCACTCAGCGTCACCCGGGAGAACGCCGCAGGCGAACTGCCGGCCGGTCCGTTGCCGCGGGAGCTGCTGTTGTTCTGTCACGGCTTCTGCACCGCACTGACCGGCCACCATCAGGGCGAGGACCGGGAACTGTTCCCCGCCATCGCCGCCGCCCACCCCGAACTGGCCCCGACCCTGCGGAGACTGGAACAGGACCACGTGCTGATCGCCGAGCTCGTCGACGGTCTGCAGGCCGCGATCCAGGGACGCATGTCGGCCGAGGCGGTCGAGACTCACCTGGCCAGGATCGCCGCGATCATGGAGTCCCACTTCCAGTACGAGGAGCGGCAGCTCCTCACCGTCCTCGACACCCTCGCCCTGGACGCCGACCCGCACGACGTCCTCGGACCGCTCTGACGCAGGCCTGCCTTCCCCGGCTCGCCGTCGCGGCAGACGCGACGACGGCCCCAGAACGCTTCCGCTCCTCGATCTGCAAGAGGCGTGGCAGCTAATACTTGTGCTTCAGATGCTTGTGGGTGGGGGCGCACTTTCCGTCATGGATGCTCTCTCGCTGACGTAGCTCGCTAGCAGTCCGGCGGCTTTCAGTAAGGCTCTACCTTGCTCGTTCAGTCGTGAGTGCCACTGGGCGGTAGCTTCTCGCAGGGCCGTGGTGCTGCCTGCGTTTCGAATCTCGCGGATGATCATCGCGATGCTGCTGAGCCGTTGTCCTCCCCGCCGGAGCAGGTGGGCGAGTTCGGCGTCTCTTGCGTCCTCGTTGGAGTAGTGACGGTGCCCGGTGCTTGCCTGGCGGTTTGGGGAGAGGATGCCTGCTTGTTCCCAACCCCGCAGCGTGGTTGAGGTGACCCCCAAACGATGGGCGAGATCTCCGATAGTGAAAGTCGAGATCCTTGATCGATCCAGGGGTACCTCGGAGTCGATTTCGACGAGCGCTGACTGGATCGTGCGAACCGTCTGGCGGTCTTTGAGCAGTTGACCATGCACTGTGTCGATAACTTCAAGCGCGTCGTCGAGCCGGTCGCTGTTGATTGCCCTCATGACACTGCGGGCTGAAGAGTGTGAGGCTGCCCTTGCGAGAGCGAGGAAGGCTTCGAGCGCAGACAGATGGAAGTAGGTGTACCGGCGGTAGCCGTTCCTGCCACGGATAGCTGATGGCAGGATTCCGTCGTCTTCGTAGTTGCGCACGGCCTGGGTGGATAGTCCGACTGACCGAGCGAGATCGATGGGTCGAAGAGACCCTGATTTGAAGGTTGCTGCTGTAGTCACGGTTGCGCTTCCTCCAAACCTTCAACCGATTCTTCAGGGTTACCATTAGATCACATGACGGCACCCTCCTCGCTCCCCGAAACCGGGGCACTTACCGGTCATCGAACAGCGCACGGCGACTTCATCTTGTCTGCCGAAGAGCTGCGTGAGATCACGGCCTTCACCGTCGCAGCGGCACGGGAGGCTCTGTCGATCTTCGAGGACGCCTGCCCTACTGACCCGAGGCCTCGGCAAGCGATCGAAGCTGCTCAACTTGTGGTCGACGGTGCTACACGGTCCCGCATTCAGCGTCTGGCGGCGCCTGCCGCACACCGGGCAGCGAAGCTCGCCCCTTCCGCTGCGGCGTACCACGCAGCCATGGCAGCCGGTGATGCCGGAGCGTCGATGTACCTTCACCCCTTGGCGCGCGCCAGCCAGGTCGCTCACATTCTTCGCGCGCCCGCCCACGCCGCATGCGCGTGGGAACACGCAGCATCCCATGGGTCTTCACAAGCTGCCCTGGAACGGGCTGTCGAGCGTGCGACTCCCATGCTTATGGCGGTGCTGATGAGATACCCGCGTGCCGCCAATTCCACGAGCCGTGTCAGCGACTACATGGCTCATCTCGACGCAGCTCTGCGCGACGCGGCCGTTGGCGGGAATCTTGGGTCAGGAGCGCGCGCATGATCCTGTCCCGCGTTCGTGATCCCCGGCTCATCACCGTTCGTCGCGGGGGATCACTCACCGACGCTCACTACCAGTTGCTGACGCTGTGGGCAGCAACCTGCGCTGAGCACGTTCTCGCCCTGTTCGAGAACGTCTGCCCCAGCGACCTACGCCCACGTCTCGCAATCGATGCCGCGCGAGCCTGGGTACGAGGGGACATGAAGATGATGCAGGCCCGCGCCGCCGGTGGCCATTCCATGGGTGCTGCGCGCCCACTCAGTGGCGCGGCACGGTTCGCCGCCTACGCAGCCGGCCAAGCCGCCTGCGTCCCTCACGTCGCAGAACACGACCTCGGTGCCGCCGCCTACGCGATCAAAGCCGTTCAATCGGCCACAACTTCCGAGAAGGCAAGACTCGCGGGGATACGCGAACGCGACTGGCAACGCGACCAACTACCGCCCGAGATCCGGGACCTCGTACTCGAAGACCAACAGCGTCGTAACGACATCTGCTGGCAGGTCTTCTCCCCAGAACAATCGCTCAGATCAATGCCGCAAGCAGCCGACGAAACACCGGGTAACTGGTTCACATCTCAGTCCCGCATAACCAACGACGACAGGAGCCGCCGACTATGAATACCGATACAGAGCCACGGAAAGCTGCGATCGTCTCATCTGTCAGTCGTCGCGAACTCTCCTCGCTACGCAACGGCGAAAGCGCTCGGCGGTGATCAACCATGTTCAACGCCCAGGCCGGAACCATGCCGCAGAGATCCGTGAGCACGCGCGCACCTAAGAACCTGGAGGTCGCATAGCCATGACCGCAAGAGATCCCTTCTCCGACCGTACGCAACACGGGTTACGACGTTTCCGTACAGGCGAGGGGCTGCGCTGCCTGCTCTGCCGACTTCACGACGCCGGAGAGGACGCCTGGACGCACGATCCGGTCGCCGCTGAACTCATGCAGTACACACGCGACAAATACGCCACACTCGCTCGACGCCACGACCTCGACCCCTGGGAAGCGGTCACGGCGGCGTTCCATGTCATGCGCGCCAAGTCGACCCGGGAAGCGGCTGACCCGTGGGGCGTGATCACGCACGCGGTGCGGATCACCTGCATCTACGAAGAACGCGCCCAAGGACTCCTCTGCTCCGTAAACCAAGCACGACGCGCTCACGTTTCGAAGTTCCATGATCCGGACCGGTTCACTGCCCGAGCACATCCGATCGTGGACGACCATCCGGTTCTCGCGGCGATCGAGGAACGCTACAGCAACGCCAAATCCGAACCAGATAACACCTCGACGCCGGTGCTCGCCGCCGTCGAACGCGCCATCCAACTCCTCGTCCTGCTCGGGTGGCCTGCCGAGGTCGCGCGAGGCGGGGTGGAGCAAATTTGCGACGCTCTCATCCGTCACGGTGCGCGCCACACGGCATTGGAAGTGCTGCGACGCGACAAGCAAGTCCGCGCCCTCCTCGACATCCCCAGCACCTCATGGAACGCGCTGTTGTGGGTGATGCTCGGCAAGCCCGAACCCATGTATGCCGCGACCAACCTGGGTAGAGGGGTCCTTATGCGGCTGCTGATCGGCGAGACCGTGTCGCTCCTGTTGCGCGATGACGCTCTCGTCGAGGCCCTCGTGCTCGCGTCTCCCGGAGTCGGGCGGTGATCGGGCATGTCGGACAACCGGGGCACCATCGGCATCGAATGGTCCGTCGCTGCTATTCAGGTCGGGACACGTCATCGCCGTGACCACGGGGAGATGAGGCCCCTCGTCGCGTCGATTGAACGTTACGGGTTGCTGCAACCGCTGACGATCACACCGGAAGGGTTCTTGATCTGCGGGGCTCGCAGGCTGGCGGCGATCAAGATTCTCGGGTGGAAGACCGTCCGCGTCTGGATTCGCTCAGGCCTGTCGGACCGGCTCGGACAGCTGTTGGCGGAGCAGGATGAGAACGTCCTGCACAAGCCCCTCACGCCCCTGGAAGCTACCGGTCTCTACCGAGAACTTAAGGCCCTGCTGGAAGAAGATGCGAAAAAGCGGCAGGAACTGACGCAGTTCCACGAGGGGCACAAGCCAGGCGAGCATGGTGGCGGAAATCTTCCTGCCCCAGCGACGAGCGCCTACGGGGAAAGCCGAGCCCAAGCCGCGGCGATGGTCCCCGGCGGGGTCTCCTACCGGACCTTCGACAAGATCGGCTACCTTGAAAAAGTCGCCGACGACGAAACCATGCCCGACGAACTACGTGGCCGCGCACAGGCTGAGTTGGAGCAGGTCAACGCTGGCGCTCCCGTGAGTCCGGCATATGAGCGGATTCATGGTGAGGTCGATGAGGAGTTCGCGAACAAGCAGGCCGAACTGCATCAGCTCGCCGAAGAAGCCCTCGCCCGCGTCAAAGCCGAACACCGGGCGAAACGGAAGAAGCTCCGCAAGCCTCCAATGGTCCGGCGTAGCGATGGGCCGTTCCCGACACGGGCGTTCGTGCTCACCTGGACGGAACTGACCGATTGGTGGGAAAGCTACGACCTCCACCAACTCGCCGTCGAGCTGACCGCCGAGCAAATCGACGACTTCCACACCGCCCTCACCGGCAGCAACACCTTCGCCAAGCAGCTCGACACCGAACGCGAGAACGTGCCCATCGAACAGCGCGGCAAGCCACTGAACCGCCGGGCGCACCTGCGCGCGCTCTGACCATGCGAGGCGGTGCGGGTTTTCCGGGGATGGGGTGTGCACCTCTCCTCCATGTCCTCCTCCCGCACCACGCACACCGGTCGCCGCTTCACCGCTACGCCGCGCCTGCGGGAAGAACCGGACATGGAACGCCTCGTCGCGCTCATCCTGCACATGGCTGATCAGCTCCATGCCGAGCAACAGCATCACGACCGTGCCGATGAGACCGGCACGAATGAGGAAGGAACCGACGATGACGCTCTTACTGCCCACACCAGCCACGGTTGATGAGGCACCTGCCTTCACTGCGGTGACCTATCAGCGGGTCTCGACGAAGGAGCAGGCCGCGAAGGGTGGCCGGGATGAGGGGTTCTCGATCCCCGCGCAACGCGAGGCCAATACCCGCAAAGCGCAAGCGCTCGTTGCGCGGGTGGTTGCGGAGTTCGTCGACGCCGGTGAATCCGCCCGCTCTGCCGACCGACCGGATTTGAAACGCATGCTCGACTACATCAGCAGTCATCAGGTGACGTATTGCATCGTTCACAAGGTCGACCGGCTCGCCCGCAACCGCCTCGACGACGTCGAAATACACCGGGCCCTCATAGAAGCAGGCGTCACCCTGGTCTCTGCCACAGAGAACATCGACGAGACCCCCTCCGGAATGCTGTTGCACGGGATCATGTCGTCGATTGCCGAGTTCTACTCCAAGAACCTCGCCACCGAGGTGACCAAGGGTCTCACGCAGAAGGTCGCCACCGGCGGAACCCCCATGCGCGCACCCATCGGGTATCTCAACGTCCGCAAGCGCGACGAGCAAGGGCGTGAATACCGCACCGTCGAAGTGGACCCGGAGCGGGCACCGTTCATCCAGTGGGTGTTCGAGCAGTACGCCACGGGCGAGCACACCGTCATCGACCTCTTCCAAGACGCAACCGCACGAGGCCTAGTCACCGTGCCGACGCCGCAGCGCCCATCCGGACCAGTCGGGCGCTCGACGTTCTTCAAGATCCTGCGCAACCCCTACTACATCGGGCTCGTGCCCTACAAAGGTGCAACCCACCCCGGCACCCATGAGCCGCTGATCGACGTGGCGACGTGGCAGCGCGTGCAAAGCCTGCTGGATACCGCGAAGGAGGCTCGCGCGAGGAAGCGCACCTACGACCACTACCTGAAAGGCAGCCTGTTTTGTGGGGCGTGCGGGTCGCGGATGCAGCTCGATCTCCCGAAGAACAAGCAGGGCATCCGCTACGCCTACTTCGCCTGCACCGGACGCAGGAAACGCACCTCCGGTTGCACCCGCCGAGCCGTCCCCGTTGCAGTCGCGGAACGCCTTGTCGCGGACTGCTACTCGCGCATCTCGATCAGCGAGACTCAGTACGCGGATCTCGCGAAGCAGGTTGAGGCCACGTTCGATGAGCGCTTCGCCGCTCGCTCCGATGAACTCCCAGAATTGACCGCGAACCGGCGTCGGCTCGAAGACGAGTCCGACAAGATCCTGGCCGCGCACTTCGCCGACGCCATCGACCTCGACACGTTGAAGCGTCACCAAGACCGCATCCGCGCAGGCCTCGCAGACATCGACCGCCGCCTCGCCGCCGAACACGACCACGATCAAGGACCCCGCAAGCAGATCGCCCGCGCTTTACGGCTCCTCGTGGACTGCCAGCAGCTCTACAACAGCACCGACGCCCAAGGGAAGCGGCTCGCGAACCAGACCTTCACGAACGGCATCAACATCGACGAAGACGAAGAAGCAGCAACGCTCCGCCTATCGGAGCCATTCACCGTCGCAACAAGCCACCACACCCATGTCAGGCATGTGACTACGTCTGAAATTGTGGAAGCCACGCGACAACCTTCAAACCCTCGCTCGACAACAGAACGCCTGGTCAGAGCGGTCGGCCGAGTCCGGGCTGGTGCTGTGCGTGGGGCTGAGACGTCGACCGTCGTTGATGTTCGCGGGCAGACAGCGCACTATCGGACGCGCCGCGTGCTGGCACCGGCTGAGGCCGATGCCGTCGTTCAGCGGTTCCGTGAGGGTGAGACGATCATCGCGATCGCCCGCGATCTGCAGGTGGATCGTCGTCGGGTTCGTAGGTTGCTGTATGAGTGCGGGGTGGCCGCGCCTCCGGTGAGGCTCACGGCGGCGCAGATCGAACATGCGGCGGTCATGTACTGCTCTGGGTCTTCCCTTGCCGATGTGGCGGCGCGCTTGGGCGTGAGCGCGATGACGATCCGACGCCGACTGGTCGAGCACGGTGTTGAGATCCGACCCGGCGTCGGTGGCCGCGATCACTATGTCACTTCCGGACGGTTGTCGGAGCACGTCGATAGAGTTATGGAGTCCGAGCGAAGAGAGGGACACTATGGCACTGACTACCTCATTGGCGGGTCGGGTTCGCAACACGAGCCTTCCCAAGAGTCATGCCCTCCTGCCCCTGCTGGAGGCGGTGGTAAATGGGCTCCAAGCGATTGATGCGCGCTTCGGTTCGGACGTGGGGCAGGGGCACTTGCGAGTCACGGTCGAGCGTAGCGGGCAGGACGAGTTTGACTTCGGTCCTGCTGGTCCCGGGCGTGCAGCTCTGAAGCCGATAGTCGGGTTCAGCGTCGAGGACAACGGTGTGGGCTTTACCTCAAGCAATATGAATTCGTTTGAGACGCTGGATAGTGACTACAAGGCGTCGATGGGCTGCCGGGGGGTTGGACGTCTGCTTTGGCTCAAGGCGTTCGACAAGATTTCGATTTGCAGCGCGTACAAGGATGATTCCAGCGCTCTTCATGCACGTCAGTTCAGGTTTTCCATCGACCGCGAAGTTGAGCACGATGAAGAACCAGAAGGCTTCACCGACACCGGTGCGGTAGTGCGCCTCGACGGGTTCAAAGAATCCTACCAGCGGAGCGCTCCGAAGACCGTCGAGGCTATCGCCCGCGAAATATTCGAGCACTGCATCTGGTACTTCTTACGACCGGGCGGAGCTCCCGAGGTATCCGTGGTTGATGAGGAGACCGTCTCCCTGAACAAGCTGATGGAGGAGTTCATCTTCTCCGAGCTCCCAAGGACGTCGATCGACGTCAGGGGCAAGAAGTTCGACATGGTCAACCTGTGCCTCCGGTCCTCGACACGCAACTTCACGCCTCGGCTTTATTGGTGCGCGGCGAGCCGAGTCGTCACGGATGAAAACCTCACTGGCAAGGTCCCCGGCCTATACGGAAGGTTGAAAGACAAGTCAGCGGTCGAGTTCACGTACGTCTGCTATCTGTCGTCCGACTATCTCGATATGCACGTTCGCGCTGACCGAACTGATTTCGATATCAGCGAACGTGTCGCAGGCACGACGTTAGGAGAGGACATATCCCTGGAAGATATACGTTCCGGTGTGCTGGAAGAGGTCGAACGAATCCTCTCTGACTCCCTCGCAGCGGCCCGTGACGAGGGTAAGGCGCGAGTTAACGACTTCGTGAGCAACCATGCGCCGCGATACCGCCCAGTCCTCTCTCGGCTTGAGTCACTTGGTGTGACCGTGGACCCCTCCATCAAGAACCCAGATCTTGAACTTCTGCTGCACAGCAACTTGCAGAAGCTTGAGGCCGAAGCCATCGCCGAGGGTCAGGCTGTCTTCGCCGAGGCCGGTTCCGCTCCCCTGGAGGACTATCAGGAACGGCTGGCCCGCTACCTGGATACCGTCAATGACATCAACCAGTCAGACCTTGCAGCCTACGTCTCCCGTCGTCGAGTCATCCTTGACATCTTGTCCAAACTCATCCGATCTAGCGAGCACGGCAAGTACAGCCGAGAGGACGCGATTCACTCTCTGCTTATTCCCATGCGAACCGACTCGAACGACCTCGGCACAGATGCATCGAATCTGTGGATCATCGACGAACGGCTCGCATTCCACGATTACCTCGCTTCCGACAAGACACTCAAGAGTATGCCGATCACCGGTTCTGAATCGACGAAGGAGCCGGATATACTTTCAACGAAATTGATCGACACGCCGGTGTTGACCGCCGAGGGTGAGACGTTGCCGTTGCCATCCATCGTCGTGGTTGAGATCAAGAGACCGATGCGTAACGACGCAACCGAAGACAAGGACCCGATCCTCCAGTCACTCGACTATGTGAAGCGGGTCCGGGCAGGCGGTGTCCTAACAGCTTCGGGACGTCCGATCCCAGCTTCTCAGGAGTCGCCCGCGTTCTGCTACATCGTGGCCGACCTCACCCCTACGCTCGTGAGCAGATGCGAGTACGCGAACCTCCGTCGAACCCATGATGGCCTCGGCTACTTCGGCTTCAACGAATCTGCCAAGGCATACATAGAGGTGATGTCCTTCGACAGGCTCGTCAATGCTGCCACAGAGCGCAACAGGGCATTTTTCGACAAGCTAGGGCTACCATCCAGCTAGAAACACAAAGCGCGCGGAATAGATCCGCTTCATGTTGACGTGTCGTCGGATATTCGCGCGACGAACGCCGCGAACTCCTCAGGCTGCGCGTATGGCATTACCGCCCAGTGCAGGTCCTCCACCGAGTCGACCAATGACGAGTCAGAAGCATCTTGCTGCCGCGTGTGGTCCTCGATCAGGTGCATCTGGATCACCTGGGCGGCGCGTTTGATGTCAGCTTCGACCTCACCAGCGGGAACGTGAAGCGGTGACGTCAACGAACCACCCGAGCGATCGACGTAGAACCCCGCCTGCTTGTCGAGGTTGCGTTGCCTAGCGGTCACCTCGAACGTCTCCAGGTCGGCAAGGCTGTAATACTCGTTCCGCCGGGAGGCGTCCCAGAACCCACCCAACCCGGATGCGAACTGCTCGGCAACCTGGAGTTTCTCGGCATGGGGCCGGCGTGTGGTCTGGAGCCCTTCGGGCACCATGATGGATTCCGCCGGGCGCGGTGTCATCCCGTACAGGCCGAGCGGCGCGGTCCACTCCCACTCCGCCGCCGTGTACAGCCAACGCGCCTTTGCTAGTTCTTCCATCGCGAGAACCACAAGAGCCTGCGCACGTCCAGGACTCTGGTGCTGGGCCAGCACAGCAGCGTCCTCGACTAGCGCTACAGCGTTGGCCATCAGTGTCTTCCACCACTGGCGTGCGAACTCCGCGCTGATCTCCTCAAGCTGCTCCTGTGCCACGAGACCATTATGTCTTGCACGCATTGCAGGCTTCAGGCTCCTCAGCGCAAGCGTTGCCCACCGAGATCTCATGTGCTGACGGAGTACCAGATCGAGCGCGCCGCCGACCTCTACCGGGGAGGGCCGTCTCTCGCCAACGTCGGAACCGAGTCCGGGGTGACCGGCATGACGATTCGCCAGCACCTTTTGCCGATCCGGCCTCGGCAGGGCTGGGAGAGGCGTTTGGACGCTGAGGAGGCGTGATCGGCAGGCATCACGCACCTGACGGTCACATCCGTCGGGAGGTTCGATCATGCCGTTCTTTGGTCCGCGTGTCGCGCATGGCGAGGCTGGCTCGCTGGGGCTGTCGGTGAGCTATGTCGGTCAGGCCGCCGATGAGAGCGGCGGGTGGCGGTCCCGGTTCCTGTACAGGGTCGACGGCCCGCCGGGTGCGTCTGCGTCGACGTTCGTCGGCAGCGACCTGTACTCAGGGGTCTCGGCGGAGACGACGGCTCGGGAGATGTTGCAGTCGCTCGCGTCGTTCCTCGCTGCGGCAGGCGAGCGGTACGCGACGGGTATGTCGGCGCCGGACGCCGACTTCCCGGAATGGGTCTACGAAGCCGGCTATCTGAACAGCGACGAGCTGTCGCTGCTCGCCGAGGGGGCGGACGAGCCGGGTGAGACGCCTGCGATGCGGGTCGACTATGTGTCGATCGTCTTCCAGGAGGGCACCGAGGCGGATCAGGCGCTGGCGATCCTGGACGAGGACGGCCCGAGCGCTGCGGTCGCGCATCTGGCGCAGTGGGACTACGGCGAGGAGACCGAGATGGCTGCGCGCGAGTACGGGCACGCCTATCCCGAACCGCCCACCGGTCGGGACGACCGCAGCCATGTTGAAGGCGACTACGTGCTGGCATGGAATCTGCCGCTGGGTCATGTGAGCCTCGTGCGCCGGGTCGAGGTTCCCGTCCCGGCGGAAGAAGCACCACGCCCCGCCAACGTCGTGTCGCAACCGCCCGTGAATCGGAGTCGCGCGGTGGGGTCGGCCACTCCGCTTGCAGCCAAGCCGTCGAGCGGGGAACGGGGCGCGCCGAGCCGGTGAGGTGAGGCGTCAACGGCCGAGCGGGTCGCGTCCCTGCGACCGCTCGGCCGTTTCCGTCGGTCGTGCCGTCTTCGTCGTGGCGAGTTGCTGCGCACGGCGAAGCGCGGCGTCGGCCCGCTGGTGGTCGATCTGCTGGAGGATGCTCGCAGGCTTCGGACCCAGTGGGTCGGTGCCTGTGATGCCGTACCGGTCGCGGTAGGCGGCGATCGTGGTCGTGGCTCGCCACCACCGTGCGGTCTCTCGGGCGTCGGCCGGGAGCGGGCCAAGACGGCGAGTCCACGCCACGCCGGTTGCGACGTCGGTGTGCGCGAGGGCGTTGGCTCGTTGCTCGATCGCCTGCCGCAGTTCGGTGAGGGCCTGGCGCATGTCGGCGGGCATCGGCCCGGTGGCCTCGGGGATGAGCCCGGCGATGTAGCGGGCGGGCGAGGCAGCGCGGCTGCCCACGGAGCGTGCGTGGGTGAGCCGTGTGATGCGGCTGCGGATCAGTCCGGCGATGTCGTCGGCGTGGTCGAGTCCTCCGGCACGGATGACGGCGGTGAGCACGGCCTGCGGGCGGTGCCCGTTCGCCTGGACACGGCGGACCTCGGCGACGAGCGACCCGTAGGAGTCGCTGGCGAGCGTGTCGTCGAGCAGCGCCTCGGGCAGGCCTGCGCCGGTGAGCAGGGCCGCGACATGTTCGGCTTGCGCGGCCTGCGCGATGGTCTCGTACTGGTCGCCCAGGTGTGGGATCGAGGACCAGACATCCTGTTCGGCGGTGATGGTCTCGTGCGCCGACTTCTCGGCGCCCTCGTGGCCGATCACGCCGTTGAGGATCGAGTGGACGGTCGTCTCCTCGTCGTCCTGCTGGTGGCGTTCGAGGTGCGCCTGGTCGGTGGCGACGTAGGCGATGTTGCTTCGTCTGCCGCGGGTCATCGCGACGTAGAAGCTCTCCCGAGTCATCGAGGAGGAGTGCACGATCGCGTGCGTCGTGTCCACGGTCGATCCCTGCGCCCTGTGCACCGTGAGCGCGTAGCCCAGGTCGACGCTGTCGGCCACGTAGGCGGCAGGCAGGACGATGCTGCCGGCGAACCGGGAATCCGCGCGCCGCACCGTCACCGACCCGTCCTCGTGGGTGGCGGTCACCCGCCAGCGGTCGCCGTTCTTCACCCAGCCCCGCCCGGTGCTGAACCGGCGGTCGTTCTCCCGGGTGATGACCAGATCCCCCTCACCCGCCTGGTTCCCGTCGCGCAGCAGCACCCCGCCCGGGGCGACCTCGCCCGCGAGGATCAGGTCGCTGCGGGCCCGCGCGTTGAGGCTGGTGACGATGTCGAGGGTCTCGGCGACCAGGATGCTCGTGCGCCCGGCGGCACGATCAGAGCGCCACGCCTGGTAGGCGGCATCCAGCATGTCCTCGAGGTCCCCGCCCACCAGGCGCTCGTGCTCGTCGTAGGCGGCCAAGACGTCGGTGTGCCCAAGCCGAAGCCCCAGGGACGCGGACTTCTCCCAACCGGCGGTGAAGCGGCGGACATCGGTCAGCTCTGGGGCGTCGCCGCGTTCGCGTGCCAGGAGCCCGAACGCGCCGCCCGCGTCGACGCTCGCCAGTTGCGCCCAGTCGCCGACCAGCAGCAGCTTTGCCCCGCTCTCGGCGGCGTGCGCGGCAAGCTGGTCGAGTGCGAGCGTCCCAGCCAGGGACGCCTCATCCACGATGAGCAGCTGCCCCGCAGCGAGGTTCCAGACGCCCCGGTGGTGCTCGTACAGCCACTTGCTGGTGTTCTCCGTCGGGATTCCGAGGTCCGCGGCCAGCACCTCGGCTGCCGCCGCCGACGGTGCCAGGCCAGTCACGCTACCGGGTCCGTGCGCGGCCTCCCAGGCCCGGCGCAGCGCACCGAGCGTCGTCGTCTTGCCCGTGCCGGCCGGACCGACGAGCAGGTCCACGACCCGGCCGGAGACGGCGATCTGCTCCACGACGCGGCGCTGATCGGACGAGAGCACGACACCGCCCGGGCCGCGCATGCGGACAGCCCGTCCAACCGTGGTCAGGTCGACCGACGGCGCCGTCGTGTCGGCAGCAAGCCTGAGGAGGCGATCCTCGGCGTCCAGCAGCGCCGTCGAGGAGAACACCGTGTGGTGGCGGGGACGAAACGCGCTGCTGCCGTCGGCGCGGGTGAACGCCGCCGGTGTGTTGACCAGTTCCGGCGGGGTCAGCCGCAGCGAGGCAGCCTCGGCGGCGTCGACGATGAGGCCGACGACCGCTTCCCTGTCCTCGGCTGAAGCGAACCGCAGCCCCATCGTCTGCCGGGACGCCTCGGCGTGCAGGTTCCAGCGCCGCCACGTCGACCGCTTCACGCCGACCTGCGCCACGACGACCTTACCGATCCCCCGCAGGTCGTCCAACGGCAGATCGTCCGCACGCAGCAGCGGCGGCCGGGGGTTGTGCGCGGTCAGGTACTGCGCCCAGGTCGGCGCGTCCTCGCCGAGCACGGCCGTGGCCCGCTCCCGCCACTGGACAGTGAGCTCGGCCAGCGAGTGCAGCGTCTTGTCCGGCCGAGTCGACAGCGTCGCCTGCTGCCGCAGGCGGATCACCGTCTGCGCCGACGGCTGCCGGCCATGCTCTGCCGCGTACCGCTCGATCAGCCGGTCCTTCTCCGCATCGATGTCGACCGACCGCGACGAGAACTCTCGGATCAAAGCCTCCGGCACTCCGGTGATCTCCCACGCCGGATTTCGATCGCGACCCCGGTCCCTCTGCTCCCATCCAACCCCGAGCATTCGTGCGAGACCGTCGGCCAGCACGGCGTTGTAATGCTCCGAGATGGCCACAACCGCGGCGTGCAGTGGTCGACCGTCTAGTGTGCGCCACTTCCCATCCGTGGCCTGCACCCGGTTGGCGATCACCACATGCGTGTGCAGCTGCGGGTCCGAGGCCCGCGAGTCCCAATGGTCGAACGCCGTCGCCACCACACCGAGCACGTCGATCTGCGCGACACCGTTCGCCCCGACCCGGGTCGCAGCCACCTCACGCTCGACGAAGTCCAGCACCTCCTCGATCGCCGCGTGATGCGCCTGAGCGATCAACGCCTGCGTGCCGCCGTCTGCCACCGCCCACACAGCCGAGACCGACTTCGGCACACTGAACGTGAAGTCGAAGCCCGCCACAGTGCGCCTGTGATCCCTGCCGAGTTCGTCGGACTCGATCTGCGCGATTTGCTCCGCCCGCTCGGACGCGCCCAATCCAGTGGAGAGTTCGCGCACGCGCGCCGCGATCCGCTCGCTCGTGGTCTTGTAGCGGTAGCTCGCTCGCCCGAGCGGCTCGCCCGTCTCCGGGTCCTGCATCTGGCCCAGCAGTCTGCGCAGCTGCCGCTCGGTCACGGGATCGCCAGCGTGGAGCGTGCCGCTCGCGAGACCTGGCAGGCCCGAACCAAGCCAGCGGCCGGGCGGTGTGCCTTTCTCCGCGTAGTAGCGCGTCAAGGGCGAACTCATCGAGCGGTCGCCGTCGCCGACTACGACCGACTGAAGCAGGTACCGGAACCCAGCACCCGCACTCATCACCCGCATGGAGACTGTCATACTCTGAAGGTGGGTCGGGTCCACGTCTCCAGAGCATTATGAACGGCAGAATGTCCGCGGGGCATGGTTGGTCGTTTGCAGCCGTCGAGCGGCATCGGCTGAGATAATCATGATGGACGCGGCTCGACACGACGATGAGAGGCCATTACCAATGGAGATTGGACATTGAATTCACCGGCTCAACTGGCCACGCAGATTCGCTTCCACCTTGACACCCTTGGAGAGACGAACTCGCATCATCCTTTTGAGCAACTCTGTCTAGGGCTGACCCGGCGCCGAATCGTCAGCAACGTCATTCCTGCGACCGGCCCTGTCTCCGCAGGCGGTGACGGAGGACGGGATGCCGAGAGCTTCTGGAGCGTGCTAGCGAAAGAACTGCCGGAAACGTCGTTTTTCACCGCGCTTGCGACGGAGGACGCGGTGGTGCTCGCGGTCACTGCGCAACGAGATAACGTGCCGTCGAAGATCCGTTCAGATCTCTCGAAGATGTGCGGCAAGGGCGAGCCTGTCGACAGGGTTATCTACTTCACGATCACGCCCGTAGACACTGCCAAGCGGCACGACCTTCAGGCTCATGCTCGCGAGGAATACTCGGTCGGTCTGGAGATCTGGGACGCGCAGGCGATTGCGAACGAGATCGCGTGCCCGGACCTTTTCTATCTCGCGGTCGAATACCTGCATGTACCGTCCTCCCTTGCCCCCGAACGCGAGGAAGCTGACAGTGACCTGCCCGATTGGTATGTTGACACCCGTGATCGGTGGCGCACCCGCTCGGCGCACGCAGGGTCGATGGGCGAATTCGTCGATCTGCGCGAGGCCATCCGGTTTTCTAGCCTGAATCTGGAGGCGCGCGCCGACCTACCGGACTGGCTCGAGTCCGCTCGTGTCCTGCGCAACGCTGCTCAGGATGATTCGAACATGGTGGACCGCATCGACTACGAGATGATCATCGCAACCGGTCTCGGGCTCAACACGCTAAGGCCTGTCGATGGAACGCTTCGTGCCTACTTCGATCGGACTGCGTCAAAGCCGACGGACCTCGGTGCACTCGTCGACGCCATCACCCTGCTCCGTCTCACTCAGGCGACCCAGCCTAGAGGAGCGACTACGATCACAGTCAATGAGGTCGCAGCATGGGCCGACGACCTTGAGAACGTGCTTGATCGAGAACTCGAAGCGGTGCCTGGCGAGAACGCTCGTGTGAGCCTGCTGTCGACGGCCGCAATCCTCGCCCTCGGTCCCCGCGAGTTCACACCAGGCGAACTCAGTACGGTCCCGATTGCCGGCCCGAAGATGTCCGACGTCTATCAAGAGGTAAGCGCGGCCAAACGCGAAGGGCGTCCGCTACCGTCCGCGCCGCAAGATGCCCAGCTGCGAGATCTCAACGCCGGCATGGCCCACCTGGTCAACCTAGTAGCGGCGCTGCCTTCCGCGCCGATGGCACCGCTCGACCAACTGATGACGATGTTCGACCTCACCGCACCCGCCCTCATCGATCACCCCGACTACTTTGACATAAGGAACGCGCTCGATAGGGCGACAATCGAGCGCGCGGGAAGGACTGCCGCGGGTGAACGCGCCCAGAGCCGAGCCATCGCTCTGCTCCAGGCATACAGGCCACTAGACGCGCTCCACGAAATCCACGCCGCAAAACTCAACTGGCTCAACGGAGATGCCGCCGAAGGTGCTGCGATCATGATGCTCCTCGCCTCCGACGTGTACAGCGATCTCGGACTCCCTCTGGCCGCGAAACAGTATGCAATGAGCGCGGCATCGATCGCCAAGGCAACCGGCGACCCACGCCTGGCGGTCCTCATGGCGCGCGGCATTATCCTCACAGCTACCTACGAGCACCAGGCTGGTCAGTGGTTGGCCGCGACCCGCACGTTCCAGGTCGGGATCTGGGCGCAATCGCAACTCGCTGATGATCCGTGGAACTTCGAACGCTACCCGTACTTTGAGAACATGTTGGTCGACCAGTGCCTCATCATCCGAACCGCGACGGCGCTTCGCCCCGCGCTGCTGCCGACACTCGAGTCCGTTGTCCAGTCCACGTATCTCGATGAGCTCGTCAAACCGATGCTTGCGGCGGCCGCCGACGTTGAGCTGTTGGATGAGTCAGCTACGATCGATTCCGCAGACCGTTCCGGCCTTGGACGACCATTCTCCGATACGGGTCCCGTCCGCGAGTACAGCTGGTCGGCGTTCGGAAACGTGTGGGTCGTCACCACCCCAAACGATCGGGTCCACGTGCTCGCGGCCGAGCGGTTCGTCGCTGCAGCGCAGATCACTCTGGGGGACCTCGCCGCGGAAGACCTACTCCTGCTGCCAGGCGAGATTTGCATCGAGATCGAAGTCTCCGACAAGCCGGTTGAACCCCATTCGGTGTTCCTTCCAGCATCAGAGCGCGATCGAGGCGAGAACAGACACCGGGTGCTGCTCACTCGCGCCGGACGACTGACGCCAGATGCTGACCAGCTTGAAGTCGCCTCCGCAACGTTTCAGGTGATCGTCACCCAGTCCCTCCTCGGTACACCAGCGCTCAAGGCCGTGATGGAACGAACATTCGAACGAGGCCTCCCTCACATGCTCACCTGCGTGCGCCCGTACGACGAGCTCGTCGACATCCATAAAGATGAGTTCTACGAGGAGATCCGCGGACTCTCGCCTGGCGTCCTCGATCCTGACCGCCCACGGTTACCACAACCTGGGCCAGGACTGACGCAGAGGCTTCCCGAACACGCCACCGCCTACGATCACGCCGCCTCTCTCGACGCGATCGAAGGACGATACGAGATGCTGCACCCGCCCGTGCGGCTAACCCTACCGAGGCTCGCGTCACAGCCCGGCTTCAGGGAGCTTGTGACCAAGCTCCGCACTGACGGATGGAAGGACTGGCACCTCCTCACTGCAGTGGCAAACATCGTGGTCAACAAGCGTGCCGCGCACCGCGGACTAAACATGACAACGTCGATCACCCAGGCCGATATGAACAGGTTCCGGTCACTCATGGAGGAGGAAGAACGACCCGACGACCCCGAAACGCCAGCAGAAGCGTTCACCGAGGACGAGATGTGGTTCCACCTCGCCAACGCTGCGAGGGCAACTGCTGGGCACTGGGGCCTGGAGCTCCGCCTCGACCGCTTCGAGCCTCACATCTTCCTCAACGTCCTCGGCGACCGATTCAACTACTGGAACGACGACGTCGAACATGCACCGATCCTTCCGGCGTGATTCAGCCGTGCGTCAGGGGCGGCCATGTCGGGCATCGCACGTATTCTGAGCCGTTCTAGTTCAGACGGCTCCCCATACGGTGTGTACTATCGGAGGGCGGCACGCCGGTTGGGTTGACGACCGACGGCGACCCGCGGACCAGCAGCCTGGGGCGTGGTCGCGTGGGGGTGAACGTCAGTATCTCCCAGGGCCGAACAGCACGGTCTACGGTCGATGTCATGGTTGACGCCTGTGATGATGTGCAGCAGTTCCTCACACAGGCGCGTGCACGCATCACGCCGGAACAGGCGGGGTTGACGGTGTTCGGTGGGGAGCGTCGCGTTCCGGGTCTGCGCCGGGAAGAGGTCGCCCAGCTCGCGGGTGTCAGCACGGCGTACTACACGCGGATGGAGCGTGGTGACCTCAGCGGCGTCTCCGAGAGCGTCTTGTTCGCACTGGTGCGCGCGCTGGAGCTGGACGAGGCCGAGTCGCTGCACCTGTTCGACCTCGCCCGGGCGACGGCCCGGCCCCATCGTGTTCCGAGGGCCAAGCCGCAGCCGCGAGTGACCGCTCGACTCGCGCAGCTGATCGACGCGATGCGGGACGTGCCGGTGATCGCACTGTCGCGGCTTGGCGACCCGGTCGCCTCCAACCGGCTCGGCCGGGCCTTGTTCCCGGACCTGTTCCCTGCCGAGAGCGCCCCCCTCAACCACACGCGCTATCTGTTCCTGGATGCCCGCGCACGCGACTTCTACCCCGACTGGGAGACCAGCGCGCGGGACGCGGTCTCGGCACTGCGGCTGATCGCCGGGCAGAACCCCAGCGACCGGGCGCTGGCCGCCCTGGTCGGCGAGCTGGCGACCCGCAGCACCGAGTTCCGCACCTGGTGGGGACACCACACCGTGCGGTTGCACCGAGGCGGCACCAAACGGCTCATCCATCCGGTCGTCGGCGAACTGACAGTGGGCTACGAGACACTCGACGTCTCCTCGACGCCAGGGCTGACCGTCGTGGCGTACCTGGCCGAGCCCGGGTCGACCTCCGCTGACGCCCTAGACCTGCTCCGCAGCTGGGCGGCAGAGGCCGCAACGACGAAGTGACGACGCACGGTCACGACCATCGGACGGCGGTCGCGCAACGACCGCCGCGGGAGATAACACCAGGGACTCTCACCCGGCCGCGCCGGGTCCCTAGCGTGGAGACATGACAAACGAGATCACCACCATCACCCTGAACAACGGCGTCGTGCTCCCGCCGGTCGGCCTCGGCGTCTTCCAGACCCCACCCGAGGAGACGACCGCCGCGGTCGAGAGCGCGCTGCACGCCGGCTATCGGCACATCGACACCGCCGCCGCCTACCTCAACGAGCGGGAGGTCGGCGAGGGCATCCGACGCTCCGGCATCGCCCGCGACGAGGTCTTCATCGAGACCAAGCTGTGGATCAGCGACTACGGCTACGACGCCGCCCTGCACGGGTTCGACAAGAGCGCAGCGAAGCTCGGCGTCGACCAGATCGATCTCCTGCTGCTCCACCAGCCGCTCACCAGCCGCTTCGACCTCACCCTGGACGCCTACCGTGCCCTGGAGAAGCTCCTGGCCGACGGCAAGGTGCGCGCGATCGGCGTCAGCAACTTCATGCCCGAGCACCTGGAGCGCCTACTCGGCGTGGCCTCGGTCGTCCCGGCCGTCAACCAGGTCGAGCTGCACCCCTACTTCCAGCAGAAGAACCTGCAGGCCCTCAACACGAAGCACGGCATCCTCACCCAGGCGTGGTCACCCATCGGCGGCATCACCTCCTACGGCGGCGGTGCGAAGAAGTCCTTCGAAGACCCAACCCTGCTCGAGATCGCCGCATCCCACGGCAAGTCGGCGGCGCAGGTGATGCTGCGCTGGCACCTGCAGCAGGGGCGCTCGGCGATCCCCAAGTCGGTCCGGCCCGCGCGGATCGCGGAGAACCTTGCCGTGTTCGACTTCGACCTCACCCCCGAACAGCTCGCCGCCGTGGACGCCCTGGACACCGGCGTGCGGGGCGGTCCGAACCCCGACGACATCACCCTGGAGAACGCCGGGATGCCCATCCCCGAGGCGTGAACGAGCAAGCGGGGGCTCACACGAGTCGCCGCAGCTGAACGTGGATCTGCGCGAGGACTGCCTGGTGTCGATAGTCCATGTGAATGAAGCCGCAGCCGTCGTCCTCCGCAGAGCGGGGCGGCGGTCAGCGGTGTCCCCGTGCGCGGTCCAGGGCGTCTCGAACGGCGCCAGGCTCATCAGCGAGGGACATGTTGTCGGTATCCCGGACTCCGTCGAGGACGCCGACCTGATCCGATTCCAGGGAGGCGAACAACGGTTCGAGGTCGGTCTGTCCCAGCCCCTTGTCAGCTACGAGCTCCAGCGTCTTGTGATTGGCGGCCGCTGAGGTCAGGCTCGCGACGAGTACCTGGGCGATCTGGGCGCGGGAGACGACACCGTCGGAGGGATCGCTTGCCCAACGGCGGTCGCCCTGCAACATGACGAGACGGTGCTGATCAGGGGCGTTGTAGTCGAACCATCCGGGACGCACGATGGTGTACGAGAGTCCGCTGGCGCGGACGAGACGTTCACCACGCCGCTTCCAGTCGTGACCGGTCATCCGCTTGGTCACTCCGATGGCGGTCATCAGGGCGATGCGGGCGGGCCTGCCGGCGAGTGCTTCCAGGGTGTTGCGGACGGCTCCGTAGTCGACATTCTCGGCGTCGGCCGCTCCGCCGTGTGAACCATGGGTGAACACGATGCCATCGACATCCTTCACGGCATCGCCGAGCGTGGCAGCGTCGGTGAGGTCGCCGACGACGATCTCGGCGCCGTCGGGCACGTCGCTGGCTCGGTGGGCGTCTCGGACGAGGGCGCGGGTCGCGTATCCGTTGCGCAGGGCCTCAGCGACGGCGTGGCGGCCGATGCTGCCGGTCGCTCCCACGACCAGCACTGTGGACAGGTTCTCGGGCATGGTTAGCTCCTTCTGCTCTCGTTCGTGCGCTACTGGTTTGCGTTGGCTTGTTCGCGGATCTTGGTGAGGGCGTCGTTGAAGCCGTCTGCGCATCCGCTGGCTCCGGCGATGATTCCGACTTCGAGGTCGGCGATGCTCTTGCCGATCACCTCGTCGGGTACGGCGGCTGCGAATCGTTCCTGGTAGCCGCGGGAGGTGTCGTTGTTCACCGGCATCGGCTCGACCGCGACATCGGTGATGGTGTCGTCCGTGAGGGCGAGTGTGACGGTCATGTAGGAGGGGGCGCCGCCGTATACCCCACGGACGGTGTAGGTGCCGTCGTTGTATTCAGCGGTGCTGGAGCCTGATCCGGTGGTGGGTGATCCCGAGTTGGCATTGGGCGTCGTCGATGGGGACGACGCCGAGGATGTAGAGGGGTCGCTCACGCATCCGGCCAAGGGGGCGATGACGGTCAGGGATGCGGCGGCCGCGATGGCCGCACGGGTGGTGATTCGGGGGCCCATGTTCTTGTCTTTCTTTCGCAGGCGGGGGGGTTGTCGGGTGGCTGGCTAGAGGAACAGCTCCCCGTCAAAGTCGTTGGACCACTGGACACGGCCGTCGGCGAGCATCCGTACCCAGGAGAACGCGAACGTATCCAGACGAGCGGGGTCGGTGACGAACAGTGCGGTGGCCAGCCCGTCGGCGGTGGCGGCGTCCTGGGCGATGGCCCAGGTGGCGATCACATCGGAGACGGGTTGTCGGGTGTGACCATCCAGGATGTGGTGCAGCCGGTCACCCCATGCGCGGCGGGTGCTTGCCGACGCGCACAGTGCTCGATCCCGCAAGGGAACGGTGCCGATGACCCGGCCCGGCCGGGTGGGGTGCTCCAGCCCCACGATCACTGGGTCGGGGCCGTGGTGGCGTAGGTCGCCGCTGCCGTCTACGACGAACCGGCCGACTCCAGTGCGGCACAGAACCGCGGTGATGAGGTCGACCAGGTAGCCCTTTCCGGCTGCGCCCACGTCGATCACCAATGGGTGGTCCGTCACGAGCGTGACCTCTTCGCGGCGGACGTCGCCGAGCCATGAGTCCGGGCGGCGGCCGGCAAGGGTGGCGTAGTCGGGGGTAAGGGTGTAGCCGCAGTCGTAGCCGAGCAGCTCCAGGTCTCGACCGACGAGCGGGTCGACCGCGCCACCGGTTTCGGTAACGAGCGTGTCGTAGAGGTCGAGCAGTGCGGTGTCGCGGGCAGGGAATGTGAACCGTCCCCCGGCGGGCGCGTGCGCGATCTGGTTGACGAGCGAGTCAGCGCGGAACCGTGACCAGACCCGATCGAAGTCCTCGGTCAGGGCGATGATCTCTTCTTGAAGCTGATCGGGTAGCGGATTCTCGGTGTCGATCTTCCAACCAGTGCCGATCGCGGTGAACCGGAACACGGCGCCGGTTGCTGGCGCGTCCGTTGCCGGCGCGACGGTCTGCTCAGCCGAGGTCGGGAACACATCGAGGCCCGGAGCAGGCATTCCGACGTCGCTGCTCAAAGTCGCGTTCTTGCTCACGCACTCCACGTTAGGTGGACCGTCACCATTCAGGGAGTAGCTGGTAGTACACCCTTGTTGCCGTCATTCGGCGCCCCGGTGGATACGGTTGGCGTCGAGTGGCCGCGATGATCGCTCGCAGTAACGGCGCTACGGCCGATCGACCGGCGGCTGGCAGTGCATCCACTCAACCTCACCAGTTCGGCGAACAGTATGGCCCCTTCCTTTCCCGATCCTTTTCACGCCGTAGATGTTCCAGTCCAACGAATGCGGCTCCCCGTGTTTCACGCGCCCCAGAACCAGCGCAGCCCGTTGTAGGTGTACTCCATCGCGGCAACCCCATCATGGGAATAGCCATCCCTGACGCGGTAAGCGAAGTTCCCGTCCTGTTCGCTGTCGGCCTCAGTGAAATATGGGGAGTTCCGCATGAGTTCCACCCTGTTCTCGTCATACTGATGGGCGAAGTCCTCGGTCCCCGTGATGACCCATACGAAGTAGTCGGCCTGATCGCGAGTCTGAGCGGCAGCAACGATGTTGTCCATGTCCAGTGAGGTCCCGCAGCTCATCGGCAGGAAGTACCGGAAGTAATCCAGGGCGTACTGGAAGGTCCGCCACGTCGCCACCGCGCCCATGGAGAAGCCGCCGAAACCGCGGTGGTCACGAGAGGCCACAAGATCTTCCGGCGAAACACTTTCAGCGTAGGTCGAGTACGTGCCTTCTACTGCCGGGACGAGGTCGTTCAGGAGCTCATGATGGTAGTTCTGGTTCAACGTGAGCGCCAGGCCGAAGCTTCCGCTGTCCTCCGGGCTGGTGTTGTTGTAGGTAGGGGCGACGACTATCAGCGGCTGGATCTCACCCGCAGAAATCGCATTGTCGAGCACATTCGTGAAAGCGGAAGGGTCGCCCGGCGTTCCGAGCGTCGTCGTCTCATTACCCCACCCGCCGTGCATCAGGTAGAACACGTTGTACTGCTCATCCGCGTTGTAGCCATACGGGAGATAGACGATCGCGCGCTTGGTCAGCTCCTGCGTCTCTTGCTCATATGTCATCGACTCGTAAGTGTCATAACTCAGCTCGACAAGCGTTCCTTGCTGCTGGGCGGGCGAAGAATAGCCCTGCGGAACGGCCTCCAGCACCTGAGAGAGCGGATTCGTGCTCACAGCCATCCCGGAAGGAGACTGACTCACAGCCGTCGCGGAGGGCGTCTGACTCCCGCTGTCGTTGTCCATCGGCGGGCCGCCGCTGGTGCAACCGCTCAGCGTCACGAGCGCGACGAGCAGTACAACCGACGCTTCTCGGATTCCGCTCATGGCATGGCCGCCGTGTTGTAGAAGCCGTCAAGGAAGCCCCTCTGGTGGGGACCCAGAACCGCAAACAGCGGTTGACGGTCGGCCATCTGATTCTCCTAGATCATGGGACGAGTTGTTCTCGTAGACGTGCCTCGCGGGGGGGACGAGGGAACGCCGCTCGGCGGTGGCGTGCTGGCCGCTGAAGATGTGTCAGGCGCTCTCGTCGGTTGAATCCGGGGTCAGCTCCTGACCGAGATGGATGAGTGCTCCTTCGTACTCGTCGTCTGTGACGCGGTCGCCCCACTCGACGTCGAGCGCGTTCGGGTCACCCGTGCTCTCACCAGCGGCCAGGTGGGTCATGAGCCGGTCTGGGAGGGCACCGTGCCAGTGCCACTGTCCGGGTGGGGTGTGCACGGTCTCGCCCGGGCGGAGCAGGAGGGTCTGGCCGTCGCGGCTCTGTACGACACCGACCCCATCGGTGCCGTACAGGGTCTGCCCAAGGGCGTGACAGTGCCAGACGGTGTGCGCCCCGGGCGCGAAATGCACCAGAGCAAGACGGAGCCGAGACGGCAGCTCGCCCTCGGCGATCGGATCGACCCACACCTGCCCAGTGAACCGGTCGGGATTCACTGCCGCGGTCGGCGATGAGGGCAGGCGTCTCATCGGTCCTCACCTGGTTCGTCGCCGCGGGTGACGTCGCGGAGCACGCCGACGGCGGCCACGCCACAGGGCCATCCGGCGTAGAACGCGAGTTGGGTGATCGCCTCGACGAGTTCTTGTTCGGTCAGGCCGTTTTGCAGGCCCAGGCGCAGGTGTGAACGCAGCTGCTCGGTCCGGTTCAACGCGACCAGGGCGGCAACGGTGACCAGGCTGCGGTCGCGGGGCGACAAGCCGGGGCGGGCCCACACGTCCCCGAACAGTACCTCGTCGGTCAGTTCCGCCAGTTTCGGGGCGATGTCGCCCATCAGCTGTTGGGCGCGGCTCTTCTCCTCGGTCATGGCTTCCTCTCTGCCCCAGCTTGCATAGCCATGCCCCCACGCTATGACCGCGCCCCCGCGGCTGGCAGTGGCTGGTAGTACACGGATAACCAGCCACTCCCACCGGAGCCGTCAGTGTGCTGCCCTGGATAGGTGTTGAGGCGAGTCCGCCGACGCCGGGCCCTCCGGTCCCAGAACGCGCAGCCGCCCCGAGACACCTATATCCAGGCCAGAGGTAAGGAAACCCATTCACATGACCGACTCCCAGAATCCCGGCCGCGTCGCGGTCATCACCGGCGCCTCGTCGGGTATCGGCGCTGCCACCGCACGCGCTCTCGCGGCCGACGGCTACCGCGTCGCTCTCCTCGCACGCCGGCTGGACCGCATCGAGGCCCTCGCCACCGACATCGGCGGCGGCGCCATCGCCATCCAAGCCGACGTCACCGACCGCAGCCAGCTGATCGCCGCTGCCAAGCGCGTGAAGGACGAGCTCGGAGGTACTGACGTCCTGGTCAACAACGCCGGCGCCATGCTGCTCGGCCCCTTCAGCTCGGCGCTGTACCAGGACTACCGCACCATGATCGAGGCGAACCTGCTGGGCGCGATCACCACCACCGAAGTGTTCCTCGACCAACTCAAGGATGGTGGCGGTGACATCGTCAACCTCTCCTCCGTCGCCGGCCGCACCGCCAGCCAGGGCAACGGGGTGTACGCCGCCACCAAGTGGGGCATCAACGGCTGGTCCGAATCCCTGCGCCAGGAGCTACTGCCCGGCATCCGTGTGACCGTCATCGAGCCGGGCGTGGTGGACACCGAGCTCCCCACCCACATCACCGACGACGCCACCCGCGAAGTCATCCAAGGGTTGTACGACGTCGCCACCGTCAAGGCCGAGGACGTCGCCGAGGTCATCGCTTTCGCGCTCTCCCGCCCCCGCCATCTCGTCCTCAACGAGATCCTCCTGCGCCCCTCCGACCAACTGCTCTAGCACAATCGCACGTGGCAGTGCCGAGCCCGAAGGCAACACCCTGGAGAGCGGCCGGATGCGCGTCCCCGAGGCATGCCCCTCCGGGCGATGCTGACCAGTGCGGGTGACTCGCCTTGTCGGCAAAGATCCTTCGGCGGGGGGGAACTGAAGCCATGGTGATGGATCTCAAGGTGGACACCAGTGGGTCGCCGCGACGGCTAGCGCCGACGAGCACCGTCCGGCGGCACTCCCGGACGGGAGGGTTCACTCTCGTGACGCGCATCGATCACCGCGCCCATATGGGTCGTCGCCCAGTCCTCCAATGCCTTCAACGGCTCACGAAGCGTCTCGCCCAGCTCCGTGAGCTCGTACTGGACACGAGGCGGGACTTCGGCGAAGACCGTGCGAGTCACGAGGCCATCGTGCTCCAAGGCGCGCAGCGTCTGGGTGAGCATCTTCTGCGATACCCCATCGACACGACGGGCGATCTCCGAGAAGCGGCGGGGGCCGCCCTCCAGCGCGCCGATCACGAGAACGGTCCATCGGTCCCCGATGCGGTCCAGAAGCTGGCGCGTCGGGCAATCCCGAACGTACGGATCCCACTGCTGCCGTGCCATTCATGCTCCTCTCCGGTGGACAGACGATGGCATGGTTACCGCGAGGTGCCTACTTCACACAGGTAAGTAACTCTCCTACAGTAACTAGAACAGGGGCGGAGGGGAATCCCTTGCCCTCGTCAATTCAGCAAGGAGCACACGTATGGCACACATCACCGTCTTGGGCGGCACCGGATACGCCGGCGGAAACATCGTCGCGGCCGGCGTGCAGAAGGGGCACACCGTTGTCTCGTACAGCAGGAAGATTCCCGAGACCCAGATCGAGGGCGTGGAGTACCGCACCGGAGACGTCGCGGATGACACCGTCCTGGCTACCGCGATGGAGGGCGCCGATGTCGTGATCTCGGCCCTCTCCCCGCGCGGCGAGCTCGAGGGCGCTGGCAGACTCCGCGGGATCGAGAAGAAGGTTGCCGATCTCGCCCAGGCCAACGGCACCAGGTTCGGGGTGGTCGGCGGCGCCGGCTCGCTGCTGGTCGCTGCGGGCGGCCCGCAGTTGGTCGAGACCGACGGTTTCCCCGATGCGTTCAAATCCGAGGCTGCCGAGCTTGCGGGGGTTCTCGATGATCTGCGCGCTAGCGAGGACGCACTCGACTGGTTCTTCGTCAGCCCTGCCAGCAGTTTCGGCGCCTGGGCGCCCGGTGAGGCGACCGGCGTCTACCGCATCGGCGGCGACGTGCTCCTGGTGGACGAGAACGGGCAGTCGAACATCTCCGGCGCTGACCTCGCCCTCGCCATCGTTGAAGAGATCGAGAAGCCGACGCACCATCGTGCCCGGTTCACCGTCGCGTACTGAACGACGACAGGGCTGCGGATGACCGCAGAGCGGCCATCACCGATCATGGCGAAGCGGAGACGCTTGCCGCTGAGCCAGATCCTGCATCCGCAGCTACCCGTCGTGGGGGTTCCCGGATTAGGGCAGTAGCCTGTTCGCGGCTGCGGCGGGCAGCCGCGTCAGGGTGGTCGAACCGACGATCGCATCGACGACGTGGTGTAGCGCGACCGCGTCGTCGAACGTGGGTGCGTTCGACGTACCGGCGCGGAGGTCGCCAGCCATCCGCGCGTACAGACGCGCCACGTTCCCGGCGATGGCGTCGTCGGGGATGGCCCCGGGTTCCTCGGGCACCGCGACGTCGCGGAAGCGTTCTTCCCGACCCGTGCGCAGCTGGATGTGCAGGGGCACCATCTGAACGTGCCCGGACGGCTCCGCCGTGACGCGGACGTCCGCCTCCGTCCCTTGGATGTCCCAGCTCAGTCCCGGCTCGTCGCGGGGGACGCCGCCCCGATAGTGCACCGAGAACGGGACGCCGCTGGCGAAGTGCCCGATGAAGGCAACTTCGTCCGGCGCGGACATGGGCACGGCCTCCCCGGTCGCGGAGTCCCGGACCACGCCACGACGCGAGTCGACGAGGGAGGACAGGTCGGCGATATCGCCGAAGATGTCGCGGACGGCGGACATGGTGTGCCCGATCGGGATGGTCACCAACGTCGCGCCGTTGTCCGGGTCGAGCAGATAACCCTCAGACGCAGCACTCTCGATGGCGGCTCCCCAGCCGCGCCCCCAGCCCCGGATCGTCGTCGACAGCACCGTGCCGAGCTGTCCGGAGGAAACCAGGTTCCGCAGGTACACGACAGCTGGGGTAACCCGGGCCTGCGTCCCGATGACGCCGAGGACGCCGCGATCGCGGGCGAGACCGGCGAGTTCCTCCGCTTCGGCACGGCTGCGACCCAGCGGCCACTCGCAGTACACGTTCTTTCCCGCCTCCAGCGCCCGCTTGACGAGCGAGAAGTGCCCGGGCACGCGCACGGTCACCGTCACGATGTCGACATCCGAGGATGCGACTAGGTCGTCGACGTCTCCGACGGTGCCCTCAATGTCGTAGTAGCTGGCGGCTCGACGCGCACTCTCGGCGCTGCGGTTGGCGACTCCGACGATCTGGAAATCGTTGGAGAGAGCTCGCAGTGCCGGTACGTGGGCACGGGCTGCCCAACCATGTTCCGGTTGCAGCCCAATGATCCCGACACCAAGCTTCTTCTGCACTGTCACAGATATCCCTTCACTCGCTGCGCCGACGTGGGAATGCCCGCTCAGGCGAGCGTGCGGGCGTAAAACCCGGTGAGCTTGCCGATGGCGGCGTCCACGTACTCATCGACCCAGTAGGTCTCGATGTGCCGGGCGCCCTCGATGAGGAACAACTCCTTGTCCTCGGTTCCCGTGGCCAGGGGGAAGGCGTCGTCGGTCATGTAGCGGGTGTCGGCGGCGCTGCCCGCGATCATCAGCAGCGGCACATCAATCAGCTCGATCTGATCGGTGACATCGAACCTCATCAGGTCCAGCAGGCTGCTCATCGTGTACTTGAACGTCGACCCCGGGTGCGCGTGGGTCTTCCAGTAGTACTCGTACCCCTGCCGGTACAGGTCGAACGGCTGGGCCGCGATCTGCTCATCGGTCAGGTCCGCGTCACCGGCATAGAGAACCTCGCCACCAGCAGCTTCCTGCGCGCGGGCTGCGGCGGCCTGCCGCAGCCGCTCCTGGATGGTGTCCACGGCGGAGTCCTGCAGGCCGTTGCGCCGCACGCGACCGGAGTTGAACATGCTCACCGTCGCCACGGACCGGAAGCGCTTGTCTGACTGGACCGCCTTCAGCGTGTAGCCGCCCCCACCACAGATACCCAGGGCGCCGAGACGGTCGGTGTCCACGCCGGGGAAACCGGCGATGAAGTCCGCCATGCCGTGCACGTCGTCGGTGCGGTAGAACGGCTTGTCCATGCTGCGGGGCTCGCCGCTGCTGCCGCCTTGGTAGGCCGCGTCCGCGGCGATGGTGATGTAGCCCTGCTCGGCGAGGCGCTGCGCATAGCGGCCGGCTACCTGCTCCTTGACCCCGCCATTCGGGTGCGCCACCGTGACCGCCGGGTACGAACCGGCCGGGTCGTAGCCCGCAGGGGTGTAGACGTTCGCGGCGATGTCGATGTCGTGTAGCCGGTAGGTCACGGGGTGGATGTTGACCTTGCCCGGCTCGTTCTGGGTGATCGCGTCCTCGTAGACCAGCGTGAACGGATTTCGCCGATAGTCCAACACCGGTCCCGTACGTGCCGTGTGCTCCTTGTCCGCCATGTCAGTGTTCCCTTCAAGTTTGGTGCTTCCTGTGTGGCTTCCCCACTGATTGCACGTCATTGATCGCCAAGCAGGAAGGTGCTGGTATTCCAGGTACTGGAAGCCCGTCCCTTTTCGTCGCCGAGAGATGCTCTCGGTTGATCCTGTTCCAATGGGCTGGTGTACCTCTTGAGCGACCGAGGGACGGTTCGGTTCCAGACGATGCTCGAAAGCAGAACTCCGAGCAGAACAGATCCTGGAACGGTCGTTCTCACTGACCGTCTTGAACGTCCGCGAGTCGAGATTGCGAACAGAAGTTGAGCCGTCAGTGTTCAAGAATCGTCGGGCATCGCCCTTCGTGCGCCCCTCACGGGTCCGGCGTGCTGGAGCGCGCGGGGTCGTTTGCCTCGTCGTTCTGTTCGAGGGTCGCGGCCCAGCTGGCGAGCAGGCGGAGTCGTTCGTCAGAGGGGCTGCCGGGCGCGGCGGTGAGGGTGTAGAGGTGCCAGCCGGGATCACCGGGCAGGTCGAGGCCCTCGTAGGCAAGTTCGAGGTCGCCGACGATGGGGTGGCGCAGACGCTTGATGCCGGTGCGGTGGTATTTCACGTTGTGCGCTGCCCAGCTGGTGCGGAATGCGTCAGAGCGGGTGACAAGCTCGCCGACCAGATCGGTCAACTGTTTGTCGTGGGGGTGCTTGCCGGCGTAGCTGCGGAGCGTGGCGACGATGTCGTTGGCGACCTTGTTCCAGTCGAGGTAGAACTGCCGGGAGGCTTCCTCGTTCAGGAAAACGAAGCGGGCGTTGTTGACGGGGCGCCTCGGGTCTGCGAACAGCGGTGCGTTCAGCGCCCGGCCGAGCTGGTTGGTGGCGACGAAGTTCATGCGCTCGTCACGCACCCACGCGGGAGCGTCCGTGATCGCGTCGAGAAATCGCTGAAGGCTGGGGCGTACTTGGTTCGCCGAGTCCCGGGGTCGGGTGCGGCGCAGCGGTCGGGGAACGGCCGCCCGGGCGAGGTCGAACAGATGGGAGGTCTCGGCTTCGTCGAGCTGGAGGGCTCGAGCGAGCGCATCGAGCACTTGATCAGAGGTACCACCGAGGTCGCCGCGTTCCAGCTGGGCGTAGTAGTCGACGCTCACCCCGGCCAGCAGCGCAACCTCTTCGCGGCGCAGTCCCGGCACGCGCCGGTTGCCGCCACCGATGAGGTTGGCTTGCTCGGGGCTGATCCTGGCCCGACGGGTGCGCAGGAACTCCCGTACCTCGTTCCTGTGATCCATACGTACAGCCTAAGTCGGTCCGCCCTCTAGTGGGGTGGGCTACGGGTACGTGGGTCGACAGGAACTGTCAGGTCAGACTGAAAGAGCGAAGAGTGGAAGGCATCGACCAAAGCTGGCCACCGCTCGCATTGTCCTGATCGGAAAGGGCAAGGCAACCGCGATAGCAATGGCCTCCCAATTCGACGAAAGGCACATGATCATGGCCACCACCGGGCAGACCCGAGTGACGCTCAATAACGGGCTGGCGATCCCCGCCCTGGGCTTTGGCGTGTTCCAGACCACGCCAGAGGACACCGTTGCGGCCGTGACGGTCGCGATCGGTGACGGTTACCGGCTGATCGACACCGCCGCGTCCTATGGCAATGAGCGCGAGGTCGGCGAGGGCATCCGGAGCTCAGGCGTCGATCGGGACCAGATCTTCGTGGAGTCCAAGCTGTGGATCAGCGACTACGCCGACGGCAAGGCCGAGGTCGGTTTCGATGCGAGCCTGCGCCGCCTTGGCGTGGACTACGTCGACGTGTACCTGCTGCACCAGCCCACCCCGGCGGACTTCGACGACACCATCGCCGCCTATCGGCTGCTTGAGCGCAAGCTCGCCGACGGCGAGGTGCGCGCCATCGGCGTGTCCAACTTCAGTCCCGACCACCTCACCCGCCTGCTGGACAAGGTCGACGTGGTGCCGGCGGTCAACCAGGTCGAGCTGCACCCGTACTTCACGAACGCGACCGTGCAGCACGCCGATGCGACGCTTGGCATCCTCACCCAGGCGTGGTCCCCGATCGGGGGCATCCACCGCTACCGCCCCACCGACGCCCCCGGAGGCGGGAACGTGCTGGAGAACCCGGTGATCACCGGGTTGGCTGCCAAGTACGGCAAGACACCCGCCCAGGTGGTGTTGCGCTGGCACCTCGACCAGGGCCGTTCGGCGCTGCCGAAGTCGGTCACTCCGTCCCGCATCACGGAGAACGTCGACGTGTTCGACTTCACCTTGCTGCCGGAGGAACTGGCCGCGATCGACGCCCTCGACACCGGGCTGCGCGGCGGCCCCGACCCGGAGCTGCTCAACACCCGCTCGTTCCCGAAGGCCGTCGACAACTCGTGACCCGAAACAACGTGAACTCGCGACACGACGGCCACCAGGTGTCAGCAGAGGGCACGGGCATCATGGCGACGTGGCTGATCACCGGCACCTCCAGCGGACTCGGTCGCGCCCTCGCCGAACAGGCTCTAGCCGCAGGTGGCCAGGTGGTCGCCACCGCCCGCGACCCGCAGACGATCCGAGACCTCGAGGACGCACATCCTGATACCGCGGCCGCGGTGCGGCTGGACGTGACCGACCGGACGTCGATCGCCGCCGCCGTTGACACGGCCCAGGCCCGCTTCGGCGACATCGACGTGCTGGTCAACAACGCCGGCTACGGGTACACCGCAGCGATCGAGGAGGGCGAGGACGACGCGGTGGCCGAGCTGTTTGCCACGAACTTCACCGGCCCGGTCGCGCTGATCAACGCCGTGTTGCCCGGCATGCGCTCGCGCGGGTCCGGGCTGATCGTGAACGTCTCCTCGGTCGGGGTAAAGCTCACTCTGCCCGGCGGCGGCTACTACTCCGCGGCGAAGGCCGCCCTGGAAGCCGCCTCCGGTGCCCTGCGCAAAGAAGTCGCGGCACTCGGGATTCACGTCATGGTCGTCGAGCCCGGCTCTATGCGCACCGACTTCCGAGGCCGCTCCGCCCGCCGGTCCGAGATCCGCATCGGCGACTACGACGAGATCCTCGGACGCACCGGCGAGGGCCGGCTCGGCCCACAACGCGGCGACCCCGTCAAGGCAGCCCGCGCCATCCTCACCGCAACCACCGAACCGGTCCCGCCCGCCCTGCTGCTGCTCGGCAGCGACGCCCTGACCGACTACCGCACCCTCACGCAGGCCGAACAGGCCGACGTCGACCGCCACGAACCCCTCACCCTCAGCACCGACGCCACCACCTGACCCGGTAGACGCCCCCGACCATCGCACAGCGAACACACAAGAGAAGAGAAGAAGCGCATATGTCTACGTGGCTGATCACCGGATGCTCCAGCGGCCTTGGCCGCGCCATCGCGACGGCGGTGTTGGATGCCGGCCACAACGCCGTCATCACCGCCCGTGACCCGGCCAAGCTCGCCGCCCTCGCCGAAGCCCACCCCGACACGGCCCTCGCACTCCCGCTGGACGTGCGCGACCACGGGCAGGTCGCCCTGGTGGCGCGGCAGGCGACGGAGCGCTTCGGCGGCATCGACGTCCTGGTCAACAACGCCGGACATGGCTACCGCTCGGCGGTGGAGGAGGCCGACGCCGCCGAGGTGCAGGAGCTGTTCGAGACGAACTTCTTCGGCCCCGTCGACCTCATCAAGCAGATCCTGCCCGGAATGCGGGCGCGTCGCGCGGGCACGATCATCAACATCTCCTCGATCGCCGGACGTCTCTCGAACCCGGGCTCGGGCTACTACTCCGCTACCAAGTTCGCCCTGGAGGGCCTGTCCTACGGGCTGCGGATGGAAGTCGCCCCGCTAGGCATCCGCGTCGTGATCGTCGAGCCGGGCGCGTTCCGCACCGACTTCGCCGGCCGCTCCCTGCAGCAGTCCGCCACCGCGATCGAGGACTACGCGACCACCGCGGGGCTGCGCCGCAAGGAGAACGACCACACCGACGGCAAGCAGCTGGGCGACCCGGCCCGCGCCGCCCAGGCGATCCTCACCCTCGCCCAGTCCGAGACCCTCCCCCTACGGGTGGTGCTCGGAACCGACGCAATCACGGTCATCGAGACCGAGCTGGAACGCCAGCACGCCGAACTCGACGCCATGCGCGAGCTCAGCGCCAGCACCGACTTCCCCGAAGGCGGAATCGGAGGGTGAACGCCCACCATCCCAGCACGGCACGGAACCGATCAGGGCCCGACCCGCACTGCCGGACACCGGAGACAGGACGATCCCGGTCGACAAGCAGCTAGACACACCACACCTCGATCCCGCCGCCCTCCGGTGCCCGCGCCCCCTGACACCTTCAACTACTGACATCCACGAAAGGCACCCCGATCATGACCACCACCCAGTTACCAGGCGCGACGATGCAAGGCTTCGTCATCGCAGAGAAGGACAAGGCCGAGTGGCGCACCTTACCGGTTCCCGCGGTCAACCCGTACGGGGCGCTGGTGCGCACCGTCGTCGTCTCCCCGTGCACGACCGACGTGCACCTGCTCCAGACCGGGTCGGCGAGTATCCCGTGGCTGGTGGGCAAGCCGATCGGTCACGAGATGGTCGGCATCGTCGAGCAGGTCGGTGAGCTGGTCCGCGAGTTCAAGCCCGGTGACCGGGTCGTCGTCTCGGCGTGCCAGCCCGACTTCCGCAGCCTCGAGGCGCAGGCCGGCCAGCCGAAGCTGCACAACACCTCGCAGTACTGGGTCGACGACCCCGACCGTGGCGGCTCCGTCGTCGACTACTACTACCTGCTGGACGCGGACATGAACCTCGCCCACATCCCCGACAGCGTGACGGACGAGCAGGCACTGATGATCCCCGACATGGCCGCCACCGCCTTCGAGGGCGTCCGCGAACTGGGTATCGGCTACGGCGACACCGTCGCCGTGCTCGGTGTCGGCCCAGTCGGGCTGATGGGAGTACGCGCCGCCGTCCTGCACGGCGCCGGGCGCGTGTTCG
Organism: Actinomycetales bacterium; assembly: GCA_015655415.1. GTDB lineage: Bacteria > Actinomycetota > Actinomycetes > Actinomycetales > Microbacteriaceae > Humibacter. Next base: position 38,152 of record JAATFB010000067.1, read on the forward strand.
CCATCGGTTCCCGCCCGGTCAGCTTCCAGGTCGCCACCGCCTACGGGGCCACCGATACCATCGACTACCACGAGGGCGACTTCGTCGCCGAGATCCTGGAACGCAATGGTGGCCCGGTCGACGCGGTGCTGGTAGCAGGGGGCACCACCGCGTCCATCACCGACGCGCTACGTCTGGTCCGCCGCGGCGGTACGGTCGCGAACGTCGCCGCGTTCTTCGCCGACGAGACCACAGTGCTGGACAACGTCGCCTGGGGCTACGGGTATGGGGAGAAGACCATCAAGGCGGTCGAATGCTCCGGAGGCCGCTGGTTCCTGGAGAAGCTCCTCGCCCTCGTCGAGCACGGCCGGCTGGACCCGGCACCGCTGATCACCCACCGCTTCCACGGCAAGGACCACACCGCCGAGGCGCTCCAGCTCTTCCTCGACCATGACCGCACCCTGCTCAAGCCCGCCGTCTACTTCGACTGATGGCGGCCGCCTCTGACCCCCGTCGAGAGCCGTTGTGGACGTGGCAGTTCATACTGCTGCTGGCCAGCGCGGTGTTCATGTACGTCACGACGTTCATGCTCACCCCCACCCTGCCGCTGTTCGCCCAGAGCTCCGGTGCTGGCACGGTCGCGGTCGGTGGCCTGATCATCGCGGTCTACACCCTCGGCTCTCTGCTGCCCAGGGTGCTGTGGGGCGGCCTCACCGACCGCTGGGGACGCCGACCGGTCTACCTGATCGGCGCGCTGACCATGACCGTGATCTCCCCGCTGTTCATCGTGTTCGCGGCGCTGCCGGCGATCGTGGGCCTGCGGTTCGTGCAGGGCACCGGCTTCTCCGCCTCCTCGACCGCGGCCTCGACCATGGCCGCCGACCTGGCACCCGCCTCCCGCCGCGCAGAGGGCATCGGCTACTACACGCTGGCCAACACCGTCGGCATGGCCATCGGACCCGACCTGGGCCTGCGCGTACTCCAAGCCCGCGGCTCAAACTGGCTGTTCGCCACCAGCACCCTGGCCGGACTGGCGGCCCTGAGCATCGGGCTCTTCATCAGCTACGAGAAGACACGGCGCAGTCACCATCCCATTGTCGTGTCCGGTGATACCCCGTCAGCAGAGCTGACCGCGGCGCCGCAGGGACACGGTCGACTCCTCGAAAGGAGCGTGCTGCCCACCTGCCTTGTGTTCCTGTTCGTGGTCGCACCCTACGGCGCGATCATGGCCTACATCGCCAGCTATGGACTTAACCGGGGCGTCGGCGACATCGGCCTGTACTTCACCGTCTTCGCCCTCGCACTGTTCGTGGTGCGGCTGGGCGTCGGGCGAGTGTCCGACCGACACGGCCACACCGTGGTGCTCATCCCCGGTATGGCGGCGATGATCGCCGGGCTCGTCGTGCTGTGGTGGGCCGACAGCCTGCCGGTCTTCCTGATCTCCGCGGTCCTGTTCGGCCTCGGGTACGGCGTGGTCCTGCCGGTGTTGCAGGCGATCGCCTACATTGTCTGCCCCGCAGACCGCCGCGGCGCAGCCAGCGCCACCCTGTTCGCAACCGCCGACATCGCCTACGGCCTGGGGGCCGTGGTCCTCGGCCTGGCCATCACCTACCTCGGGTACCCCGCAGCCTTCGCCGGCCTGTGCCTGCTCGTCGTCCTCGCTCTCGTGCTGTTCCTCGTCGTGCTCCGCCCACGACTGCTCGCACGGCACACAACAACCGCCTCCCCGAACCAGGAAGCCCTCACCACGTGACCACACAACCCTCCAACGAAACCAGCTGCCCAGTACTCGACCCCGCCGAGAACCCGTCCCGCGACCGGGACGAACCAGCGAACCCTGCCACCGGGGCCACACCACTGCCCGGCCCGGAGACGCCCTCGAACCGGGCACCGTCGGCGGAACTGCCGTTCGAAGCAACACATCGCGGGCCACGGCGGCTACCGTCCATGGCCACGTTCGCGGTCGTCTCGACCAGCCTGATTCTGATCTTCATGGCCTCAGGCACGCCAGTCCCCCTATACAACACCTACCGGGTCACCAACGGCATCACCGACGCCGGACTCGCGATCACGACCGTGACCTACCTGACCACCACCGCGCTGTCGTTGCTGCTGCTCGGCCGCCTGTCGGACCACATCGGACGCCGACCGATGGCGATCGGCGCCGTCATCGCCGCGATCGCCGGCTGCCTGGTCCTCACCCAGGTCGAAACCCTGCCCGTCCTGATGACCGGACGTGTCTTGCAGGGGCTGGCCTGCGGGGTCGCGTCGGCAGCGTTGGGCTCCTACGTCATCGACACCGCCCCGGCCCGGCCCACCTGGCTGGCCGCGGTGCTGACCAGCGTCGGCCCCTCCACGGCCATCCCGGTCGGCGCCCTGATCTCCGGCATCCTTGCGGAGCACGGCCCGGCCCCCCGCACCCTGGTCTACCTCCTGCTAGCCGCCGCCCTGACGGTGTGCGGCGTCCTGCTAGTGGTGTGCGCAGAGACGATGCCACGCACCCCGGGCGCTATGGCATCGCTTCGCCCGCGAGTGCACATCCCGGCAGGACAGGCCCGGCTCGTGCTGGCCGCGGGAGCCGGGCTGGTCGCGACCTGGTCGCTGGCGGGCTTCTACCAGGCATTCGCGCCCGCGCTGACAGCCGACCGGCTCGGCACCGACAACGCCATCGCCATCGCAGCCGTGTTCTCCTCGGTCGTCGTCCTCGGACCCGTCGGCGGATCATTGACCGGCCGCCTCCGCGCCACCACCGCCCTGCGGATCGGGCTGATCGGATTCGTGATTGCCACCGCCGTGATCCTGGCCACCCTGCACGCCAGAGTGATCGTCCCCTTCCTCATCGTCAGCGTCCTGGCCAGCCTCTGCCAGGGCACGGTCAACACCGGCGGCATGAGGGCCGTCCTCGACCACGCGACGCCCATCGACCGGGCCGGGCTGCTATCCACCCTGTACCTGATCTCCTACGGCGGCGCAGCCCTTCCCGGCCTGATCGCCGGGAGCGTCACCTCGGTCTTCGACATCGACCAGATCGCCACCGGCTACGGCATCCTCGTCCTGACCGCCTCGCTCGTCGCCATCCTCGCGCTCCGCCGCCCCCCAACTCCCGGAATGCACCCGAGGCAGCGGGATTGAGTGTCGCCAAGCGAGGCAACTCCTCCGCCTCGGTTCGGCGCAGGGCGACCTTGTTCGCACCGCCCCGCGAGATAGTATGAATTCATACATAGATTAGACGGATGGTGAGTGTGTGGCGCGTGACCTTGAGGCGGCGGCCAGCGGCGAGGATGAGGCGACTTGGCGGGATCTTGCCGTGGTCGTGCACGACCTCGCACGACGGTTGAAACCGCAGTCGATCGCGTTGGCCCGGGTTGGGGCGCTGTCGCCGACGACCGCCGAGGTGTTGCGGATTGTCGCGAGCCGTCCGGGTGTGAGGGTCCATGAGATCGCAGCCGAGGCGATGCTGCAGCGGACGAACACCAGCACGGCCGTCGCCGAATTGTGCCGACGTGGGCTGGCGCGGAAGGCAAACGATCCCGCCGACGGGCGCCAGGTTCGCATCTACCCGACCGAACGTGCCGTGGCCGAGGGGCGACGCGTCGAAGCCGCCTGGGGACAGTTGTATCACCAGGCCATCTCCACGCTCGACGACGATCAGGTCGCGGCTCTCCATGCGGCGACCAGCGCCCTGCGTGCGTTGGACGCGCGGTTGAGCGGTTCGGGCACCGAACCCTGACTTCCGAGCGCTCAGCCATTCCGCATGTGGTTGCGCTGCCGCGCCCATGCTGCCAAACGGCGGCACGGAGCCTGCCCCAGCGCGCCGTATCGATCCTCAATCCTCTGAAGGGAACACAGAATGGCACGACCAAGATCGCCGGGTCGTCGGCCCGCTCAGGGCGATAGCGAACTGGCCCTGACGTGGGTCGTACTGGCGACGATTGCCCTACTGAGCGCGGTCGCGCCACTGGCGACCGACATGTACCTTCCGGTCTTCCCCCAGGTCGCCGCAGAGTTCGCCACCTCGGCCTCGACCGTGCAGCTGACCCTGACGCTGTTCATGGTGGGCATGGGCATCGGCCAACTGCTCTGGGGACCCATTTCCGACCGGTGGGGGCGGCGCGCCCCACTGCTGTGTGCCGGCATCCTGTTCATCGCGGCGAGCGTGGTCGCACCCTTGTCGCCGTCGATCGGCGTGCTGGTCGCGACGCGTTTCGTCCAAGGTTTCACCGGATCGGCCGGGATGGTGATCGGGCGCGCCGTGACGCGAGATCTTGCCCACGGGGTGGCTCTGGCTCGGGCGATGAGCCTGCTGGGGATCATCGGAGCCTTGGCGCCGATCGTTGCCCCCATCGCCGGTGGTCTGCTCGCAGCGCCGATCGGGTGGCGCGGGATCTTGTGGGTGATTGCTGGTATCTCGGTGCTGATGCTCGCCTGCTCGACGTTCCTGCTGAGAGAGTCCCTGCCGCCGGCAGGTCGACGTGCCGGCGGGGTACGCGACACCGCACGCAGCGTGGCCGCCGTGCTGAGCGATCGCCGGTTCGTCGGCTATTCCCTGACCCAGGCGTTCGGCGGCGGGGTGCTGTTCGCCTTCATCTCCGGCTCGTCGTTCGTCCTGCAGAACGAGTACGGCTTATCAGCCACGCACTACTCATGGCTGTTCGCACTCAACGCCCTCACCATGATCGTCGGGGGCGTCCTGAACGCCCGACTGGTCGCCCGGCACTCCCCTGCCCAGGTGTTGTCGGTGGCGCTGGTGATCAGCGTGGTGGCCACCCTGGCCGCAGCCGCCGTCACGACAGCGCTGTCGCGTCCCTCGCTCTGGCTGCTGCTGCCCCTGGTGGCGGCCGCGTCCTTGTGCATCGCCCCGAACATGGCCAACACCACCACACTCGGCCTGGACCGGCACGGGGCCAACGCCGGCATGGCGGCCGCCGTGATGGGTGCGCTGCAGGCAGCGCTGTCCGGCGTGGTCTCCCAGATGGTCAGCATCACCGGCCAGGCCAGCGCGGTGTCGATGACCCTGGTCATGGCCGGCAGTGCAGTGCTGGCCGTCTTGTCGTACCTGGCGCTCTGCAGACCCCGGCCCCGCCTACAAGCGCCGGTCGACGATGACGATCACCACAACTCCGGAAGTCCAGAGGACGACAGCGAGCAGAACGACGCAAGCCGCGACGAGCCGGTCAGCCCCTAGCGCGGCGGCGACGTCCAGCGGCACGAACCGGCACAGAGACCTTGGTCGTGGCAACGGTCCCGGTGCCGGGAGAGAACACGCGACATTGAGTGTTCGTGTGACGTGCAGCTCGGGCGAGATCGCCACAGGAAGGGCTCTTGGTCGTGGTGGCTACAACAGGCCGATTCGTCCCAGCCACGCCTCGACCTGCGGGCGCGCTCTGGTTGCCTCTTCTCCCCGGATGGCGAGTGGCTCGCCGATCGTGGCTTCAGGGCATAGCCGGGTGTAGTTCCGTTCAACGCGGCCGATGCCGCTGACGGCGTAGGTGACGAAGGGGTGGATGGTCGCGGCGGTAACGTCGATGCTCTCAAGGAATGTGCGCATGATCATCGGCTCTTGCACGTTCCAGATCGGACTGCCCAGCAGGATCGTGTCGTGGCCGGCGAGGGACGGCAGCGGGTTCGCTATCGCAGGTCGGGCATCGCTTGCCTCTTCACGCACGTTTCGAGCGACGGCGCCCTCGTAGTTCTCCGGGTAGGGGTCGGCGGCCTCGATCCGGTATACGTCGACATCGGCGATCGCGGCGATCATCTCTGCCACCACCTGGGTGTTGCCGACCTTGAGATCGATGCGGCCCCCGTCGTGGTAGTTCTCTCCTGGCCGGGAGAAGTAGGCGAGCAGTACGCGGCCTGCCTCCGTCAAGCGTTCGCACGCAGATGGTGTGTCGGTCCCTGTGCGGGTCGGCGTTCCGGTCTTGCTTGGCTGCGGCATGGTGTCCTCTGAATCGGTTCGCGTGCCGGTGGTGAATGCCCCGGCGGGCGGTGGTTCTCGCTGGCCGTCTCACGGTTCTTGGTGCTGTTCCCAGAAGGCCACCGCGTCGTCGACCCAACCCTCGGCGGACGTCCCCAACCCCAGGCCGAAGCCATGGCCAAGGTCCGGGTAGACGTGGAACTGCGTGTCGACGCCGGCCGCGTCCAGCGCGTCGATCCGGGCCCGCATGGTCCGCGGGCTGGCGATGCCGTCGTCCTCGCCGACGACCGCGTAGGTCGGCGGGTCCTGTTCGGTGTAGTCGGTGTGCCCGGTGTACTGCATGACGACTGTCCCGGGGCGGGGCAGGTCATCACCGCCGTAGGCGGACGGCCCATATGAGCCGAGGTAGGCGGCCATGCGCGCACCGGCCGAGCCACCCCACAGCGAGTAGTGATCGGTGCTGACTCCCAACTCGTCGGCGTTGCGGAACACGAACGATATGGCCGCGGCCAGGTCCTCGCTGGCCACCTGCGCGCCGCCCGTGCGGTATTGCAGTGCAAAGGCGTTGTAGCCCCGGCGGCTCAGCTCGAGGGCGTGTGGGAGGCTCTCGTGGATCGAGCCCACGTAGGAGAAGCCGCCGCCCGCGCTGACGATCGCGAACGGCGCGTCTTCCTCGCCGGCGAGGAAGAACAGGCCGGTGTCCTCCTTGCTCGGGTCAGCTGCCTTCTGCTCGTCGGTGTAGATGTCGTAGAACACGGTCTCACCCCGCTCGACGGACCCCATCAGCGAGTTGATGACGTCCACGGTCGTATCGACCCTGATATCGCTGTGGTACGGCAAGAGATATCCGACGTCGCGCAGGGTCAGGTCGGCGGCCGGCGGCCCCCCGCCGGTGGGGAAGAGGAACCGGCCGAAGCCCTCGAAGGCGGGGTGACTGATGACGCCGACCATGGTGGTGTCGGCGTTCACGCGCTCGTAGACGCCGGCGCTGGGCTGGCCCGCGTCCTCTGGCGCGACCGACGAGGTCACAGGAGCGTCCGATGGCGTTAGCTCCTCGCGCGGAGCGATCGTGGTACATGCGGTCAAGCCAAGCGCGAGCGACGCCGAGAAAGTCGCAGCGGCGAACGCCCTCACCATGTCCCTGCTGTCGTGTTCTCGACCAGCTCGACGCGGGTGGACGAGGCACGGAGCTGCCCCGGCCACGCTGACCCTCTGGCGAAAGTGTTCCATCATCCCTCCTGCTCGGCGCCTGCTCCGGTTGCGTACGGGCTTCCAGATCACGCATGTCTCACGGTGCACGACGGGTCTGCTTTTCGGACGGATTTCGGGGTCAGCGCAGCCGCAACGACACACTTCACGCTAGATGCGGCACCACAGCACAGGAAGGGGCCGCTGGCACACCCCTCGCTTCCGTCCGGTCAGGGGTGTCTCCGCCTGTTGGCAACAGAGAGCTCAGGGTGTTCACCGGCTTGTCTGCCGCCACGCCTACTCCTGTGGGTTTCGCTACAGGTACGCCTCGATGCCGGGCATCGGCTGCAGGATGTGGCGCCACGGATCGGTGGTGTACGACGTGCGCACGCCGTCGGGCAGGCACAGCTCGGTGAAGCGGCCGCCGGCGACGGTGGTGATGATCTGGTCGGCATGGCCCTCGCGGAGCTTGGTGGCGAAGTCCGGGTCGATGTGCGCCTCGCGGCCGATCGCGACGATGTCGCCGTGGTCGAGCGCCGTCACGGCGTCATCGGCCGTGAAGACGTTCGAGACGATGACCACTGGGCAACGGCCGGCGACAGCCTTGCGCGCGAGTCGTCCGTAGGAAGCGTCGTGACCGGCTGGCACCGCGTCGTACCCGGTGAAGATCGACAGGTGGACGTAGTCGGCCCCGTGGGCGGCCACGTTCTCGGCCAAGACCATCGCCTCGGTGACGTCGTAGCCGACGTTCTCCCCGTGGATCTCGTCAGGGCACATCCGGTAGCCGACGATGAAGTCCTTCTTGCCGGTCTGCGCGACGGCACGCTTGACCTCGTCGAGCACGGCCAGCGGGAAGGCCATGCGCCGTTCAAGGTCGCCACCCCAGGCGTCGGTGCGACGGTTGGAGTAGGCGGAGAAGAACTGCTGGAGGAGGTAGTGGTTGGCGCCGTGGATCTCCACGCCGTCGAAGCCGGCCTCGACGGCGCGCACCGCGGCCCGCCCGAAGTCGGCGACAGTGGAAGCGATCTGCTCCTCGGTCATCTCGCGGGGAACGTACGGCAGGAAGGGGAGGTCGATCGCGGACGGCGCCAGCACGTATCCCAGTTCGTCGTAGGCGCACTTGGCCTCGCGCCCGCCGTGGTGCAGCTGCACGAGAGCCAGGTTGCCTTTGGACTTGATCGCCGCCGCGAGCCGCCTCAGACCGGCCATGTCCGTCGCGTCGTCGATGCCCAGTCCGCCCAGGAATGCCCGGCCCTCACGGTTGACGAAAGACGCGCCGGTGATGATCATGCCGGCGACGTCCGCCCGCCGCGCGAAGTACTCCACATCTGCGTCGGTCACGTGACCGGAAAGCGGCTCGGACGCCCACACGACCATCGGCGCCTGCGCGATGCGGTTCGGTGCCACGGCACCACACGGGAAGGTCAAGGGAGCCAGGAGGTCGTCAGCTGTCGTCATCGTTGATGTCACCCTTTCTTCAGTACGCACGGGCCGGGGCGCGACGAGATTGTGGCCCCGACGGCACAAACTTCACGGTAGGTGAGGTCCAGCAGCACAAAGAAGGGGCCGCTGGTACACCCCTCGTCCTGGCCCGCCCGTGGGCGACGGCGACTCGCCATCCTCACTTCGCAACGGGATACCGCGGCATGTACCTGACCATGGCCGCAGTCGCAGCGGTCAGCCTCGGGCTGTAACTCCTGCTGCACGGGCGCACCGCAACCCTCAACCGGACGTCCTGAGTAACCGCAAGCCCGGATCAGGACCGGGCACCAGTTGCATGGCGCTCGTCCTCATGCCCATTGCCTACTCGCACTCTTGCGTCCTCATGCCCATTGCCTACTCGCACTCTTGCGTTTGTCAATGCACCGCGGTTGCGTGCCGTCGCTGTCCGGACTCGCGCACGCGAACGACCAGCAAACCTGCTGTGGCGTAGAGCCCGTTGCCGACCAGCTTGAGGGCATTCCAGAGTCCGAGGAGGAATCCGAGGTTCCACCAGCCACTGGCGCCGTGTTGCGCGAGCGTTGCGCACACCACAGCTCCGACGGCGTAGAGCAGGCCGAGGAGCGCGAGGGGGATGCCCCAACGCAACCCGTGGCGGGTGCGCACGCGGCGGACGAGGATGTTGGTGGGCATCCAGCGCTGGCTGAGCCAGTAGAGGCTCGCTGCGGCGCGGAAGGCGGAAGGCGGAATGAAGAAGATCATGGCGGGGTCTCCGGTCTCAACAGCAGACACCTAGGCGGCTGCATTCTGATGTTCGGTTGGCGGACCCCACCGCCCGTGATTCGGGCGTCCTACAACGAAGAAATTGTCCACCGGGACACTTCCAGTTTACGCCTGGTCGCGCTCGGGTTCCAGCCTGGATTCCGCCTGCCCTGCAGAGGTCGGGTGTGGCAGATGCAAGACGTGTGTCGGCGCTGAGGGAGGGGGCTGAGAGGATCTGCGCGGGCCCGGGGTTCGGGGCTGCGGCACGGGCTCGCGGCAGCTCGGTGCTCGTGGTGCGGCCTGGGAAGGTGAGGGCGGCGGGCGGGACTGCCGGACGACGAGGAGCCCGGCCGCGCGGATGCGGCCGGGCTCCTCGTCGTGGGTGGCGGGTGTGGTCTTAGGTGATGAGGGCGGTGAGGTCTCCTGCGTGGGTGATGAGGTGGGTCTCGCCGTTCTGGATCAACTGGTGGCATCCGGCGCTCGCGGCGCTGGTGACCGGGCCGGGCACGGCGGCGACGATGCGCCGTAGGGCCAGGGCGCGGTGGGCGACGGTGAGCGCACCGGAGCGGTAGGCAGCCTCCACGATCACCGTTGCACCGCACAGGGCGGCAATGATGCGACCGCGTTGCACGAACCGCTGCCTGGTCGGGACTGCGCCGGGTGGCGCCTCGCTCAGGAGCAACCCGGTTGCGGCCACATCCTGCAACAGGTCGGTGTTGCCGGTGGGGTAGAGCCGGTCGATCCCGGAGGCGAGCACCGCGATCCCCGGTGCACCGCCGGGGCGCACCGCACGGTGCACGGTCGCGTCGATGCCGTAGGCGCCACCGGTGACGAGCACGTGCCCGGCCCCGGAGAGCGCGGCGGCGAGGTCGGTGGCGACGTGCTCGCCGTAGGCGGTGCACGCGCGTGCCCCGGTGATGGCAATGCGCTGCGTGAGTGAGCGGGCCAGCAGGCTGGTGTCGCCGTGTGCCCACAGCATGGCGGGCGCGTCCGCGCCCAGGTCTTCGAGCGCGGTCGGCCAATGCTCGTCTCCGGGCAGGAGCGCGGTGATGTGGTGGCGCTCGGCGGTGGCGAGGGCGAGCCGGGCGTGGTGGTCCTCGCCGCCGAGCGCGTCGAGGATGCGGCCGGTGCGGCTGGTGGTCTGTGTGGTCATGGCGGGCCTCCTTCGGGCCTCGGGCACGGGGGCCGGGTGCCGACGCGGTCTGCGCGGCACCCGGCCCTGTGCGGGGTGGGTCAGGCGGCGGTCAGGTGGCCGTCGCGGTCCTCGGCCTCGTTCTCGGCCGCCTCGGGAGCGGTCGTGTCGGTGGTGACCTCCGTGACCTCCTCCTCGGTCGGCGCGGGGTCGGCCTCGGCGGTGGCCTCGTCGGGGTCGTCGGGCTCCTCGCCGGTGACGATGCGCTCGACGTCGGAGAGGGTGTAGCCCCATGCGGCCAACTGCGACAGGTAGCGGCGGTCGGACTGGCTGGGGTTGCGCCAGGTGGACTTGTCCGTGGTGGCTTCCAGCGCGGCCAGCGCGATGGCGAGGACGACGTGTCCGGCCTTGGTCGGGGTGGTGGCGGGCAGGTCGGCCAGCGGGTTCTTGCCGGAGGCGCGCTCGTAGCCGAGCAGCGTCTCGGCCAGCGAGTGCCCGTCCTGTGCAGCGCTGGCGACCGCGTAGCGCTCGGAGGCGAGCGTGACGGCCGCGAACGGCAGGGCGTCGGAGGGGAGCCGCTTGCGCCCGAGGAACCGGGTCAGCCATGCGCGGCGGACCTTCTCCGCGCTCACCCACGCCTTGTTGTTGGCGATGAGGGTGCGGCGTGTGGCCTTCTCCTCCTCGGTCATCCTGCCGCCCGCGCCGGGGCCGGTGCTGCCGTACTTGCGCAGCCCGTGCTCCTTCCAGCCGACCACGACGTGACCGACCGAGACGCTGCCCCACCGCTCACCGATCGCGACGGCGTGACCGGGCTTGCCCGCGTAGTTCTCCTCGGTCAGTCGCTCTCCGTCCGCGTTCTGCAGGTCGCGCAGGGCAAGGGTGCTGGTGTCGTCCCAGGCGGGCCAGTCCACGACCGTGTACCCCTTGGCCTGGTAGTCGGCGCGCAGGGCGGCGACCCGCTCGCGAGCGGCCTTCTCGTCCACCTTGCGCTGAGCGTGGTGGTCGAAGGAGTCGGGGTTCTTGCGGGCGACCTCCCGCAGTTCGGCCAGGGTGTCCGGGTCGTCCTCGAACTCGATCAGCACGAGCGCCTGGTCGAGGGTGAGGTCGTACTCGGCCACGGCGGCGGTGGCGACCTCGTGCTCGGCCACGGCCAGCCCGGTCTTGACCTCCTCCCGCCGGGTTCCGGTCTGCTTGGCGATGGCGGTCACGCTCATGCCTTCCAGCGCCAACTGCCGCCACGCGGTAGCCCGGTCGACGTTGGTCAAGCCCTCCCGGTGCTCGTTGGCGATGATCTGCTGCACGATGCGCACCGTCGTGGCGTCGTCGGCGTCCACGATGTAGGCGGGCACGGTCGCCAGCCCAGCCTCGCGAGCGGCCAGCGTCCGGCGCTGGCCGTCGCGCACGACGACGTTCCCGCCGTTGTCGGGGTGGGCGAGGATCGGCACGATCACCCCGTGCTGGCGCACGGAGTTGACGAACTTGCGCGGCAGGTTGACCTCGCGGCGGATGTTCTCCTCGACCACGAGCGCGTGCGGGTCGATCTGCACCACCCGGGCGACCTGCCCGGCCGCCTCCTCGGTGACGACCTGCTCGGCCTGCTCGGCGGTGATGTTGTCGATGATGGACATTGCGGTTTTCCTTTCTTCGGTGGGGTTCGCGAACACGCCGGTTGCCTGTTCTGTCTCGAACCCCCCATTGCCTTTCGGCAGATGCCGAAGAAAGGGGCCAGGGGTGAATGCGCAAGGCCGAAGAGTCAAAAAGTTCCCTGCCTCACTCGGGCCTGATCGCAGTTCGGGGGAAGTTTTTGCGTGCCTTGCGCAGAGAGGAATGGTCCCGCACAATCCTTCTGCCGCGAAAGGCAAACCAAGGGTTTGCAGAATGCAGCATCGCGCAGCGGTTCCGCTTCTCATTGAGCACCAGGACGTGCCAGTCATCGCCGCCGTGGGTCGCCTGGTGCGATGCATGGCATCCCCGACGCACCTGACCGGGTGACCGTCACCTCTCAACCGGGGAGGTCGGACCCGGGAGGCGCATCGCCGTGGCACGAAAGAAGCCGACGCCCGAGGAAGCGGCCGCGACCAGGCAGGCCAACCTCGACAAGCTCAGTTCGCAACTCGAACAGGCCGTCGAGCAGTTGACCACCGGCGAGGACTGGGTGCGCGCGATCGCCTTCGTCGCACGGTTTCGGTCCCGCTCGTTCAACAACACCCTGCTGATCTGGGTGCAGCACCTGACGGCCTACGAGCAGGGCCGGGTGCCCGAGCCGTTCCCCAGCTACGTCGCCGGCTTCGTCGATTGGCAGCAACTCGGCCGCAGTGTGATGAAGGGCCAGCCCGGCTACATGATCTACCAACCGGTCATCGGCCGCTTCGCCAGCACCAACCCTGCCGACCCGGCGTCGTGGCGGCGCCTGGGCCAGCGGGAGAACCCGAAGCGCGGCGAGGTTGTGCGGCGCCGCATGGTCGGGGCGAAGCCAGGGTATGTGTGGGACGTTTCCCAGACCGACGGCGAGCCAGTGCCGGAGCGACCCCACCCGCTGCTGCTGGAGGGTGAGGCGCCAGCCGGGCTGTGGGAAGGGGTTGCCCAGCAGGTCGCCGAGGCAGGCTTCGCGCTGTCGTCGGCCGCGAGCGCGGTCGAGCTCAGCGGGGCGAACGGCGTCACCGACTATGCGGCCCGCACGGTGCAGGTCCGCGCCGACATGGACGAGGCGGCGCAGGTGAAGACCCTCATCCACGAGCTGGCCCATGTGCTGATGCACGAGCCGGGCAGCGGAGACCGACCGGTGCACCGCGGCATCGGCGAGGTCGAGGCCGAGTCGGTCGCGCTCATGGTCGGGGCCGCCTACGGCATGGACACCGCGCAGTACACGATCCCCTACGTCGCTTCCTGGTCGACGACGGTGCCGGACGCGAACCCGCTGAAAGTTATCCGGGAGACCGGTGAGCGGGTGCGCAAGACGGCGCTCGCGATCCTCGATCAGCTCCCCGCAGCCGAGGCCGGCGACGGCTACCCGCCCGGCCTGACCCGCACGGAACCCAACATGGTGGCCGTCCGGGAACCGGCTGCGCGGACAAAGCCCACAACAACCGTGCGGACGCTGGCGAACACGACCGTGGACGTCCTCCCCCTCGCGGGCAGGCTCGGTCGGTGAACGGGACCACGCAGACGGAGCCGCCAGCCCAAGTCGGCAGCTGGGTGATCATCGCCGCCACCAGCGGCACCGTCCTGATCGGGCTCGGCGCATTCCTGCTCAGCTTCACCGCTTTGGCGGATCTCGCTCGCCGCTCCGGGATCACGGCCGGGCTGGCGTGGATCTGGCCACTCATCGTCGACGGCGTGATCGTCGTCGCCACCATCTCGGTGGTCGCGCTCTCCCGCCACGGCAAGGGCGCGACCCGTTACGCCTGGCTGCTGCTCGCCGGCGGGGCGGCCGTCTCGGTGAGTGCGAACATCACGCACGCGGCCGTCACCGCCTCCACCCAGGTGCCGAGCGTGCTTGGCGCGATGGTCGCCAGCATCCCGCCGATCGTGTTGCTGGCGATCACTCACCTGACGGTGTTGCTGACGCGGTACCGAAAAGCGCCGACAGGAAGTCCCCCGATCGGCCAGCCGCGCACGCGTCCGCCCGCACACCAGGCCGCCGGCGCTGTGCTGCCGGCTCAGACGCCAAGGCCGCTGGAGGCAGCGCCCCTCGGGGTCAAGACACCAGCTGTACATGACCGCGGTGGAGGCAAGGAGGCGCGCGCGAAAGCGCGCGAGCTACACGCCCAGGGCCGATCCAATCGGAGTATCGCCGCCGAGCTCGGTGTGCATCCTTCGACCGTCGGGCGGTGGCTCGGTCATGACCGGTCGAAGGACTATGCCAAGGAATCAACCCGAGACAGTGCCGAGGAGGACACCGATGACACCGAGTGAGGACAGGGCACAGCCCGTCGAGTCTGAACACGCGAACCTCTCGCCGGAGGTGACACGCGACGGAGGCGACACCGGTCGCGAGCTCGCGCGCCACCGCGACCCGTCGCTGAAGGAGCGTCAGCGACGGGAGAACCTCCTTGAGCAGGTGCGAAGCCGCCGAATGGTGCGGTGGGTTCCGGCGTCGGAGGTGCTCCGTGGGGTGGGCAGCCGGGCAGCTGAGCGGATGCTCGAGACCGTGGATCGGCGCCGGGCCGCCATCGAGCGGACACAGTCTGATCGCGCGGCCGCTGACTGGCGCCGCCGGCTCGGGACGAGCATGCCTTTGCGTGGCGCAGGGGCGGCACCCAGCAGGACCGCGGTAGGCATCGACCGCTGAGCCCTGCTCTAGGGTGTGCTCGCAATCAGTGGTCTAGCAGCACCTGGCTCGCTGGTGGGCCGCTCCGTAGTTTCTAGAAGTATGTGTGCATCGGTTGGGAGACGCGCGGGGGCGGTGATTTGATCCGCGTCACCCCCGTCCGATGCTCATCGCTGCCTCGCCGTCGCGCACGCTGTCTGTGCGGTGCTGGTGATGGCGCAGCGAGGCGCGCCGCGCGTCGGGTCGGGGATGGGTGAGGTCGACGATTCGCTCGCGATTGTCACCAGCTGGGGTGTTCCCGCCGTCGCCATCGAGATGGTCCGAACTCGCCCGACGATGCGCACGATCTTTTCTCACGCGAAGATCGTCGGAGTGATGAGCGGGAGCGTCATGATTACCACCTCCATGGGCACCGCCACTTTGGCAGCCGGTGACGTGCTGGTTCTCGGCTCAGGCAGGTGGTGTTCGCAGAGGCCACTGCGGCCCGTGCGGACGTGGACCATTCACATCGACGAGGACTTCCTGCGGAGCTGCACCTGTTGGGCGTTGCCGGCAGCTAGTCGGCTGCGTCCCGGCACGCATCCGAGCGAGTGGGATGGCAGCATGCGGGTCCATCATCCCGGCACCACCACCTTGCAGCGCATTGAACCGATCATGCGGCAGATGAGCGTGGCAGTCGAAACGGGCAATGCTGATATCGCGAGAAGCATCGTCCTGCGCCACTTCGCCGCCGCGGTGGAACTGATGATCCCGGCGCTGCTGGCCGGTGACGACGAAACCGACGAGGGCGCGAGCACACGGCAACCTGTCGTGGGGCGGCTGTCTGTTCCCGCTCCTCGCGCTGAGGCAGTCCAGGCAGCGGAACTACTGAAACAGCGGCTGCGAGAGCCGTGGACCGTGGCGCGGCTGGCCGCCGAGGTCTCCATGTCCGCCTCCCACCTGCCGCGCCTGTTCCGGCGGGCATTCGGAATACCACCGATCCGGTACCTCAACGAGCTACGGCTGACCGCTTTCGTGGGGTTGATCGAGGAGACCGACCTGCCGTTAGCGTTGGCAGCGAGCAAAGTAGGCTGGCGCGATTCGCGAGTTGCCGCCGCGCGATTCCGCCGCCGATTCGGTCTGTCCCCATCCGACTACCGGAAAAGCCCCCACCGCGCCCAGGAGATCGAACCCTGCCTGGAGCTGTGACCGGTCAGAGCACCTGCCGGTGCGCCAAGACGACCGGATAATGCGGCGCGCCAGCCTACCTCGGGAACGTTCCTAGCCTCGACCAGAGCCCTACTGATAGGCAGGTGTGATCGTCGGAGCAGTGCCTGAGTGGCCAGGGCCGTGTGCTGAGCAGGGACACAGGGTCTCGCCTGGCGGCGAGAGCGAGACCGACGAGGCATATGTGAACACGGCGGCCGTCGAGATCAGGAACCGACACCGGCACCCTCCGCGGCTGTGCGCGTGGCAGGGCGCGGCGCGCGGCGGTAGATCCCGCGGACGGTGAGGCGAGCCAGTGACCGGAACACCTCGCCGCGCCCCTCGGCCGATGCGGACCACTGTCCGGCTGTCTTCGACTCTTCCCGTGACTCTCCGTCCGTAGTCGGACGCATGGTCGACCTGTTCGGCGGATCGATCCCTCGTCGGCTCTCCATCGTGCCGGTGTACGAGCTGTAGGGGCGCGGCGACGTACCTGATCGTCCACAGACGCGAGGGAGTCGCCCATGACACGAACACCGAACCCAGTTCCACCCGATCGACATACCTCGGAAGACGTCGACTACACCACCAGCGACGGACTCCGGCGGGTGCTGAACACGCTCGCTTCCGGCGGCGAGCAGGCGTGGCGGACATCGCCCCTGCTGACGCCGCTGCTGGCGTTCATCGTCGAGAAGTACACGCCGTTGGCGCACGCCTGGCACCGTGAGCCGGGCGACGTGATGTATGACGCGTACCGGGCGCTGCGGGCCCCGGGGACCGCCCGCGCCCGTGACCCGTGGGCGATCGTCACCCGCGCTGTCGAACTTGGGCTGGCCGGCGAGGTACACGGCGAGCGGCTGATGACCTCTCCTGACAAGGCTCGCCGCCCGTCCAAGCGGCCCGACTCCGCACCGATCAGGTCGGGCGAATACGAAGAGTTCTTCTACGGGGTGCTCGCCATCGGCGATGCGGAGAGCGGCCGTGAACGCGAGGAACGTACCGGGAGCGGGCTGGTGCGCACGACGAGCCTGTTCCTGGTGATGACCGGCTGGTCGCCGCGGATCGTGGAGGCCGCGGTCATCTACGTCGTCGAACGCCTGGCGTCGTTGTCGTCTGCCGAATCGGCCCTGGACGTGCTACGCAAGGATGAGGCGATCCGGCTGCGGCTTGGTCTGTCCTCGCGGTCCTGGGCGGGGCTGGTGCGGGTCCTGCTCGGCAACCCGCGTGCTCGCGACCGCGGCCGGTACGGGGTGCTGGCCCACGTCGTGCTCGGTGCGCAGGTGCGAGAACTGCTGTTCGATGACGCGCTCACGGCGATGTCCCGCCGGGCATCTGAGCGGAGCCGGCGATGAGCAGCCGCGGCCACCTCGTTCTGGAGCACCCGATCGACCAGATCGCCGACCCACACCTGTACCGGTCGGAGCTGGGCGACCTGAGCGAGCTGCGGGCATCGATCGAACGGCTCGGACTGCTCACCCCGATCACGATCAGCATCGACTACGTCCTCATCTCGGGGCGGCGACGCCTCGCGGTGATGCGTGAACTCGGGCGAACGCGGGTGCCCGTGTGGATCGCCGCCGGAGTCTCGGACGAGCTGCGCACGCTGCTGGCGATCAAGGACGAGAACACGCTGCGCAAGAACCTCACGCCCACCGAGCAAGCCGCGCTCTACGCGGAGCTCAAGAGCCTCCTGGCCGAGGAGAACGCCCGCAAGCAGCGCGCCACCCGCTTCGGCGCGACCCCGGACGGCGACGCCCGCACCGATCAAGGTGACGGTGGTGGGGAATCCCAACCACCGCACCGGCGCAAGTCCCGGGTGCAGGCGGCCGAAGCCGTCACGGGGCGCGACTCGTCCCAACAACTCGAAGAGATCCTGGAACTCCAGCGGCTGGCGAGCGACGAGGAACAGGACTCGCGAGTGCGTGAGGCCGCCGCCGATGCGGTGATCGGCGTGGACGCCGACAAGAAGGTGCACGGCCGCTACCTGGACGTGAAGAACCTGGAAGCCCGTCTGTGGCTGGAACGCATCGCGGATGACCCCGAGCGACCGCAGATCATCCGCGAGTCCGCCGCCGCGGAGGCCCAGACCCTGCGTGGGATCGCGCACCGCGCCGAACGCGCCCGCGAGGCTGCGCGCGGCACGGCTCACATCGCCAAGCTGCTGCAGACTCCAGCCAGCGCGCTGGCCGATGCCCACACGAGCGTGCGAGTACGAGAGCGGTTCGCCTGCGAGCGCGCGGCGGCCATGGTCTGTCGGCAACCAGGATGGTGGACCGGGCAGGACCCCGAGGTGATCGGACGCCACGCCACCGATCAGGAGTGGGACCTCATCAGCTCGCACCTGGAGGGCGCGGCGGCATTCCTCGCCGCAGCCCAGGAAGCACGCCGGGCCACCCACGCATGAGTACGGCGAAGGCCGATTCCATCGGTGCCCTGATCCTCGCCACGCAGCGCCTGCCGGCACCCGCCGCGGCTGCGGCATGGGCGCAAGCCGGGCATCCGGTCTTCCCGTGTGTACCCGGTGGCAAGGCGCCGTTGACCGCGCATGGCTTCCGCGACGCGACGACCGAGCTACGCCGGGTGGCCCAGTGGTGGCGACGCTGGCCCGAGGCGAACATTGGACTGCCGACCGGCGACGCGGTCGACGTGGTTGACGTCGACGAACGCCGCACCGGCTCCGGGTTCACCGCTTTGACCGAAGCGCGCAGGGCTGGGCTTCTGGGTGGCTGGGTCGCCGCGGTGCGTACCCCGCATCAGGGGCTGCACCTCTACTACCCGGCGCAAGGAGACGCCGCATCGTGGTCGCTCGCCGCGGCGCACGTCGACTTCCGCGGCGCCGGCGGCTACATCCTCATCCCACCGTCCGTGGTGGCCGACGACACCGGTGTTCGCCGCTACCTGCTGGGCGCGTACCGGCGTTCCGGGCATCCCGTCGACAGCGTGCGGCTCCGGGCATTCCTTCACCCGCCAACCCTGTTTCCGGCTCGACCCGGCCGACCTGTGCCCGGAGCCGGCCACATCGAGCGGATCACCGCCTGGCTGGCCGGGCAATCCGAGGGCAACCGGAACCAGGCCCTGTTCTGGGCGGGCTGTCGCCTCGCCGAGCACGGGGTCGCACTCAGCGACGCGCTCGGCGCGCTGACGCCGGCGGCGACGGCGGCCGGCCTCAGCGGCCGGGAAATCAACCGCACCCTGCGCTCGGCCTACCGCACCGCCACGCCGCGCCTGCCAACGATCACCACGCCGCTCGACGCCCCGGGACGAGACGGCGGGACCTCGCGGTAGCGGCGCGGACCCAGGTCCGCACCTGCCTGATGACGCACCCACCGTATCGAAAGGCCCCTCACCGTGACCACCGAGCAGCCCTCCCACCGCAGACTCCTCATTCTCCTCTTCGCCGGCGGCCTCGCCCTGCTCCTGCTCGTCGGCATCGGCGTCTACGGCCTGCTGCGCGGACCGGGCAGCGAACCAGCCGACCCAACACAGCCCACGGCATCCTCTACCTCCGCTGCGCCGGCGCCGTCCGCACCCGCGACGACGGGACCTGAGGCGATACCGGCCATCTCGGACCCGGAGACGTTCGCCCGACAGGTCGCCTCCGCACTGTTCACCTGGGATACCACGGGGGGCCACGAACCGGCCGACTACGCCCAGGTGCTCTCCGACGTGGCGAGCGACGCCGAGGCCGATGCCCTGGCCGCCGATGTGCGCTCCTACCTGCCCTCCACAGAGGCGTGGGCCCAGTTGCGCCAGTACCAGACACGCCAGTGGTTGACCATCGACGAGGTGGTCGTGCCGCAGGCGTGGACGACCGCACTGGCGCAGGCCGCCCCGGGCCAGCTGCCGGACGGTGCGGGCGCCTACACGATCACCGGCACCCGGCACCGCGCGGGCATCTGGGGCGCCGAACCCGTCGAGACCTCCCGGCCGGTCACGTTCACGGTGTTCATCGCCTGCACGGCACCGGAACCGGAAGCTGCCGACGACCTGTGCCGGCTGATTCGGCTGTCCGAACTCGACAACGCCCTGCGCTGACGGGTGGTGATCGCGGTGGTGAAGAAGCTGCTCGCCCTGGCCGTCGCCCTGGTGTTCTTTGGCCCCTCGGCCGGGCTGGTCGGCGTCGGAGTATTGATGAACCCGGCCGCGGCTGCGGCCGCGACCTGCGCGTCTTCGTCGTCGTTGACGATCGGCGCCATCCCCGACTCGCTGACTGCGACCACGAAGAACGGGGAGACGATCACCCTGAACAAGACTCAGCTCACCCACGCCGCCACCATCGCCACCATCGGCGGGCAGACCCCCGGCGTCGGCCGGCCCGGCGTGGTCGTCGCCCTGATGGCGGCCCTGACGGAGTCGACGCTGCGGATGCTCGCCAACACCAGCGCCTACCCCGAATCCGGCAATCTCCCGAACGACGGCAACGGGTCCGATCACGACTCGCTCGGCCTGTTCCAGATGCGGCCAGCCTCCGGGTGGGGCACGGTCGCCGAGCTCATGGACCCGTCCTACCAAGCCAGGGCCTTCTTCGGTGGCCAGAGCGGACCGAACTACCCCTCCCCGCGCGGCCTGCTCGACATTCCCGGCTGGCAGCAGATGGACCCCGGCGCAGCCGCCCAGGCGGTCGAGGTGTCGGCCTACCCGGACCGATACCAGAACTACCAGAGCGTCGCCGAGGCGATCCTGACCGCCCTCACCGCCCGCCCGGCGGGCAGCGGGGACGGTTCGGGTGAGACGCCCGTGGTGCCGGAGACCAGCCGGATTGTGTTCCCGCTGCCCGAGGGAACCTGGGTGCACACCAGCCCGTTCGGGTGGCGCACCGACCCGTTCACCGGCGAGCGGGCCTTGCACTCGGGCAGCGACTTCGCCGCCGCGGACGGCACCGCGATCCTCACCGTCGCAGACGGGCTCGTGGTGTGCGCCGACTACAGCGACTCCGGTGGCGGCACTATCGTCATCGAGCACACCGTCGCCGGCCAGGCCGTCGCCTCCACCTACCGGCACATGTGGGAGACCGGCATCCACGTTGCCACAGGCGAAACCGTCACCGCCGGGCAACACATCGGCGACGTCGGCAGCTCGGGCCGGTCCACCGGCCCGCACCTGCACCTGGAGATCCGGCCCGGCGGCCAGGATCAGGAGCCCGTCGACGCGGACGCCTGGCTCACCGACCATCAGGCCACGGGCGTCGGCGACAGTCAGGTGCCCCAGTCGGGGTGCGCGGCGGGCCTGGACGCCGCAGTGCCGGCACCGTTCACCGGAGCCGACCCCGACATGCTGGTGGACGACCCGACCACATCGGGGCGGATCACCGCCCGGATGGCGCACCTGTTCACCCAGTCCAAGGCGGCGTTCCCCGACAGCGGCTGGGCGTGCTGGTCGCCGCGGCCCGGCACCGCCTCCGAGCATCCGCTCGGGCGGGCGTGCGACGTGACCAACGGCAACCGGATCGGGCAGGCCGCCACCGGCGGCTCACTAGAAACCGGATGGGCGATGACGAACTGGCTCCAGGCCAACGCCGACGCCCTCGGCGTGGAGTACCTGATCTGGCAAGGCAAGGTCTGGTCACTAGCCCGTTCCGACGCCGGCTGGCGTCCCTACAACGG
Organism: Actinomycetales bacterium; assembly: GCA_015655415.1. Lineage (GTDB taxonomy): Bacteria > Actinomycetota > Actinomycetes > Actinomycetales > Microbacteriaceae > Humibacter. The sequence continues at coordinate 59,625 of JAATFB010000067.1, forward strand.
CGGCGGGATGCACGACCCGGCCAGCATCACCGGCGGCCACTACGACCACGTGCACATCACTGTCCGGGAAGGGGCGTGACCACGATGGACGTGTTCCCCGACTTCAGCGGCGTCGGCGGCGCCAGCGATCTGCGAGCCATCGTCGGCGCGTTGCTCATGTTCGTGCTCATCATCGCCGTGCTCATGGTGATCGTCTGCGCCATCGTGTGGGCGATCGCCTCGGCGAACGGCAACTACCACGCCGCGACCCGGGCCCGCTCCGGCCTGTGGGTTGCCCTCGGCGCAGCTGTCCTGGCCGGGGCCGCAGTCGCGTGGTTGAACTTCCTCCTCGACATCGGCACTCATCTGTAGCCGACCCCGTCCAGGAGACCGCGAGCGCACCTGAGAGTCGAGAAGCCATCTCGACCCATCAAGGAGCACATCGTGATCGACATCGACCCGAACTCGTCGGGACTTCCCGGCATCGAACAGCTACGCGTCATCGTCGGCGCCGTCATGACCGTCGGACTGATCCTCAGTGTCCTGGCCCTGATCGTCTCGGCGGTCGTGTGGGGCTTCGGCGCCAACAGCAGCAACCCCCATCTGGCGTCGCGGGGCAAGACCGGGGTGCTGGTTTCCTGCGGCGCGGCGATTCTGTGCGGGGCCGCCGTCACGCTGATCAACTTCTTCTGGGGCGTCGGGCAGGCCGTATGAATCCCCAGGCAGCACCGGGCTGGGGGTGGACCCGGTGAGCGTGTGCGACGTCCCGGTGATCTCCAGCGTGTGCGACGCCGTCGGCGAGGGCACGGCCTCCCTGGTGGCGGCCCCGTTCGACTGGCTCGCCCAGGCCATGGGCCAGGCCGCGGGCTGGCTGTTCGAGGCCGTCTGGTCGGTCTTCGATACCACCACCCTCGTGGACGTCACCGGCGCGGAGTATGTCGGTGTCTACAACATCCTGTTCGGCGTCGCCTGCTTCCTGTTCCTGATCTTCTTCTGCCTCCAGTTGATCACCGGGCTGATCCACCGCGACCCGACCGCGCTGTCCCGCGCCGGGCTCGGGCTGGCCAAGAGCGTTCTCGGCTCCTTCGTGCTCCTGACGCTGGTGGGGCTGCTGCTGGAGATCACCGACCAGCTCGCCATCGGGATCGTGCAGGCCACCGGCAACACCATGGAGTCCATGGGTGGCCGGATCGCCCTGCTCGCAGCCGGGCTGACAACCATCAACATCGCCGCGCCCGGGGTCGGAGCGGTGGTCACCATCTTCTTGGCCGGCCTGGCCATCTCGGCGGCGGGGATCGTGTGGTTCTCCCTGCTGATCCGCAAGGCGCTGCTGCTTGTCACGGTGGTCTTCGGACCCGTCGCACTGGCCGGAGCGACGTGGGACGCCACGAAGGGCTGGTTCTCCAAGTGGGCGAGCTTCGTCATCGCCCTGATCGCCTCCAAGTTGGTGCTGGTCGTGATCTTCCTGGTCGCCGTCGCCCAGGTCTCCGCGCCCATCGAGGCCGATCTCGCGTCCATCTCCGACCCCATCGCCGGCGTCGTGCTCATGCTCGTCGCCGCGTTCGCCCCCCTACATTACCTACAAGTTCATCAGCTTCGTCGGCTTCGACATGTACCACGCCATGTCCAGCGAACAGGAGGCCAAGCAGGCCCTGAACCGTCCTGTCCCGATCCCGGCAGCACCCTCGGCCGACACTGCCAAGAAGGTGCTCGACGGCGGCACCACAGGTGGCGGGACCAGCGCGGGCGGTGCACCCTCCACCCCCGGCAGCGGAACTGGTCCGGCGCCCACCGACGGCGGGACACCCGCCACTGGTGGCGCGAGCGCGCCTGGTGCGGGCTCGAGTTCCGCGGCGGGAAGCGGTGCCGCGACCTCCGGGGCGAGCGCAGGAGCTGGCGCTGGTGCTGGTGCAGCGGCAGGGCCGATCAGCGTGGCAGCCGTCGCCGGCGCTGCGGTCATCAAGGGCGCTGCCACCGCCGGACCGAAGGCCGGGAAAGCGGTCGGCGGGGCCGCCGAGGGACATGCCGGGGCCGCAGCCGAGCAAGCATCCCCGCCACCGGTCCCACCCACCCTGCCGCCGCGCGCGGACCCTGCCCCCATCCCGCCGGCCCAGTTCCCGTCGTCGCCTCCGCGTCACGCCGAACCGTCCCCGCCGCCCCCGTCGCCTGCACCGGGCACGCCCGGGAAGGAGTAGCCGATGCCCTCCACCAATCACCACGCCACCGGCGGGTATGGGTTGGCGCCCGTCCAGTTCTCCCGCATGACCCGGCGCGGCGTCCTGCTCGGATTGTCCCTGCCCCAGCTCGTCGTCCTGGGCGTCGCGCTCCTCACTGTCGTTACCACCTTGTATTCCGGCGGCGGCATAGCGTTCGCCTGGACCGCACCCGTCTGGGTGACCGCCGGCCTGCTGGCCGTCGTCCCCATTGGCGGCAGGAAGCTCATCGAATGGGTTCCCGTCGTCGCCCGCTGGGCGGCCCGCACTTATCTCGGGCAGCTCGTCTACCGCCGCCGCGTCATCAAGCCCCGCCCCGCCGGGACGCTCGCCCTTCCCGGCGACGCCGCGAGTCTGCGCGAGTGGGAGGACCCCGAGACGGGCGCAGCGATGATCTACGACCCGCACGCTCAAACCCTCACCGCGATCCTCGGCGTCTCCCACCCGGCGTTCGTGCTCCTGGACCCGGGTGAACAGCAGCGCCGCGTCTCCGGGTGGGGCCGGGTGCTCGCCTCCGCGTGCCGGTCGGGGCGCATCGCCCGTATCCAAATCTCCGAGCGCACCCTGCCGGACTCGGGGACGGGACTTGAGGAGTGGTGGCGCACGCACGGCACCGACGACGGCTCCTGGGCGGCGACCACATACGCCGAGCTGATCGAGCGGGCCGGGCCCGCCGGGGAACGACACGCGACCACGATCGGCGTGGCCCTGGACATGAAGGCCGCGAGTCGGCAGATCAGAACCTCCGGCGGCGGGATGCGCGGTGCGGCGGCGGTGCTGCGTCAGGAGATGAGCACGCTGACGACGGCGCTGCGCGCGGCAGAGCTGACCTCGACCGGGTGGCTCACCCCCGGCGAGGTCGCCGTGATCCTGCGGTCGGCCTACGACCCGGCCGCCGCCCCGGCGTTGGAACGCCACGGCGACCTGGGTCGCGACCTGGCGATGGCCGGGCCGGTGGCCGTCACCGAGACGTGGGACCGTCTCCATTCCGACAGCGCGTTCCACGCGGTGCTGTGGATCACCGAGTGGCCCCGCTCGCAGGTCTATCCCGGCTTCCTGGCCCCGCTCGTGCTCTCCAGTGGCATCCAGCGGACGATCGCCCTGCATTACACGCCCGTCCGCGCCGACCAGGCCGCCCGGGATCTGCGCAAGAAGAAGACCGAGCTGATCTCCGACGCGGCCCAGCGCCGCAAGATCGGCCAGGTCGAGGACACCGAGCAGGCCGCCGAACTAGACGACGTGCTCCAGCAGGAAGCCGATCTGACCGCCGGGCACGGCGTCCTGCGCGTCACCGGGCTGATCAGCGTCTCCGCGCCCACCGTCGACGACCTCGACGCCGCCGTGTCCGCCGTCGAGCAGGCCGCCATCCAAGCCTCCTGCGAAACCCGCCGGCTAGTCGGCCAGCAGGCGCAGGCGTTCACCGTCGCAGCGCTGCCACTGTGCCGCACTGTCTGAGCCCGGCCAGGGCGGCGTACCTGCCGGGCAGCCTCGATTCTCAGATGTGAGGAGACCGATCATGCCAACCCTCGATGACCGTATCCCGGCACGGAGGCCGCAGTTCACGCGAGCGTGCACATGCCTGGGCAACCGGGCTCCGGCACAGAGCCGGGGGCTGGCGCTGTGAGCGGCGACGAGGAGGGCCGCCTGCACACGAGCATCCTGGTAGGTCCCACGGGTGAGCGGCGGCGACATCGCAAGGCACGGCAGCGGGCCGCCGCGCAGATCGAGGCGGACGCCCGGCAAAAGCGCAAGGCCGAGGCAAGAACGCGCTGGGAGGCCGAACAGATAGAGCGGCGCTCGGTGACCTACCTGCCCGCTGCCGGTGAGCCGGGAACCGCGACGTTGCGCACGCCGGGACGGTTCCGGCTCCCACGCCACCAGGACACCTCCGCCACATTGGCGGGGGCGTACCCGTTCCTCGCCGAGGCCGGGCTGGGCAGTCAGGGCGTGTTCGTGGGCCAGGACCTCTACAGCGGAGGGAGCTTCGTGTACGACCCGTGGGTCCTCTACCAGCGTGGGGTCATCACCGCACCCAACGTGGTCCTCGCCGGGATCGTCGGCGCCGGGAAGTCGGCGCTGGCGAAATCGCTGTACGCCCGGTCCGTGCCCTTCGGCCGGCGCGTGTATGTTCCGGGCGATCCGAACGGGGAGCATTCCGCTATCGCCGAGTTGGTCGGCGGAAAAGCGATCGTTCTCGGCCATGGGTTGTCGGCGCGGCTGAACCCGCTCGATGAGGGCCGCCGCCCGGCAGGCGTCTCTGATGTGGAGTGGGCGCTGATGGTGACCGCGCGGCGCCGGGATCTCGTGGGCGCCCTGACCGAGGCAGTCCTCGGCCGGCCCTTGGGGCCACTCGAGCACACCGCCGTCGACGCCGCCCTCCGCGCTGCAGTCGCGGACGCCGACGTCCCGGTCCTGCCGATGGTCGTAGACCGGATCCTCACACCGGACTCAGGCGAAGATGGGCGGCTGGCCGAGGACGGCCGCGCGGTCGGGCACGCACTGCGGCGGCTCGTGGCTGGCGATCTGGCCGGATTGTTCGATGGCCCGTCGACGGTCGCGTTCGACCCGACCCTGCCGATGATCTCCCTCGACCTGTCCCGGCTCGCCGGGAACAATCTGCTGATGTCGGTGCTGATGACGTGCTCGTCGGCGTGGATGGAAGCGGCGCTGATGGATCCCGCCGCCGGGCAACGCTGGGTCGTCTACGACGAAGCCTGGCGACTGATCTCCCAGCCGGCACTCCTGCGGCGGATGGACGCCCAATGGAGGCAGGCCCGACACTTCGGGATCGCCAACCTCCTGCTGTTCCACAAGCTGTCCGACCTCGACACCGTCGGCGACGCCGGCAGCGCCATGCGAGCCCTCGCCTCCTCCCTCCTCGCGAACGCCGAGACCCGCGTCATCTACCGGCAAGAGACCGACCAGCTCGGCCCCACCGCACAGTTACTCGGCCTCACCGCCACCGAGCGGGCACTGCTGCCCACCCTGGGAACCGGGCAAGGGCTGTGGCGGATCCGGGACCGATCTTTCGTCGTCGCCCATCGGCTGCATCCGGCCGAACGGCGCGCGTTCGACACGACCTCGCGGATGGGGCACAAAAGCTAGATGTTCGCGCGATTTGATTCACCAGCAGCCCTTGAGGTGTGGGGATCCTCTTCAGCGCCGCCGCCGAGCGCGTCACTTACGAGCCCGCTCACGGGGCACCTCCGATTCACTGCCGAGCCGGAAGCGGCAGCAGCGTACCATCGTCGGATGGCTGTTTCCGTAATGGTGCGCCCTGCGCGTGCTGACGACGTGCTCGCGCTTGCACGAGTTCACGTCGACTCCTGGCGGGAGACTTATCGCGGACTCATGCCGGACGAGGTTCTCGATGACC
>JAATFB010000074.1 GCA_015655415.1 Actinomycetales bacterium
CCGGAGTTCTGGCGGAGGTCGAGGAACTCGGGGAAGTCGAGGTGCCAGTTCTCCATGTAGAAGCACAGCGCGCCGAACTTCTTGCCGCCGCGGCTGACTGCGCGCAGCACCGAGTCGATCGTGTGCATGAACGGGATCGGGCCGGTCGAGGTGGTGTTGTTGGAGCGGATCGGCGAGCCCTGCGCACGCAGCTTCGTCACCGACAGGCCGATCCCGCCCGTGCCCTTGGTGATCCACATGACGTCGCGAACGCTCTTGGCGATGTGCTCGATGTCGTCGTGCATCTCCATCACGAAGCAGTTCGAGAGCTGGGGGAACTTCGTGCCCGCGTTCACGAGGGTGGAGCCCGCGGCGAGGTAGTCCAGTCGCGACATCGTCTCGTAGAACTCGAGGGCGATGGCGGTGGGGTCCGTCTCATTGAGCGAGAGGCCCATGGCGATCCGCATCCAGAAGAACTGCGGCACCTCCAGCGGTTCGCCGTTGCGCGCCTTGATGCCGTACCGGTTGTTCAGGGTGACGACGCCGATGTACTTGAGCAGACCGTCGTTGGCCGGTTCGAGCGCCTCGGCGAGGCGGTCGAGGTCGAAGAGCGTGGTGAAGCGCGGATCGAGGAGGTCTTCGGCGACACCGCGCTCGACGTAGCCGCGGAATCCCTCTCGATGCAGCCGCTTGAGCTCGTCGGCCGACTCGTAGTCGCCCAGGACGCGTTTGTAGATGGTCTTGAGCAGGAGGCGGGCCGCGACGGTGTCGAACGCCGGGTCGTCCTTCACGTTCTGCAGCGCCACCTGGATCACGGCCTCGTCGAGCTGCTGGGTGGTGATCCCGTCGAACAGGGTCAGCTCCAGCTCGCTCGCGATCTGGGTGACCCAGGTGATGTTGTCGTCGAGCCCCTCCGACGCGCGCTCGATCGCGAGGTTGATCTTGTTCGCGTCGTACGGCTCTCTCTCGCCGTTGCGCTTCACGACCGTGATTGTCACTTCGCCTCTTCCTCTGCTTCCGCCTCGTGCTTCCGCCTCGCGGCTTCCACCCTGCGGGCATCCGTCGCCGACGGCTCCTCGGGGCCGCAGAGACGTTCCGGATCGCTATCGCGCGACACCGGGCGCCCCCGTCTCCCCCCGTGGTATCCCCGTGCTCCTCGCCCGCCTTGCTGCCGGGCTGCCTGCGCCGCGAGTCCTCGTGACCCATGGTCGGGCAGGCCGCCGACATCCGCCCGCGCCACGAGTGCGCAGACGACTCCGGCCGCTCTGCCGGACTCGAGAGCCTCCGACGGAACCGGCGTGTGATCACTATATAGCGGGGTGCTCTCCGGCAGGCAACACCAGATGTTGTGGGCGTGTCATCCACAGGATGTGGAGAACTTCACGGAGTTATCCCCACTGTCCACAGGTGGATCCAGCCGAAGACGGCCCGGCATCCGGACCGCGACGCCCTCGACGACCGGACCGGCGACACACCGTGGACACATAGAATCGGTCGTTTGTGGGCGCGTATTCGGACCTGTTGAGGACTGCGGGGGTGGGGCGGATCATCGCCGCGCAGCTCACCGCCCGCTTCCCCAGCGGGATGCTCTCGCTCGCCCTGCTCACCCACATAGAGCGGGTGCACCACACCTACGGGGCCGCCGGCCTCGTTCTTGCCGCGGCGAGCGTGGGTCAGGCCGTCGCGGGGCCGCTCACGAGCCGGCTGATGGGACGGGTGGGCATGCGTCCGGTGCTCATCGCCACCACCTCGGTGTGCGCGGCGACGATCGTCGTCGTCGCCCTGCTCGTCATGCCCGTCCCGCTCACGATGGCGATCGCACTGCTCGGCGGGCTCGCGACGCCGCCGGTGCAGCCCGCCGTCCGGACCATCTACCCGAAGCTGGTGAACTCCCGGCTGCTCACGCCGCTGTTCTCGTTGGATGCCTCGGCCCAGGAGATCATCTGGATCGCCGGGCCCGTCGTCATCACGTTCATCGCGACGCAGATATCCACGGCCATCGGGCTGCTGGTCTGCGCGGCGGTCATGCTGGGCGGCGGCGCGTGGTTCATAGCGTCCCCGGAGCTCGGGCGGGTGCGCATCCCGCGCAGCAGGCGCCGCCTCGGAGCGGTGCTGCGCCGCCCGACCGTGTTGCTGGCGACGCTCGTGGGCTTCCTGCTCGTCGGCTCCTGCGCAGCGATCGAGGCAGGGGTGATCGCGGACTTCGGCGACCGGGGGCCGGAGGCCGGGATCGTCCTGGCGATCTGGTCGCTCGGTTCGCTGGCGGGCGGCTTCGCGCTCGGCGCGGTGCCCATCGGGCCGTGGGCCCTGGCACGGCGCATGCTGATCGTGTTCGTCGGAATCGCGCTGGCGGGCCTGTGGATCGGGAACTTCTGGTGGCTTTCCGCCCTCCTCGTGATCGCCGGCGCGGGCATCGCCCCCGCCCTCGCGGTGATCTTCGCCATCGTGTCCTCTAGCGTGAAGTTCTCCGACACCGCGGAGGCATACGGCTGGGTCGGAACGGGTCAGCTCATCGGCGCCGCACTCGGCAGCGCGGTGGCAGGCTTCCTCATCGACCGCTACACGGCAGTCGGAGCCTTCTGGGCCGCCGCCGCCCTCGCGCTCCCCGGCGTGCTCGTGCCCCTGATCGGCAGGCGGTGGCATCCCGACCTCCGCGGCAGAGATGCCAGTCCCCTGCCCGACACCGAGCCCGTGCGGATCTCCCCCAGCTGAGGGGGCCACCGCCAATCGGCTCAGCGGTCCCGGGCGGCGCGCAACGGCGCGAGCGCCGCGTCGAGGGCGACGATCTCGTCGAGCTGAGCGGCCAGCATCCGCTCCTGGTGCTCGTCGGGCTCGAACGCGCCATCGTCGTCGATCTGCCGGCCGGCCCACGCGATCTCGACGTTCGAGGTTGTGGGCACCAGACCGACGGCGACCGCCGGGACTCGCAGTGCCGTCACGCCGCGCGTGCCTCCGGAGATCCCGCCGTAGCTGACGGTTCCCAGCGGCTTGCGCCACCATTCCTGCCAGAGGTAGTCGATCGCGTTCTTCAGCGCGGCCGAATAGCTGTAGTTGTACTCGGGCTGCACGAAGACGAACGCGTCCGCGGCATCCACCCGTGCGCTCCAGTCGAGTGTGGACTGCTGCGTGTACTGGCGCAGCCGCGGATGGTTCGGCTCGGTCATGAGGGGCAGGGCGACCTCCTTGAGGTCCGCCCAATCGATGTCGAAGCGCCCGTCGCGTTCCGCGACGCCACGGACCCACTCCGCGATCGGCAACCCGATGCGCCCGTCGCGCACGCTGCCCACCACGATCATCAACCTGGTCATCTCTTCTCCCTTGCCTTCCGGTTCTCGTTCCATTCCGCATCGGCATCGCGGCCGCGCGCATCCCGACCCCGCGACCGTCGTGCGCGGCGGCCGAAGCTCGTCCGTCGGCTTCATCGCCGTCTTTCGCCTCCCGGCCGACCCGAGGGGCGAGGGCGTCATGGACTCCGCCCCCTGGCACGCCGTCAGCTCGGTGCGCGCCAGCGCCTCCTGCCCGCCAGCATCACCAGCGCTCGTGCACGTCCGCGCGGAGGTGAACGTCGTAGATCTCGTGCACGGCGCGGTCCAGCTCCGGACCCAGCGGCGGCACGGACGCCGCCGCCGCATTGGCCCGCGCCTGGTCCACCGTGCGCGCACCCGGGATCACCGTGCTCACACCGGGCCGCTGCGCCACCCAGGCGATGGCCGCCTTCGCCGGCGTCAGCCGGTCGGCGCAGTCGATGCCGAGCCGTTCCCGCGTCGCCGCGACCGCATCCGTCCAGCGCTGCGCCGCCTCGACCCCCGTCTCGAAGTCGACGCCGGAGAACGTCTCCCCCACGTCGAACGCCTCACCGTGCCTGTTGTAGGTGCGATGGTCCTCGGGGGCGAAGGCGGTGTCCTTCGTGTACCTGCCGCTGAGCAGTCCGCTGGCCAACGGCACACGCGCGATGACGCCGACGCCCGCCCGCCGTGCCGCCGGGAGCACCTCCTCGAGGGGCCGGAGCCGGAACGCGTTGAGGACGATCTGCACGCTCGCCACGTTCGGTCGCGCGATCGCGGCGAGCGCTTCGTCGCAGCGCTCGACGCTCACCCCGTAGCCGGCCACGGCCCCGTCGGCGACGAGGACGTCCAGTGCATCGAACACCGCATCGCTCGAGTACACCGGGGTGGGCGGGCAGTGCAGCTGCACGAGGTCGAGCGTGTCGGTGCGCAGGTTCGCGCGGGAGCGATCGATCCACGCCCGGAAGTTCGCCAGGTTGTAGTTCTCGGGCACCTGCTCGGCACGGCGCCCGATCTTGGTGGCGACCATGATGCCGGCATCCGGGTTGGCGGCGAGGAAGCGGCCGATGATGCTCTCGCTGCGACCGCCGCCGTACACGTCGGCCGTGTCGAAGAACGTGACGCCGGACTCCGCCGACGCCTCCAGCACGGCCAGTGCCTCGCTCTCGCTCACGCTCCCCCAGTCGCCGCCGAGCTGCCAGGTTCCCAGTCCGACCGCTGACACCAGGCGACCGGTGCGCCCCAGCGTGCGATGCTCCAGAGTGCGCTGCTGCATGGGGCCACGATAGCGGCCCGGCCGGGCTGCATTCCGATGCGGATGCATCGATCCTTGCCGGCGGCGGACGCCGTCCGCCTCAAGCGCGTCACCCCGTCCGCGGCGGGAGCGTAGCCTGTGCACCGTGAGCGAGTCTGCTGTGAGTGTGCTGTCCGACGACCTGCTGGAGCGCATCCGCGCCCGCGCCGCGGGGTACGACCGGGAGAACGCGTTCTTCTCCGACGACCTCGCCGAGCTGGCCGGCGTCGGCTACCTGCGGGCGCTCGTTCCGGCCGAGCTCGGCGGCCTCGGGCTCTCGCTGCGCGAGGTGGCGCGCGAGCAGGTGCGGCTGGCATCCGCCGCTCCCGCCACCGCCCTCGGCGTGAACATGCATCTGGTGTGGACCGGCGTGGCCAAGATCATGCGCGACCGCGGCGACGACACCCTCGAGTTCGTGCTGCGGGAGGCCGGCGACGGCGAGGTCTTCGGTTTCGGCATCAGCGAGGGCGGCAACGACCTCGTGCTGTTCGGCTCCCGCACGGATGCCCGCCCGGACGGCGCGGGCGGCTACACGTTCCACGGCAGCAAGGTCTTCACCTCCCTCTCGCCCGCATGGACGCGGCTGGGCACGATGGGCCTGGACTCCACGAGCGCGGACGCCCCGAAGATCGTGTTCGGCTTCATCGACCGGGCGGCCGGCGGGTTCGAGATCCTGGACGACTGGGACACGGTGGGAATGCGCGCGACGCGGTCGAACACGACCGTTCTGGACGGCGCGCATGCGCCTGCCGATCGCATCGTGCGACGTCTGGACCCGGGACCGAACGCGGATCTGCTCACGTTCGGGATCTTCGCGAGCTTCGAGCTGCTGCTCGCCGCCGTGTACACGGGGATCGGCGAACGGGCGCTCCAGTTGGCCGTCGAGGCGGCCAAGCGGCGCACCTCGATGAAGAACGACGGACGCTCGTACGCGCAGGATCCGGACATCCGCTGGCGCATCGCCGACGCCGCCATCCTGCAGGACGCCCTCCGCCCCCAGCTGGACGCCGTCGCCGGCGACCTCGACGGCCTCGTCGACCACGGCTCGCAGTGGTTCGCGAAGCTGGTCGGACTGAAGCTGCGCGCCACGGAGACGGCGCGCGACGTCGTCGACGGGGCGATCCGTGTCGCCGGCGGCGGCAGCTACTTCGCCTCCAGCGAGCTCGGCCGCCTGTACCGGGACGTGCTCGCCGGCATGTTCCACCCGTCCGACGACGAGTCGGCCCATTCGACGGTGGCCACCGCCTGGCTGGGCCCGCTCGAGGCCTGACGATGGTCCGCCGATCCTCACGAGGGCGGACGGCTGTGCCCTCGGGCGCCCGGGCGCGATGGGAGCGCCGCACGCCGGACGCGTCGCCGCCCCATGCGGGCTCTCTGGTCGCATCGACGGCGCGCACCCGCCACGGCGGGACGGGCGACGAGCCACGCCTCGCTTCCCGCCTGCGCCTGGACTGGTGGTGGATCGCGATCCTCGCGATCTGCGCAGCGTTCCAGATCTATCGCGGGGCGCCGGTCGACGGAGCGTTCTTCCTCGCGGCGGGGGCAGCGCTGCTCGCCGATGCGGCGGGCCTGCTCACGGCGCTCGATCGCTATCCGCTGCCCCGGGTTCATCTGGCCGCACAGATCGCACTGGGAGCGGTCGCGGTGGCGGTCGTGACGTTCGCACCGCAGTTCGGCGTCGCCGACGCCGTCGTCGTGTGCGCCATCGGGGCCACCGCGATGATCCTCGCCTGGCGCGACGACACCCCGGTCTCTGAGCATGTGCCGAACCGGGCGGAGAGGCCACGCGACGGCCTGGGTCGCACGGTGCGCCGCTCGGCGGTGCTGTGGGCGTCGGCCGGCGTGTTCCTCTGCCTGTGGGAGCTGTCGTCGTTCTTCCTGGCCATGCCTTCTCCCGCGGCAGAGTTCGAGCATCCGCCGCTGTCGGATCTGCTCGAGCCGCTCATCGCGAATCCGGTGGGCCGCGCGGTGTGCGCGGCGCTGTGGGTGATCACCGGGGCTGCGCTGCTGCGCAGGGGAAGGGGACGTGAGTGAGCCGCATCGTCACGATCGCCGGGTTCGTCGCCGTCGGCCTGTTCGGGATCCTCCTCGCCTGGTATGGACGACGCTCGCCCGACGCGGTGGCGCCGTTCGGAACGGTGCTCGACAGGGTGATGGCGTCCCGGGCGATCCGGGTCACCATCATCGTGTTCTGGTGGTGGCTCGGCTGGCACTTCTTCGTGGTCGCCCCGGCGCCGGCGGCATCCTGAGCCCCCTCCGCCCCGCCCACAGGCCACCTCCACAAACCCCCGCCCCGCCCACAAGCCAGTTCGGGTCGCATTCGGGCCGCCGAACCGACCGATTTCGGCTTCTCGCCGGGAGCGGACGCGGGGCGCGCCTGCGGGAGCGGACGCGGGGCGGGCCGGAGGCCGACGCCGGCGACGAGGTGAGGTCACCGTCGACCGCGCCAGCGCTCGATCTCCCTCCGATCGCGCTTCGTCGGCCGTCCGGCGCCGCGTTCCCGCGCCACCGCCGCGGGCTCCTCGACCCGCGGCGGCCGCGGGGGCGTCCTGTCGAGGTAGGCGGCCTGCGCGATCGCGGCTCCGACCCGTTTGGTGAGGATGCCACGCACCTCCACGATGTGCTCGCGGTCGGTGGTGACCCTCACCTCGTCGCCGACCCGCACGAGCTGAGCCGGCTTCGCGCGGTCGCCGTTGACCCTCACGTGCCCCGCCCGGCACGCCGCCGTGGCGAGCGAGCGCGTCTTGTAGAACCGCACCGACCACACCCAGACGTCCGCGCGGGTCGCCCCCTGCGTCGGCATGGGGCTCATCTGATCGGCCACCGCCCCATCGTAGGCATCGCGGCATACGCCGTGCCGCCTACGCGATCGCATCCCGATGCGACGAAGATGGATGGCACACGCGCGCGGCCCGGCGTGCGCCCGACGAACGGAACCGACCTGATGACGACCGGCCCGAACCAGCAGCAGCCCGCCCCTGCCGGGTGGTATCCCGATCCTGCTCCCCACAACCCCGGCGGGCAGCGCTGGTGGGATGGCACGCGGTGGACGGAACACTTCCTGCCGGCCCCGTCGGCGGGGCCTTCTGGGGGCACAGCCGGCCCCTCGCAGCCCCCCTACGGCGGGCAGGCGCCCGGCGTCCCGGCCACGCCGGCCACGTACCCGCCGGTCGCACCCGGCACGTCGTCGCTCACCGCGCACATCTGGCTCGTCGTGGGCCTCCCGCTGCTCACGGCGATCGCGTTCCTGTTCATCGACCTCGGCGCCTACTTCCGGGCGATCCTCGCTCTCAGCGACCCGGTCTCCGGACCCGATCAGGCCGACGTGACGAGGTTCGCCTCGTCGGTGTCGACGTTCGTCATCAGCGTCCTGGTGGTCGACGCCCTGTCTCTCGTGGTGTACGGGCTGTGCGTGCTATTCGCCTATCTCGACCAGCGCGAGCTCGTCGCGCGCGGATTCGCACGCCCGTTCCACTGGGCATGGTCGTTCTTCGGTCCGGTCGTCTACGTGATCGGCCGCTCGGTCGTGACCCGTCGACGCGGCGGCACGAACGCGCTCTGGCCGATCTGGGGCGTCATCGCCACCGTGGTGCTGACCTTCGCGGTCGTCATCGTGAAGATCGTCGTCACCGTCGCCGACATCGCCACGGCGGTGGGGCCCTATGGCTCAGGAGGCGCATAGCGCGCAGGCCCGGGCGTCGAACGGCCTTCGACGACGGTAGAGTGGCAGATCGGGTGACCGGGAAAGGAAACGTGCCGTGGAGTACATCGTCTTCGCCGCTGGAGCGGTGATCTTCGGTCTGTTCTGCTTCTGGGCCTGTTCGACGCCGCCAAGGATGCGGAGACCCGCAAGGCCCATCCGGAGCGGTCCGCCATCGTCGACGTGCAGCACCACCGCGTCGAGGCCGCGCCCGCCGCCGAGGCGGTCGAATAGCCGCTCAGCGCGGTCGAACGGCCGGACGCGGAGCCGCCCGTCGACGCGGAGCCACCCGTCGACGCGGAGCCGGGCGCGGAGCCACCCCTCGGGGCAGACCCGCGCGCAGACGTGCCCGTTCGTCGTGCGGCCCGGGCTACTCCTCGGAGCCCGCGATGACGGCGCCCGCCGCCCTCAGCTCGGCCAGCGCACGCTCGCTCGCGGCGGCATCGACCCCGGCCACGAGGTCGGAGAGCACCCGCACCTCCCTGCCGTCACGCACGGCATCCAGAGCGGACGCGCGCACGCAGTGGTCCGTCGCGATGCCGACCACGTCGATCCGCCGGATGCCCGCATCATCGAACACCCTTGACAGGTCCCGTCCATCGTCGGCGGTTCCCTCGTAGGCGGAGTACGCGGGGATCCCCTGCCCCTTGCGCACGTGCACGTCGATCGCCGCCGTGGGAAGCTCGGGGTGGTACTCGGCCCCGGGCGTTCCGGCGACGCAGTGCACCGGCCAGGAGGTGACGAAGTCGGGCGGGGAATCCGTGGCGAAGTGCCCCCCGTTGTCGCCGTCGGGGTCGTGCCAGTCGCGAGAGGCGACCACCAGCCGGTAACGGTGCGGATGCCGCGCCAGCAGCCGGGCGATCCCTCTCGCCACCTCGGTGCCGCCTGCGACGCCGAGGGCGCCGCCCTCGGTGAAGTCGTTCTGCACGTCGACGATGAGCAGTGCGCGTGACATGCCCCCATTCTGCCCGGCGCTCCCGGCGCGCGTCCCGCGGCCGCGAGAGCCGCCGACGAACGGGCACACTGGAGGCATGGGCCTGCGCACGTTCGTCGGCACGTCGGGATGGCGTTACCCCTCGTGGCGCGGCGACTTCTACCCGAAGGGCCTTCCCCAGAGCCAGGAGCTCTCGTACCTCGCCCGGCGGCTGAACACGGTGGAGCTGAACGGCTCGTTCTACTCGCTGCAGTCGGCCGACTCCTACCGCCGCTGGCGGGACGCCACGCCCGATGGATTCGTCTTCGGCGTGAAGGGCGGTCGCTACGTTACGCACATGCTGCGGATGCGCGACGCCGAGCAGGCGCTGGCGAACTTCTTCGCCTCCGGCCTCCTCCTCCTCGGCGAGAAGCTGGGCCCGGTGCTCTGGCAGCTCCCCGAGCGGGTCGAGTTCGACGAGGACGTGCTCGAACGGTTCTGCTCCGCGCTCCCCAGGACGCTGCGCGCCGCCGTGCGCGTCGCACGCGACCACGACGCGAAGGTGAAGAGCCCCGGGGTGCCGCGTGTGGAGAACGACCGCGCCGTGCTGCACGCGCTCGAGCCGAGGCATCCGAGCTTCTCCGACGCCCGCGCCGCCGAGATCCTGCGGCGGCACGGGGTGGCGCTCGTGCTGGCCGACACCGCGGGCAGGTTCCCGGTGTTCGACGAGCCCACGGCGGGGTTCGTCTATGCCAGACTGCACGGCGGCGAGGAGCTCTACACCAGCGGATACGATGCCGCGGCGCTGCGCGGGTGGGCGGCCCGTGTGAGGCGGCAGGCCGTATCCGGAGGTCACGAGCGCGACGTGTACGTGTACTTCGACAACGACGCGAAGGGGCACGCGCCACACGACGCCGAGGCGATGGGCGCCCTGCTGGGCGCCCGGCCCCCGGGCGGGCTGAGCATCCCGTCGGAGTGGCCGTCGAACCGTCCAGCCGGAACGGAGCATCGCGGCTTACCCTGACACGGTGAACGCCGTCCCGGCGACGACGGCGTCGAATGAGGTGGATCCCTATGACGAGACTCATGAGATGGCTTCCCGCTCTCGTGGCGCCTGCGGTGGCGGCAGGCGCGATGCTGGGCGCCGGTGCGCTGCCGGCGTACGCCGGCCAGGCGTCCGAGGCACGAGCCGCCGCCTGGCACACGACGACGCCGTCCCCGTCGCAGGTGCTGGCGCTGGTGGCGCAGGCGAGGCAGGCGCACTACTCCGGCACGCTTCAGCAGTCCAGCGACCTGGGCCTGCCGCAGCTGCCCGCGGCGACGGGCGGAGCGGATGCAGGCTCGTCGCAGGCCTCCGGCATCCTGGAGTTCCTCACCGCCTCGCACAAGGCGCGGGTCTACGTGGACGGCGAGACGAGGCAACGCGTGCAGGTCCTCGACTCTCTCGCAGAGCGCGATGCGGTACGCGACGGCGCGAGCGTGTGGCTCTGGGACTCGAGCAAGAACCAGGCCGTGCACGTGACGCTGCCGTCGAAGGGGTCCGCGCGAGACTTCGCGCCCGTGGGCACGCCCCAGGACCTGGCCGAGCAGCTCGTTTCGAAGGTCGGCACCGATTCGACGCTGACCGTCTCCCCGGGCTCGCAGGCGGGACGCTCGACGTGGCGCGTGACCCTGACGCCGACGTCGTCGCAGACCCTCCTCCGGCGCGCGGTGCTCTCGGTGGACCAGAAGACCGGCGTTCCCCTGGCGGCCGAGATCGACGCGAGAGGCCAGAGATCGCCGGCGGTCTCGGTGCAGTTCACCTCGATCGACTTCGGCACGCCCGCGGCGTCGAACTTCGCCTTCACGCCGCCGAGCGGCGCCACGGTGTCGCAGAGGAGCCTGACGGGCCGCCAGCCCGGTAACGGCCCGCACGCCCCCGGATCGCTCCAGGGCGTGACGACGATCGGCTCGGGCTGGACGTCGGTGATCGCCGCGTCCCAGGGAGCGGCCGGGACGCTCGGCCTCACCGCCGACCAGACGCGCACGCTGACCGCGCTGACCCGCCGGGTCGACGGCGGGCGAGGGCTGCAGACGTCGCTCTTCTCCGTGCTTCTCGCCAATGACGGGCGCGTCTACGCCGGTGCCGTGCCGTTGAGCGCGCTCGAGTCGGCGGCGAAGTGAGCGCCGCGGGCACGGGTCGCGCGTGACGTCGGCCGAACCCGCCGCGGGTCCGGCCGGCGGAGCGTCGGCCATCCTCGCGCGAGGACTGACGAAGAGGTTCGGCCGCAGACTGGCGGTCGACTCCGTCGACCTGGACGTGCCGCGCGGTTCCGTGTTCGGCTTCCTCGGGCCGAACGGTTCCGGCAAGACGACCACCATCCGAATGCTGCTCGGGCTGGCCCGGCCCACGGCGGGCCAGGTGGAGCTGCTCGGGGAGCGGATGCCGCGCGCCACCGCCACCGTGCTGCCCCGCGTGGGTGCGCTCGTGGAGGGACCGGCGCTCTACCCGTTCCTCACCGCCCGCGACGGCCTCTCCCGCCTCGACGCCGCCGATCCGCGCTCCGTCTCGCGGACTCGGGGAGCACGGGTGGCGGAGGCCCTTGAGCGCGTCGGGCTCACGCACGCGGCCGACAAGAAGGCGCACGCGTACTCGCTCGGCATGAGGCAACGGCTCGGCCTCGCCGGTGCGCTGCTGCGCGAGCGCGAGCTGCTCGTGCTCGACGAGCCGAGCAACGGCCTGGACCCGCAGGGAACACGAGAGGTGCGTGCCCTGATCCGCCGGCTCGCCGACGACGGAACGACCGTGTTCGTCTCCAGCCATCTGCTGGGAGAGGTGGAGCAGCTGTGCAGCCATGTCGCGGTGATGCGAGCCGGGCGTCTCGTGATGTCCGGCCCGCTCGGCGAGCTGCGTGCCGCGGGCGGACGCTCGGCGGCGGTGCGGACACCGGACCCCGACGCGGCGGCGTCCGTGCTGGCCGGTCTCGGACTCCGCCCCTCCGTTGCCGACGGCGTCGTCACCGCCGACCTGGGTCCAGGAGGTGACGCGCACGACGGCACGGAGCCGGCACCGGAGTCCATCGTGGCCGCCCTCGTGGCCGCTGGGGTGCGAGTGCGCGGCTTCGAGGTGACGACTCCGTCTCTGGAGGACCGGTTCGTGGCGCTCACCGGAGAGGGCTTCGATGTCGCCGGATGAGGCCGCTCCCGCTGCGACACGGCGGAGCGCAGCGCTGCGGCCGTTCGCGCTGTTCGGATCGGAGCTGGCGACGCTGTTCCTCCGGCGCCGTACGATCGCGATGCTGGCCGCCCTCGCCGTGGTCCCCGTGCTCATCGCGGTCGTGGTGCGGGTCACTGGAGCCGGCTCGAACGGGCGGGGCCCGGCGTTCCTCGGCTCCATCACCGACAATGGGCTGTTCGTCGGCTTCACGGCGCTCGTCGTCTGCATCCCGCTGTTCCTGCCGCTGACGCTCGGGGTCGTCGCCGGCGACACGATCGCGGGCGAGGCGGCGCTGGGCACGCTGCGCTACCTGCTGGTGGCGCCGGCGGGCAGGGCGCGGCTGCTGCTGGCGAAGTACGCCGGCGTCGCGGCGTTCGCGCTCGCGGCGCCCGTCGTCATCGTGCTGGCGGGCATGGGGATCGGGGCCCTGCTGTTCCCGGTGCGGCCCGTCACACTGCTCTCGGGCGACACCACGGATGCCGCCGGCCTTCTCGCCCGCACAGCACTGCTCGCCTGCTATGTGGCCCTCTCGTTGCTCGGTCTGGGCGCGATCGGGCTCTTCGTCTCCACGCTCACCACCGTCCCGGTCGGCGCGATGGCGGCCACCGTGGTGCTCGCGGGCGCCTCCCAGATACTGGACCAGCTCCCGCAGCTGGATTGGCTGCATCCGTGGCTCTTCACGCACTACTGGCTCGGGTTCGGCGACCTGCTGCGCGACCCGATCGTGTGGGACTCCTACGGCCAGGACGCGCTGCTGCAGGCCGCCTACCTCGCGGTGTTCGGAGCGCTCGCGTACGCACGATTCGCCACGAAGGACATCCTGAGCTGACGTCGTTCGCGGCGACACCGCCGGCGGATCGGTGCAGACTGGAGACGTGCCCGAGCTGCCCGAAGTGCACGCGCTTGCCGCCGACCTCGACGAGAGGGCAAGGGGTCGCGTCGTCGATCGGCTCGAGGTGACCTCGTTCGCCGCGCTGAAGACCTTCGACCCGCCGGTCTCCGCCCTGCACGGGATGGTCGTCGCCGGTGTCGGCAGACACGGCAAGTTCCTCGACGTCACGGTCTCCTCCGCCCCCGGGGCACCGGCGGCGGGGAGCGGCGCACGGGACGACGACGCACTGCATCTGATCGTCCACCTCGCCAGGGCCGGCTGGATCCGCTGGCGCGACGCCGCGCCCGCCGCGCGTCCCCGCGGACGCGGCACCGGTCCGCTCGCCGCCCGCCTGGTCCTCGACGACGGGTCGGGCTTCGACATCACGGAGGCGGGTACGAAGAAGAGCCTGGCGATCCACCTGGTGCGGGATCCGGGCCAGGTGCCCGGCATCGCCCGGCTCGGGCCCGACCCGCTGGCCCCCGAGTTCACCGAGGACGTGTTCGCCGGGATCCTCGCGACGGCCGGACGCGCCAGGATCAAGGGGGTGCTGCGCGATCAGTCCCGGATCGCCGGGATCGGCAACGCCTATTCTGACGAGATCCTGCACGCGGCGAGGATGTCGCCGTTCACGTCGGCGAACATGCCCGCCGACGACGTCCGCCGCCTCTATGCGGCCATGCGGGCCACGCTCTCCGCGGCGCTGGACCGGGCGGAGGGGCTGAGGGCGTCGGAGCTGAAGGCGGAGAAAAGGTCGAACCTGCGTGTGCACGGCCGCGCCGGAGAGCCCTGCCCGGTCTGCGGTGACACCATCAGGCAGGTGATCTACGCCGATTCGACGTTCCAGTACTGTCCCACCTGCCAGACCGGCGGAAGGCCGCTGTCCGACCGGGTGCTGTCCCGACTGCTGAGGTGAGGTGGACGCTCAGCCGAACGTGGATCAGCCGAACGTGAAGGAGTACGCCTTCAGCCCCGGACTGAGCCGAACGGTGACCACGCCGGTCCGAGGGCTCGCCGCGGAGACCACCGTGCGGATGTTCGGCGCGCCGGAGACGGCGATGGTTCTCGTGTGCGCGGCTCCCCGAGTTACCGCGCTCACCGTGAGCGTGCCGGTGCCGCCGACGTCGAGATAGACCTCCGACGCCTCATAGCTCAGGGTGATCGCGGCATCCCTGCCTGCCGTGATCTCCTCGTCGGCGATCGTCCAGGTGCCGGTGAGTCCGTACCGTCCGCTCGGCACGCTCCCCGGCATCGTGAACGATCGCGTGCCGGAGAGGTATGAGGTCGGCCCCGCGTAGCCCTCTGCCCGGCTCGCGCCCAGGTACGTCTCCGGAGTCTGCCGCGGATCGGTGGGGCTGTCGTCGGGCACGGCGGTCGGCCTCGGGAGCACCGCATGGGGGTGCGTCTGCGCGATGAGCCGGCGGATCAGCGTCTCCTCGGCTCCATAGCGACCCTCGCCGACGGACACGTGGCGCACGTCCCCCGCGGCGTCGACGAGATACGCGGCCGGCCACGAGTAGTTGTGGTATGCGTTCCAGGTGGCGTCCCGGTCGTCGATCGCGATCGGATACCGGATGCCCAGCCGTTTCGCCCCGGCCGCCACGTTCCCGGGGTCGTGCTCGAACGCGTACTCGGGGGTGTGCACGCCGACCACCTCGAGCCCGAGCGCATGATAGGCGCGGTACCAGGCGTTCACATGGGCGATCTCGCGCTGGCAGTTGATGCACGAGTAGGCCCAGAAGTCCACGAGCACCACCTTTCCCTCGAGGCCCTTCAGCGTCAGCGGCCTGTCACCCGGTGTGTTCTGCCAGCTCCGTATGCCGGTGAAGGCCGGCGCCGGTCCGCAGTCCTGCAGGCGCTCGGACGCGGACGCAGCGCAGCGCGAGAGCGCGCCGCCTCCGGCGGAGACGATCCCCTGCGCGGTGCTGTGCTGGAGGAAGGCGTTGACTGACGCCGTGTAGTCCGGGATGGCGCGCTGCACGGCATCCGTCGCATTGAACGCGAGCGCGAGGGCCAGGGCGATCATGACGGCCCCGGATGCCGTGCGGATCGCGCGCTGGTGTCGGCGGAACGACCGGACGCGTTCGCCGACGCGGCGTCCGGCGAGCGCGAAGGCGAGCAGCGGGATCGCGGTCCCGAGCGCGAACGAGAGCGTCAGCGCGATGGTCTGCACGCCGATCCGTCCCGTCGCCCCCGCGACCGTGATCGCCGCGAGCACGGGCCCAGCGCAGGGCACGTAGACGGCACCGAGCACCACCCCGAGGGCGAGCCCGCCGCGATCGGTGCCGACGGCGCGCTGCGGGATCCACGCGAACGGCTTCTCGAGCATGCGCTCGAACCGGGGGACGATGAGGCCGACGCCGAGCAGGACAAGCACGATGAGGCCGACCCAGCGGATGAGGTCGTCCGGCAGGTGGAGCGCCTGGATGAGGATGGTGCCGAACAGGGTGAACGCGCTGAAGCTGAGCACGAGTCCGAGGATCACGAGATAGGGGCGCAGACCGCTGCTCCTCGGCACGAGCTCCGCAGCGTCGGGGAGCCCGGACGCCTGCACCTCCCGCCGCGCCACCGCCGACGGGACGCCCGCCAGCTTCTCGCGCAGCGCACCGACCGGATCCTTCGCGAACTCCGGACGGGCGCTCTGCACGCCGCCGGAGAGGAAGACCACCGGCAGCACGGGCAGGATGCACGGCGAGATCCCCGTGATGAACCCGCCGAGCAGCCCGATGAGAAGCAACGTCACGCGTGCAACGCTATGCGCAGCGCCCCGCGAGGGCGCTCGCTACGCGCCCTGCCGCCTCGGCGTGAGCCGGAAGATGCGCAGCACCCGGCCGCTGGCGCGCTCGTAGCCGCGATACCCGGGCCATTGACGCTGGATGTACTCCCAGACGGCCTCGCGCTCGTCGTCCCCGATCAGCTCGGCGTGCACCGGTATCGCCCTGCCGCGCACCACCGCGACGGCGTCGGGATGTGCGATCAGGTTCGCGGTCCAGGCCGGATGCGTGTCGCGGGCGAAGTTGCTGCCGGTCACGAGCATCCGTCCCCCCGGCTCCGGGACGTACATCAGCGCGGTCTCGCGTTCCAGCCCGCTCTTCGCCCCGATGGTGCGCAGCACCAGCGACGGCACGAGCAGGCCGCTCATCTGCACGCGACCGCCGGTGAGGAAGGCGATCGCGCGCTCCAGTGGCGGCATGACCTTGGGACCGACCCTGCGGAAGAACCGCGTGCGCGAGAACCATGCGACACCGGCTCGGACGGCGCGCAGCAATGACGACATGGTTCGATTCTCGCCCACCCGAGCGGTGCCGCGCTTGCCGGCGGCGATCGGGCCGCGTCGGCTCGGCGGGCGCACGCGGAGCGGGGCGGCCGCCCGCGGGAGTGCGGCCGGCGCCCGCGGGGTGCACCGGTTGCGGTTGACTGGGCGTCATGACCGATCTGCAACGTGTGACCGTCCTGGCAGGAGGCGTCGGGGGCGCCCGTTTCACCCGTGGGCTCCTCGCGCATCTGAAGGACGCCCATCCGGACGGCACGGGCGGTTCCCGCGTGTCGGTCACCGTCGTGGTCAACACCGGCGACGACATGACGCTCGACGGGCTGCGGGTCTGCCCCGACCTCGACACGGTGATGTACACGCTGGGCGGCGGGGTCAGCGAGGAGCAGGGCTGGGGACGCGCGGACGAGACCCGTCGCGTCTCGTCGGAGATCGCCGCATACGGGCGCGGCTGGGACTGGTTCACGCTCGGCGACCTCGACCTCGGAACGCACATCGTGCGCACGGAGCTGCTGCGCGAGGGCGCCACTCTCTCGGAGGCGACGGAATACCTGTGCCGGCGATGGCGACCCGGCGCACGGCTGCTGCCGATGAGCGACCGGCCCGTGGAGACGCACGTGCGGCTGGGCGAGGCCGCGGACGAGCATCCCGCGGGCTCGTTGATCCACTTCGAGGAGTGGTGGGTGCGGTACCGCGCGGGCGTCGTCGCCACCGAGTTCGTGCAGGTCGGTCTCGAGTCGGCCGAGCCGGCTCCCGGGGTGCTCGAGGCGATCCGTGACGCGGACGTGGTGATGGTGCCGCCGTCGAACCCCGTCGTGTCGGTCGGCACCGTCCTCAACCTGCCTGGCGTCCGCGAGGCGGTGCGGCACACCTCCGCCCGCGTCGTCGGCGTCTCCCCGATCATCGGAGGCGCGGCGGTGCGCGGCATGGCGGATGCCTGCCTGGCGGTGATCGGGGTTGAGACGTCGGCGCAGGCGGTCGGCCTGCACTACGGCGCGCGGGCGAACGGCGGCCTGATCGACGGCTGGCTTCTCGACGAGGCCGACGCGGAGGCCGTTCCCGCCCTCGTCGACGCCGGGCTCGCCGCCCGCGCGGTGCCGCTGTGGATGCGCGACGTGCCGACGACCGCCCGGATGGCGTCGGAGGCGCTGGACCTCGCGTCTCGGGCGTGACGAGCGTCGTCCGTCAGGACGACCGGCGACGTAGGATCGGCGCCAACGGACAGACCGAGGGGTGCCGGATGGCGGACCACGACCGATCGATCATCGATGAGTTCCGCGCGAACGGCGGAACAGTCGCACATCTCGGCCGCGGACTCGTCCTGCTCCACACCATCGGCGCGAAAAGCGGCGTCGAACGGGTCAACCCCGTCGCGGCCCTGACGACGGCGCGGGATTCCTGGCTGATCGCCGCGTCGAAGGCGGGCGCCACGGACGACCCGGCGTGGTTCCGCAACCTGCTGGCGCATCCCGATGTCGTCATCGAGACCCCCGACGACGGCGAGGTGCCGGTGCATGCGACTGTGTTGCAGGGCGACGAGCGGGGGCGCGCCTGGCGGCGGTTCACGACCAGCTACCCCGATCTGCTCGACTACCAGAGCAGGACGAGCCGCGTCATCCCCCTGATCCGGCTGACGACCTGCTGACGAGCGCGGCGCTCGCGCGGGCGCACGGAGCCGGTTTCCGGCCGGGTCGCTATCCTGAGCACGAGTCCGCTGTATGGCCTGGCTTTGGGCCGCATCCCGCTTTGCCACCCGTTCGAAACCCCTTCGCCGAGGATGCCCGTGCCCGCCAAGCTGCTGACCGTCACCGACGTCTCCCCCCGTGCATCCGCAGCCGGATCCTCGATGCCGCAGGGTGACGGATCCGACGCGCCCGCCCCGACGCCCGAGCGGATGGTGCAGGCGCTGGCGAGCGCGCGTCGCGCTGCCGACGCCGGCCTGCCGCCCGGCCGTGCCGACGCCGAGGCGCTGCTGCACGCCCGCGGCGACGATCTCGACGACCTCCTCGAGATCGCCGGTCGGCTGCGCGAGGAGGGCCTGGAGAGGGCGGGCCGTCCGGGCGTGATCACCTACTCGCGAAAGGTGTTCATCCCGCTCACGCACCTCTGCCAGGACCGCTGCCACTACTGCATCTTCGTGCAGACCCCCGGCAAGCTCGCCAAGGCGGGCATCTCGCCGTTCCTCTCGGAGGAGGAGGTGCTGGAGATCGCCCGGCAGGGCGCCGCGATGGGCTGCAAGGAGGCCCTGTTCACCCTCGGCGACCGGCCGGAGAACCGGTGGTCGGTGGCGCGGGAGTGGCTGGCCGAGCACGGCTACGCGTCCACCCTGGAGTACATGCGGGCGATGGCGATCCGGGTGCTGGAGGAGACCGGTCTGCTCCCCCACCTCAACCCGGGCGTGATGAGCTGGTCGGAGCTGCAGCGGCTGAGGCCGGTCGCGCCGTCGATGGGCATGATGCTGGAGACCACGTCGGTGCGGCTCTGGGCGGAGAAGGGTCAGGCGCACTACGGCTCGCCCGACAAGGATCCCGCGGTCCGCCTGCGCGTCATCGACGATGCGGGACGCTCGCGAATCCCCTTCACCACGGGGGTGCTGCTGGGGATCGGCGAGACCGTGCACGACCGGGTCGACGCGCTGTTCGCGCTGCGCGACGCTCAGCAGCGCTGGGGGCACGTGCAGGAGGTGATCGTGCAGAACTTCCGCGCCAAGGACGCCACGGCGATGATGCACCGCCCCGACCTCGCACCGGACGAGTACGCGGCCGCCGTCGCGGTGTCCCGGCTCGTGCTCGGCGCCGACGCCCGGGTGCAGGCGCCGCCGAACCTCACCGACCCCGACGAGCTGGCGCTGCTGATCCGGGCGGGGATCGACGACTGGGGCGGCGTCAGCCCGCTCACCCCTGACCACGTGAACCCTGAGCGCCCGTGGCCGCAGATCGACGAGCTCTCCCGGCTCACCGCGCACTCCGGATTCCGGCTGCGGGAGCGCCTCACCGCGCATCCGCACTTCGTGCGCGCGGGCGAGCCGTGGATCGACCCCGCCGTGCTGCCGCATCTGCGCGCCCTCGCGGACGACGACGGCCTGGCCGACGAGGCCGCGCCCGTGACCGGGCGCCCCTGGGTGCTCGAGGCGCCCGCCGACCTCCGCGGCGCCTCCGCACGGCGACGAGCGCCCGGCCCTGGCGAGGACTGGGACGGCCTGATCCGCCGCGCACGGCGCGATCCGGCCGGACTCGGCGACGCGGACTACGTCGCCCTGCTGTCGGCCGACGGGGACCGGTTGGAGGAGCTCGCCGCGCTCGCCGACGATGTGCGGCGTGACCTCGTCGGTGACGAGATCACCCATGTCGTGAACCGCAACATCGACTCGTCGCTGCTCGGAAGGCCGCTCCAGCACGGCGAGCTCACGCTGGGGCTCGTCGCCGAGATCGCGGAGGAGGCGGCCGCACTCGGCGCGACCGAGATCTGCGTGCAGGGACGTGTCGACGGCGCGATGCCGGCATCCGCCTACCTGGAGCTGGTGCGGGCGATCCGCGCCCGCCGCCCGCGGCTTCACGTGCACGCCTATCGGCCGCTCGAGCTGCTGGACGGCGCCCGGCGCATGGGCATGCCGCTGCCGGAATATCTCGCCGAGCTGCGCGCCGCGGGCGTGGGGACCGTTCCGGGGACAGGGGCGCGGCTGCTGGACGACCGCATCCGCGGAGTCCTCTCCGGCGGCACGGAGCTGCCGGTCGCCGACTGGGTCGCCACGATCGAGAGCGCGCACAGGGCGGGCCTGCGCTCGACGGCGACGATGGTCTACGGCCACATCGAGTCCGCCGCCGACCAGGTGCGGCATCTGCGGATGCTCGCCGCGATCCAACGCCGCACCGGCGGCTTCACGGAGTTCATCGCCATGCCGTTCGTGGTGCAGGACTCTCCGGTGCACGTCGCGGGCGCGCGCACGGTCGATCTGCGCGAGTCCCGTGCGGTGCACGCCGTGGCCCGGCTCATGCTGGCCGGCTCCATCGACCACATACAGGCGGCATGGACGAAACTCGGGCTCCGCGGCACCCGGCTCGTGCTTTCCGGCGGGGCCGACGACCTGGGCGGCGTGCTGATCGACGGCGAGGTGGCGCCCTGGGCGGGCCCGGAGCAGGGGCGCGTGCTCTCGGTGGCCGAGATGCGGCGCGTCGCCGAGGAGGTGGGGCGTCCGCTGGTGCAGCGCACCACGACCTACGAGCGGGTGCCCGGATGAACGACGTCGACACCGTTGTGGTGGGTGCCGGTCTCGCGGGCCTCGGCATGGGCATCAGGCTGCGTCGTCTGGCGGCGGCCGGCGAGGGGCGCGGCTCGTTCGTCGTCCTCGAGCGTGCCGACGAGGTCGGCGGCACGTGGCGCGACAACGTGTACCCCGGCGTCGCGTGCGACATCCCCTCGCACCTGTACTCGTACTCGTTCCGCACCAAGCCGGACTGGACTCGCCTCTACCCCAGCGGCGCGGAGCTGCAGGACTACCTGCGTGAGGCGGCCCGGGATGAGGGCGTCCTGCCGCATCTGCGCTTCGGTGAGCCGGTGACGGACGCCCGCTGGGACGAGGACGCCGCCCGCTGGCTGGTCACGACCCCCGTCGCCCGGTATCGGGCGAGGGCGCTCGTGAGCGCCGTCGGACGGCTGAGCGAGCCGCGCATCCCCGCGGTGGGCGCACTGGAGGGCTTTCCCGGGCCCGTTGTGCACACTGCCGCGTGGGATCCCGGCCTGAACCTGGCGGGCGCGAGGGTGGGACTCGTCGGCACAGGGGCGTCCGCTGTGCAGCTTCTGCCGCACCTGGCGCGAGCGGCCGATCATGTCACGGTGTTCCAGCGCAGCGCGCCGTACGTCGTGCCGCGCGGCGACCGCGTGTACGACGAGCACGAGCTCGCGGCGCTGGCCGACGCGGGCGAGCGGGACCGGCTGCGCGACCGCCTCTTCTGGGAGGCCGAGGCCGGATTCCCGGCGCGGCTCGGCGCGGCGGAGGCGATCGGCGCCCTGCGGGAACGCGCCGCCGCCCACCTGCGTGCCCAGGTCCGCGACCCACGGCTGCGCGCCGCGCTCACCCCGGACTACGAGATCGGCTGCAAGCGGGTGCTGCTCTCCGACGACTTCTACCCGGCACTGCAGCGGGCGAACGTGACGCTGGAGACGAGCGCGCTCGATCGCCTCGAGGGCGCGAGCGCGGTGGCGGCCTCGGGCGCACGCCACCAGCTGGACGTGCTGGTGTTCGCGACCGGGTTCCACGCCGCGCGCCCTCCGTTCGCCGAGCTCGTGACAGGCAGGGACGGCATCCGCCTCGCCGATCGCTGGGCGCAGGGCATGCGGGCCTACGCATCGACGGTCGTGCACGGATTCCCCAACCTCTTCGTGCTCGACGGCCCGAACGCGAGTCTCGGCCACAACTCCGCGGTCTACATGATCGAGACCCAGTTGGAGTACGTGCTGGGAGCCCTCGACCACCTGGCGCGGAGCGATGCGCCGCTGGAGATCCCCCTGGAGGCCGAGGACGCCTACGTCGCCGAGCTCGACGCCGCGGCCCGTGACACGGTCTGGCTCAGCGGGTGCACCAGCTGGTACGTGGATGAGCTCAGCGGACGTCTGACGCTGCTCTGGCCCGGCTACGCGCACACGTTCCGGGAGAGGAACGGCACGTTCGACGCCGCGGCGTTCCGGGTCCCCGTCGCCGGATAGGCCGCGACGATCCTCCGACGCACGGACGACCACGCCTCCCGTCGAGGGCGAGACGCCGCTGGCGGCCCGCGGACCGGTGGCGAGCCGTAGCGTGGACCCATGCGCTTCGCCTATGTGGACGTCTTCGCGCCTCGCCCGCTGAGCGGCAACCCGGTCGTCGTGGTCGATGGGGCCGTCGGGCGTCCGAGCGCCGTGCTCCGGGCGCTGGCCCGTGAGTTCAACCAGTCGGAGACCGCCTTCGTGCTGCCCTCCGACGGTGCGGGCGACTGGCGGCTGCGCTCGTTCACTCCGACGGGTGCCGAGGTGACCGGTGCCGGCCACAACGCGCTCGGCGCGGTCGTGTGGCTGAGCGCCTCCGGCCGGCTGCCCGCGGGGCGCGCATCGTTCACCCAGGCGATCGGCGACGAGCTCTACACGGTGACGGTGCGCTCCGTGACGCCGAACGGAGCCCACGTCGCCATCCGTCAGTCGCGGCCGCGCCGGCTCGGCGTGGTCGAGGAGGGGGGCGCGTTGGAGCGCGCGCTCGGGCTGGACCCCGGCGCGGTGCTCCGGCAGCCCGTTCCCGAGGTGATCTCCACCGGTGCGGGGCATCTGCTGGTCCCGCTCCGCAGCCGCGCCGATGTGGAGGCCGCCATCCCCGTCCCCTCACTTCTCCTGCCGTTGCTCGTCTCGGCCGGCGCCGAAGGCTGCGCAGTGTTCAGCCTCGATCCGTCGGAGGCCGACGCGCACGCGGTGCTGCGGTTCTTCAATCCGGCCATGGGCATCCATGAGGATCCCGCCACGGGCACGGCCGCTGGGCCGCTCGCGGTGAAGCTGCTGCGCGACGGCCTGATCGAGCCGACCGGCACCGTCGTGCTCGTGCAGGGGCACGCTGTCGGACGACCGAGCCGGATCGCGGTGGACGTGCACGACGACGAGGTCACGCTGCACGGCGACGGCGTCGTGGTGGCCCAGGGCGACATCGACGTGTGATGCACGGGTGAGGATGCGCGCGGCCCGGTAGCGTCGATGCGTCGACCTCTCCCGACCTCCGCCTCCGGAGCCGGGCCTCCCCGGCCTCCCCGACTCAAGGAGCCCCATGCCCTTCGACCTCGACCAGCCCGTGCGCGTCGGCGTGCAGCTCGCGCCGCAGCACGCCGAGTACCAGACCCTGCGCGACGCCGTCATGAGGCTCGAGGACCTCGGCGTCGACATCGCCTTCAACTGGGACCATTTCTTCCCGCTCTCCGGCGACCACGACGGCCTGCACTTCGAGGGCTGGACGATGCTCGCCGCGTGGGCCGAGCAGACCGAGCGCATCCAGTTCGGGCCGCTGGTCACCTGCAACAGCTACCGCAACCCCGATCTGCTCGCCGACATGGCCCGCACCGTCGACCACATCAGCGCGAGGGGCGGCGAGGGACGGCTGGTCTTCGGGATCGGATCGGGCTGGGCACGCCGCGACTACGAGGAGTACGGCTACGAGTTCGGCACCGCCGGCTCGCGGCTCGACGACCTCGCAGCGGCGATGCCGCGCATCCGCCGCCGGTGGGCGCTGCTGAAACCGCCGCCGACCCGCGACATCCCGGTGCTGATCGGTGGCGGCGGGGAGCGCAAGACGCTGCGCATCGTGGCCGAGCATGCCGACATCTGGCACAGCTTCTCGGATGCCGACGAGCTGCGGCACAAGCTCGACGTGCTGGGCTCGTGGTGCGAGCGGGTCGAGCGGGATCCGAGCGAGATCACCGTCTCGGTCGAACCGGGCCGGGGCGCCTCGGATGCCCGGCTCGGCGAGTTCCACGCCCTGGGCGCTCGGCTCTTCACCATGCAGATCACCGCTCCGCGCTACGACTGGGATCAGGTGCGGCGCCTGCTCGCCTGGCGCGACGCCGTGAACGGCTGAGCCGTGGGATGGGGAGGGACACGATGACCGCGGACGCTCCGGCCGGCGCGAGCGGTCTCGGGGCCGTCGCGCGATACGGGCTGCTCATCGGCCCGCTGTTGAGCATGATCGACTCGAGCATCGTCAACGTCGCCGTGCCGGACGTCGCCGCCGATCTGAAGGCGTCGCTCGACGACGTGCAGTGGGTGGTGAGCGGGTATCTGCTCGCCCTCGGCGTCGCCCTGGCCGTCACCGCATACGCGGCGAAACGCTGGGGCACGATCCGCGTCTACACGATCAGCATGATCCTCTTCGTGCTGACCTCGGCCGCCTGCGCGATCGCGGGGAACATCGAGAGCCTGATCGCGTTCCGTGTCGTGCAGGGATTCGTCGGCGCCCCGCTCGTGCCGCTCGCTCTGAGCATCCTGCTCGGAAAGGACGGCATAGGCGGCGGGAGGGTGCCGATCTCCGCGGCTCTGGTGCTCTTCCTCGCACCAGCCCTCGGCCCCACGCTGGGAGGACTGCTGATCGGGGCGGGCGGCTGGCGATGGATCTTCCTGATCAACGTGCCCGTCGGGGTGATCGGGCTGCTTCTCATGCTGCGCATTCCCCGTGGCCTGGGCTCGCCGCCGGATCGCGCGACGAGGTTCGACCCGATCGGCTTCGTGCTGCTCGCCGTCGGGCTCACTGGCGCCCTGTACGGAGCCACCGAGGGAACCACCGCCGGATGGGACAGCCCGTCGTGCTACGTGCCGCTCGGCGCCGGCCTGCTGCTGCTCGTCGCGTACACGCTCTGGGCGCTGCGACGGCCGAACCCGGCGGTCAACGTGCAGATGATCCGTCACCGCGACTCGGCGATCGCGCTCGTGCTCCAGGTGCTCTGCTCCGTGGTGGCCTTCGGCACCGTCTTCCTGCTTCCGGTGTTCACCCAGTCCGTGCAGGGCTACTCGGCCGTCGCCACCGGGCTCGCGCTCCTGCCGCAGGGACTGATCATGGGCGTCGGCACCTACGTCGGTCAGAAGATCTCGGGCATCGTCTCGCTCAGGATCCTCGTGGTCGCCGGATTCCTCATCCTCGCAGCCTCGAGCGTGTTCCTGCTCTTTCTGGAGCACGACACCCCGCTCTGGGTCACCGCGCTCATCCTGTCGGGGCGCGCCGTCGCGATCGGGTTCGTCACCGCTCCCCTGCTCGTTGCCATGCTGGCACCGCTGAAGGAGTCCGAGCTCGCCGACGGCAACACGCTCTTCAACATCACCCAGCGGCTGGGCGGATCGATCGGGGTCAGCATCCTCGGCTCCGTCGTCGCCGGAGGAGCGACGCTCGCCGCCACCATCGACGCGTTCCACCTCGTGGGGGGCGTCCTGATCGCCATCGCCGTGGTGGGAGCGGTCCTGGCCCTCTGGCTCCGGCCAGCGCGGAACGAGCCGACCCCCGTGGTGAGCACCGTAGCCGAGTAGCCGCGGACCGGGCGACCGGGTGCGGCGTGCCCTATCGCCTGCCGCGCTCTGCGATGGCGGCGAGCTCCGCGCGGGTCAGCGGTCCCGCCCGATCCAGGACGTCTTCGAGCGCCGACACGTCGTCGATGTCGAGGCGCAGACTCGATGCATCGGGAACGGCGAGCTCGAGGAATCCGGCCGCGGCGTGCGATGCCCGCGACCCGGTCCCGAACCGGGTCGACGCCGTCGCGCCGGGGGCCACGGTGACCACCGTCGTGCCCGTGCCGTCCCGGTCGGCGACGAAGCCGAGCGGATGCCCGCTCCTCGCCGCCCGCACGGCCAAATCGAGCGCCGCGGCGAGGTCGGCACCGGTCAGCGCGGGCAGGTCACCCACCAGGACCGCGGCGAACGCCTCCGGTGCCGCGCTCTGCGCGTGGGCGAGTCCCGCCGCGACCGCGGCGTTGAGACCGCCGCCCGGGTCGGGTACCACCTCCACGTCGTACGGCTGGAGGGCCTCGCGCAACAGGGGTTCGCCGGACACCAGGAGCACCCGCTCGACCGCCTCGACCGCGCCGACGGCGGCCACCGTGTCACGCAGGAACGCCAGTGCGATCCGCTCGCGATCCGCGCCGAACGCGCCCGCGAGGCGCGACTTCGCGGCCGAACCGCCCTTGAACGGGATCACGATCGACCATCGCGGCTCCGCGCGCCCGGCGAGGGCGAGCCCCGCGGCGAGTCCTCGGCGATAGCCCTCGGCGAGCGCCTCATCGGTGCCGAGGCGGAACATGTCCGTCGGCCCGGTGCGGGTCAGCGATCGGCCGGTCGTGAACTCCTCCTGGGCGCTCTCGGCGGGGCCGCACACCACGAAGCGCCCCGCGCCGCGCACGACGGCGACCGGGCACCCGCTCGCCTTGCCCTTCACCAGGTCGCCGAGCGCGGCGAGCTCGTCGCCCACCGCCGGCTGCGTCACCGCGAGAGGCTTTCCGGAGGCGTCGGCTCGGCCGCGCAGATCGTCCACGACGCGCACGCCGGCAGCGCCGATCGCGACGTCGGTCTGACCGATCCGCCACGCCCGTCCCAGCGTGTCGCTCACGATCACGCCGAGATCAACCCCGAACCGCGCCCGCCACGCCCGGAGCAGGGCGCGGGCGGAGGCGTCCGGGTCCTCGGGCAGCAGCAGCACGAGCCCCTCGGGCGAGTTGCTCGCATCGACCCCCGCCGCCGCGCCGACGACGCCCTGCCGGTTCTGCACGATGCGCGTCACGCCGCCATCGTGGACGCGCGTGGCCACCACCCGCACTGTCTCCCTGGTGATCGCCTCCTCGCGGTCGTCCGCCTCGACGATCCGGCCCTCCGCCTTCGAGACGACCTTGCTGGTGACCACCAGGACGTCGCCGTCGCGCAACCCGTGCTCGGGGTGCGCCGCGGCGTGGGCATCGAGGGCGTCGCCGACGATCCCGGCCAGGTCATCGCCCGCTCCGATCTCGCCGATCCCCGGAACCGCCCAGGCGATGACCTGCGACGGCTCGGCGCCGGGCGGCTCGGGTGAGGTCATCGGTGCAGCTTGGGCAGCACGTCGCGCCCGAAGACCTCGATCCATTCCCGCTGGTTGCGGCCGACGTTGTGCAGGTAGACGCGGTCGAAGCCGAGGTCGACGTACCTCTGGATCGCGGCACGGTGCACGTCCGGGTCGCTGGAGATCACCATGCGTCCCTCGAAGTCCTCCGGCCGCACCAGCTTGGCCATCTGCTCGAACTCGAACGGGGACCGGATGTCCGCCTTCGGGAACTTCATGCCCCCGTTCGGCCACTCGTGCACCGCGTTCGCCAGGGCCTCCTCGTCGGTCCTCGCCCAGCTCAGGTGCAGCTGCAGCACGCGGGGGGCGTCATCCGGGTCCTTGCCCGCGTCCCGCTGTCCCTCGTCGAACTTGGCGAACAGCCCGCCGATCTTCTCCAGCGGTGCGCCCACCGTGATGAGCCCGTCCACGCTCTGCCCGGCGCGCTTGGCCGTCACGGGGCCCGCCGTGGCGATCAGGATCTGGGGAGCCTGTTCCGGCATCGTCCACAGCCGGGTCGACTCGAGCTTGAAGAACTGGCCGGAGTGCTTGGCGTCCTTGCCCGCGAGGGAGGCGGAGAACAGCTTCTTGATGATGTCGATCGCCTCGAACATGCGGTTGATGCGCTCCGGCGCCTCCGGCCAGTAGCCGGCGACGACGTGCTCGTTCAACGCCTCTCCCGATCCCAGGCCGAGCCAGTGCCGTCCCGGATACATCGCGGCGAGCGTCGCGGATGCCTGAGCCACGATCGCCGGGTGCCACCGGAAGCTCGGCGTGGTCACACCGGGGCCGAAGTCTCCCTTCGTGCGCTCGCCGACGGCGGTCAGCACGTTCCACACGAATGACGCGTTCCCCTGGGAGGGGACCCACGGCTGGAAGTGGTCTGCGGCCATCACCCCCGAGAAGCCGTGCTGTTCAGCGTGCGCGCTCAGTTCGACCGCCTCCATGGGGGCGAACTGCTCGAGCATCGCGGCGTATCCGACCTGGAGTTCACGCGTTGCCATGCCTCCATTCTGACGGCGCGGTCCCGAGCGCGCGGCGGCGCGAGGTGGGTGCGGGAGGCCGGAACGGAGGCGCCGACGCGGCGGAGATGGGATTGCCAGCATATTGCCGGGTTTCAGCGCCTGCGGTCCGGTAGCGTCGTCAGCAGCGATCGGCGACTTGCCTTTGGCAGCAAGCACGGCCCTCCGGTCGATTCTCAGATGGGCAACGCACATCGCAGCATCAACCGCCGTCATGGCGCTGCCGGCATCCGAGTCACCATCGGCCCCCGCGCCCCTCATCGAGGGACGACTGGGCGCGGTCCGTTCGACCGTCAGCAGGACGGCATCGCCGGTCGACGTCGCCGCGTCGTACAGCGAGGTGTCCCGGGCCGTGAAGGCCCAGGATCTGCTGCGTCGCGCCCCGGGCTACTACGCCCTGGTGGTCGCGTGCCTCGTGCTCGCCGCCGCCGCCGACATCGGGGGAATGGTGCTGCTGGGCCACAGCTGGTATCAGCTGATCCTCGCCGGCGTGCTGGGGCTCATCTTCACCCAGTTCGCCTTCCTCTCCCATGAGGCGGCGCACCGCCAGGTGCTCGGATCCGGTCCGGCCAACGACCGTCTAGGCCGATATCTCGGCACGTTCGTGGTGGGCATGAGCTACGCGTGGTGGATGAACAAGCACACCCGCCACCACGCCAACCCCAACCAGATCGGCAAGGACCCCGACATCGAGGTCGACACGATCTCGTTCCTCGAAGAGGACGCCGCCAAGCGCACGGGCCTGATGGCGCTGATCACCCGGCGTCAGGGATACCTGTTCTTCCCCCTCCTGACCATGGAGGGCCTCAACCTGCACCTCCTGTCGTTCCGTCACCTTGTGGGCCCCGGTACGGTCAAGCGCCGCAAGACCGAGCTCGTCCTGCTCACTACGCGATTCGCGCTCTACCTGGGCCTGCTGTTCGTCTTCTTCCCGCCCGGCATGGCAGCCGCGTTCCTCGGGGTTCAGATGGCCGTCTTCGGTGTGTACATGGGCGCCTCATTCGCTCCGAACCACAAGGGCATGCCGATCATCCCCGCCGGGGTCAAGCTCGACTTCTTCTCGAAGCAGGTGCTCACCTCCCGCAACATCCGCGGCGGGTGGTGGGCCCCGCTCCTGTTCGGCGGCCTGAACTACCAGGTGGAGCACCACCTGTTTCCCAGCATGGCTCGGCCGCACCTTGCCCGGGCACGCCTCATCGTGCGAGAGCACTGCGCGGCCAACGGCGTGCCGTACACTGAGACTTCAATGGCGAGGTCGTACGCGATCGTCGTCGCCCACCTCAACCGGGTCGGCCTTCAGGCGCGTGACCCGTTCGCCTGCCCGGTGGTGGCACAATACCGCGGCGCATAACGCGCCTCCCACAGCGTCGGCGGCGAACTCGCTGCCGTACGGGGGACCGCACCAGCGGTCCTTGACACGAATAATAAGGAAATTCTCGACATGGCCACCGGCACCGTCAAATGGTTCAACTCTGACAAGGGCTATGGTTTCATCGCCCCCGACGACGGCTCAGCCGACGTCTTCGCCCATCACTCCGCGATCGTCGGATCCGGCTACCGCAACCTCGATGAGGCGCAGAAGGTCGAATACGACCTCGAGCAGGGCGCCAAGGGCCCGCAGGCGACGAACGTCCGCGGCATCTGACAACCAGCTCCAGCTGACTGCACGTCCCGGCACGCCGGGGTCCCACGACTCGCATGCGCTCCGGCGCCTGTCCGGGTCACGAGGGCCCCGGCGTGCCGGCGTCTGTCTCCTGTGAGCGGCGGATGCTGCCTGGGCAAGCCCGGAGGGCGGGCGGGCCTCGACAGGCTCGACCGGCGGCGAAGCCGACGACGGAGAGGGAGAGCGGGTCTCGACGGGCTCGACCGGCGATCCGGGCTCGACCGGCGATGCAGGGATCGGGACCGAGCCGCTAGCGTGCTGCCATGGACATCGGCTTTCACATCGCCAACTTCACCTGGAACGTCTCTCCCGCCGAGCTCGGGCCCACCTTCGCCCGCGCCGCACGCGAGGCCGAGGCCGCCGGCGTCAAGCGCGTCACCGTGATGGACCACTTCTGGCAGATCGGCACCATCGGCGCACCCGAGGAGCCCATGTTGGAGGCATACACGGCGCTCGGGTTCCTCGCGGCGCACACAACCGACGTTCTCCTGCACACCCTCGTGACGGGCGTGGTCTACCGCGAGCCTGGCATTCTGGCGAAGCAGATCTCGACG
>JAATFB010000008.1 GCA_015655415.1 Actinomycetales bacterium
GTCGCAAGGCCCAGCTGCAGGACATCGCGATCCTCACCGGTGGCCAGGTCATCAGCGAAGAGCTCGGCCTCAAGCTGGAGAACGTCACCCTCGACCTGCTCGGCCAGGCTCGCAAGGTGGTCATCACCAAGGACGAGACCACGATCGTCGAGGGCGCCGGTGACCCGGAGCAGATCGCCGGTCGTGTGCAGCAGATCCGTAACGAGATCGAGAACACCGACAGCGACTACGACCGTGAGAAGCTGCAGGAGCGTCTCGCCAAGCTCGCCGGCGGCGTGGCCGTCATCAAGGCGGGCGCGGCCACGGAGGTCGAGCTCAAGGAGCGCAAGCACCGCATCGAGGACGCCGTGCGCAACGCGAAGGCCGCCGTCGAGGAGGGTGTCGTCGCCGGTGGTGGCGTGGCGCTGATCCAGGCGGGCAAGCTCGCGTTCGAGACCCTCGGGCTGGAGGGCGACGAGGCGACCGGGGCGAACATCGTCAAGGTCGCGATCGAGGCTCCGCTCAAGCAGATCGCCCTCAACGCCGGCCTGGAGCCGGGTGTCGTCGCGGCGAAGGTCGCCGAGCTCCCCGCTGGGCACGGTCTGAACGCGGCGACGGGCGAGTACGGTGACCTGCTCGCGCAGGGCATCATCGACCCGGCCAAGGTGACGCGCTCCGCGCTGCAGAACGCCGCGTCCATCGCCGGCCTGTTCCTCACCACGGAAGCCGTCGTCGCCGACAAGCCGGAGAAGAACGCCCCGGCTCCGAGCGGCGAGGCCGGTGGCATGGACTTCTAGTCCGAGCACCCATCACGGAAGGGCGCCCTTCGGGGCGCCCTTCCCGTGTCTGGGCCGGATCCGGTCGCTCAGACGGCGAAGAGCCTCGCGTTGGTCATCTCCACCTCGGCGTACTGCTGCCCGGCCTGGGCGAGCGCATGGTTGATCGCGGCGAGCGACTCCTCCACCTGCTGCTGGGTCGCGCGCCACTGCGTCACGACGCCCTGGAACGACTCGGCGGCTCGGCCGCTCCATGTGCCCTGCAGACCGGTGAGCTGGCCGAGCAGACCGGCCACCTCGCTCTGGATACGGCTCATGGATCCACGCACTGCCGCTGTCGCCGCCAGCATCTGATCGCTGTCCACGTGATATGTGGTCATGGTGCTCCTCTCTCGGGCCGCGGCTCTCCGGGCCCTGGTGTCGACCGCCGGACACAGGGGCCGTCCGGAGACAGTCGGGCCGGGTGCGGCGGGGTGGTGGGTCGAGGCTACGGGCGCCGGTGCCCCTACCGAGCCCGCCGACCCTCGCACGTGGACGACGCGCTGCGGCCATGCGCTGGGGAGGGGAGGCGGGTCCGGCTTGTGGTCGAGCCGGCCCCGCAGCGCGGAACGGCCGTGCCGGCGTGACCGTCGGCGTGGAGGCGCCCCCTGGTTACGCCGGAACCACCGGCCTCGGTGCGTTCGGCGAGTCGGCGAGGGGCAACGTGACGCGGAAGGTGGCGCCGCCGCCAGGTGTCTCGACGACGTCGACCGTCCCGTGGTGAGCGTCGACGATCGAGGCGACGATGGCGAGACCGAGCCCGCTGCCACCGGTCTCTCGGGTGCGTGAGGTGTCGGCGCGCCAGAAGCGCTGGAAGATCTTCTCGCGGATCTGCGGCGGGATCCCCTCCCCGTGGTCGATCACGGAGAGCACGGCCACCTCGCGTTCCGGGTGCACGGAGACGCCGATCTCGATCGGGCTGCCGGCGGGGGTGTAGCGCACGGCGTTCCCGATCAGGTTGGCGATCACCTGACGCAGCTTGTTCTCCTCGGCCATCACGAGAGGGCGCACCGTGGGTGGCTCCGGGATGTCGACGAGCTCCAACGGCTCCGTCTCCACGCCGGGGCCGGGCCTGCGCGGCCGACGGCGCAGCCGGGCGAGCGTCGCGCCGGCGAATCCGATCGGCCCGGTGGCTCCCTGACCACGGGGACGTGCGTTGCCGGGGCGAGAGGGTGCCCCGTTCTCCACGGCCTCCTCCGCCGTGTCGTCTCGGGGCGCCTCCTGCGCCGACGGCCCCGGGGGCGGGGGCGGCGCGGGCGGCAGCGAGAGCTCCACCGAGACGGTGCGGTCCGGATTGCCGGCGTTGGCGTCCAGGGCCGCATCGTGCGCGAGCGGGACGAGGTCGACCACGGCGAGGTTCAGGGGCTTGGTCTCGTCGAGCCGTGCCAGCTCGAGCAGGTCCTCCACCAGGAGGCCCATGCGCACGGCCTCTCGTTCGATCCGGTCCATCGCCTGCGCCACCTCCTCCGGGGTCTGCAACGCCCCCATCCGGTAGAGCTCGGCGTAGCCGCGCACCGTGACGAGCGGCGTGCGAAGCTCGTGGCTGGCATCGCCGACGAAGCGTCTCATCTGGTCGATCGTCCGAGCCCGGTCCTTGAACGCCTGATCGATGCGGTTCAACATCGTGTTCAGCGAGCGGTTCAGCCGCCCGACCTCGGTGTTGGGCGTCGCACCGCCGAGCCGCTGGCTGAAGTCTCCGTCGGCGATCTCGGCGGCGGTGCGCTCGACCTCGCGCAGCGGCCGGAACGTGGTGGTGACGAGTGCTCGAGTGAGGAACGCGCCGATGATCACGACGATGACGCCGAAACTGAAGAAGATGGAGAGATACGCCGCGAGCGTGTTGTCCAGCGGCGCCGTCGACAGGGCGATGATCGCGGTGCCGTATGTGGGGGTGTCACCCTGGAGCTGCACCACGGCGCAGATGCTCCGGAAGGACACCGAGCCGTCTCGGCTCTCCAACCAGCCGGGTCCCTGATTGGCACAGGCCGCCCCCTGCTCGAGCGACAGCGTCGACGGAACGTCGGGCTTCTTCTGGTCGGGGACGCTGCTCCAGTTCTCCGCCAGCGGTGCCCCGTCGGACCCGTACAGCATCACGTAGAAGCTCGCGGTCGTGCCCTGACCCAGGATGGGTCCGCCGCTGGATGCCGTCTGCCCCGGCAGGATCGCGTTGATGCCCTTCGGCTGTGCCGCGATCGACTCCAGCTGCTGGTCGAACAGGTTCAGGAGCACCGGCTTGAACAGCAGCATGGTGCCGAGCCCGGCCACCAGCAGCCCGAAGGTCAGCACCAGCACGGTGACGCCGGTGATCTTCGTGCGCAGCGAGATCGCGTTCCAGCGATCGAACACGCCGCTCATGCCAAGGACCCTGGCAGCGCGCCGAAGCTCCGGGCGTCGCGCCGCGTTGTCGGCATCGGGGCGGGCATCACGAGAGGGGAGCCTAGGCGGTCAAGCTGGGACCGAGGATGCCGGTCTCAGGACTTCGCGGCCTTGAGCATGTATCCGAAGCCTCGCTTGGTCTGGATGAGCGGCTCGCTGGAGTGGGCATCCACCTTGCGGCGCAGGTAGGAGATGTAGCTCTCGACGATGCCGGCGTCTCCGTTGAAGTCGTACTCCCACACGTGGTCCAGGATCTGCGCCTTCGACAGCACCCGGTTCGGGTTGAGCATGAGGTAGCGCAGCAGCTTGAACTCGGTGGGGGAGAGCTCGATGGGCGTCTCGCCCACGAACACCTCGTGCGTGTCCTGATCCATGGTGAGCTCGCCGGCGCGGATGATCGCATCGTCGTCGGCCTGCATGGTACGACGCAGGATGGCCTTGATGCGGGCCACGATCTCGTCGAGGCTGAACGGCTTGGTGACGTAGTCGTCGCCCCCCACCGTGAGCCCGGTGATCTTGTCCTCGGTGTCGTCCTTCGCGGTGAGGAAGAGGATGGGGGCCGTGTAGCCCGCGCCTCGGAGGCGCTTGGTGACGCCGAAGCCGTTCATGTCCGGCAGCATCACGTCGAGGATGATCAGGTCCGGCTCCTCCTCCAGCACAGCGCTGATGGCCTGCGCACCGTTGCCCACGGCACGCACGGCGAATCCGGCGAAGCGCAGGCTCGTGGTGAGGAGGTCGCGGATGTTCGGTTCGTCGTCGACGATGAGGATGCGGGGTCCCGTGCTCATGCGCCCAGTATCTGCGCGTCTGCTGGATTCTTGCTGAAAGACTCTCGTGGGACTGCCTGCCACATGGTGAAGGTCGGCCGAAGACCATGGCGCGGCGCGGCCGTCGACGCCCCGGCCGCGGGCTCGTGGCGTCACGCCGGACCGGCCGCATGCTGATGAGAACAGGGGCGTGCTGAAGAAAAAGGGGACGCGTGCTGAAGAATCGAGGGTGCGTGCTGAAGAATCGAGGAGCGACGGCGGTCGTCGGTGCCGCGCACCGTTCCCGGCGTTCGACGGCGCACCGCCGCGACCCGGCCTGGGAGGTTAACGATGTCCGCACCCGAGTTCGTCATCGTCGGAGGCGGCCTCGCCGCCGGCACCGCCGCCACGACCCTGCGTGAGGAGGGCTTCGACGGCCACGTCACCCTGATCGCCGGCGAGGCGCACAAGCCGTACATCCGGCCGCCGCTCTCGAAGGGCTACCTGGCAAGGCTCGACGAGTCGGAGCTGTGGGTGCAGCCGGAGGAGTGGTGGCGTGAGCATGACGTCGAGGTGCGCTCCGGGCAGCACGCTGCAGCGCTCGACCTGAATGATCGCAGGGTGGTGCTGGAGAGTGGTGCCGGCGTGCCGTTCGACCGTGCGCTGATCGCCACGGGCGCGACGCCGCGGGGGCTCGACGTGCCGGGGGCGGATGCCGACGGCATCCACTACCTGCGCACCATCGAGGACTCGCGCGCGGTACGCGAGGCCACGGAGGCGGGGGACAGGCGCGTCGTGGTGGTCGGATCGGGATGGATCGGCATGGAGGTGGCCGCCACAGTCCGCGGCTTCGGCAACGACGTGACGGTGGTGTCCCGATCGGAGGTGCCGCTGTCGGCCGCGCTCGGCGACGAGCTCGGCGAGGTCTTCGCGCGACTGCACCTCGATCACGGTGTGCGGCTGATCCGCGGAGCCCGGGTCACGGGATTCCGCGTGGACTCGGGGCGGGTGGTCGGCCTCGCCCACGACGGAGGCGAGATCGACGCCGATGTCGTGGTCGTCGGCGCCGGAGCCATACCCCTGACGGGAGTCGCCCAGGAGGCGGGCCTCCAGGTGCGAGATGGCATCCTGGTCGACGCCGGCATGCGGACGGGAGCGCACGGCGTCTTCGCCGCGGGCGACGCGGCGAACCCCGTGCATCCCGTGCTCGGGCGACGGCTGCGCAGCGAGCACTGGGCCAACGCGATCGGCACCGCTCGCACCGCCGCGCTGAACATGCTCGACCGCGGCGCCGAGGACGACGACGTTCCGTACTTCTACACGGACCAGTTCGACCTGGGCATGGAGTTCTCGGGCTATCCGCCGCTGATGCGGGACGCGCACGTCGTCTATCGAGGCGACGTGGCCGCACGCGAGTTCGTGTCGTTCTGGGTGAGTCCCATCGGTCGCGTTGTGGCCGGAATGAACGTGAACGTCTGGAACGTCAACGAACAGGTTCAGAGGCTGATCCGGGCTGCGGCGCCCGTCGACGAGGCGCGCCTGGCCGACTCGGATGTGCCGCTCGGCGACCTCGTGGCCGAGGCGTGAGCGTCTTCCTGCCGCCGCTGCGGGATCCGGTTCGCGCGGTGGGCTCGCACAGCTTCGACTTCTCGAGACGGGTTGCCGTGATGGCGGTGGTCAACCGCACCCCCGACTCGTTCTACGACCGCGGCGCGACGTTCGCCCTGGATGCCGCGCTGCACGCCTGCCTCGCCGCGGTCGACCACGGCGCCGACTGGGTCGACATCGGCGGGGTTCCGTTCAAGCCCGGCCCGGCGCTGCCTGTGGAGGAGGAGATCGCTCGCGTCATCCCGGTCGTGGAGGCGCTGCGCCGGGAGTCCGACGTGGTGATCTCCGTCGACACCTTCGAGCCCGAGGTGGCCAGGCACGCGATCGCGGCGGGCGCCGATGTGATCAACGACACCACGGGCATCCATGATCAGCGCCTCGCCGAGGTCGTGGCGGACAGCGACGCGACACTGGTGATCACGCACAGCCTCGCCGCACCGCGCACCGCCTACCCCAGGCCGCACTACGAGGACGTGGTGGCTGAGGTGACCCGCTTCCTCTCGGAGCGGGTGCGCCTGGCGGTCTCGCTCGGCGTTCCCGAGTCGCGCATCGTCATCGACCCTGGCCACGACCTGAACAAGAACACGCTGCACTCGCTGGAGCTCACCCGACGTTTCGACGAGGTGGCCGCGATCGGGCTCCCTGCGCTCGCCGCCGTGTCGAACAAGGACTTCATCGGCGAGACGCTCGACGTGGAACGCGAGGACAGGTTGGAGGGCTCGCTCGCCGCCGCCGTGTTCTGCGTCGCGCAGGGCGCACGCATCGTTCGGATGCACAACGTGCGCGAGTCGGTGGCCGCCATCCGGATGACCGAGGCGATCCTCGGACTGCGCGAGCCCGCCCACCTGAGACACAACGCAGGGGAACCGGATCGATGAGCGGAGAGACCGGCATCGACGAGCTCTGGCCCGGTCGGGCCGACGGGCTCGACGACGACGCGCTGCTCGGCGGCTACGAGCATGGGGTGCGCGAGGAGTGGGTGCGCGTGAACTTCGTGTCGTCGATCGACGGGGCGGCGACCAGTGCCGGCCGGTCCGGCGGGCTCTCCGATGGTGCCGACAAGCGCGTCTTCGCGCTGCTGCGACGGCCCTGCGACGTCGTGCTCGTGGGTGCCGGCACCGTCCGGGTCGAGGGCTACGGCGGCATGCGGGTGGACGCGGAGTCGGAGCGATGGCGGATCGAGCATGGGTTCGCGCCCCAGCCGACGCTCGCCCTCGTGTCCGGCGGGCTCGAACTCGACCCGCACGGCGACGTGTTCGCCGAGGCGCCCGTGCGGCCCATCGTGCTCACCACGGCCGCCGCGCCCGCGGTGCGGCGTCGAGCGCTTGCAGAGGTCGCGGACGTGGTGGTGTGCGGCACGGGATCCGTCGCCCCCGGGGAGGCGCTGCGTGCGCTCGCCCGGCGGGGACTGAAGCGGGTGCACTGCGAGGGCGGTCCGCGCCTGTTCGGGAGCTTCGCCGCCGAGCGCGCCGTCGACGAGCTGTGTCTCACGATCGGCCCGGTGATCGAGGGCGGCGCCGGCGGGCGCATCGTCGAGGGCGTCCCACGGCTGGCACGGAGCATGCGGCTGGCTCGGGTGCTGCGTTCCGGCGACACGTTGCTGCTACGCTACGTGCGCGGCTGACCCGGCTCACGGGCGGCCCGCGCGTCAGGCCGCGAGATCGCCCGCGTCGACGATCGCGTAGCTGTAGCCCTGCTCGGCCAGGAAGCGCTGGCGATTCTGCGCGAAGTCCTGGTCAACGGTGTCGCGGGCGACGAGGGTGTAGAAGTTGGCGGTGCGGCCGGACTCCTTCGGCCTCAGCAGTCGGCCCAGGCGTTGCGCCTCCTCCTGACGGGAGCCGAACGAGCCGCTCACCTGGATCGCGACGCTGGCCTCCGGCAGGTCGACCGAGAAGTTCGCCACCTTGCTCACCACCAGCACCGGCGTCCTGCCGTCGCGGAACTCCTGGTAGAGCCGCTCCCGCTCGTCTACGGGAGTGGATCCGGTCAGCGACGGCGCTCCGAGGGCATCCGCCAGCTCGTCGATCTGGTCGAGGTACTGGCCGATCACCAGGATGCGCTCGCCCTCGTGCCGTGCCACCAGCGCACGCACCGCGTCGAGCTTCGCCGGTGCCGTCGCGGCGAGCCGGTACCGCTCGTCGTCGCTCGCCGCGGCATAGGACAGTCTGTCGGCGGGCGGGAGGTCCACGCGCACCTCGTGGCACGCGGCGGGCGAGATGAAGCCCTGGGACTCGATCTCCTTCCAGGGCGCGTCGAAGCGCTTCGGGCCGATCAGCGAGAACACGTCGCTCTCCCTGCCGTCCTCGCGCACGAGCGTCGCCGTGAGGCCGAGGCGGCGCCTGGCCTGCAGGTCGGCGGTCAGCTTGAACACCGGCGCCGGCAGCAGGTGCACCTCGTCGTAGACGATCAGTCCCCAGTCGAGCGCGTCGAGCAGGCTGAGGTGCGCGTACTCGCCCCTGCGTTTGGCGGTGAGGATCTGATACGTCGCGATGGTGACCGGCCTGATCTCCTTCACCTGGCCCGAGTACTCGCCGATCTCGTCAGG
This sequence comes from Actinomycetales bacterium, assembly GCA_015655415.1. Classification (GTDB taxonomy): domain Bacteria; phylum Actinomycetota; class Actinomycetes; order Actinomycetales; family Microbacteriaceae; genus Humibacter. The sequence continues at coordinate 8,070 of JAATFB010000008.1, forward strand.
AGTGAGGCTGGTGCGGCGCAGCAGCTCGTCGCGCCATTGGCGGGCGGAGACCGTGTTGGTCACCAGGATGAGGGTCGTGGTCTTGGCGGTGGCCATGGCACCGGCCCCCACGAGGGTCTTGCCCGCGCCGCACGGCAGCACGACGACGCCGGAGCCGCCGTCGAAGAAGCTCTGGATCGCCTTCGTCTGGTAGTCGCGCAGGTGCCAGCCGTCCTCGCGGAGCGCGATCTCGTGCGGCGTGCCCGGCGTGTAGCCGGCGAGATCCTCGGCCGGCCATCCGAGCTTCACCAGCTCCTGCTTGAGGTGTCCGCGCGCCCACGCCGCCACGACGAACGCGCCGTCTGTTCGTTGTTCCGACAGGAGCGGCGCAACGCGCTTCGACCCCGAGACCTCGCGCAGCACGGCCGCGTCGGAGCTGCGCAGCAACAGCACGCCCTCGGCATCCCGCTCGATCGCCAGCCGTCCGTAGCGGGCGACGGTCTCGCGGATGTCCAGCGCCACGCTCTGCGGGATCGGGAACCGCGAGTACCTCTCGAGCGTCGCCAGCATGTCCGAGGCCTGGTGCCCTGCGGCGCGGGCGTTCCACAGTCCCAGCCGGGTGATGCGGTAGGTGTGGATGTGCTCGGGGGCGCGCTCCAGCTCTGCGAAGACCGCCAGGTCGTGGCGGGCATCCTCGGCGTCGGGGTGCGCCACCTCCAGTAGCACCGTGCGATCGCTCTGCACGATCAGCGGGCCGGAGGAGAGGGGGCCGTCAGACATGACAGACGAGTCTATGCGCGGGGCCGCGCACCCGTGCCCTTGCCCCGGTCCCGTCCGGTCACCTCCGGTCGCCTCCGGTCGCCTCCCCACCCACCCCCATGTCCGGAAGCCAGTTCGCGTCGCCATGGGAGGCGGATTCCGACCGAAAGTGGCGTCTCGCGGGGCGCGGGGTGCGGGGCACCGGGGCGGGCGGGGCGGGAGCGGGCGGGTTGGGCGGCTACGGCACACGCACCGCGCGGATGCTCGCCACCGGCAGCGTGCGCTCGATGTCGCTGGCACGATCCTTCCCGCGCAGTCGCCCGCCGCCCAGGCCCGTGGGCTCGAGCGTGTAGTCGTGCTCACTGCCGTCGGGCAGAGCCACGGTGACGGTGACGGCGGTGTGCGATCGGACGGCGGACTCCAGCTGGCGATGGAGCCACGCGGAGGCATCGGCCGTCCCGTCGGCGCGTTCCGCCGACCTGAGCCGCTGCACGAGGAGCCGGGCCGGGTCCGCATCATCCCGCTGCTCCGGATGCCCGATCCGCCGGCGCACGCGCAGCTGCCGGCCACCCGCATCCTCCGCGACGACCGGATAGTGAGCGTCGACGAGCGCCCAGTAGACGACGTCGAGAGGGAACCGGCTCACGAGCTCGGTCTTGGTCTCCGTGGGCCGCAGGCCGAGGGCGGCGAGCGACTGGTCGACCGCGATCGTGCTCAGCAGCTGGGCGTCCGTCGAGTGCACGACGACCCACGACTCGCCCGAGCGCACCCGCACCCGTCCGTAACGCGACGCGGCCTCCTCGATGAGGTAGGCGACCGGCTGAGGGACGCCGGTGAGGGAGACGGAGCCGAGGAACTCGCGCAACGATTGCGCCGTCTCGCCGGCGGCGATCGCCCGGTGCAACGACGATGGTGACACCCGGAAGCTCGCTGCCAGCCCTCTGCCCTCGACGTCCGCCAGGGTGCGCAGCCGGGCGTCGAGGGCGGGCGTGAGCGGTCCGGGGGCGACGATGGAGAGGTCCTGCTGCACGTAGACCCGGTCGACCTCGATCGGGAATGCCGCGCGCATGAGTTCGGCGGCGGCATCCGCCCCCCGTTCCAGCAGCGCGACACCTGCACTGCTGGGCGCCGTGGAGGCGGTGATGCCCAAAAACTCCGCCCGCGCCTCGACCTCGTTCACCCGGCGGTCGAGCGAGACGTCGGCGGCCGGATACCGCCATCGCGCGTAGCTGCGCAACGCGTCGCCCCACGCCCCGTTGGCTCGCTCGGCCAGGAGCGGCCGGATGTCTGCCGGCACCGACTCGAGCCAGGTCGCCGCGAGCCTGCGCCAGCGCTCCGAGGTCGCGGCCGAGGCCCACCCCTCGCCCGCGTCGGTGGGGAGCCAGACGGCCCCGTCGCGCGCGATGAGGCCGCAGCGGTGCGCGAACCAGTGCACGGTCGACACCGACTCCGGCTCGATGCCGAGGGCCGAGGCGATGCGCCGCGTGTCGGGCAGCGCGAAGCCGCCCTTCTGCAGTTCCCGCGCCGGCTCGCGTCCGAGCTCGTAGACGAGCTCCGCGACCGCACCGGCGGCGACGAAGGCGCGCTCGGCGGCGAGACGGTCCACGAAGCGTCGGTCCGTGTCGGGAACGGCGGTCAGCGCCGCCGGGCGGCCGGATGCCGCGAGCCCGCTCCCGGACAGCCCCGCGGCATCCGCCCAGGCGGTGAAACGCGCAGCCACGCCGGGGTAGAGGACGATCTCCTCGCCTGCCCACTCGGCGAGGAAGGCGGAGGCCAGATGGTCCAGGCATGCGCGGATCGCGGTTTTGTGGGCATCCGCCCCCCAGCTGGAAAGGCGCTCGGCCGTCTCGTCCGCGGTCGCGGCGCCGCCGGCGTCGACTACCGCCGCGAGCGCCGCGAGCACCGGCCGTGGAAGGGGTGCCAGCGCGTGCTGCACGGACGGCGGGTCCAGGAGCGCGTCGGCGAGGTCGAAGAAGTCCTCCGCCCTCGAACGTCCCAGCCCACGGGCGCGGATCAGCCCGCCCAGCGCCTCATCGTCGAGGCTGCCGAGTCGTTCGGCCAGCGACAGAGTGCTGGTCATCCCGCCTCCGTGCAGGCGGCGGTCACGTTCGTGCCGGTCCCGCCGGTGCGTGAGGTTATGCCGCTCACACCCGTCCCCCACCGTGCGCGTGCTGCCCCCCGGTCGCGCCCGCACACCCTCGCTCCACCGCCGTCGACCTGCACGTCCCGCCGCCGCTACCGGGTCGTCTTCCGGTTCTGTCGGCTCCGGGAGACCAGGCTCACCACGAGCAGCGCGATGATGAGCAGGAATGCCAACGGCAGAGCCGCCAACGGCAGGAGCTCCACGGTCGGCCATATTCCCTTGCCCGATCCCTGATCCGGTCCGGCGCCGAGCCAGGTCCCGATTATCAAGACGAAGAAGCACACGATCGACAGGATCACCAGCCCCCCGGCGGTGAAGGCCAGCACCCGCTGGACACGGGATGCGGGCTGGGGAGTCTCGTCGGTCACGAATCAAGGATAATTGAGGTTGCACCAGCACCACCCACCCCGAGAGAGGTCTCCCATGCCGACCGGCAAGGTCAAGTTCTATGACGAGGAGAAGGGCTTCGGCTTCATCGCCCAAGACGGCGGTGGCGAGGTCTTCCTTCACGCGTCGGCCCTGCCCGCCGGAGCCGTCATCAAGGCGGGCACACGCCTGGAGTTCGGCGTCGCCGAGGGCAAACGCGGCGCGCAGGCGCTTTCCGTCCGGGTACTTGAGGGGCGTCCCAGCCTCACGAAGCTCAACCGCAAGTCCGCCGACGACATGGCGGTCATCGTGGAGGATCTCGTGAAGCTGCTTGACGGCATCGGCGCCGGCCTCAAGCGAGGGCGCTACCCGGATCCCGCGCACGGCCGCAAGATCGCGGCAGTGCTCCGGCGCGTGGCGGATGACCTGGATGCCTGAGCCAGGCGCCGACCACATCCCCGAGCACGCCGCCGCGACATCGGCCGCTGAGCCCCTCGAGGCAATAACACACCAGCGGCCGGAGCAGGAACCCGAGGCGGGGTTCGAGCCGGCGGCGGCGGACGAGCGTCTCCTGGCCGCGCACGATCTCGCCCGGGCCGCACTGCTGGAGATCACCCCCGAGCCGAGCATCGGGCCGGTGGTGGGCCATGTGGTGGAGGGCGAGCACGTTCTCTCCCTCCTGTTCGACTGCACGTTGCCCGGATACCCTGGCTGGCGCTGGACGGTGTCGCTCGCGCGTGTGGACGAGCAATCCGATCCGGTCGTGCTGGAGGCGGAGCTGCTGCCCGGGGAGAAGGCCCTGCTGGCACCGGACTGGGTGCCCTGGTCCGAGCGTCTCGCCGAGTATCAGGCGGCACAGGAGGCGGCGCGATCCGCCGCGGACACGGGTGAGACACCCTCCGGCGATGCGGAGTCGGCGGACGACTCGGACGACGAATCGGACGACGACCTCGACGACTTCGATCGGGACGACGAATACGACGGCATCGACATCGACCTGCACGACGCGGACGAGACCGAGGACGACGTGGACGGCCGAGCGGTCGGCGCAGAGGGGCCCGACGAGCCGGAGGCGGTCGACGACATCGACGTGGAGGCGGAGGACATCGCCGGCGCCGAGTCCGCGTCGCTTCGAGAGGCCGACGTCGACGACGAGTGAGTTGCACCCGGCGGCGTTGTGGCGCGCGCCTCCGTCGGGAGGCGTTCGTTTGTCCTTCGGCTCAGCGCCGCGCGCGAGCGCGCCCGAGCTGAGCACGCCTGAGCCGAGCACGCCTGAGCTGGGAGTAGACCAGTCCGATGGCCCCGAGAACGATGCCGACGACGCTCATGGCCAGCATCCAGCCGTGTCCCGATGCGGTCAGGGTCGGCAGGACCACGATGGCGACGGCGAACGCCACGATCCACAGCGCCGTGCCGACGGCGAGGGCGACGCGGTCGTCCGTCGCGAGCGGCGCAGGGTCGGGCAGCCGTTCGCCCTCTCGCAGCCGCAGTCTCATCCTTTCCGCCGCGTCGCGCTCAGGCGATGTGCTCGACGACGTACTCGATGCACCGGATGAGCCGGCGCACGTCGTCGGGCTCGACGGCGGTGAACGTGGCGACCCGCAGCTGGTTGCGGCCCAGCTTGCGGTAGGGCTCCGTGTCCACGATTCCGTTCTCGCGCAGCACCGCGGCGATCCGGGAGGCGTCGACCTCGTCGAAGTCGATCGTGACGACCACCTGGGAGCGATGCTCGGGGTCAGCAACGAACGGGCGCGCATACTGCACCGACTCGCCCCACTCGTACAGCGCGGCGGACGACTCGCGGGTGCGGGCCGATGCCCAGGCCAGCCCGCCGTTGTCGTTGATCCACCGCACCTGGTCCTCGAGCATGACGAGCGTGGCGAGCGCCGGCGTGTTCAGCGTCTGGTTCAGACGCGAGTTGTCCACCGCCTGCTTGAGGCTGAGGAAGTCGGGGATGTAGCGTCCGGATGCCGCCAGCCGCTCGACCCGCCCCAGCGCCGCCGGGGAGAACAGGGCCAGCCAGAGTCCGCCGTCTGACGCGAGGTTCTTCTGCGGAGCGAAGTAGTAGACATCCGCCTCGGACACCTCGACGTCGACGCCGCCCGCCGCGCTGGTGGCGTCGACCACGGTCAGCGCGCCCTCGTCGCCGTGCACGCGGCGTACTGGCGCCATGACACCGGTGGAGGTCTCGTTGTGCGGCCAGGCGTAGACGTCCACGCCCTCCACCGGCTCCGGCGCGCTGCGGGAGCCCGCCGGGGCCTCGATCACGTGCGGCTTCTCCAGCCACGGAGCAGACGCAGCCTTCGCGAACTTCTGGCTGAACTCGCCGTAGACGAGGTTCTGCGCACGCCTCTCGATGAGCCCGAACGCGGCGGCGTCCCAGAACGCCGTCGACCCGCCGTTGCCGAGGACGACCTCGTAGCCCTCCGGGAGCCGGAACAGGTTCTCCAGACCCTCCCGCAGCCGCCCGACGAGTCCCCGGACGGGCGCCTGGCGGTGCGAGGTGCCCAGCAGCGTGGTGCCGGCGGCGGCGAGGGCCTCGATCTGCGCCGGTCGCACCCTGGACGGGCCGGAGCCGAACCGGCCGTCCACGGGCAGAAGGGACTCGGGAATCGCGATCGCAGGCATGGCGTTGAGTCTAGTTGCGCCCGGGTGTCGGCGATCGTGCGCGTCCGGCGGCCCGACCGGCCGCCGGTAGGCTGGGAGGCGCCGACCGTCGCCAGGCGAGCAGGTCGGCGGGGGCGACAGCAAGGGGAAGCGATGACCGATCTCGTCGACACGACCGAGATGTATCTGCGCACGATCCTCGACCTCGAGGAGGAGAGCATCGTGCCCCTGCGCGCGCGCATCTCGGAGCGGCTGGGTCACTCCGGCCCCACGGTGTCCCAGACGGTCGCCCGCATGGAGCGGGATGGGCTGGTCGTGGTCTCCGGCGACCGGCATCTGGAGCTCACGCCGGAGGGGCGGAGGCGTGCCGTGCATGTGATGCGCAAGCACCGCCTGGCCGAACGGCTGCTCTCTGACGTCATCGGTCTGGAGTGGGAGTACGTGCACGAGGAGGCATGCCGCTGGGAGCATGTGATGAGCGAGCAGGTCGAGCACAAGATCCTCGACATCCTCGGGCATCCCACCGAGACGCCCTACGGCACCCCCATCCCGAAGATCGAGGACGAGGGCGTGGACCTGCATCGAGTGTTCCTCGACGGGGTGCGGAACGTTGTAGACGCCACCGCGGACTCCGACGGCCCGGTCACCGGCACGATCCGGCGGCTCGGCGAGCCGGTGCAGTTCGAGCCCGAGCTGCTCGCCCAGCTGCGCCGGGCGGGCGTCTTCCCGGGATCCACCGGTGTGTTCTCTCGTTCCGGGTCGTACGTCGCGATGCGGGTGGAGGGCTATTCGGAGGCGTTGGAGCTGCCGAACGAGATCGCCAGTCACATCTTCATCCAGGTCTGAGGCCCATCATCCAGGCCTGGGGTCGGAGCCGTTGGCCCGGATGCCCGTGATGGCGCGGATCCGCCGCTCCCCGTCCGCAGCAGCGCCGCCCGGGCCGCTTGTGCACACACCGGAAAGAGATGTGACAAAACCATAACGGTCCCGTATTCTCGTACGAGTCCACAGACCGGCACCGGTCGACGGGCCCGGCTCAAGACGCTCCCCCCAGCCCGTCTCTTGAGCCTGCGAAGCCGAACTCGTAAGAGATCCTGGACGGGGTGGCTACCTAGTGCCAGCGGAGCGCCGGAGGTTCACACCTTGGCATCATTAGGTACCAGCGGTCTTCCCGAGGACCGCGACCCGAGTGCTTCGAGCGAGGCGGGCGACTCTTTGAGCGAGAACGCCGCGACCTCTCGTCGCAGCCTCAGAGCCGCCGACAGCACGAGAGCCCACCGCGGCGCTCGTCACACTCCGCGCGATGTCGCGCGGCAGCGGGTCGGCGCGACCGGCACTGGGCCGTCCGTCGCGCGCTCCGCGAGGCCGAAGCGCAGGCTGCGCTCATTGGCGAACCTGGCCGTGATGGTCATTGCGGGTGGCATCGTCGCCACCATCGCCATTCCCGCGTACGCGTTCAACCCCGCGACATCGAACCAGGCGTCCTTCGGCACTTCGGCGATCGACGACATGAAGAAGGCGAACTCCCAGTCCGTGCGGGTCTCGGACGGGATCGAGGGACCGGCCGCAGCGGGCGACACCTTCAGCGCCACCACCGAGCAGCAGCTCGCCGACCAGAAGGCGGCCGCAGAGCGCGCCACTGCCGCCGCTCAGATGAAGGCGTACGCCGCCTCCTACGACGGGCCGTCCGCTGCCGACTATCTCGCCAACCCGCCGTACCCCAACTTCAGCCTGGCGCAGGTGTTCCAGGTGGCGCAGCAGTACATCGGCGTCCCGTACGTCTACGGTGGTGACACTCCGGCGGGCTTCGACTGCTCCGGATACGTGATGTTCGTCTACGCGCAGTTCGGCATCTCGCTGCCGCACTCGGCGACCGCGATCGGGAACATGGGCACCCGCATCTCCATCCAGGACGCCGTGCCCGGCGACGTCATCGCCATGGGCAGCCACGTGGGCTTCTACGCGGGCGACGGCAACATCCTCGACGCGCCCGACGTGGGCAGGAACGTCAGCATCCGCCCCCTGTGGACGGACGACTACTGGGTCGTCAGGTTCGGCATCTGATCACGCGCACCGCGCCGGGCACGTGAAGAGTCCGTGACGGCAAGGTGACCACAGGCCAGCGATCGGCGTGCCACAAAGGCGTGGTACGCCGATCCTGCGTTAGCCTGTTGCCCTACAACGTTCGATACGCGACCGAACCCGGGAGGATCCCCGCATGGGAGCCATGCGGCATCACAGCCACCACAGCTTCCACCACCACTGTGTGTGGAATCGGTAGGCGTCGTCATCGAGACGGCGCCTTTTTTGTTGCACGATGCCGGATGCTCCGCGGGCTCGGAGCGCGGACCGACACGAGAACCCGGGAAGCCATTCCGGTCGATCGAGAGGACGCAGATGCGCACACTGGTGCTGAACGCGGGATACGAGCCGCTGGCCGTCGTGAGCTTCAAGAGGGCGCTCGCGCTGGTGATGAGCGCGAAGGCGACGGTCGTGGAGGTGGACGCCGAGCATCCGGTCTGGGGGATCAGCGCGGTCTACGACCGACCCTCGGTGATCCTGCTCACGCGCTATGTGCACGTGCCGCGCGGGCGTGCCGTCCCGGTCTCGCGCCGCGGCGTGCTGCGCCGGGACGGGCACCGCTGCGCGTACTGCGGAAAGTCGGCGAGCACGATCGATCACGTGCTGCCGAAGTCTCGCGGCGGAGCGGATTCCTGGGACAACCTCGTGGCCTGCTGCCTGCGCTGCAACAACGTGAAGGGCGATCGCACGGTGCGTGAGATGGGCTGGTCGCTGGCGTTCACTCCCCGGATGCCGCACGATCCGGCATGGATGGTGCGCGGTGTCGAGCATGCGCTGCCCGAGTGGCAGGGCTACCTGGCGGCCGCGGCCTGAACGGATGGCGATGGGGTGCCGGCGCCCGCGTCCCCGACCCCGCGCTGTCCGCACGCGACGAGCCCGCTAAGCTTGACGGGCCAGCCTCTGTAGCTCAATGGAAGAGCAGTTCCGTCCTAAGGAAACGGTTGGGGGTTCGAGTCCCTCCAGGGGCACCAAAATGATTATGGTTATCGCTCTCAATGCAGAATGAACAGAGGTCGTCCCGTACCGGTGACAACCTTTTGTATTGCTCAGTTACAAGCACTGGCATGAGCAACTTGCCCACTCCACCCCTGTTAGCCGCTTTCAAGTCCTTTAAGGTATTTGGTCATCGGAACACGGTTTTCAGACACCTCACTCCAGAGGTGGCGTGTACCGATGGCCCGATTTGCGCGGTCTTGACGAGTTAGATGTCCCTGTCATAATCGGGCGCAGTATGCACGACGACTTCGAACCCGACGAACTTCCGCCGCCTCGAGAGGTGGACTACGACGCGCTGGACGCAGCAACATCAGAAACCCCGTTCGTCCGCGAGAGCTTCGAGCTCTTGAAGGACGCGATGGTCGTCCTCACGACGGTGGCAGGTCTTCGCACTCCTGCCCAGACCTCTGGCTTGCCGCGAAACCAGGCGATCCTCGTTGGCCATTACGCGCGGAGCATCAAACTCATGAAGAGCCTGGTTCGCCAGGTTTCGGATGGGCACGGTGGCGATCAGCAGATTTCGATCAGCCGTGAGTTCATGGACTCACTCTCGACGGTCATGTACCTACTCGGTGACTCAGGAGATGGCTCACGCTTCGACTCGTACGTAATGGACAGCCTGGTAGCCGAGCGCGAGTTCTTGAAGGATGTTCGGACGCAGATCGCTGGTCGTGAAGACGTCATGCTCCCGATTGAGGAACGTATCAATCGTTCGATTCACGAGACGCTTGCCGCAGCCGGCGTCAAGGAAGAGGACATCCCGTCTCGAAAGAACAATGGATGGCCCAACGCTCAGACTCGGCTCGAGCTTCTCGGCCCCACAGCCTACGCGGCGTACCGGACGGGATCGGGAGCGGTCCACGGCAGCTTCAACGACATCTACAAACACCACCTTGAGCAAGTGGACGGCGGCTTCGAGATAGAGCTACGCCAGCAGCCCTTCCGTCCGCAACCGCTCCTGTCGATGGCACTTCTGTCGCTCATCACTCTCGATGACTACAGCAAGAAGTTTCTTGGCATGCCGCTACCCAAAGCGATCGCGAGCCGGCGCACGGAGCTCCTCCGCACGCTCTATCACGTTGATGAGCTGCACGAGAAGTGGCTCAACGATCGACGGAGCGAACAACCTTGACGTGTCGGACGTCCCTGTCATAATCAGGCGCAGTATGGGGAACACACTGAATCACGACGACGCTATCGATGTCCTTCGGCAGGCCGATGAACGTAAAACGAGCCAGACCAACGGGAGCGGTCCGTGGACCGTCGTGTACGACAGTTGGCAGGACTCTGGCGATCGGAACGGTGGACGCTTCGCGGCATTTGCTGCGCCGGATTACCGTGACCGCGCCATGCAGAGCGGCAGCTGGGACATGTCCGTGGGTGGTGGCTTTCCGGGGTTCTCGCAGCATCACGATGATGGCGAGTGGGTCAGCACATACCACCGCAACGTCGACGGACCAGATCTTGAACCGCTTGTCCTGGTTCAGGAGATGCACGGTGTCGTTGCCGATGCCTATCTCATCTCCGAAGAGTTCCGGCTTTTGATGCACCTGTGGGAAGACAAGGCCACGGGGAACTACTACAGCGTCGGCGATGATGGGTCCAAGGAGCTCGCAATCGAGTTCACAGGCCGCCAGATTCGCGTTCGGACGCCACTCCTGCGTCGGTACCAGGCCGCCCGCCAGCTCGACCTCCTTCTCTTCTCGGACACTCGCGTGTTTGTAGACACAGATGAGAAGCCGGAAGCATTCGAGGAGCTGAACGAGGAAGACCACGTCGAGAAGGATTCGGTTGTCTTCATGGGCGTCGGTGATATTGGCCTCGGGCGGAGCCAGGTCTTCTCTCGACTGCTTGTTAAACGCGTCCTTCCACCGCCTCCGCAAGAGCAGAGCGGAATCTGGCCGTGGGATCGCGACGATGAGGAGTACCCCGAGTTCGTCATCGACGAGGACGAGAACGGACGTCCGGTGAAGTTCACCTGCGAGGAGGACAAGCTCGCAAACTACTTCGGGAAGAACCCTGACGCTCCGCACTATTTGACGCCCGTCTTCTTCAAGCCAGAGGTGCTCAAGCGCTACTACGACGACCCCAGCCTCTATTCGGTCTCTGACGGCCGACTCAGCTGTGGACACCTCTGGGGTGTCCAGATTGACAACGGCAACCCCGCTGCCGTCATGGTGTTCCTGGGCGACATCGGTCGAGACATTCCGAGCAGCCACCGTGACCATTGGCGTGCGTACAACATTCCGCCGGTCTCGAAGATGAGCGAGTCCACGTTCTGACCTGCCCCACGGAAAAGGTTCCAGTTTCGGTGGCTAATTGGTGGCCTGATCCGGAAGGCTCATCCTCATGCCACGTCCCTATCCGCCGGAGTTTCGTGCTCGCGCTGTTGCGCTCGTGCGTGCCGGCAAGCAGGCCAA
>JAATFB010000047.1 GCA_015655415.1 Actinomycetales bacterium
CTCTACGGCGGCGGCGGGGAGCACCGGCTCCTGCAGGAGCTGCTGCTCGGCATCGGCGGGGTGCGGGCGCTGCGCGTGGCGAGCGACCTGCTGGGCGCGCCCGCGCCGACCGTCTTCCACACGAACGAGGGCCACGCGGGGTTCCAGGGACTGGAGCGCATCGCCGAGCTGATCGGCGACGGGCTGAGCTTCCCGGAGGCGCTGGAGGCCGTGCGCGCCGGCACGGTGTTCACCACGCACACGCCCGTGGCCGCCGGGATCGACAGGTTCGACGCGTCCCTGGTGCACCGGTACTTCGACCGGCACGAGCTCGTCCCCGGCGTGGGTGTGGACGACGTGCTGCGGCTCGGCGCCGAGGACTACGAGGGCGGCTCGCCCGCGGTGTTCAACATGGCGGTGATGGGTCTGCGGCTCGCGCAGCGTGCGAACGGCGTCTCCAGGCTGCACGGCGACGTCTCCCGGCACATGTTCGCGGGTCTCTGGCCCGGCTTCGATTTCGACGAGGTACCCATCGGGTCCGTCACCAACGGGGTGCACGCTCCCAGCTGGACCGACCCGCTGCTGCTCGAGCTGGCGCAGGATGCGCTGGGGACCTCCGACACCGCGCACGCCGACTGGCTTTCGGCGGCGCTGTCGGACAACGACCTGTGGCGGGCGCGCGGGCGGCTCCGCGACAACCTCGTGCAAGACGCCCGTGCACGGGTCGCGGCGGCCTTGCGCCGTCGCAGCCCCGACACGATCACGCCGTCGTGGGTCTCGGCCGTGCTCGATCCGGACGTGCTGACGATCGGTTTCGCCCGCCGCGTGGCCACGTACAAGAGGCTCACGCTCATGCTGCACGACAAGGAGCGGCTGAAGCGGATCCTGAACGATCCGCAGCGGCCCGTGCAGCTCGTGGTGGCGGGCAAGGCGCATCCGGCCGACGACGAGGGGAAGCGGCTGATTCAGGAGCTCGTCGAGTTCGCCGCCGACCCGGCCGTGCGGCAACGGCTCGTGTTCCTGCCCGATTACGACATCGCCATGGCGCAGACCCTCTACCCCGGATGCGACGTCTGGCTGAACAACCCGCTGCGACCGCTGGAGGCGTGCGGCACCAGCGGCATGAAGGCCGCGCTGAACGGCACGCTCAACCTGTCGATCCTCGACGGCTGGTGGGCGGAGTACTTCGACGGGGAGAACGGCTGGGCGATCCCCTCGGCCGACTCCGCCGGCGACTCGGCCGAGCGCGACGCCCTCGAGGCGAACGCGCTCTACGACCTCATCGAGCACCAGGTCGCCGCACGCTTCTACGATCGGGATGAGAACGGCGTGCCGTCGCGCTGGATGCAGCAGGTGCGGCACACCCTGAAGACGCTGTCGCCGGAGCTGAGCGCGGACCGCATGGTGCGGCAGTACGTGGAGGACCTCTACGTGCCGGCCTGGCGCGCAGCCGTCGGTCTGGCACGGGACGGGTACGCCGGGGCGCGCGAGTTCGCGGCCTGGAAGGCGAGGGTGGCCCAGGCGTGGCCGGGCGTCGCCGTCGTCCACGTCGAGTCGGGAGGTCTGGACGCAGTACCGCAGGTCGGCGACCGACTGCGGCTGCGTGCCCACGTGGCGCTGGGCGGTCTGGATCCGGAGGATGTCACCGTCGAGGTCGTGTACGGACACACCGGCGAGGACGAGTCGCTGCTCTCACCCCGGCGGCAGCGACTCGAGCCGAATGACGGCGGCGCGGGAGGCACGGCGGCGTTCGAGGGTGTCGTCTCGCTCGAGAGGGCGGGAGCCTTCGGCTACACCGTGCGGGTCGTGCCGAGCAATCCGGCGATGGCGACCCCCGCCGAGCTCGGGCTGGTGGCGGTCGCGCACTGACCGCCGGGCGGCCGTCGGCACGGGTCAGCCGTGTGCCCGGAACAGCTTCATCGAGGTCGGTCCCATCGGCACCGTGTTGCCTGGCGCGTACTCGGTGCTGCCCTCAGCCACCGTCTCATCCGCGCTGTCCCACAGCAGCGTGTAGCCGTCGACGCCCTCGTGGCCGGGCAGCGTCACCTGCGTGTCGGTCTCGAGCCCGTGCACCACCAGGAGGATGCGGTTGAACTCCTCGAACTCCGGCGTCGACGCCGCCAGGTATTGCAAGGTGCGGTTCTCCGGCGAGTCCCAATCCTCGGCGTCCATCGTCTCGCCGCCCGCGTCGTACCAGTCCATCTGGCTCGCACCGGGGACGGTCTCCCCGAACCGGGCGAACCGCACGGGTCGCAGGGCGGGGTTCTCTCGGCGCAGCCGGACCAGCTCGGCGGTGACCGCGACGAGGTCGCGTTGCCGTTCGTCCCAGTCCCAGCGGTACCAGGTGAGCTCGTCGTCGTGGCAGTACGCGTTGTTGTTCCCCGACTGGGTCCTGCCGTACTCGTCGCCGGCGGTGAGCATCGGGATGCCCGCAGACAGCAGCTGCGTCCCCATCAGGTTCCTGGCCGCCTTGCGGCGCACGGCACGGATGCCCTCGTCGTCGGTGGGGCCCTCCACGCCGTGGTTGAACGAGCGGTTGTCGTCGGTGCCGTCCCTGTTCTCCTCGCCGTTGCCGAGGTTGTGCTTGTGGTCGTACGAGACCAGGTCAGCGAGGGTGAAGCCGTCGTGCGCGGTGATGAAGTTCACCGAGGCGAGCGGGCCGCGTTCCGGGCTGAAGAGATCGGATGATCCGGCAAGCCGGGTCGCGAACGATCCGATGCCGGTCGGCGCCGCGCCGTTCGCTCGGGCGTCGGCGATGTCGCGGAGCCAGAACGAGCGAACCCGATTGCGGTAACGGTCGTTCCATTCCGACCATCCCTCCGGGAACGATCCGGTCTGCCAGCCGCCAGGGCCCACATCCCACGGCTCGGCGATGAGCTTGACGCCCTCCAGAACGGGGTCCGCGGTGATGGCGGCGAGCAGCGAGTGCCCGGGGTCGAACGCTCCGGTCTCGTCCCGGCCGAGGGTGACGGCGAGATCGAAGCGGAAGCCGTCGATCCGCACCTCCTCGGCCCAGTACCGCAGGGAGTCCAGCACGAGCCGCCTGGCGACGGGGTTCCCGTAGTCGACCGTGTTGCCCACCCCCGTGGTGTCGATGTACGACCCGTCGGGGTTGTGGCGATAGTAGGTCGCGTTGTCGAGCCCCCGCAGGCTCGTGGTGGGCCCGTCCGGCCCGCCCTCGGCTGTGTGGTTGTACACGACGTCGAGAATCACCTCGAGCCCCGCCTCGTGCAGCAGTCGCACCATCCCCTTGAACTCCCGCAGCACGGCGTCCGGACCGGAGGTCTGCGCCCGCCGCGTCGCATACGGGGCGTGCGGCGTGAAGAAGTTGAGGCTGTTGTATCCCCAGTAGTTGGACAGCCCCAGCCTGATCAGGCGCTGCTCGCTGGCGAACGCATGCACCGGCAGCAGCTCTACGCTCGTCACCCCGAGGCGGTGGAGATGCTCGATCGTCACCGGATGTGCGAGGCCGGCGTACGTGCCGCGCAGCTCGGCGGGGAGGGCGGGGTTCAGGGTCGTCAGCCCCTTGACGTGCGCCTCGTAGATCACGGTGTGGTCGCGGGGCACCATCGGCTTGCCGACGCCGCCCCAGTCGAACGACCCGTCCACGACGACGGAACGCCACTCGTTCGCGCCCGAGCGCACGAGGCCGCGCGAGTAGGGGTCGATCAGCGGCCTGCGCTCGTCGAAGCGGTGTTCCGGCCCGCGCGGCCCAGAACACCGGATGCTGTACCGGGTGCCCGGGCCGAGGCGGGGCGACCGTGCCGTCCACACGTCGCCGTCACCCCGCGTCAGCGGCACGCGCTCGGTCAGCCACTGCTGGTCCGCGTCGTCGAAGAGGAGGAGCTCGATCGCCGTGGCGTTCTTCGAGTACACCCCGATCGTCCCGCCGTCCGCCGCGACATGCACGCCGAGCTGTGACAGGGGATCCTCGCTGGGCATGCGTCCTACAGTAATTCGTATGCCGGTCTACCTTGACCACGCCGCCACCACCCCGGTGCTGCCAGAGGCCATCGAGGCGTATACGCGCGCGCTGGCCGATGTCGGCAACCCGTCGAGCATCCACGCAGCAGGGCAGGGCGCGCGGCGACTGCTCGAGGACGCCCGGGAGCGCGTCGCCGGCACGCTCGGCTGCCAGCCCGTCGAGCTCGTCTTCACCTCCGGCGGAACGGAGGCGATCAACCTCGCCCTGAAGGGGCTCTACTGGGAGCGACGGCGTGCCGGGGCGACGCGCATCCTGGTGCCGGAGGGCGAGCACCACGCCACGCTCGACACGGTGGAGTGGCTGGCCGAGTACGAGGGGGCCGAGCTCGAATGGCTTCCGCTCGACGAGCGCGGCTTCATCCGCTCCGACGCGCTTCGGGCCGCGCTGAACCGAAAGCCGGACACGATCGCGCTGCTGAGCTTCCTCTGGGCGAACAACGAAGTCGGCACGATCCAGGAGGCGGAGCGGATCCTCGCGCTCGCGGCCGCCGCTGGCGTGCCCGCGCACGTCGACGCGGTCTCGGCGTACGGCCATCTGCCCATCGACTTCGCCGGGATGCGCGCACGCACCGGATCGGGCCTGGGGGCCGGGCTCGTGGCACTGAGCGTGTCGGCGCACAAGATCGGCGGGCCGGTGGGGTGCGGCGCGCTCGTGCTGTCGCGAGAGCAGGGCATCGTCCCGCTCCTGCACGGGGGAGGGCAGCAGCGCCAGGTGCGCAGCGGCACGCAGGACGTCGCCGCGGCGTCGGCGTTCGCCGTGGCCGCGCAGTGGGCCGAGGCCTCCAGGCCGGCCGAGGCCGAGCGGCTTCGGCGGCTCAGGGACCGGGTGATCGACGGGGTGCGGCGGCTGGTGCCCGGGGCCGTGCTGAGCGGCCCCGAACCGGTCGCCGACGAGCAGCGTCGGCACGGCGCGGAGGACGCACGGCTGGCGTCGAACGCCCACTTCACCTTCCCGGGATGTGAGGGAGACTCCCTGCTGTTCCTGCTCGACGCCGCTGGAGTGGCGGTGTCCACCGGCTCGGCCTGCCAGGCCGGCATCCCCGAGCCCTCGCACGTGCTGCGCGCGATGGGACGCAGCGAGGACGACGCTCGCGGCGCCCTGCGCATCACGCTCGGTCGCACGTCCACCGACGCCGACGTGGACGCGTTGCTCGGCGTGCTGCCGCAGGCGCACGCCCACGCGTCGCGCGCCGGTCTCGCGGCCAGGGAGTCGGCGCTCGGCGCTCGCTGAGCGTGCCTCGGCCGGGCCTCCGCGGCAGGACGGGTCGTCGCGCGCTCGCCGGCCCGGCCCGTTTCGTAGACTGTGGAGTATGCGCGTTCTTGCGGCGATGAGCGGTGGAGTGGACTCCGCGGTGGCGGCGGCCCGCGCCGTGGATGCCGGTCACGACGTCGTCGGCGTGCACCTGGCGCTCAGCCGCATGCCGGGCACGCTGCGCACCGGCAGCCGGGGATGCTGCACCATCGAGGACTCGATGGATGCACAGCGCGTGGCCAACATGATCGGCATCCCCTACTACGTGTGGGACTTCTCCGAGAGGTTCAGGCTCGACGTCGTGGAAGACTTCATCGCCGAGTACTCCGCGGGCCGCACGCCGAACCCCTGCCTGCGGTGCAACGAGAAGATCAAGTTCGCCGCCCTGCTGGAGAAGGCGCTCGCCCTCGGCTTCGACGCGGTGTGCACCGGCCACTACGCGAGCATCGTGACGGATGCGGACGGCCATCGCGAGCTCCATCGTGCCGCCGCGTGGGCGAAGGACCAGTCCTATGTGCTCGGCGTGCTCACGGCCGACCAGCTGGCGCACGCGATGTTCCCGCTCGGCGCGACCCCCTCCAAGGCCCAGGTGCGCGCGGAGGCCGCCGAGCGCGGCTTCACCGTCGCCCGGAAGCCGGACTCGCACGACATCTGCTTCATCCCCGACGGCGACACGCGCGGCTGGCTCGCCGAACACGTCGGCACCGCTCCCGGCGACGTCGTGGACCGCTCCGGCGCGGTGGTGGGCAGTCATGACGGCGCGCACGCGTACACGGTGGGGCAGCGCCGGGGCCTCGGGCTGACGGTTCCGGCGCCCGACGGGCGACCGCGATTCGTGCTGGAGGTGCGACCCCGGGAGAACACGGTCGTCGTCGGCCCGAGGGAGGCGCTCGACATCGTCGAGCTCGCCGGGTCCCGCATGACCTGGGCGGGGCGGCCTCCTGCGCACGTGGAACGGCCCTTCGCCTGCCAGGTTCAGGTCCGGGCGCACGCCGACCCGGTGCCTGCCGTGGCCTTCGTGCGAGACGGGGAGCTGGTGGTGCGCCCGCAGACCCCGATCAACGGGGTCGCACCCGGGCAGAGCGCCGTCGTCTATGCCGGCACGCGTGTCCTCGGCCAGTGCACGATCGACCGCACGGCCTGCGCCGTCCCGGCCGACGCCTGAGCATCGGCCCGCGTCGACGGGCGGCTCATCCTCGTCGAGGTGACTCCGCTCCCATCGGCCGAACCCGTAGCCGTCGACGCCGGGCGAGAGCTGGCCGCGTCGGCCGTCGCTCCTAGGATGGCGACGTGATGGAGATTCCTGTCGACTTCGATTCCGCCCACGCGGAGTCCGAGGCCCTGCGCGAACGCATCGAGCGCAATCGCGTCGCCTACTACGAGGGAGGGAGCCTGGTCAGCGACGCGGAGTACGACGCCGACATCCACCGCCTCGAGGCCATCGAGCAGGCGTTTCCCGAGCTCGCCGGCAACGACAGCCCGACCCGGACGGTGGGGGCGGCGGTGTCGTCGGCGGGCTTCCCGCCGCACGAGCACGCCGAGCGCATGCTCAGCCTCGACAACGTCTTCAGCATCGACGAGCTGCGGGAGTGGGCCGCCAAGACCGCGGAGGCCGTCGGCCATCCCGTGCGGTGGCTGACGGAGGTGAAGATCGACGGCCTCGCGATCAGCCTCGCCTATCGCGACGGCGTGCTGGAGACGGCAGCGACCAGGGGCGATGGCCGTGTCGGCGAGGACATCACCGAGAACGTGGGCTGGATACCGGCGATCCCGCCGCGGCTGACGGGCTCAGGGTGGCCGTCGTTCTTCGAGGTCAGGGGCGAGGTCTTCCTCCGCACCGCGGACTTCGAGTTCCTCAACGAGCGGCAGCGTCAGCTCCAGGAGAGATACGCGGCCGAGCAGCGGGCGAAGGGTCGCGCCGACGAGGAGATCCCCACCCGGTTCCCCGAGTTCGCGAACGCACGGAACACGGCGGCCGGCAGCCTGAGGCAGCGGCGTGAGAACAAGTCGCCGCAGGCCCTGGAGCTCATGCGCGAGCGACAGGGACGACTGTCGCTCTATGTGCACGGAATCGGCGCTTGGCCGCGCCCGCCGGCGTCCACGCAGTCGGAGGTCTACGACCTCTTGGACGCATGGGGGCTGCCCGTTTCGGGATACAACCGCGTCCTGGACGACATCGACGAGGTGGCCGACTATGTGCGGGAGATGGGCGAAAGACGCCATTCCCTGGAGCACGAGATCGACGGCGTGGTGGTCAAGGTCGACGACCTCCCCGCCCATGATGAGCTCGGCGCGACGAGCCGGGCGCCCCGATGGGCGATCGCGTACAAATATCCGCCCGAGGAGGTCTACACCACCCTGCTCGACATCCTCGTCGGCATCGGGCGCACCGGGCGGGCGACGCCGTACGCGGTCATGAGGCCCGTCAAGGTGGCGGGAAGCACGGTGCGTCAGGCGACCCTTCACAACCAGCAGGTCGTCAGGGCCAAGGGAGTGCTCATCGGCGACACCGTGGTGTTGCGCAAGGCGGGCGATGTGATCCCCGAGATCCTGGGAGCGGTCGAGGAGAGGCGGGACGGCACGGAGCGCGAATGGCGGATGCCCGAGCTCTGTCCCGAGTGCGGCACGCGCCTGGCCCCGGCGAGGGAGAGCGACATCGACCTGCGCTGCCCCAACGCGCGTGGATGCCCCGCCCAGGTTCGCGGTCGCCTTCAGCACATCGCCGGCAGGGGGGCGCTCGACATCGAGGCGCTCGGCGAGGTCGCGGCGGCCGCGCTCACGCAGCCGCTGCACCCCCCGGTGCCTCCGCTTCCCACCGAGGCCGGGCTGTTCGAGCTCACGCTGGAACGGATCTTCGACATCGAGGTCATCGTGCGCGATCCAGAGACCGGCCTGCCGCGCCAGGCGGAGGAGGACGAGTCGGGACGCGAGATCACCACCAGGGACGGCGTGACGATCCGGGTGCGCACCGACACGCCGTTCCGCCGTCAGCGGCGAGTCACCGGAAGGGACGCGGACGGCCCGTTCGACCCCTCTTCCGGCGTGTTCGACGGAGACGAGCGCCACGTGCCGTCGAAGGCGGCGCACGACATGCTGGCGGGCATCGAGGCCGCGAAGCAGAAGGAGCTGTGGCGGTTCCTGGTGGCGCTGAACATCCGCCACGTCGGCCCGGTCGCGGCGCGTGCGCTCGCCTCCTGGTTCGGATCCCTGGACGCCATCCGCTCGGCCTCGCGGGAGGAGCTCGCCGCCGTCGACGGCGTCGGGGAGATCATCGCCGACGCCGTGCTCGACTGGTTCGACGAGGATTGGCACCGGGAGATCGTTGAGCGGTGGAGCGCGGCCGGCGTGCCGTTCGCCGTGCCCGGGCACCCCGGGCCGGGCAGAGCGGGCGATGCCTCCGGGCCCCTGGCGGGTCTGACCGTGGTGGCCACCGGGTCGCTGGAGGGATTCAGCCGCGACGAGGCGAACGAGGCGATCATCGCGGCCGGGGGCAAGGCGGCGTCCAGTGTGTCGAAGAAGACGGACTACGTGGCGGCGGGCCCCGGTGCCGGCTCGAAGCTGGCCAAGGCGGAGCAGCTCGGCGTTCCGGTCCTCGACGCCGCACAGTTCGCGCTGCTGCTGGCCGGTGGCCCGGCGGCGCTCGAAGGGAACGTCCCGTCCGAAGGCGACGACGGTCAGAGGCGGCGAGAGGCGCAGGAATGACGGACCACGATGCGAGGACGCCGGGCGACCCTGACGAGAACGGTGAGACGGGCGACGGCCCAACCGACGGGGGCGCCGACCGGCCGGCCTCGGCGGAGCCGGCCGCCCCACCCACCTCACGCCGGTCGTTCCTCCGCGGTGCCGGCGTCGCGGCTGCAGGGGCGGCGGCCGGCGGAATCGTGGGCGGCGTCGTCGGCGGAGTGGTGGGAGCCTCGGTCGGGCGGCAGAGCGTGCGTCCGGAGGTGGAACGCGAGCTGGGCCTCCTGCCCGTCCCGCCGAAGCCCGGGTTCCAACACCTGGTCGTGCTGATGTTCGAGAACCGGTCGTTCGACAACATCCTCGGATTCCTGTACGCGGATCAGAAGCCGCCCAGGGGCCAGCGCTTCGAAGGCCTCGACGTGAAGCGCGACGTCAATCGCGACCCGCTCACCGGTCAGGACATCCCCGTTCACGTGTACACGGGATCCACCGACTTCGTCATGGGTCAGCCCGACCCCGATCCCGGCGAGGAGTATCCGTTCGTCAACCATCAGCTGTTCGGCACGGTCGACCCGCCCGAGAACGCGAACAGGCCCATCGACCAGATGAAGCCGCCGTTCAACGCGCCGCCCGCCGGCACGAAGGCCGACATGAGCGGGTTCCTCGCCGACTACATCGACCACCTCCGCACCGAGCGGAGAGGGGCGACGCCGGCCATCGACGAGTACCGGCACATCATGGGGTCATTCGATCCGACGATGCTTCCGGTCTTCTCCACCCTCGCGCGCGAGTTCGCCGTGTACGACAACTGGCACTGCGCGGTGCCGTCCCAGACGTTCTGCAACCGGTCGTTCTTCCACGCGGGCACCTCGCACGGCTACGTCACGAACAACGGCGGGGGCGGCTACCGGAAGTGGTTCGATGTGACCGACGACACGCCCACCATCTTCAACCGGCTCCAGGACGCGAAGGTCGGTTGGGCGATCTACTACGACGACAACCAGTTCCTCTCGATGACCGGCTTCATCCACGCTCCAGCGCTCGAACCGCTCTGGAAGACCGGGCACTTCCGGACCATGTCCCGGTTCTACGACGACGTGGAGAGCGGCCAGCTGCCGGCCTATTCGTTCATCGAGCCGAGGATGACCTACGACCACAACGACATGCATCCGCCGGTCGGTCCGATGACCAGAACCGATGTCGACGGCCGGGTCATCGCCGGCGGTGGGATCTCAGACGTGCGTGCAGGCGAGGCGCTGCTGCACAACGTCTACACGGCGATCCGCCAAAGCAACACGCCGGGAGGGTCGAATGCGATGAACACCATGCTGTTCGTCACCTTCGACGAGCATGGCGGTCTGTACGACCACGTGCCGCCGCCCGCCGCGACGCCGCCGTCGACCGACATGGGCGAGACGGAGATGGGATTCCGGTTCGACCGGCTCGGCGTGCGCGTGCCCGCCCTGGCGATCTCCGCCTGGACGGCGAAGGGGCAGGTCATCCACGAGACCATGCATCATTCCAGCATCGCCGCGACCATCGAGGCGAAATACGGGCTTCCTCCGTTGACGAATCGCGATCGCGGCGCGCCCACGATCGACAACGCCGTCACCCTGGCCACGCCCCGACAGCCGATGACCTGGCCGCAGACCCATCCGCAGTGGGTGCCACCGAATCCCGAGGCGGGACCGCCGGTGCCGGGCGGCGATGACGACCGGCCGCTGTCGCCTCCGGGCGTCGGCCTGCTGGGGATGCTGATCGCGCACTACGGAGGCGACGAGTCGAAGGTCCCCCGCACCTATCGGGAGGCATACGACCTGATCGAGGCGTCCGGCCGCGGTCTGTTCGGCCCGGGGCCGAAGGTGCGGGAGACCCCGCCGCCGGCCTCGCCCACGCCCGGCGCGGGCTGAGTCGGCCGGCAGTCGAAAGTCGCGGCGGCCGTGTCGGGGTGGGGGTGGCGGCCAGGCCGGCCGGGCCGGGGTCGCGGCTGCCCGGCCGTTGCGGAGGACATACGGGGTTCCGGACGTCATCCGCGTTCGAGGTTCCCTCTGTCCTACGGAGGTGTCCGTCCTCACCTGGACGACTTACCGGGATGACCTCCGCCGAGACGACCTCCGCCGGGACGACCTCGGGTGCGTCGGGGCACCGCTGGCCCCGGGGACCGAGCCGTCTCCGCGTCGGGGCCCCGAATAGACTGGGATGCGTTCCACGAACCGACTAGAACGACGGAGACGCATGCCCGACATCAGCACGGACCAGGTGCGGCATCTGGCCGAACTGGCCCGCATCGACCTGAGCGAAGCCGAACTGACCAGCCTCACCGCCGACCTCGTCCAGATCGTCGAGTCGGTGGCGAAGGTCAGCGAGGTGGCCACTCCCGACGTTCCGGCCACGAGCCATCCGATCCCGATGACCAATGTGTATCGAGAAGACGTCGTCGTGCCTGGCCTCACCGTCGAGCAGGCCCTGTCGGGCGCCCCCGACCGCGAGGGCGACTATTTCCGGGTGCCGCCGATCCTCGACGAGGAGGCCTGATGAGCGACCTGACCAGGCTCGGAGCCGCCGAGCTTGCGGACCGGCTCGCGGCCTCCGAGATCTCCAGCGAGGAGGCGACCAGGGCACACCTCGAGCGCATCGCCGCCGCGGACCGCGATGTGCACGCCTTCCTCCACGTGGCGTCCGAGCGGGCGATCGAGACGGCCAGGGCCGTGGACGCACTGCGTTCCTCCGGCGAGAGCCTCGGCCCCCTGGCCGGTGTGCCCATTGCGATCAAGGACGTGCTCTGCACTCACGACATGCCCTCCACCTCGGGCTCGCGGATCCTCGAGGGCTGGGTGCCGCCCTACGATGCCACCGTCGTGCGCAGACTGCGAGAGGCGCACCTGATCCCGCTCGGGAAGACCAACATGGACGAGTTCGCGATGGGCTCCTCCACCGAGCACTCCGCATTCGGGCCGACCCGCAACCCCTGGGACCTCGAGCGAACCCCCGGCGGATCCGGTGGTGGTTCGGCGGCGGCGGTGGCCGCGTTCGAGGCGCCACTCGCGCTCGGCAGCGACACCGGCGGCTCCATTCGCCAGCCCGCCGCGCTCACCGGCACCGTCGGCGTCAAACCGACCTACGGCGGCGTGAGCCGGTACGGCGCGATCGCGCTCGCGAGCTCGCTCGACCAGGTCGGTCCGGTGTCGCGGAGCATCCTGGACGCCGCCCTGCTGCACGACGTGATCGCGGGGCACGACCCGCTCGACTCCACATCGATCCCCGACGTGTGGCCGTCGATGGCGGATGCTGCGAGGGTCGGGCAGCGCGACGACGCGCTGCGCGGCCTGCGGATCGGCGTGGTGAAGGAGATCGCGGGCGGCGGCGACGGGTTCCAGCCCGGCGTGAGACAGCGCTTCGACGAGACCGTGCAGCTGCTCGGCGCTGCGGGGGCGGAGATCGTGGAGGTGTCGGCGCCGAGCTTCGAATACGCGGTCGCCGCCTACTACCTCATCCTGCCCGCCGAGGCGTCCAGCAATCTGGCACGATTCGACTCGGTTCGCTTCGGTCTGCGGGTTCCGCCCGAAAGCGGCCCCGTCACGGTGGAACGCGTCATGGCCGCCACCCGCGACGCGGGCTTCGGGGCCGAGGTGAAGCGCCGCATCATCCTCGGCACGTATGCCCTGAGCGCCGGCTACTACGACGCCTACTACGGGAGCGCGCAGAAGGTGCGCACGCTCATCCAGCGC
The DNA here is from genome assembly GCA_015655415.1 of Actinomycetales bacterium. Taxonomy (GTDB): domain Bacteria; phylum Actinomycetota; class Actinomycetes; order Actinomycetales; family Microbacteriaceae; genus Humibacter. The sequence continues at coordinate 12,625 of JAATFB010000047.1, forward strand.
GACTTCCAGGCGGCGTTCTCACAGGCGCACGTCCTGATCAGCCCCGCTGCCCCGACCACGGCGTTCGGGCTGGGGGAGAAGGTCGACGATCCTCTGGCGATGTACCTCAACGACCTGACCACCATCCCGGCGAACCTCGCCGGCGTGCCCGGACTGGCGCTGCCGATGGGATTGGCCCCCGAGGACGGCCTGCCCGTCGGTCTCCAGCTCATGGCGCCGGCACGCGAGGACGCACGGCTGTACACGGTGGGGGCCGCGGTGGAACGGCTGCTCGAGGGGGAGTGGGGGCATCGACTGCTCAGCCGGGCGCCGCGCCTGGCGCAGACGGAGATGTTCGCGAACGAGGAGGGAGCGGTCTGATGACCAGGGACGCGCTGATGGACTACGACACGGCCATCGAGCTCTTCGAGCCCGTGCTCGGCTTCGAGGTGCACGTGGAGCTCAACACCGCGACGAAGATGTTCTGCGGCTGCGCGAACGCGTTCGGCTCCAGGCCCAATGAGAACACCTGCCCGACGTGTCTGGGGCTTCCCGGCGGTCTCCCGCAGGTGAACCGCAAGGCGGTCGAGTCGAGCATCCGGCTCGGTCTCGCCCTGGGGTGCGACATCGCCGAGAGCTCCCGCTTCGCGCGCAAGAACTACTTCTACCCGGACACGTCGAAGAACTTCCAGACATCGCAGTACGACGAGCCGATCGCCCATGACGGCGAGGTGACGGTGGAGCTGGCGAACGGCCGTCACGTCACGATCCTCATCGAGCGGGCGCACATGGAGGAGGATGCCGGCAAGCTCACGCATTCCGGTGCCACCGGCCGCATCCAGGGAGCCGACTACTCGCTCGTCGACTACAACCGCGGCGGCGTTCCCCTGGTGGAGATCGTGACGAAGATCATCGAGGGCGTGGACGGCGACGCTGGCGAGGTGGGGCGCGCCTACGTCGCGCACATCCGTGAGCTCGTGAAGGCGCTCGGCGTATCGAACGCGCGCATGGAGGAGGGCAATGTGCGCTGCGATGCGAACGTGTCGCTGCGTCCGCGCGGCTCGACCGTGCTCGGCACCCGCACCGAGACGAAGAACGTCAACTCGCTGCGATCGGTCGAGCGTGCGGTGCGCTACGAGATCCAGAGACAGGCCGCGATCCTGCATGCCGGTGGCACGATCCTCCAGGAGACCCGGCACTGGCATGAGGACACGGGAACCACCTCCTCCGGCCGGCCCAAGAGCGACGCGGACGACTACCGCTACTTCCCGGAACCCGACCTGGTGCCCGTCGCGCCGAGCCGGAAGTGGGTCGAGGAGCTGCGAGCCACGCTTCCCGAGCCGCCGTCCGAACGGCGCGCCCGGCTGAGGGAGGCCTGGGGCTTCACGGCGCTCGAGTTCCAGGACGTCGTCAACGGCGACCTGCTCGACGCGGTGGAGGCCACGGTGGCGGAGGGCGCGTCGCCGGCGGCCGCGCGCAAGTGGTGGACGGGGGAGATCACCCGCATCGCGAACGCCCGCGGCGTCGCGGCGCCCACCCTCATCTCGCCACGGCACGTGTCGGAGCTTGTGGCGCTAGTCGACAGCGGCGACCTCACCGACCGGCTCGCCCGCCAGGTGCTCGAGGGCGTGATCGATGGCGAGGGCTCGCCGTCCGAGGTCGTCGAGGCGCGCGGGCTCAGGGTCGTCTCCGATGACGGCGCCCTGGTCGCCGCGATCGACGCCGCGCTGGGCGCCCAGCCCGATGTGCTTCAGAAGATCCGTGACGGCAAGGTGCAGGCGGCGGGCGCGGTGATCGGAGCGGTCATGAAGGCGATGAAGGGCCAGGCGGATGCCGCCAGGGTTCGTGAGCTGATCCTGGAGCGCGCGGCGCAGTGACCGGCGTCGCGCCGGCCCCCCGTCCGACGCGACGGGGCTGTGAGGTGGGTCCGACTGTGGCGGCGCAAGAGCCCGGGCTTCCGGTGCGAGCCGCGCCCGGGCCTCGTCTGCGTGGTTGAATGGCGGGATGCCGGATGACACGGATGCCGTACGACTCGAGCCGGAGTTGATCGCCGGGCTCCGTGATGATCTCGAGAGTGCGTGCTTCGGCGTCTCCGAGCTGGACGCCCTCTGGGGGGAGCAGGCCGCCGCCGCGCTGTTCCGCGGCCAGCGGTCGGCGGCCCGGCGCGCCGCAGCCGCCGGGGTTGCGGGGGCGAACCCGCTGGCGATCCTCGCGACGGTGTTCGTGCTGGGGCTGCCGGTCGAGGAGGCTGCCCTCGCGAACGCGCTGCCCGCCCTGGGCATCGCGGGCGCGCGCCGGCTCGGCCTCGTGTCTGAGGATCAGGGCGACGAGGACGCACGCGGCGCACGTCTTGTGCGTCCGCTGGTGGACCTGCGCCCCTACTCGTTCGCCGACGACATCGGGGCGGGGACGTGGTGGATCGCCTCCGACCTTGGCGAGCTCGCCCTCGGCCGGGCGCTTCGCGAGGACCATGTGCTGGGCGTCGGCGGCGCATCGAACACGTTGAGCGCGATCATGATCCGCGAGCCCGTCGGCGCGGCGCTCGACCTGGGGACCGGATGCGGGGTGCAGGCCCTGCACGCCGCTCGTCACGCCGCGCGGGTGGTCGCCACCGACGTCTCAAAACGGGCGCTCCGGTTCGCGGAGTTCAACGCACGGCTGAACGGAGCGTCCGGAATCGAGTTCCGCCGTGGCAGCCTGTTCGAGCCGGTGGCAGAGGAGCTCTTCGATCAGATCGTCTCGAATCCGCCCTTCGTGATCACGCCGCGCGTCCCGGGCGTGCCGGAGTACGAGTACCGGGACGGCGGGATGACCGGGGACGCGATCATGTCGGCGATCGTGCGCGGCGCCCGGGACCATCTGACGCCCGGCGGTGTCGCGCAGTTCCTCGGCAACTGGGAGTATCACGGCGACGACGAGGCCTTCGAGCGAGTTCAGGCGTGGCTCGGCCAGGAGCGGGAGCCCGGTGCGCTCGATGCCTGGGTGGTGGAGCGCGAGCTGCAGGACGCCCCGCAGTATGCCGAGACGTGGATTCGCGACGGGGGAACCCGGCCGGGCACTCCGGAGTTCGAGCGGCTCACGGACGCCTGGCTCGACGACTTCGACGAACGCGACGTGCGCTACGTCGGGTTCGGCTACGTGACCGTGCGGCGACCGGAAGACGGTCGTGTGACCTTGCGTCGCCTCGAGTCGGTGGAGTCGAGCGGGTCGGAGCAGGGCGGACTGGGGCCCCATCTGGCGCGGGGGCTGCGCATCGCACGATGGCTGGCCTCCGTCGATGACGGGCAGCTGCGGCTCGCGACGCTGAGGACCGCGCCGGATGTGACCGAGGAGAGGCACTTCTGGCCGGGAAACGACGATCCGACGCTGCTCGCGCTGTCGCAGGGCGGCGGGTTCGGGCGACGGATCGCCATGGACACCGGTCTGACCGCGTTCGTCGGCGCGTGCGACGGCGACCTGCCCGTCGGCGTCATCATCGGAGCGCTGGCGGACCTCCTCGACGTCGACGCGGCGCGGCTCTCTGCCGACCTGCTCCCGCGCATCCGTGAGCTCGTGTTCGTCGGCATGCTCGAGCCCGACGGCGCCGCCGACGGCCTGGACCTGCGATGACGCGCCCCGCCGATCGCGCGTCCGTGAACGCCCCCGTGCACGTGCGGCCGGGAGCGGGCATCGTCGCTTCCGCGGGCGTGCTGGATGTGCTGCTCGTTCTCGCGTTCGTGCTGATCGGTCGCGGCAGCCACGGGGAGCACGTGCTGGCGGGGGCCGCCACGACGCTCTGGCCGTTCGGCACGGGGCTCGTCGTCGGCTGGCTGCTGTGCGTCGCGTGGCGCAGGCCGCTCGCCGTGCTGCCGACGGGCGTCGTCGTGTGGGCGGCGACGCTGGTGCTCGGCATGCTGCTGCGGGCCGTCAGCGGTCAGGGCATAGCGGTCTCGTTCGTGATCGTGGCCGCCGTGGTGCTCGCCGTGTTCCTGATCGGCTGGCGGGCCGTCGCGCTCCTGGTCGGCGCGCTGCGCGCCCGTCGGGTCGTCGGGCGCGGCTGAGCGGCGCTCGATCCGCCGCGGCCAGGACGCGGCGTGTGGGGTGGGGCCGGGTCAGAGCGCCAGGCCCGCGACCAGGTTCACGGTCGAGGCGAGCACAACGGAGCCGAAGACGTAGGAGAGCAGCGTGTGACGCAGGATCACCGCTCGTAGCCGCGTGCTGGTGATGGCGGTGTCGGACACCTGGAAGGTCATGCCGAGGTCGAACGAGAGGTAGGCGAAGTCGACATACCTCGGATCCTCGTCGTCGTTGAAGTCGATGCCGCCCACCGGCTCCGCGTAGTAGATGCGCGCGTAGCGCAGCATGTACAACGTGTGCAGGAGCGTCCACGACAGTGCCACGCTCAACACCGCCATCACGGCGCCGAGCAGCTGCGCGGCACCGTGGCTCCTGCTGGTGTGCACGAGCAGGATCGCGACGGCGCCGAGGCTCGCGACCGTGATGGCGAGGATGAGGAACTCGCTGACGGCGTGTCCCGGATCCTCTCGGGTGGCGTGGGTGCGCGTGGTCGCGCCGTCGAACCTGCCCACCGCGAGCCACACCCAGATGATGTAGGTGGCGCACGCCGCCGCCCATCCTCCGACTGCCGCGTACCACCAGGACCCGCCGAGTCCGATCGCGGCCCCGACCGCGAGGCCGACGACGAGCATCGCCACCAGCCGCTCGGGGGCGCGGTTGCGGCCCTGGGGGTCGAGGCGGGAGGTCACGGGTCGATGCTGGCACAGCACGGGGTCGCGCCGCCGACCGGCGCGCCGCGCCCGTGCTCAGGCGGCGACCCGGTCGTCGCGCCCGGTGAGGGCGAGCAGGCGAGACTGCAACGGGGCGTCCTCGGGGATGGGAACGGGAGACGCGAACAGGCCGCTCGCCTGCAGCGTGTCCTTCTGCGGCTCGAACACCGTCCACGCCGCCTCGACCAGGTCGTCGTCGAGGGACTCGTCGGCGCCGACCGCCCGGGCCAGGTCCCAGGTGTGCACGATCACGTCGGAGACCTGTTCGCGCAGGTACGCGCTGGCTGGCACGGTGTCGTACGAGAGGTGCACTCGGGCGTCCGGTGAGACCGATGCCCAGGCCTGCATCGCCGCCGGCGAGTGTCTCTCCCACTCCGACAGCAGGTCGTCGCGGAGCGGCTCGAGGCGGGAGCGCGCCTCTCCGATCGTGCGCCCGTCCAGCAGCAGTGGCACCCATTGCTGCTCCTCGACGACGTGTCGCACCAGCTCCGAGACGTTCCATTCCTCGTCGGGCGTCGGCGCGCTCCAGTCCCGCACCAGCCTCAGGCGGTCCCCGAACGCCAGATGTGCCTTCCGCTGCACCCTCAGCCAGTCGGCGAATGACATGCGCTCACCCTTCTCCTCGGCGTCGTCCCGCCGCGGCGGCGCTTTCGCGGCGTCCTCGTCGGTCCCGGACGCGGGGTCGGTTCCGGCGTGCTGACGCGGTTCGTCGTGCCTGTTCCCGAACCGCGGATCGTTCTCGTTCATTCCCGTCCTCCGGTCCGCTCGTGCTCACGCGTGCCGAGGCCGGCCAGCGCCTCCTCGATGGGGGTCGGGCCGGAGGTCAGCTCGAACTGCGCGCGAATCGTTGACGGAGCGGCGAGGGCCGCGACGATCACCCGCGCGACGTCCTCCCGCGGGATCGACCCGCTCGGAAGCCGGTCGCCCACCGTGACGAGGCCGTTCCCCTCCTCCAGCGTGAGGCTCCCAGGCCGCAGGATCGTCCAGTCGAGCGCGGTGCGTCGGAGCTCGGCGTCCGCATCGCGCTTCGCCGCCACGTACGCCGCCCACGACTCGTCCGATCCCGCGGCGACGGGGTCGTCGACGCCCATCGCGGAGACCTGGATGAAGCGAGAGACGCCCGCCTGCTGGGCCGCGCGCTGGGACTTGACGGAGCCCTCGAAGTCGACAGTCGCCTTGCGCTCCGGCCCGGAACCCGGTCCGGCTCCCGCGGCGAACACGATCGCGTCGTTTCCGGCGACGGCGCGGGCGATGGCGTCCGCATCCTCGCGCTCGATGTCGAGGAGCAAGCCCTCCCCGCCGAAGCGGTAGACGTCCTCGGCATGCTCGTCGTTGCGGACGATGCCGACGAAGTCGTCCCCCTGGTCGTACAGGATCCGCATCAGCTGCTGTGCGACCTTGCCGTGTGCTCCGATGATGGCCACGCGTGTCATGTCTCCATCATGCTCGTCCCCGCACCGCCTCGCAGGCACGGGGGCGATGCGGAAGAGGCCTTGCCGTCGGCGCGCCCCGTGGTGAGAGAATGACAGGCGTGTGGCGGCGGCGGGACAGGCACGGCGTGAACGGCTCGGACGACTCGTTCGGCGTCGGCGTGCAGGTGCACGTGATCGACGACGAGCGCCAGGGGGCGCGGGGCTGGGTCGGCGATCCCACTGGGGTGATCGTGGCGAGCGCTTCCACGCTCGCGCACGGCGCGTTCGAGGTCGAGGCGCTGTCGGGGCGGATCTGGACGGTGGCCTTCGACGAGCCCCAGTACCGCGCCGACGGGACGGGTCCGGTCGAGCTGGCCGACGTCCCCGAGTATCTGCTCGTGACGGCGCCGGCCGGCTCGACCACCGGCGGGCAGCTGCAGGACCGGGCCGGCCCGTGACCCATCTGCTCTTCTCCTACGGAACGCTGCGGTATCCGGCGGTGCAGGAGGCCACCTTCGGCCGGCGGATGCCGATGCGCGATGCGGTGCTGCCGGGATACGTGCTGGACACGGTCGTGATAGGCGATGCGCGCGTCGTGGAGCTCAGCGGCAGCGCCGAGCATCCCTTCGCACGTCGCACCGGTGACCCCGCCGACGTGGTCGACGGGGTCGTGATCGAGCTGACGGACGCGGAACTGGCCGCTGCGGACGACTACGAGGTGGACGACTACGCCCGGGTGTCCGTGACGCTCGCCGGCGGCGAGACCGCATGGATGTACGTGGACGCCACCGACCTGCCCGAGGAGACCGCGGCGCCGTAGCCGCCGCCTTCCGGCCGGGAATCTAAGCTGGAGGCATGCTCGTCGAGGGCACGCTGCGCTGGCGGGTCACGGAGGACTGCCCGTTCGACCTGTTGGTCGGTCTGTGCCTTCGAGACCTGGCGGGGCTGGAGGGGTTCGGCGATCCGGCCCTGCCCGCCGTCGTTCCGGCGGTGCAGCGGCAGCCGGCGTCCCGCCACGTGCTGGCCGCCGCCAGATCGGGCTGGCGTCCGGTCGAGCGGGACCGGCCCCCTGAGCTGGCGGCGGAATGGCTGCGGTGGTGGCGCAGGGCGGTCGTGCGCGCGAACGCCGCGGCATCCTGGCGCACCGTGTTCCTGCCGCCGCACTTCGCCGCATTCGACCGGGAGCTGGCGCTGCAGGACCTCGTGATCGAGCGGTTCGCGGATGCCGCGGCCTGGGCCGAGGAGCGTCGAGCGGAATACCTCGCAGCCGATCGCGCCCATCGCGCCGAACATGCGCACGACATCGTGGAGGTCGTGCGCAGCCGGGAGCATGAGCTCGGCAGGCAGGCGGGCTCGTTCCGGCTGGACATCGAGGCGCTCCCGCTCGCCAGCCCGGGCGCATGGGTGGTGGGGCCCGACACGGTGGTGATCAGCTGGAGCCTCCGCGACGACCACGTCGCCTTCCGCCGCTGGTTCGCCCCGCTGGTGGCGGCCCTGGTGTAGTCGCGCGTGCGGTCGAGCCGGGGTCCGCCGCGGCTGCCGGACCCGGCGGACCCCGGTGTGCCTATGCGACGCGCGTGGCGGGGGAGACCGTGAGCGACGGGTCCGTCTCCGCGACCGGCAGGATCACCTCGTCGATGCGGGCGAGCACCTCGGGATCGAGCGTGACCCCCGCCGCCTTCGCGTTGGAGGCGACCTGCTCGGGGCGGGAAGCGCCCACGATCGCGCCGGCGACGCCCGGGTTCTGCAGCACCCAGGCGACGGCGAGCTGGGCCAGGGTGAGTCCGGCCTCGTCGGCGATCGGCTGCAGCCTCTGCACCGCGGTCAGCACGTCGTCGGTGAGGAACTTCTCGATGGCCCCCGCCCCGCCCTTCTCGTCGGTGGCCCTGCTGCCGGCCGGCGGCTCGGCGCCCGGCTTGTACTTGCCGGTGAGCACGCCCTGGGCGACCGGCGACCAGACGATCTGCGAGATGCCGAGCTCCCGGGAGGCGGGAATGACCTCGGACTCGATCACGCGCCAGAGCATCGAGTACTGCGGCTGGTTGGAGATGAGCTGGAAGCCGAGCTCCTTCGCCAGGGCGTGCCCGGCGCGCAGCTGCTGGGCGTTCCACTCGCTGACCCCGATGTAGAGCGCCTTGCCGGCGCGCACGACGTCGGCGAACGCCTGCATGGTCTCCTCGAGAGGCGTCTCGTTGTCGAAGCGGTGCGCCTGGTACAGGTCCACGTAGTCGGTTCCCAGTCGGCTGAGCGAACCGTCGATGGACTCCATGATGTGCTTGCGGCTGAGCCCGGTGTCGTTGTGGCCGCGCGGTCCGGTCGGCCAGTACACCTTCGTGAAGATCTCCAGCGACTGCCGACGCTGACCTCTCAGCGCGTCGCCGAGCACCTTCTCCGCCTTGGTGTTCGCATAGGCGTCGGCGGTGTCGAAGGTCGTGATGCCCGCGTCGAGCGCCGCGTGCACCGACGCCGTGGCCACGTCGTTCTCCACCTGTGACGCATGGGTGAGCCAGTTGCCGAAGATGATCTCCGAGATCTTGAATCCGCTGTTGCCGAGGTATCTGAATCGCATGGCTCCACGTTATCGGCGCGCACGCCCTCCGTTGGCACGGGCAGGAGCGCCCCGTCGGCCGCCGGTGCGACACTGAAGGGGTGGGACGCGGCGACGGACGGGACAGGCAGGTCACCGTCGGGCCCGTCGATGACACGGGCGCGACGATGCTGCACGTGGACATGGACGCCTTCTACGCGTCGGTGGAGCTGCTGGAGCGTCCGGAGCTGCGCGGGCGTCCGGCGATCGTGGGGCACGCATCCGGCCGTTCGGTGGTGTCGAGCGCGACCTACGAGGCACGCCTCATGGGGGTCCGCAGCGCGATGCCGGTGGCCCAGGCGCTGCGGCTGTGCCCGGACGCGGTGGTGCTGGAGCCGCATTTCGACCGGTACGCGCACTACTCGAGACGGGTGCTGGCCATTCTGGGCGACGTCACTCCCGTGGTCGAACAGGTCAGCATCGACGAGGCGTTCCTCGACGTGTCGGGCGCGGTGCGCCTGCTCGGTCCACCCGCGATCATCGCGGCCGACATCCGGCGCCGCGTGCACGAGGAGACCGGACTGACGTGCTCGGTCGGCGTCGCCGGCACCAAGTTCATGGCGAAGCTCGCCTCCACCAGGGCCAAGCCCGACGGGATGCTCGTCATCCCCGTGGCCGAGACGCTCGCCTTCCTGCACCCGCTGCCGATCAGCGTCGTGTGGGGCATCGGCCCGGCCACCCAGGAGACGCTGCACCGCTACGGTCTGCGCACGGTGGGCGATATCGCCGCGACGCCCGAGGCCGTGCTGCGACGGTGGGTGGGTGAGGCCCCGGGCGTGAAGCTGCACCGGTTGGCGAACGGAATCGATGAGCGCCGGGTTGAGACCGGCGGACGGGAGAAGAGCGTCGGACACGAGCAGACCTTCCCGGAGGACCTGACGGATGCCGTCGTGCTGCGTCGCGAGCTGTTGCGGCTGTCGGCGCAGGTCGCGTCCCGCCTCCGCTCGCACGGCGTGGCGGGGCGCACGGTGTCGCTCAAGCTGCGATTCGCCGACTTCCGCACCATCACGAGGTCGCGGACGCTGTCTGAGCCCACAGACGTGGGCAGGCGCATCTTCGAGGAGGCCGCCGTGCTCCTGAACGCCGCGCGCCGGCCGGGGGATGCGGTCCGGCTGTTGGGCGTGCGCGCGGAGCAGCTCGTCGCCGAGGGGGCGGGAGCGCCGGCTCTGTGGGATCCGGACGAGGGATGGCGCGATGCGGAGAGCGCGATGGATCGTGCCGCCGCCCGGTTCGGTTCCGGCGCCGTGACCTCGGCGGCCCTCGTCGGCACCCGACCGCGCCAGGTCGGCGACACCGCCAACGCCCGGGTCCTGGACGAGCGTGTGCGCGGTGGGCCCGGCGGCACTGAGCCGGTGACCCGGCCGACGGGAGATCGTGCCGCAGGAGGGGAACGATAGGACGGTTCCGAGGCGCGGTTCCGAGGCGCGGTGCACGCGTCGCGGCGGCCCGGAACCGCCCCCGGGGCGGTTCGGGCGGCGGCGCACTGGGAACGCGTCCGAGGCCCGGCTTCCCGCGCGGGCGTCCCGAGGGTAGCGTGGTCGCATGGCTGACCTCGTGCTCAAGCTCGCCGATTCCGTGAAGTCCACCGCCGGTGTGCGCGCCGCCTACGGCGAACCGGTGGCGCTCGACGACGTGACCGTCATCCCGGTCGCCCTGGCCTGGTTCGGGTTCGGCGCGGGAGAGGGCTCGGAGGATCAGGCCCTCGGATCCGGCGGTGGCGGCGGTGGCGGCAGCGTGCCGATCGGCGCCTACATCAAGGACAAGACCGGGGTGAGGTTCGAGCCGAACCCGGTCGCGCTCCTGGCCGTCGCTATCCCGTTCGTCTGGGTCGCCACCCGCGGGGTCGCACTCGTCTTCAAGACTCTGCGGCGCCGCCGGCGCTGAGTCCCCCGGTTCCCGGCTCCGCCTGGCGGCCGGAATCGAGCTCTCGCGCCCGACGAACGGCCGCCTCGCGTGCGGCGCGCGACGCGGCGGCGCGGGCCGCCTCCGCCCTGCGCTCGGCGAGGATGCGCTCGAACCTGCGCATGCGCATCACGAGCAGTCGGAGCATGATCACGAACGCCAGCGCGACGACGAGCAGCACCCACATGATGAACATCGCCGCCTCCTCGCCTCGGCCCCGGGCTCAAGACTACGTGGTCGGCGTGCGGCATCATCCACGGACGCCGAGCGCGGTCCCGGCACGGATGCGGACGCGGTGACGTCCGTGGCTATACTCGTCCCGAAACACGGGAGTCCGGTGAGCCGGGCTGAGAGGAAGGTTCTCCAACCTTCGACCGTCGAACCTGATCTGGATCATGCCAGCGCAGGGAGGCAGCCTCTGGAGCGCTTCGCACCGTGCGAGGCGTTCACCCGTGCCCACGTTTTGACCTGAACGAAGGGGCACGAATCGTGCACACAGTCCGTACCGCATCCATCACCCCGTCCCGCCGCTGGCGCGTCGTGGACATCGTCGTCGCCGCAGTCGTGGGCGTCGCCTCCGGAGTCATCTTCTGGGCGTGGGGGCTGGCCTGGACGCCTCTGTCGGCCGCGCTGACCTTCCTCGGGCCGGGCGCAGCGGGGCTGCTCTCCGGTGGCTGGCTGTTCGCCGGCGTGCTCGGCGGTCTGATCGTGCGCAAGCCGGGGGCGGCACTGTTCACCGAGATCGTCGCCGGCGTCGTCGAGATGCTCATCGGCAACCAGTGGGGCTTCACGAACTTCGTCTGGGCGGCGGTGGAGGGAGCGGCGGCGGAACTGGCGTTCGTGATCCTGCTCTACCGCGTGTGGAATCTGGGCGGCGCGCTGTTCGCCGGTGCCTTGGCCGGGGTCTCCACGGGCATCCTCGACACGACCTTCACCTCTCTGGCGGCGCTCGACGCCGCTCAGAAGTGGCTCTACCTCGCCACCTCCGTGCTCTCCGGCGCGGTCATCGCAGGTCTGGTGGGATGGCTTGCCGTTCGCGGCCTCGCCGCGACGGGAGCGCTGAGCCGATTCGCCGCGGGCCGTGGGGCGCGGGTGGTCGACGACGGCTCCGACCTTCCGCCGCAGCGGTCGGGAACGGTCGCGTAGATGACGGTCGGCCCGAGGCCCGGAGTCGGGGCGCGGGTGTGCGCCCGCGGCTGGTCATGGCGGCACGCGGGGCGCTCGCGTTGGGCGGTGCGGGAGCTGGACCTCGACATCGAGCCCGGCGAGCGGGTCCTGCTGCTGGGGGCGAGCGGCGCCGGCAAGTCGACCCTCCTGCACGCGCTGGCCGGGGTCCTGGGCAGCGACGACGGGGATGCCATCGGAACGCTGACCGTCGACGGCCGCGCTCCCGGCGCGGCGCGGGGTCGGGTGGGGCTCGTGCTCCAGGACCCCGACTCGCAGGCGGTGATGGCCCGGGTCGGCGACGATGTCGCGTTCGGGTGCGAGAACGTCGGCGTCCCACGCGAGGAGATCTGGCCTCGCGTGCACGAGGCGTTGCATGCCGTCGGTCTGCTCGTTCCGCTGAGCACGCCCACCGCCGTCCTCTCCGGCGGCCAGAAGCAGCGGCTCGCGCTGGCGGGTGCCCTCGCCATGCGCCCGGGACTGCTGCTGCTCGACGAGCCGACCGCGAACCTGGACCCCGAGGGGGTCACGGAGGTGCGCGACGCCGTCGCCCGGATCGCACGCGAGGCGTCCACCACGGTGGTGGTCGTCGAGCACAGGGTGTCGGTCTGGGCTCAGCACGTCGACCGCGTGATCGTGCTCGACCCGGGCGGGGGCGTCCTCGCGCAGGGACGAGCTGAACGCGTGCTGGAGAGCCAGTCTCCGGCGCTCGCCGAGGCGGGAATCTGGCTCCCGGGGCCAACGCCGGCACGATCCAGGCCGCCAGCCCCGGTGGGCGACCCGCTCCTCGTGGCTCGTTCGCTGACGGTGGGCCGCACCCCCTTCGGCGCGAGGGTCCCTCAGGTGGCGGCGTCCCGCATCGACCTCGTGGCACGCAGCGGCAACGCCCTGGTCGTCGCCGGACCGAACGGCGCGGGCAAGTCGACCCTGGCTCTTACGACGGCCGGACTCCTCGCGCCGGTCGACGGCGGCCTGGTGGCCACGGACGCGCTGCGACGCGGTCTGCGGCCGGAGCCGGTGAGGTGGCGCTCTCGTCAGCTGGTGACCCGGATCGGAACGGTGTTCCAGGATCCGGAGCACCAGTTCGTGCGCTCCCGGGTGCGCGACGAGCTCGCCGTCGGCCCGTTGGCCGCGGGGATCGACCGGCGTTCGCTGGCCGGAAGGATCGACGACCTCCTCGACCGCCTCCGCCTGTCACGGCTCGCGGATGCGAACCCGTTCACGCTCTCCGGCGGCGAGAAACGCCGTCTGTCGGTGGCGACGGCCATCGCCACCCGTCCAGACGTTCTGGTGCTCGACGAGCCCACGTTCGGACAGGATGCCCGTACCTGGCGCGAGCTCGTCGCGCTGCTCGACGCTCTGCTGATCGCCGGGCACGCCGTGGTCGCGGTGACGCACGACGAGGCACTGGCGGCGGTGCTCGCGGATGATGTCCTCCGGCTCGAGCGCGCCTCCGGACCCGCGGAGGACGTACTGTCGGCCTCGTCTCGGGATCCGGTCCGATGACCGTCGTGCTGACCCCTGAGCTGCGCGCCAGCCGAATCGCCCGCGTGAACCCGGTGGCGAAGCTCGTCGCGGCTCTGTTGGTGTCGTTGACGCTCGTGCTCACCATCGACTGGGTGTCGGCCGGAGTCGCGCTCGCGCTCCAGGCGGTGCTGCTTCCATTCGCTGGAGTGAGCGTTCGGCAGTTCTTCCTGCGCACGACCCCGGTGTGGATCGCCGCCGTCGCGGCGGCGATCGCGACGGCCCTCTACGGTGAGGACAGCGGCGCCGTGCTCTGGGGCTGGGGACCGGTCACGGTCACCGACGGCTCCGTCACGCTCGCGGTGGCCGTGGCGCTGCGAGTTCTCGCGATCGGCGTTCCCGGGGTCATCCTGTTCGCGACATCCGATCCGACCGAGCTCGCTGACGGGCTCGCCCAGCTGCTGCGCCTGCCTGCTCGGTTCGTGCTCGGCGCGCTCGCCGCGGTTCGCCTGGTGGGGTTGTTCATCGACGACTGGCGGGCGTTGGCGATGGCGCACCGAGCCAGGGGAGTGGGCGATGGCGGGGGGCCGCTCGGTGCGCTTCGCAGACTGGGCTCGCAGTCCTTCGCGCTGTTGGTGCTCTCCGTCCGTCGAGCAAGCAAGCTCGCGACGGCGATGGAGGCGAAGGGATTCGGGGGTGCCGGCCGGCGCACGTGGGCGAGGCCGTCCCATTTCGGGCGCGCCGAGATCCTGATGGTCGCGATCGGGGCCGGCATCGCGGCGTGCTCGACGCTGGCCGCGGTCGCAGCAGGGAGCTGGAACCTTGTGGTGTCCTGAGCACTCGCGTGCCGCAGCAGGCGGCAGTGGCGAGGCCTGGGCGAGGATAACGCGTGCGGTCCTGGACGCCGCGCGGCACGTCTCGCCTGCTACGGTCGTCCTGATCGACGGGCCGAGCGGCGCCGGCAAATCGACGTTCGCGGCAGAGCTGTCCGCCGCGTGGCCCGGAGCCTCGCCCCGGCTGGTGCACATGGACGACCTGTATCCCGGCTGGCAGGGTCTGGAGGCCGGATCGAACCGGCTCCTCTCCGAGGTGCTGGTGCCGCTCCGCGGTGGACTGCCGGCGGGCTGGCGCCGATGGGATTGGACACGATCGGAACCGGGCGGGTGGGCCCGGGCCGAGCCCGGGCATCCGCTGATCGTGGAGGGCTGTGGATGCCTCACGCGGGCCACGGCGGCCCTCGCAGACGTGCGCGTGTGGCTCACCGCGGAGCACGCGGTGCGCAAGGCACGTGCGCTGCGCCGCGACCACGGCGCCTTCGACGCGCACTGGAACCAGTGGGAGGGCCAGTGGATGCGGTTCCTCGAACGCGAGAACCCCGAGGCGCTGGCCGACGTGCTGATCGACACGACCGGGAAGCTGCCGGCCCAACCAGGGTCGCCGGGCACACGTCGCGGAGCACGGCAGGGCTGACGGGTGCCGGCGCTCGCCCGCGGTACCGTGGTGGGATGAGCGACACCGCAACCGAGTACATCGTCGAGTACGTCGACGGCCCCCTCGCAGGCACGGCAGAGCGTCGTTATCTGGTGCAGGGCAGGTATGACGACACGGTCAGCGCATACGCCGCCGTCGACGGCATCGAGTCCCAGTTCCAGTACAAGGCGCTGGACAGCCGAGAGGTGCGGGGCGAGCTGCACGTGCGGTACTCGTTCGACGTGCAGGACAGCGACCCCTACGAGAGCGACCCCGAGGACGACCCGGCTCGCTGACGGGCGGCTCACGCCCAGCCGAGCTCGTGCAGCTCGTCGTCGTCGATGCCGTAGTAGTGCGCGATCTCGTGCACGAGCGTGACGTGGACCTCCTCGCGCAGTCGGGCCTCGTCGGCGCACAGCGCCAGCAACGGCTCGCGATAGAGGACGATGCGGTCGGGCATCTCGCCGAAGCCATAGCGATCCCGCTCCGTCAGGGCGACGCCGTCGTACTCGCCCAGCAGGTCGAGTGATCCGTCGGAGGGCCGGTCCTCGACGAGGAAGGCGACATTCTCCAGGCCCTCGACCATGTCGTCGGGAAGGGCGTCCAGCTCGTCGATCACGAGCGCCTCGAAAGCGTCGGCGTCCATGCTCATCACCAGACCAGCGTGGCACGCGTCTCCGTGCCGCGCATCGGGGGCACAACGATGCGCCCAACGACCCGCGCCCTGCACCGGCTCCAACGAGTCCGAGCATGCTCTGCTCGACCATGGGGTGAGCGACGGGGCTTGAACCCGCGACCTCCTGGACCACAACCAGGCGCTCTACCAACTGAGCTACGCCCACCATGCCGCCCGCGTGCGGGCAACCACACGATTCTATTACATGCCGATGGCTCAGCCGGCCATCTGTGCCCACCGTTCGAGCACCGCTGCGGCGATCCTCTGGTACTCCTCCGACGAGAGACCGGGCTGAGCGGTGAAGACCGCACGGCGGTAGTAGTCGAGCTCCCGGATCGACTCACGGATGTCGGCAAGGGCGCGGTGCCCGCCGTTCTTCTCCGGTGCGTTGAAGTACGCGCGAGGGAACCAGCGTCGCGAGAGCTCCTTGAGCGACGACACGTCGATGTTGCGGTAGTGCAGGTGGGCGTCGAGCCGGGGCATGTACTTGGCCAGGAACATCCGGTCGGTCCCGATCGAGTTTCCGGCCAGGGGCGCCTTCTGCTCGTTCGGCACGTACTTCAGGATGTACTCCATCACCTCGTACTCGGCCTCTGCGAGGCTCTTGCCGTGCGGGATCTCCTCGATGAGGCCGCTCGTCGTGTGCATCTGCCGCACGAAGTTGCCCATGCCGTCGAGCGCGCTCTGATCCGGCTTGATCACGAGATCGATCCCGGGATCGAGCGGCACCAGGTCGACGTCGGTGATCACCACCGCTATCTCCACGAGCTCGTCCTTGTCGAGGTCGAGTCCGGTCATCTCGCAGTCGATCCACACCAGGGCGTCGTTCGCAGTCGGCATGCGGCGAGTCTATCCGCGGCCGAGGACGCACGTGCCGGCCGACCGGGGTGGGGGACCCGTGCGTACGCCGAGGATCTCCGGCGGGGCCGGGCTCGTAGACTCGCGTCGTGGAGTTGCGCCTGTTCACCTCGGCCTTCTGCGAGCCGTGCATGCAGACGCGGGCGGTGCTCGCCGAGGCGGAGCGGCTCGTGCCCGATGCCCGGGTGAGGGAGGTTGATGTCGTGCGCGACGAGGAGCGCGCCCGTGCCGCCGGCATCCGTGTCACGCCGACGGTGGTCGTCGTGAGGGAGGACGGCGCTGAGGTGTTCCGCGCCGAGGGCGTTCCGACCCTGGCCCAGGTGCTCGTCGCGGCGGCGAAGGCTGTCGGATGACCGCGCTGCGGTAGCCTGGTACCCCTGGAGCCCCCGTAGCTCAGCGGATAGAGCAGGAGCCTTCTAATCTCTTGGTCGCAGGTTCGATTCCTGCCGGGGGCACTCTTTCAGACGTACTAGAACCTGAGACATCGAAAGGTGAACCGTCCAGGGTTTGGTGGAGGCTCTGATCCCATCTAGGAGGATGAGGGCCATGCCGGCGACGTATGACAAGGAGACGGTCGAGCGGGTGGTTCGGATGTGTGCCGAGCGGCTCGAGTTCCCGGAGGAGTCGCAGGCGGCGTCGATGAATCAGGTGTCGACGCTGACGCGGGTTCCTGCGGACACGATCAAAGGGTGGGTGCGGCGTGCGCAGATCGATAGCGGCGTCCGGCCCGGGGTGACCAGCGATCAGCTGGCCGAGTTGAAGAAGCTGCGACGTGAGAACCAGGAGTTGCGGCGGGCGAACACGATCTTGAAGAGCGCGTCGGCTTTCTTCGCGGCGGAGCTCGACCGCCCGTCCGGCTGACCGTCGAGTTCATCGACCGGGAGCGGTCGAGGTTCGGGGTCGAGCCGGTCTGCCGGGTGCTCACCGAGCACGGGATGCAGATCGCCCCGTCGACGTATTACGCGGCCAAGGCGCGCCCGCCGTCAGCGCGCGCGGTTGCGGACGCTGCCCTGATGGCGGCGATCACCGCAACGTGGGAGCGCAACCGGGGCGTGTATGGGGGTGCGGAAGATGTGGCATGCGCTGCGTCGCGAGGGTCACCAGGTCGGCCGCGACCGGGTGACCAGGCTGATGCGCGCCGCGGGCATCGCCGGCGTGGTGCGGGGCGAGCATCGCACGGTCACGACCCGCCGCGACGAGAAGGCCGCCCGGTTCCCGGATCTCGTGGAGCGCGGCTGGGGAATCACCCGCCCCGACGCGGTGTGGGTGGCGGACTTCACGTACGTGTGGACGTATCAGGGGTTCTGCTACGTCGCGTTCATCACGCACGGCGCCTCCCGACGCATCCTGGGCTGGAATGCGTCGATGTCGAAAGAGGCGTCCCTGGTGACCGACGCGCTCCAGCAGGCACTATTGACGAGGCGGCGCATGTCGGCGACGTTCACCCCGGACGGGCTGATCCACCATTCCGACGCGGGCAGCCAAGGTGGATTCAACTGGTCGTCGCAACACCTCGATCGCGTTGACCGAGCAGCTGCGCGAGGCCGGCATCGCCGGATCGATCGGATCCGTCGGCGACGCGCTCGATAACGCGCTCATGGAGTCCACGATCGGCCTGTTCAAGAACGAACTGATCCACCGACGCCGCGCCTGGGCCTCCCGGCAACAGGTCGAGACAGCCACCGCCGAATGGGTCACCTGGTTCAACTACGAGAGACTGCTTTCCGCCCTCGGATACCGGCCCCCGATCGAATACGAGACCGAATACCATCGAACACACGCCCAGGAACCCCTGGAGCTGAACCCGGTTCGGTGGACACGGGTTGTTTGTTGAATTATGCCGCGATAGCGGCGTGATGGGTGTTCTCGAACTCGAGCGGTGAGACGTCGCCGATGCCGGAGTGGCGGCGGCGCGGGTTGTACCAGGCCTCGATC
>JAATFB010000075.1 GCA_015655415.1 Actinomycetales bacterium
CCACCGGCGGCCGGCCCGTCGCCTTCACGGGCGGGAAAAGCGGGCCGATCACCGCCCACGCCTCATCCGAAATCACATCACGCGACACGATTCCCAGAATCGCCGACCGAACCCCGATCAAGGTTTAGCAACACGCCCTAGGGCTCGAGTGGCAGGACGAAAGTGACCGCGCGGTCCCCTTCGCCCTTCTTCACCCCTTCGCCCCTGCACCCCTGCACCATCGCCGGCTGCTACAGATCTGATCGTCCGAGACATGGGAACGCGTGGTTGTGTGAAGCGACCGGTGAAATCGGCAGCCGTCGGTGAGACGAGCAGCGGCCGGCGAAATCGGCGGCGGCGGCACGCACCGACGGCGGGCGCGGTCAGCGGTGCGTGTCGCCCTCGTGCGCGGCGTGCTCCGCCGGCTCCAGCTGGAAAGTCGAATGTGCCACGTCGAAGTGCGTGGCGAGACAGCCGTTGAGCTCATCGAGCAGCCGCCCGGTCTGGCCGCGAGCGAACACCTGCGGCGACACGACGACATGTGCCGAGAAGACCGGCGCGCCCGAGGTGATGGCCCACACGTGCACGTCGTGCACGTCCACCACACCGTCGGTGCCCAGGATGTGCTTGCGGATCTGGGCGACGTCCGTGGAGGCCGGCACGGACTCGCTGAGCACGCGCACCACCTCCCGCAGCAGCGAGAGCGCGAGCGGCACGATGAGCACGGCGATGAGCAACGAGGCGATCACATCCGCCCACCCGAGCCCGGTGAGCAGGATGACCACCGACGCGACGATGGTGGCGAGAGCGCCGATCGTGTCGCCCAGCACCTCCAGGTAGGCGCCCCGCATGTTGATCGACGCCTTCGCTCCCCCTCGCAGCACCAGCAGTCCGGCGATGTCGCCGGCCAGTGCCGTCAGGGCGACCGCCAGCATCCAGCCGCCGTGCACCTCGGAGCCTGCGCTGAGGCGGAAGACCGCGCCCACCGCCACGGACGCCGCCACCACGATGAGAATGAGCCCGTTCGCCAGCGCCCCGAAGACCTCCACGCGCCGGAAGCCGAACGTCTGGCGGTCGGTGGCGGGCCGAGCCGCGACGGTCGCCGCCGCCAGTGCCACAAGCAGGCCGAGAAGGTCGCTGACCATGTGGCCGGCATCGGCGAGCAGCGCGAGGGATCCGCTCAGTGCCGCGCCGAGCACCTCCAGCGCGAACACGGCGAGCACGATCGCGATGACGACGAGCAGGCGGCGCCGGCTCGACGAATGGGCATCGTGGTCGTGGGAATGTGACATGACCCTTCAACGGTAGATGTCGCGGCCGGGTTCGGCAGCATGCATGTGTGCCTCGCGTGCCGCGGCGACGCCTCAAGACACGGCCGGGTCGGGACCGTCCCTCAGGCCAGGAGCTGCTGCAGCGCGGGCACCATCGCTCGGAACGCGCGAGCGCGGTGGCTGTCCGCGTTCTTCGTCGCGGGATCGAGCTCCGCGGCCGTGAGCGCGGAGCCGTCGGGCACGAACGCGGGGTCATAGCCGAACCCGTTGCTGCCGCGCGTCTCGCGCAGAAGTCTGCCGCGCCAGTCGCCGCGTACCGTGTGCTCGTCGCCGGCACGGTCCGCAGACATCGGACGTACCAGGGCGATGACGCACGAGTAGTGGGCGGCGCGATGCCGGTCGGGCACGTCCTGGAGCTGCGCCAGCAGAAGGGCGAGGTTCGCCGCGTCGTCGCCGTGCCGACCGCACCACCGCGCGGAGAAGACGCCGGGGGCTCCCCCCAGCACGTCGACGCAGATGCCCGAGTCGTCGGCCAACGAGACGAGCCCGGTGTGCTCCGCCGCGGTCCGCGCCTTGATCAGCGCGTTCTCCTCGAAGGTCACGCCGTCCTCGACTGGGGACGGCCCGTCGTACTCCACCAGCTCCACCTGCGGCATCCGCTGGGCGATGATGGCCGCGAACTCCTCGAGCTTGTGCGTGTTGTGCGTGGCCAGCACCACTCTCACGGCGTCCCGGGCGCCGGTCGCGGCCGGTGCATCCTCCGGCCGGGTCACGAGGACGCGCCGGGCTCCGCCCCGACGCCCAGCGCGGCCGTCTGGAGGGCGGCGAGCTTCTGGCATCCGCCCTCCGCGAGGTCGAGCATGACCCCCAGCTCGCGACGATCGAAGGGTGCGCCCTCGGCGGTGCCCTGCACTTCGACGAACAGCCCGCGCCCGGTGACGACGACGTTCATGTCGGTCTCGGCACGCACGTCCTCCACGTATGCCAGGTCGAGCATGGGCTCGCCATCGATGATGCCGACCGAGACCGCCGACACGCTGTCGATCAGCGGGGTAGCCCGCTGCCCGATGAACCTGTGCTCACGGCCCCAGGCGAGTGCGTCCGCGAGGGCCACATAGGCGCCCGTGATGGCCGCCGTACGCGTACCGCCGTCGGCCTGCAGAACGTCGCAGTCGAGGACGATCGTGTTCTCGCCGAGAGCCTTCGTGTCGACCACCGCTCGCAGGCTCCGTCCGATCAGCCGACTGATCTCGTGGGTGCGACCACCGATGCGTCCCTTCACCGACTCCCGATCGGTGCGCTCGTTGGTCGACCGCGGCAGCATGGAGTACTCGGCGGTCACCCATCCCTTCCCCTTCCCGGTGAGCCAGCGGGGCACGCCGCCGGTGAAGGATGCCGTGCAGAGCACGCGGGTGCGTCCGAAGGAGATGAGCGCGCTTCCCTCCGCCTGCTCGCTCCATCCGCGTTCGATGGTCACGGGGCGCAGCTGGTCGGGGGTCCTGCCGTCGGCTCGGATGATCTGGCTCACCGTTCCAGCCTATCCATGCCCGCGACCGCGCCCGCCGCGGAGGCGAGCGGCGGAGGTCACCGACGAAGCTGGCGCAGGTCGATGGTGCCCGTGCTCACGATGTCCACGGCCGGCACATCCGTGCCGAGCATGCGGTGCGCCAGGCGCCGGAACGACTCGGTGTCCTCCCCCGTCGTCTCGTATCGGATGTTCGGCTCACCCGAGGCCGTGCGCTCCAGCCCCTGCGACACCAGCACGCGGTACACGTCGTTGGCCGTCTCGACGTCGCTGGAGACCAGCGACACGTCCTCGCCCATGACGTACGAGATGGCTCCCTTGAGGAATGGATAGTGCGTGCAGCCCAGAACGACCGTGTCCACACACGCCTCCTGAAGAGGGCGCAGGTAGCGCGCGGCGACGTCCAGCAGCTCCGGGCCGCTCGTCACGCCCGCCTCCACGAACTCGACGAAGCGCGGGCAGGCCTGTGTGAACAGTCGCAGCTCGGGCGCGGCGGCGAAGGCGTCCTCGTACGCCCGCGACTTGATCGTCCCGATCGTGCCGATCACTCCCACCCGGCCGGAGCGCGTCGTGGCGACGGCGCGACGGACCGCCGGTTGGATCACCTCGACGACGGGCACGTCGTACCGCTCCCGCGCGTCGCGCAGCATGGCGGAGGATGCCGTGTTGCAGGCGATCACCAGCATCTTGACGCCTTGCTCCACCAGGAAGTCGAGCGCTTCCAGCGCGAGCGCGCGCACCCGTGCGATGGGCTGAGGACCATACGGGGAGTTGGCGGTGTCGCCGACGTAGAGGATCGACTCGTTCGGCAGCTGATCGCGCACCGCGCGAGCGACCGTGAGCCCGCCGACCCCAGAGTCGAAGATCCCGATCGGCGCGTCCGTCACGATGATCCAGCCTACGACCAGCACACCGGCACCATGGCCGGGACCGCGCCGTGCTGGAAGACGCCCGGGCGCCGCACCACCCGGAGAGGACGGGCACGAATAGGCTGGGGAGCGTGACGCCACGACGCGAGCGCGAGTCCTCGGCGCTTCTCACCGACCGGTACGAGCTCACGATGCTCGACGCGGCCATGCTCTCGGGCACGCACGAGCGAGAGTGCGTCTTCGAGGTGTTCGCCCGCTCACTGCCGGGAGGTCGCCGCTATGGGGTAGTCGCCGGGACCGGCCGGCTTCTCGACCTCATTCAGCGATTCCGGTTCGGCGACGACGAGCTGCAGTGGCTGCGCGAGGTGCGCGTGGTGCGGGATGAGACCCTCGACTGGCTGGCGGACTATCGCTTCAACGGCACCATCCGCGGCTACCGCGAAGGCGAGATCTACTTCCCGGGCTCACCCGTCCTGGTGGTGGACGCCCCGTTCGGCGAGGGGGTGGTGCTGGAGACCCTGGTGCTCAGCGTGTTGAACCACGACTCCGCGATCGCCGGCGCCGCTGCGCGCATGGTGTCGGCCGCAGCCGGACGCCCGCTGGCGGAGATGGGCTCTCGCCGCGCCCACGAGGAGGCGGCGATCGCGGCCGCCCGCGCCGCGTACATCGCCGGC
Source organism: Actinomycetales bacterium (assembly GCA_015655415.1). Taxonomy (GTDB): domain Bacteria; phylum Actinomycetota; class Actinomycetes; order Actinomycetales; family Microbacteriaceae; genus Humibacter. The sequence goes on from JAATFB010000075.1 coordinate 4,319, forward strand.
TTCAGTGCGACATCGAATCTCGAGGCCGGCCGCAGCTGGAACATCCCGACGATGGGCACCGCCGCGCACGCGTTCACGCTGCTGCATGACAGCGAGGAGGATGCCTTCCGGGCGCAGGTGCGCTCGCTCGGGCCCGAGACCACGCTGCTCGTCGACACCTACGACGTGCACAAGGCCATCGAGACGGCGGTGCGGGTCGCGGGGCCACGGCTCGGCGCAGTTCGACTCGACTCCGGCGACCTGCCGGTGCTGGTGGCGTCGGTGCGGGCCCAGCTGGACGCGCTCGGCGCGACGGGCACCCGCATCACGGTGACCAACGACCTGGACGAGTTCGCGATCGCCGCCCTCCGCGCCTCTCCGGTGGACTCCTACGGCGTCGGCACGTCACTGGTGACCGGTTCGGGGGCACCCACCGCCGGCATGGTGTACAAACTGGTGGCGCGCAAGAGCGAGACGGGAACCTGGATCCCGGTGGCGAAGACATCCACCGGGAAGGCCTCGATCGGGGGCGCCAAGGTGCCGGTGCGGACGTTCGACGAACTCGGCGTCGCCGTGGCCGAGGAGGTGCACCTCCTGCAGCGACCCGGGCCCGCTCCGGCGGGACGGCCGCTGCACGTCACCCTCATGCGCGATGGCGTGGCCCTGCCCGAGCATCTCGGCGCGGCCGGGGTCGACGCCGCGCGGCTTCACCACGTGATCGCGCGTGAGGAGCTGCCGGAGTCGGCGTTCCGACTGGGCCGCGGCGAGCCCGCGCTGCCCACGGAGTACGTCTGAGGCGCCGCTTCTTCTTCCCTCGGCGAGGGAGAAGCGCCCACCCGCGGACTACTCGTCGCTGAGGCTCTCGTAGATCTTCTTGCACTCCGGACAGATCGGGAACTTCTGCGGGTCCCTGTTCGGCGTCCACTTCTTGCCGCACAACGCGATCACCGGCTTTCCGGTGACCGCCGACTCGAGGATCTGCTCCTTCCGCACGTAGTGCGCGAAGCGCTCATGATCGCCCGGCTCGATCTGCTCGTTCTGCAGCAGCTCCTCGAGCTCACGGTCGAGAGTCGCCACCCCGCCGCCATCCGGTTCCGCCGGTCCGCCCGGCTCCGCGATGCTGTTGTCGACCATCCCCCCAGTCTACCGGCGGGATCCGCCGGGCGCTCAGGCGTTCCGCACGGCGAATGCCATGAGCTCGGGTCCCCGCCGATCGAACGTCGCCGCGCCGAGCAGCACGCCCACCACGAACACGACGCCACCGATGCCGACGCCCGTCCACAGGGCGGGGGCGAACCAGCGCGGATCCGAGAGGACCCCTAGCACCATCATCCCGGTCGGAACGCCGGCGAAGATCGCGGTCAGGATCAGCGTCGCGAACTGGGCGAAGGCCGCCGCGCCTCCGGTGTTCTGCGGGTAGGCGAAGGCGCTGTCGCCCGGCCGGGGCGCCGCATAGGGCGCCAGCGCCGACGACACGCTCGACAGCCCCATTCCGGCGAGCACGAGGCACACGCTGACTCCGGTCACGGCGGGCAGCACGTCCCAGTTCCCGTATGCCAGGACGGTGAGGATGCTCCCGAGCGCCACCACCGGCACGGCGATCAGCACCACTGGCGCAAGCCTTCCCAGCCGGTCGGAGATCCCGCGGGTGCCCGAGGCGATGTGGAGCCAGACGGCGGTGCCGTCGTAGGCGACGTCGTTGTGCGCGACCCAGCCGACGAACAGGCAGATGACCGGGAGCGGGATGAGCGCCACATCCTGCGGTCGGACGCCTCCCGAGATGAGCAGCGCGACGACCATGATCAGGGCGAACACGGGCACCATCGCCAGCTGCACCCAGTACCGCGAGTCGCGACCCCAGTACGTGAGGCTGCGCGCGGCGATCGCGCCGGCCGGTCGGGCGGGCATCCGTCCGAACCAGCCGAGGCCCGGGTATGCCTTCGTCGCGATCCGGCGGTCGGGGGTCACCATCATGTGGGCGGCAAGGGCCCACCATGCCAGAGCGACGACGGCAAGGGTCGCCACGCCGACGACGAGCCTCGCGACCGCGGCCCCCCAGTGCGCGGAGGCGGCGTCGCCGCCGACGGCCCAGAGCGCGCCGAAAGGCGTCCAGCTCGCCCACTGCGCCACCGCGCTCAGCACCCGCGACCCGTCGCGCCCCCAGTTCAGCGTGACGAGGAAGAAGAGGGCAGGCGACAGCATCACGACGAGCAGGACGGCGACGGTCGCGCCGAACTCACGGGCTCGCCTGCTGGCCAGCAGGAAGGACGCGAAGGAGGCGGCGAGCCTGGATGCCAGCGCCCACGTCGGCACGCCGACGATCGCAGCAAGCGCGGCGAGCACCGCGGCTGCCGGGTGACCGGACCAGGTCACCACCGTGAACACGGCGCAGAGCGCGAGCACGAGCACGGGCACCGAGACCAACGATGCGACGCCCAGGCCCACGACGACCTGGCGCCGCTCCAGGCCGAGAAGCGCGTACGACCGCGGGTCGAACGTGCCGTCGTGTCTGCCGAAGAGCGGACCGATCAGGAAGCACAGCGCGGCGACGGTGCCGGCGACCACGAGGACATCCCGCACGAGCTCCGTGTCGTGCGCCGTGCGCGCGAACGCGAGCCCCCAGCAGGCGACTGCGGTCGCGACGGCCGTGCACAGCAGTCCCACGAGGAGCCCGAACGCATGCCACCCGCCCCGGCGGAAGCCACTGCCCAGGGCCGCCATTCTCAGTCGGAGAAACTGTGCAACCACTCGAGCCCCTCCACGGCCGTGCGGCCACCCGCCAGTTCGATGAAGCGATCCTCCAGGGTCTTCTCGCCGCGCACCTCGTCGACCGGCCCGGAATCCAGCACGACGCCGCCGACGATGATAGCCACGCTGTCGCAGACGCGCTGCACCAGGTCCATCCCGTGGCTCGACAGCAGCACGGTGCCACCGGCGTCCACATAGCGCTGCAGGATTCCCGTCACGGTCGCCGCGGAAACGGGGTCGACGCCCTCGAAGGGCTCGTCGAGAACCAGCAGCCGCGGCGCGTGGATCATGGCGGCCGCGAGGCAGACCTTCTTGCTCATGCCCGCCGAGTAGTCCGCGACCAGGCGGCCCATGGCGTCCTCGATGCCGAACGCCGCAGCCAGGTCGGCCGACCGCTGACGGGTCGTCGCCGCATCCAGCCCGCGCAGCGTTCCGGCGTAGTACAGCAGCTGCGCGCCGGTGAGCCGATCGAACGTGCGCAGGTGGTCGGGGAGCACGCCGATGGCACGTTTGGCGTTGCGCGGATGGGTGCGGACGTCGATGCCGTCCACGTACACCGTGCCGGAGTCGGCCCGCAGCAGGCCGGTGATGATCGAGAGCGTGGTAGTCTTGCCCGCCCCGTTCGGTCCGACGATGCCGTACAGCGAGCCGGCGCGAACCGACAGGTTCACTCCATCGACGGCGACGACGTCACCGTAGCGCTTGTGCAGCCCGGTCACGGCGAGCACGACGGGCGCGGTCGCCGGCGGAGCCGGACGTGCCGGCGGGAAGACGCGCGTCTCGGCAGCCCTCCTCGCTCGCGGGGTTCCGCGCTCCGCGCGCGAGGACTGCGCGGACTGGGAGGTGGCGGTGTCGGGATCGCGGACCAGCGACGCCCGGTCCACCGTCTCCACGAGCTGCTCTTCCGACTCCGGCTCGATCGGCCGCGTGCCGCGCCCTGCTCCGGTGCGCTGAGACTCCTCGACCCGTCGGGCCGTGGTCTCGTCGCGGGGTCGCTGCGCCGGCTCGTCCTCGGACCGCGTCTCACGGATGAGCTCGGCCTCTCGGACGAGTTCGGCGAGCAGGTCGGAGCCGTCGCGGTCGTCCTCCTTCGCCGACTCGATCGCACGCGCAGCTGCCGTTCCGCGCCTTCGGCCGAACAACCTGATCCGCTGGCGGGACCCGGTGTTCTCATCCACGGACGAGGGGTGGCCGGCTGACGCGGCAGTGTCCCCTTCGATGCCGGATCGCGAACCGGCCCTCGGCGCCGGCTCCACGGGTGAGTCCGCCGACTCGTCGGCCGCCGGATGCACCGCCGCGGTCACCGTGGACTCCGGCTCGGCCGGTGCCGGGCGCGCCTGCCGAGCCGCCGACTTCGGGGCACGGGTCTTGGGGACCGCTGGCGGTGTCTCGGCCTGCGCCGTCGTCGCCGAGGCCGCGTCATCCCGCGCGCCGGTGGTACCCGTACGAGCGTCGCGGGCGGTCCCGGAGCCCTTCGCGGTCCCGGTGCGCGAAGCACCTCGCGACCCCCGGGAGCCCGTCACCACCGCCACCGGGGCGGGCTCAGGTGACTCGTCCTCGGCGACGACGGGCGCGTCCGCGGCTGCGCCCGTGACGCGCGGACGGCCGGTGCGATGTGCCGTCGTCCTCCCGGCGCGGGTCCCGACGACCCGCTTCTCGGGGACAGGCGGGTCGGTCTCGCCAGGGGGTGCGGCGTCGTCCGCGATGGTGGCCTGCGGGTCATCTTGCACGCGCCATACCCCCGTTACCGTGGTCCCGTCGAGCCGCCGGACCGCACGAACGCCACCGACCCGTTGCTGGGGGCGCCGACGGGTTTGCGGATCACCACGCTAGCGCGTGCCGACGCGGCATCCTTCCCGTGCGGAGCCACCGGATTCCCTACGCTAACCTACCAACCGCCGAGGGGACACCTCTGTCTGCGACGAATAGTCATGCCGGGCCGATGCCTTCTGCTCGCCGCGTCGAGGAGCCATCCGCCGCCGGAGCCGCGGACCGCGACGGGCCAGCAGTGCCGAGCGCCGGCATCCGCTTTTCTAAGAGCACTCCCATAAAACGATCACGAAACGGCAACGTCCCGCCCGCGGTGCAAGGGGCGCCCGTAAAATCAAACATGACACAGCGTCGTGTCGTTGCACACACGCATCAGTGACACTTCGGTGAACGTACGAGCCGACGGCGCGGGGCACACGCCTCCGGAACGCCATCGGGCGACTGTCATCCGTCAGTCACACCGTTCAACTCATTGGGGGCTTGACTATGCGCAGGAATGACAGGAGACGAAACGTGACCACCGCACCACAGGTCGTGATCCTCGCGGCGGGAATGGGCAGCCGCCTCGGACGCTCGCTGCCGAAGCCGCTGACCGAGCTCAGCGACGGTCGGACGATCATGCAGCAGCAGTTCGACAACATCCACGCCGCATTCGGACCCAAGGTCAAGGTGACGATCGTCGTCGGCTACAAGCTCGAGCACATCGTGGAGGCGTTCCCCGACGCATCCTTCGTATACAACGAGCAGTACGACCAGACCAACACGTCCAAGAGCCTCATGCGTGCGCTCAAGTCCAGCGGCAACGGAGGCGTGCTCTGGATGAACGGCGACGTGGTGTTCGACCCGCGCGTGCTGGTGCGCGCGTCCGAGGCGATCGCTCGCGACCAGTCCTTCGTCACCGTCAACACCGCGAAGGTGTCCGACGAAGAGGTCAAGTACACCACCGGTGCGGAGGGCTTCATCGAGAAGCTGTCCAAGACCGTCAAGGGCGGTCTTGGTGAGGCTGTCGGCATCAACTACGTCTCGAGCCGCGACAAGGCGGCCCTGCTCTACCACCTGCAGCGGGTGGACGACCAGGAGTACTTCGAGCGCGGCATCGAGCTGGCCATCCAGCACGACGGGATGCTCGTCGAGCCGATCGACATCTCCGACCTGTACGCGGTCGAGATCGACTTCGCCGAGGACCTGGAGCGCGCGAACCTGTTCGTGTGATCCGTCCCCCGCGTCGAAGACGGGTGCCGCCGATGACTCGGTGGCACCCGTCTTTCGGTCTTCTCCGGCGATCCTCGGTACCGGATCCGCTGGCCACGAGGGGATCGCGTCCTCCCTGCTGCCGGCTGGCCCGGCGGCGGCCGTTCGCGGCATCCGCCCATCGCCGCGCCGCTACGATCGACGGGTGACCACCTACGCCGGAGTGCGCCCGACACAGCGCACACCGTTCGCGCGATACCGTCACTCGCTCTGGCTGCTCACCAAGCGCGACCTGCACGTCCGATACACCACGAACGCGCTCGGCTATGTGTGGTCGGTCCTCGATCCGCTGCTCATGGCGGGGATCTACTACGTGGTGTTCGTCGAGATCTTCCACCGCGGGGGCACGGGCGAACAGCCGTACATCGTGTTCCTGCTGAGCGGTCTCCTCCCGTGGACCTGGTTCAACGCAGCGGTGCTGGACTTCACACGCGCGTTCAGCCGCGAGGCGAAGCTGATCCGCTCGACCGCCATCCCGCGCACCATCTGGGTGAACCGCATCGTGCTGAGCAAGGGCATCGAGTTCTTGTTCTCCCTGCCCGTGCTGGCGATCTTCGCGATCGTGGCGGGGGCCGAGCTCAACTGGCGGGCGGTGCTCTTTCCGCTGGCCCTGCTGATCCAGACGATCATGCTGGTGGGGCTTGGCATGATCATCGCCCCGGTGGTCGTGTTCTTCAAGGACCTCGAGCGAGCCGTGCGGCTGATCCTTCGACTCCTCTTCTACGCGTCGGCGATCGTGTTCCAGCTCGACGACGTTCCGTCGTCGTTCAAACCCCTCATCGCCCTGAACCCCCTCGTGGGGCTGTTCGGGCTGTACCGGTCCGCGTTCTTCCCCAACGACCTCGACTGGGGTCTCGTGCTCATCTCTGCCGTCGGCGCGCTCGTCTTCCTCGTGCTGGGCATTCTGGTGTTTCGTCGCACCATCCGCACGGTGCTGAAGGAGATGTGATGGCGGACACCGCGGCCACCGATGCCGCCTCCTCGACGCCTCTGGAGCGCGCCGTCATCGAGGTGTCCGGTGTCGGCATCCGCTTCAAGCGCAACCGCAGGTCCCGACGCAGCTTCAAGGATCTGTTCTCGTCACGGAGGCGCAGGGTGCGACCGGACGAGTTCTGGGCGTTGCGCGACGTGTCGTTCTCGGTCGAATCCGGCGAGGCGATCGGCGTCGTCGGGCGCAACGGACAGGGCAAGTCGACTCTGCTGAAGCTGGTGGCGGGAGTGGTGCTGCCCGACGAGGGCACGGTGGAGGTGCGAGAAGGGGTGGCGCCGCTCATCGAGATCACGGGCGGGTTCGTCGACGACCTCAGCGTGCGTGAGAACGTCTACCTCACGGCCGGGCTGCACGGGATGACCAGGCGACAGATCGATGAACGGTTCGACGACATCATCGGGTTCGCCGACATCGGAAACTTCCTCGACACCCCCTACAAGCACCTGTCGAGTGGAATGAAGGTGCGCATCGCGTTCAGCGTGATCACGCAACTGGACGAGCCGATCCTGATCGTCGACGAGGTGCTCGCCGTCGGCGACAAGGCCTTCCGCGAGAAGTGCTACAGGCGGATCGAGCAGCTGCTGACGGGCGGGCGGACCCTGTTCTTCGTGTCGCACAACGAGAAGGACCTGCGGCGTTTCTGCACGCGCGGCCTGTATCTCGACGGCGGCGAGCTGGCGCTCGACTCCGACATCGGGAGCGTGCTGGCGCGTTACAACAAGGACTACGGGGGCTGAGCCACAGGGGGCGGCCGAGGGTCGAGCCGGACGAACCGGGGGCGGCGATGCGGGGCTCCCGACGCTCGACCCGTGCCGGCCGACAGGGTCAGCCTCGCGTCCACAATCCGGGGGCGTGCGTGACGATCCACAACTCGGGCCGATGCGTCGGACGCCGCTTCTAGCCTGCCTGCATGAACCCGATGGATGCCACCCAGACCAGGGCCACGCTCGCCTACCCTGTCCCGTTCGTCTTCGACCGGAGCACGCCGCCGCGGTACCGCCTCCGCAACGCCAGCCTCGAGACGCTGACCGGCGTGCGGTTCTCCCTGCTCGGCGCTGGCAGCATGCCCGTGCAAGCACCGATCACGCTCGAACCGGGCGAGGTCGCCGAGATCCGCATCCACGGCGACGACCTGGCACGCTCCACCGTGCTCGTCGTACGGTGGCACCGCGAGAACGGGGACGAATACCTGTGGCGTGCGAGCTTCTGACCACCGCCTGCCCCGCGTGCGCCACCGCGCCGGTGGACCGGTCAGCGCATACGCTCACGCTCGCGGATGAAGTCCTTCGCCGTGTACGGACGATGACGGCCAGGCAGGTCCGCCAGCGTCAGGCCCGCGACCAGCTCGCCGGCATCCGTGTCGAGCGCCGTGGCTATGCGGATGACCGTGCTCAGGCTTGGATTGGCCCGGCCACGCTCGATCTTGCCGTAGTTGGTGGGATGTATGTCGGCGAGATGCGCGACCTCTTCCTGGCTGAGGCCGAGCTCCGTGCGAATGCGTCTCAGCCGCTCGCCCACCACGCTCGCGGCACGAGAATACGGCTCGACCATGTGGTCCTGTCTACGAGCGGGGCAGCGTATGGGTCCAGAGTGTTGGCGCCCTGTCGGCACGATCCGGTGGGGAGCCGACGGCCGGGCCGGTGCCACGGCGCGGTCAGGGCACCGCGTATGGTGTCGGGCGCGTGCGCCGCGGGCGGTCACACTGTCCGCGGCACGCCTCGTATGGGCGCCGACACGGCAGCCGACGGCGACGGCTCCTCGTCCGCACCCACGCCGGCACCCCGTCCGGGGCATCCCCACGGCCACCGGCAACGGCGATGTCCGCCGACGAATCGATCAGGTTCCGTGGGACGCTTCGGATCCGTATCGCTCGATGATGATCGCGGCCGCATCGTCCAGGGTGTCCGGCCGCAGGCCCAGTTCGTCACGCACTCGGGCGCGGCCGATCAGCATCGTCTCGTACTGCGACTCCGACCCGGCGACGTTGCCACTGTCCATGGCCCGAATGCCCATCGAGTACCAGCGTTGAGCCGCCCGGTGCTCGTCGACCAATTCGAAGAAGCCGCCCAATACCAGGAACACGTTGACGTCGGATGGCCGTTCCCTGCGCAGGACCTCCGCCAGCTCGAGCGCGGCATCCTTTCGGCCTCCTTGGTAGAGGGCCTGCACGATGAGCGCGCGCGGGTCCACGTACGTCGGTCCCCCGTCCTCGCGGGCCGCCTCGAACATCCGCAACGCCTCGGCGTGGTCGCCGGCGTAGCCGAAGTTCTCACCGGCCTCGACGAGAACGGCGGCACGAGACACGCCGTCGGCGAGCGTGTAGCGGTCGGGCTCGGTGGCCCAGGAGCGCAACGTCTCGGCGATGGCGGTTCCGCCGCGGTACGCCCGCTCCCTGGCATCGTCGAAGTCGTTCGCGGTGATCAGACGGGGCACTCGGCCAGCATACGAGAACGACACGACATGACCGCGGGCGCCGTGTCGGTGGCCGCGACGCCGGCGCACGCACCGATGCGTCGAAGCGCCTGCCGGGACCGCGCGGCCCCTGCGTACGGCAACGGGAATGCGCCGGATCCGTAGACTCGACGACATGGCGCGCAAGGTCAAGCCGTTCGTTGCAGTCACCGGCACAAGCGATCCGCGCGGGGTGGCTATCCCCGGTCGCGTGAATCGGGGCGTCGACCGATTTCTGGCCGTGCAGCGCCCTGTGGTGCTGGCGCATCTGCGCAGCATACGGCGCAGGCATCCCGATGCCACGCCCGAGGAGCTCGTGCGCCTGGTCGCCCGGCGCTACGTGCTGGCGGTGACCACCAGCGGCGCGGCGGTCGGCGCGACGGCCGTGGTCCCAGCGGTGGGCACCGTCACCGCGCTCGCGCTCTCCGCCGCCGAGACGGCCACGTTCCTCGAGGCGACGGCTCTCTTCGCGCAATCGGTCGCGGAGCTCCACGGATTGCCGATCAGCGATCCCGAGCGCGCACGCGCATTGGTGCTGGCACTCATGCTCGGCAAAGAGGGTTCCGCCCTGGTACGGCAGTGGGGCCTCGAGCTCACCGAGATCGGAGTGACACGTGAGCTCTACTGGCGACAGGTCGTCTCCAGCAGCGTGCCGCGCGTCATCATCGGACCGCTCCTTCAGCGCCTGCAGTCGGCATTCGTGCGGCGGATCGCGACCAGGGGGACGGGGAGCATCATCGCCAAGGCGATGCCGTTCGGTGTGGGCGCGGTCGCCGGTGCCGCCGGGAACCGCATCACCGCGTCCCGGGTCGTGCGCGACGCAGAGCGCATGTTCGGCGCGGTTCCGGATGCCTTCCCTGAATCGCTGTTGACGACGGACATGACCCCGCTCGACAGGCCCGAGGCGCCCTGACTCGCAGGATCACTGCGCAGGGCTTCGACGGACGCAGACCACGGGAGCGTGACCGCGGTTTCGACAAGCTCAACCGACGGGAACCTGACCCCGGTTTCGACAAGCTCAACCGGCAGGAGCGTGACCGCGGTTTCGACAGGCTCAACCGGCGGGAGCGTGACCGCGGGCTTCGACAGGCTCAGCCCGCGGGGCGGGGGGTGGATCAGTCGGTGAGGATCGCGTCGGAGTCCTCGGAGTCGGTGCCGTCACCATGCTCCAGCGTGCTGTCGTCCTTCGAGTGGAGGGCCGCGAAACGATCCCACTCGTCCATCAGGTGCTGTACCGCGGCATGGAACCGCCGAGTGGTGACGCCGGGGGTGATGTCGCCGAAGTAGTGGTGCACCCAGTATTCGAGGCGTTGCGCCGCAGCCTGATCGTGGGCGAGGTCGTCGAGGATCGAGACGATCCGCGCAGCGTCCTGCTGATACAGCCATTCGCACGCGGAGAGGTATCCGCCGCGGTCGATCTCGGCCTCCGGGTGCACCGGGTGCGTGATGAGCAGCGGCTTTCCTGCGGCGAGCCGGTCGTAGACCATGGCGGAGATGTCCACGATCGCCACATCGGCGGCGGAGAGCTGCCAGCCGAGCTCGGGGCCGTCGTCGTACACGTGGTGCGCCGAAGGATCGGCGGCGTTCGCAGCCTCGATCGCCTTGATGATGCGCTGGTTCGCCGCACCGTACTCCTCGTCCACCACGCCCGAGCGCGGATGCGGACGGTAGATCAGCCGGTGACGTCCGGTGGCGAGGATGGCCTCCGCGAGATCAACACCGTGTGAGGCGATCGACCCGTAGGCGGCTGCGGCACGGTCGCCCTCCCACGTCGGGGCGTACAGCACAACCGTGCGCTCGTCCGGCGTGTATGGCAGTTCCCCCGAGTAGAAGTCGGCCTGCGGCCGGCCGATCTTGATGGCGCGCTTGTCGAGGTCGTAGTCCCACAACACCTTGCTCAGGCGTGCGACGGCCGCGTCGCCGGCCACGAGCGCATAGTCGTACGCCTTGAACTGGTTGGTGGTCATGTACATCTTGTCGGACTCGCCGTGGTTGATGAAGACATGCCAGCGGCGGCCGTACCGCATCATCTGGAAGTTGCGGGTGTTCTGATTGACGTAGAACACGATGCGGATGTCCTGGCGTGCGATGGTGTCCTCCAGGTCGAGCACGGTGCGCACGTACGCCACCGGCAGGGGCGACTCGTCGAGCAGCACCGACGCGCCCACCGGCGAGCGGGACAGGATCACCACCGGCCAGGTCTTGCTCAGCTCGACCAGCGGCTTGTACCACTGGCGGATCTGATACATGTTCACTCGGCTGTCGGCGAAGTAGACGGCGATCTTGTACTTGCCCGGTTCCAGCTCGGGAGCCTGGGCGAGGCGCTCGGCGAGCTCGGCGCGCGCGCGGCGCTGCACGAACGCCTTCCTGATCAGTCGGACGCCCGCCTGGGCGTCATGCACCAAACCCATGGGCACAAGAATATTGGCGGATGCTATGCGTCGGCTCGGCGACCCGTGCTCAGATGATGGGCGGTCGTCCTGCCAACGTCATCCGCCACACCGTGCGCCAGCGGATCGGTCGTCGCTCCCCCGGGTCCTCCCGCCAGCCCGCCGCCCAACCGGAGAACCATGACCGCAGGGTGCCGGGCGACCTGAGGCTGCGCAGCAGCTGGACTCCGGTCCATGTCGCCACGTAGACGGGAGCCAGCACAGCTGGCAGGTTCCGGCGAGCCAGCCACACGCGATTGCGTGCGTTGCGCCAGTAGAAGTCCGAATGCCTGGTGGCCGGCACGTTCGGGTGCCGTGCCGTCAGGTCCCCGGCGTACCACGCCCGTCTGCCCTGGTCCCACACGCGCCACGCCAGCTCGATGCCCTCGTGAGCGTAGAAGAACGGAGCCGCCCAGCCGCCCACGTCCTCGAACGTCGACCTGGGCATCACGATCGCTCCCTCGATCAGGGCGAAGACCGGGCTCGACCGGCCGGGGTCGCCCTTGCGCAGCCGCGGCGTCCACCGACGGGGCGGGGGTGATCCGTCGATGGTGCGCACACGCGGCTGGAGGACACCGAGGGTCTCGTCGGCACGGAAGCGCGAGATCGCGTCGGAGAGGAACGTGTCGCTGTCCACGTACTCGTCGTCGTCGAGGAAGAACAGGAACTCGCCGGCCACCTTCGGAACACCAGCGTTGCGTCCGGCCGGAATGCCGACGTTCTCCGGCAGGCCGAGCGCCTTCACCCCCGGGGGGAGACCGACGGGCTGCCAGCCGTTGCCCACGCACACGACGTCGAGTCGGACCCCGCGCTGCGCGAGCACGGATGCCAGCGCCCGCCGCAGCTCCTCGGGTCGCGTCCCCTGCGTCAGCACCACGACGCCGACTGTCGGCACCGGCTCCCCGTCGGCGTCGCCCTCGCGCAGGGAACCGGTCATGCCCGCAGTCGCCTCGAGCTCAGGATCGCCACGAAATGCCCGAACAGTGCCACGATCGCGAACGCGAGAAGGACGAGGAGATAGACCCGCTCCGTGATCGGCGAGCCCGTGAAGAGCGCGACGGCGGCGGCGACGAACGTGAGCAGCGTCAGCTCCACGGAGTGGAACATGCGGTGGAAGGGGAAGAACCGCACCACACGGCGTGCGACGGCGATCAGGCGCTGCCGGGGGGCCGCATCCGCCTCCTCGTTGCCGAGCCGGGGCAGTCCGGCGTACGCGCGCGCCACCCGGGTGAGATCGTTCAGCGCCTTGTTGAGCACCAGCACCAGCGCAAGCGCGAACCCGAGCATGGCCCACAGATAGTCGTCCGGGGCCTGGAACGGCCAGGACGCGGCGCGGAGCCCGAGCACGATCGCGATCAGGGTCTCGGTGGTGTAATGGCCGACCGCGTCAAGGAAGTGGCCGGCCGGTGAGGAGCTGTTCCGCCACCGCGCGACCTCCCCGTCGCAGCAGTCGAACAGCATCTGCACCTGGCCGAGGACGACGGCGAGGAGGGCCCCTCCGATGCCGGGCACGAGCAAGGCGGCGGCGGTGAGCCATCCGGAGAGGATCATGAAGCCTGTGACGCCGTTCGCACTGATGCGAGTCTTCAGGAGCGTCCAGGTGAGATACGGCGAGATGTCGCGCAGGTAGAGGTGGGCCGTCCAGTGCTCCGCGTTGCGCCGCTGACGCACCTCCGGCGGCTGCGTGACCTGGCGCAGCTGAGCGATCGACTCGGGCCGGCGATATGAGTCCGGAGCCGACACGTTACCTCCCCGACCGGCTGTTGAGGTCGTGCGACAGCTCCAAGAACCCGCCGATGAATCCCACTCCCCAACTGATGTGGATGGCCGGCACGACGACGATGAATCGCAGCATAGCGGCGAACCCGTCTCGGGACCCGATCGTCGCGGCAGCCGCGAGCACGAACGCCAGGTAGAGCACTGGAAGGCCGAACGCGATGGTGAGCCATGCCATCGGGAGAGAGACGATCAGCCCGACCACACCGAGCAGGCCCAGGATGATCGAGGCGACCAGCAGCACGACCAGCACGGGAGGGACGAAGTAGCGCAGGGAGTTCGCGGACGGGAACCGTCGCACGAGCTCGCCACGCCACATGCCGGTGGCGAAGAACTGATTGATCAGGGAGCGGATGCTCGACCGCGGCTGATACGTCACCACCAGCCGCGGCGTGAACCACACCGTGCCGCCGGCGGCCCGCAGACGACGATTCAGCTCCCAATCCTGGCCGCGGCGCACCCCCTCGTCGAACAGTCCGACGGCCTCGAGACGGTCACGTCGGAACGAGCCGAGGTACGCGGTCTGCGCCTGTCCCTCCTTGCCGCCCACGTGGTGCTGGGTTCCGCCCAGCCCGATGCGGGAGCGGTAGGCGCGCGCGACGGCCTTCTCGAACGGCGTCGTCCCCCGCGCGTCCATCAGCCCGCCCACGTTGTCGGCGCCGGTGCGCTGCAGGGTCTCGACGGCGATCCGTGTGTACTCCGGCGGCAGAAGCGAGTGCGCGTCGACGCGGATCACGATGGGATACGAGGATGCACGTATCGCCGCGTTCAGCCCGGCCGACGTCGACGCGGCCGGGTTCGGCACGACTCGCACGTTCGAGTGCTCGCGTGCCAGCTCGGCGACCACCTCCTCGGTGCCGTCGGTGCTCGGTCCAACGGCGAGAGTGATGTCGTACTGACCCCCGTAGTCCTGAGCGAGCAGACGCTCGACCGCACCGCGCACATATGGCGCCTCGTTGAGCACCGGCATCACGTAAGAGACGCCCGGCAAGGCCCCGTCACGGGCGCTCATACTGGTGGATTCGCCCATCTCATCCGCTCGTCGAACCGTCGGCTCAGCCTATCAGTGCGCAGGACGCGCCCTCCCGGGCGCACTAGCGCCGCCGACGGGGCCGGCGGATCGGCCCGTTCGTCGGCGGCGCGACGCCAGCGCGAGCCGGGGAGCGTGCTCAGTCGTCGGGGAGCGTGCCCAGTGTCACGTCCGCCTGGTGAGCCTGCCCGTCGCGCTGGTACACGACGGTCGCCTTGCTGCCACCGGGGAGCGCGCGAACCTGGGCGGTGAGGTCGGTCGCGTTGGTGATGGGTTTGCCGTTGAAGTTGGTGACGATGTCGCCGGCCTTCAGTCCCGCGTTCGCCGCCGCGCCTCCCGAGCTGACGGACTTGATCAGCGCTCCGACGGTCGTCGCGTTGGCGTCGGAGGTCGAGTCGGCAACGGTCGCGCCGAGCAGGCCGCTGGTCGCCTTGCCGTTCTTGATGATGTCGTCGGCGACGCGCTGCGCCACGTTCGACGGGATCGCGAAGCCGACGCCGATGCTCCCGGTCTGGTCCCCCGAGTTGGAGGAGCCTGCGCTGGCGATCGCGACGTTGACGCCGATCACCTGGCCCTTGCCGTTGAGCAGGGGACCGCCGGAGTTGCCAGGGTTGATCGCGGCATCCGTCTGGATCACCGGAAGCGAGATGGTGCTCTGCGCGGACGACTGACCACTGTTCCCGCCGTTCTGGTCGAAGTTCCAGAAGTTGAACGGGCTGTTGTCTCCGTTGTCGCCGTTGTCCTGCTGATCCTGCTTCGGCGCCGCGGACGAGGCGATCTGGATGCTGCGGTTGAGCGAGCTGACGATGCCGTTCGTCACGGTGCCGGAGAGGCCGAGCGGCGCTCCGATCGCGATCGTCTGGTCGCCCACGTTGACCTTGTCGGAGTTCGCGAACGTGGCCGGCGTAAGCCCGCTCGCGCTCTGCAGCTTGATGACCGCCAGGTCGAGCACCGGATCGGTTCCGACCACCTTGGCCTTGTAGATCTTGCCGTCGTTGGTGACGACGGAGATCGCCGGGTCGCCGGTCTCGCCGTCGAGCGTGACCACATGGGTGTTGGTGAGCACGTAACCGTCGTCGCTCAGGATGACGCCGGATCCGGTGCCGGCCTCCTGGCCGCCCGTCACGTTGATCGTGACGACGCTCGAGCTCACCTTCGACGCCACCGCGGTGACGTTGGTCGCGGTCTGCGGGTCGTTCACGGTGATGTTGGTGGCACCAGTTGAGGTGACGGTCTTGCCGCCGTTCGAGTTGGCCGCGTAGATTCCCACGACGCCGGCGCCGACACCCCCACCCAGTAGGCCCGCGAGCACGAAGCCGGTGATGATGAGCCCGGCCCGGTTTCCCTTGCCCTTGTCGTCCTTCGCTGCCGCGGATCCGTGGCCGACGTGCCCGGGCTGCGCGTACGGCTCCTGATCGGGGTAGGCCGGCTGCCCGAACGCGCCCTGCCGCGCCGTGCCCTGTTGCGCGGCGTAGTGGTACTGGCTGGGCTGGCCGTAACCGGCTGCGCCGTACGGCTGCCCGCCCTGCTGGGAGGCGTACGGATTGTGCGTGCCCTGGAGCGGCTGCGAGGGCGCCGGATACTCCTGTTGACCCGAAGGGCCCTGGGCCGCCTGCCCGTACGGGGGCAGGGTCTCCGTCGGCTGCGTCTGGCCCGGTTGCTGAGCCGACGGCTGCTCCGTGGTGGGGGCGTCGGCTCGGTCGGGGGCGTCCACCGGCTCCCTGGCGGAGTCGGCATCGGCGACCGAGTCCTGCGCGGCCGGCTGCTGCGGTGCGGTCTCCGGGTCTTCCGCGGGGTCCTTCGGTGTGTCGGTCATCTGTCGCGCTCCTTCCAAGCACTACAAGCATCAGCCGTCATGCTGGGTGTGGATTATGGGCAATCTGTGAACGGACTAGAACAATCCCATGGGACTGTCATGACGAGCGTCCGCGCCGGCCGAGGGCCGATGCGTCCGCGTCATCCATCGCGCCCGATGTCGTTGCCGGCCTCAGCACCCCGGACCGCGAGGATCGAGCCGGCAGTCACGCCCCACGAGAACGGTGTTCGCGTCTGACGCGACGATGGTGAACGCCGGCGTCGGCAGGCTCAGCGTACCCGCCACGCCGTGCCATGGCCCCGCCCCGATGCGGTACTGGGCCGAGTAGGCGACCGCCAGGCTCACCGCGTAGCTTCCCGGTGCGGTGTAGACGTGGCTCGTCGGCGTGGCGCCGAACTCGGGCACGTCCAACGCCTTCCACGTGCGCCCACCGGTGGCGGTGACGGCACGGATGCCGTCGCCGTAGTCCCAGCGGAACGATCTCGGCGTGAAGCGCACCTCGGCCGTCTGTCCCAGCAGGCTCCCGGATGCCGTATGCTCGGCGGCGTCCGAGACGAAGTTGGTGTCCAGGCCAACGACAGTCCAACCGTTCGGTTCGCTCCTGACCCCGGGCGCGGCCGGGTAGAACGCGGCGAGGTCGGAGATCGCCAGATCGGGGAGCTCCAGCGTTCCGACGAGCGTGCACGTGACGCCGCCGCTGCAGGCCGCCGTCTCGGGAGCAGCTGACGAACCGCCCCCGTCTCCTGCGTCGCCGGAACCCGCCTCGGCCCCAACCTCCACGTGATCGCCCGCGATGGTGCCCGAGGAGCACCCACCCCAGCCCTGCGCGGCGGTCGAACAGTCTTCATCGGCCGCTTCCGACGCCCATGGCACGAAACCGACAGCGATAACGAGACCGAACACCGCTACTGCCGGCAGAAGTCTTCGCCTAGCCATTTCACGCTCTCGGCAATTCTCAAGTTCGACTTCGCCCCCACGAATGTGATGGTCAGGGGCAGCACATCGGTCCGGTCAGGAGGCGTAATGTCACGGTCCGATGCATCCAGCAATCGCACGTCCGATACGTCGGAACACAGGTAGACCTGCAAGCGATAGTTGTCGTAGTGGCCGATTCGCAGATCGGAAAACTTGCTGTACCCGTCGGTATGCGCACCTTTCTGCTCAAGTTGCTTGAAATCGGAAACAAGTTTTCTCAGTTCCGAGTCAGTCACGTATGCCCTGATTCGCTCGGGGTTCTTCCCTCCGTCGTGCGAGATCGTGTCGGACATCTTGAGGTACGCCGCATATGCCTTTGTCGCCGCCTGCAATGCCTCATCGTCGGACGCGAAGAGCGGGGTGTGCGCTGCCGTGCGCGTCGGCGTGGGATGGGGTGAGCTCGACGTGCACGCGGCGAGGGCGACCGCCAGGAGCGCGGCGAGGGCCGCGGCGATCATCCGTCGTCGCAGAGGCATGGCCACCACCGTAGAGCACGCCGTGAGACCGGAGCCTCGGTTGTCCACAGCCTGCCGCGGGGAACCATTTGCACCGTCGCGACGATCCCGCGAGGGGATGCTGCGTCGCCGCGCTACCGTGAGTGAACGAGAACGATACGGAGGCGCAATGACGACGCTGGTCCCCGGACCATGGCAGCAAGCGGCGCGAGGTGCCGGGCTGCTCGGCGACGACGGTACGGTCTCCGCGACGATCTTTGCCGAGATGAGTGCATTGGCTACTCGCACGGGGGCGATCAACCTCGGCCAGGGGTTTCCCGACGAGGACGGGCCGACCGAGGTTCTGGATGCCGCGATTCGGAGCATCCGTGACGGCGTGAACCAGTACCCACCCGGAACCGGCATGCCCGTGCTGCGCGAGGCGATCGCTGAGCACCAGAACCGCTTCTACGGTCTCGCGGTCGACCCCGATCGGGAGGTTCTCGTGACCGCCGGCGCCACCGAGGCACTGGCGGCGACCCTGCTCGCCCTGGTCGAGGACGGCGACGAGGTGGTCACGTTCGAGCCGTTCTACGACGCATACGGTGCGACGATCGCACTCGCCGGCGGCACGCACCGAACCGTGCCCCTGCGCGCACCGGACTTCGAGCCGGACCTCGACGAGCTCCGCGCCGCGGTGACCGACCGCACCAGGGTCATCCTCGTCAACGATCCGCACAACCCGACCGGTGCGGTGCTCGGGCGCGAGACGCTCCAGACCATCGTCGATCTCGCCCACGAGCACGACGCGATCATCGTCACGGACGAGGTGTACGAGCATCTCACCTTCGACCGCCCGCACCTCCCGATCGCGACCATCCCGGGAGCACGCGACCGTACCGTGACGATCTCATCGGGCGGCAAGACGTTCAGCACGACCGGGTGGAAGGTCGGCTGGGCGATAGCGCCTCCCGCCCTCATCACGGCCATCACCGCGGTCAAGCAGTTCCTCACCTATGTCAACGGCGCACCGTTCCAGCCGGCGATCGCGGCCGGCCTGCGGATGCCCGACAGCTTCTTCTCGGAGATCGCGGCGACGCTCGCTGCGAAACGCGATCTGCTCTCGGCGGGCCTGGAGAAAGCCGGATTCGACGTGTTCGCATCACACGGGTCGTACTTCGTCGTCGCGGATGCCGCACCGCTCGGCTATACCGACGCGGTCGCACTCTGCCGCGAACTCCCCGCGCTCGCCGGGGTGGTCGGCGTGCCGATCACGGCGTTCTGCGGTACGCGATTGCGCGTCGAGGCCGGATCCCTCGTGCGCTTCGCATTCTGCAAACGCGTCGCCGTGCTTGAACGGGCCGCCGCACAGCTGGCGCGGCTCGGCTGAAGGCGCGGCTGGGCTGACTCGCCGTCGCCGCGACGGAGGCCGCCGCGCGTGTCCGGTCGCTCCGCTCGACGTACGCCCTCCCCTCCCGTGCGTCTCGACGCATCCGCTCCCTGCCGCCGTCGTTTCCGGTGGGCCCAATCCGGTGTCGGCATCCTCGCCGGCGACGATTGTCCCCGGCGACGATTGTCCCAGGCGGCGACGGCGTCTCGTCCAGGATCAGAGATTTCACCGTGCGCTTCATGAAGACACAGATCTCTATGAAGCGGGCGGTGAAAAACGAAGCGGGCGGTACGACGAGGTGCGGAGGCGCGGCGGGGCAAGGCAGGGCGATGAGACAGGGGACGAAGGCGATACAGGGGACGAAGGCGATACAGGGCAGGCGGCGAGATCGCGGCCGTCAGGCCTTCGGCACGACGGCGTAGCGACGCAGCCGCAGGGCGGGGTTGAGCTCCCGCACCTCGTCGATCCGCTCCCTCGCGATCGGTGCGACGGCAAGCCCGTGACATTCGCCCGCATCCGCCAGCACGACGCCCATCGGGTCGACGATCATGCTGCAGCCGACGCCGATCGGACCCACGTGGTCCGCCGCGGCGACGAAGATCGTGTTCTCGATCGCTCGCGCGGTCACGAGCGTTCGCCAGTGGTGCTCCTTGAGCGGTCCGTGCACCCATTCGCTGGGGACGACGACGATGTCGGCGCCCGCGTCGACGATGCTCCGGGTGACCTCAGGGAACCGAAGGTCGTAGCAGGTCTGGAGGCCAACCGCGAGACCGTGCACGACGAAGAGCTGCGGCGGCCGGAGGTCGCCGGCCAGCACGACATCCGACTCGCGGGAGCCGAACGCGTCGTAGAGATGCTGCTTCCGGTACACCGCGAGGATGCCGTCGTCCGGGCCGACCGCCACCACGGTGTTCGAGAACCTGTCTCCCGCTTCCGTACGCTCCGCGAGACCCGCGACGATCGTCGCCCCCGTCTCCGCGGCGAGCCTCACGAGTGCGTCGGTGAACGGACCTCTCAGCGGTTCGGCGTGATCCAGGAATCGTGAGTCGACCGGGTCGACGAAGAACGAGGCGTATTCGGGGAACACGACGAGCCCGGCCCCGCGAGCGACGCCGGCACGGGTGAGCTCGACGATCGACTCCACGTTCGCACGCTCGTCGGCCGACGGCGCAAACTGCGCGACCGCGACCACAAGGTCGGCCACGGGGCGCGCAGCAGGCTCGGCCCCGCGCACCGTTCCGTCCGCAGCCGGCCCTTGGTGATTCTCGCTCGCCATGCCGCTCAGCCTACGATTTCACCGGCTCGCGACGCCGTGCTAGGCTTGTGGACCGTGCCGCGGGGTGGAGCAGTTCGGTAGCTCGCTGGGCTCATAACCCAGAGGTCGCAGGTTCAAATCCTGTCCCCGCAACGAAAAGAGGCCGGAAACTCACGGGTTTTCGGCCTCTTTGCGTATGTGGAGATCGAGCACGTCACAGCCTGGCGCTTCCGCCGCCTGTGGAACCAGTCGCCGTGTCAGCCCTGTTCACTGCCGCCGGGTAATTCTCGCGTTGAGGAGTAGCAGCGGACAAACTCTTCGGTCGGCGCCCGAGTCGACCGCTACCGTGATGAGCTCTTACTTTCTGAGGCCTGCGCGGTTGACGCCGAGGTGAACTCGCCCATATCGAGAACCGGGTGGTCGGCCTGAATGCCGGTCCCGACGTTCCTGGCGATGGCCTCACCTGTTCTGATCGATGATCCGCTCGTGCAGCTCGTACAGTCAGATCATGAGGACGGCAGCTCGAACAGCGTTGATCGGGCTAGTGCTTCTGGCATTCGGCGCCGTCCTGATCGTTATGGGCGTGTATCCGGTTTCAGCGGTGCTGATGCTGACCGCGCGTGTGTGGCCGGTGCTGTTGTTCGTCGTCGCGGTGACGGTCATGGCCGAGCTGGCGACGCGGTCGGGGCTCTTCGACGTACTCGCGGATGCGGCCGCGCGGGTAGCGCGCGGCCGCGGCATGTTGCTGTGGCTGCTCGTGGCGGTGATCGCGGTAGCTGCGACCGTGTTTCTTTCGCTGGATACGACTGCTGTGCTGCTGACGCCGATCGTCGTGGTCCTTGCCCGCCGCGTCAGCATGGATCCTCTTCCGTTCGCGTTCACGACCGTGTGGATGGCGAACACGGCGTCGATGTTGCTGCCGGTGTCAAACCTGACGAATCTGCTCGCCCAGCAGCGCTTGGGGGGCGTCTCACCCGGCGACTTCGCCGCGCTCACGTTCGGCGCCGAGATCGCGGGGGTGCTGGTGCCACTCGCAGTGCTCCTGGCTGTGTTTCGACGTCGAATCGTGCGCCGATATCAGGAAGCATCGACTCGCACCGAAGCGACGCGAGACAGGGCTCTCCTTGTGATCGTGGCTCTCATGGTGGTCGCATTCATCATCGGGATCCTGTCGGGTCTGCCGGTGTGGCAACCCGCCTGCGCCGCCGCAGCACTGATGATCATCGCTTTCGCGTGGCGGCGCCGCGAGGCGTTGCGGTTCAATCTGCTTCCCATCCCGGTCGTAGTGCTGTGCTGCGGCATGTTCCTGTCAGTCGGAGCTTTGGGGGCACTGGGTCTGAGCGGTCTTCTGGAGCATCTCGTACCCGCCGGTTCCGGACTCGGAGCAACACTGGCCACGGCCGGGCTCGGTGCAGCCTCCGCCAATCTCGTCAACAACCTGCCTGCCTATCTCGCACTGGAGCCGGCAGAGCACGGCAGCGGGGCGATCGTCGCGCTGTTGATCGGGGTGAACATCGGCCCCCTCGTCACCCCGTGGGCATCCCTGGCCACGCTGCTCTGGTATGAACGACTCCGCCGACTCGACGTCGTGATCTCCTGGCGTCGTTACGCCCTGCTCGGGCTCGTCGCCGCCCCCCTCACCGGCACCCTGGCCGTACTGGCGACGAACACCGTGCGATGAAACGCCCCGCTCGAGAACCGCTCGGGGGGTTCGCTCCGCCCATTTGAACCACGGACGGCGGAGGAAACGGTGCTGCGGACCTGTCCTACTGAGCCTCGGCGTTTCGAAGAGCTTGTCGAGCCGCGCCTCCTGTTCGGCGAGGAGGATCGCGTCTCCTGCTTTCAGGCAGGTGGTGCTGCGGACTTGTATTCCTGCGGCCAGGGCTCGGGTCCAACCGCTCGCATCGGAACATGGAACACGGTGGCCAGCAGAGGGACGAGGAGCCTGACCCGGTTTCCCTCTGGCGGCCGTTGGACTCCCGATGGTGACTGTTGTGTTGACCATGCCGCCCGGCCGTTCACCCCAAGGCTCGGATGATGTCACGGTGTTCGGACTCCGTCACCGCTGTCGGACTCCGTCACCGCTGACGCGGTTGCGTGAAGCCCGGTTCCGGTGATTCGAAGAACTCGACGACCTGGTCGGGCAGCGCTCGCACGTGCGCCGCGGTGGTCATGGTGTCGATGTGGGCCCGTGGTATCAGGTCGGCGAGGCGCTCAGCGGTCGAGACGGGGTGTGCGGGATCGTCGATCCACGGGCGCAGCAGCACCGGTTGGCGGATGGTCGCGAGGGCCTCGGGATCGGGCAGGTCCGTCGCGGCACCGCCACGCAGGATCGCGGCCATGGCTCCCTCGGCGATGTCGAAGGCCGGCAGAGCCCACCCGCCCTCGGCGAGCAACGGAGGCGGAGGCGCTGCCGCCATGGCGGCAGCGAGTGCCGCCGCCCCTTGCGCTTCGACCAGCTCGGCCATCTGCAGGTACATCTCGCGCTGGGCCGCGCGCGTGGCCCACGCGGTGGGGGGAATCACCAAGGCGAGGCGACGGAACCGCTCGGGGAAGCGGACGGCGGCGTGGAGCAGTGTGCCCACACCCATCGACACGCCGACGGCGTCGACCGCCTCGTCCGGCGAGACCACGTCGAGGAGATCGAGGAGGTCGTCAGCGAGCCGAGGCCAGGTGAAGTCATCCGGCGCTGCGTGCCTGACGGCTGAGTGGCCGTGACCGCGCGCGTCGTACCGCACGAGGCGACGCCCTGGTCTGACCGCTGCTGACCAGTCGAAGATCCTCGAGGCGACATCGTTCGCGCGCGATGAGCCAAGACCGTGCAACGCGACGACCGTGGGGCCGTGTCCCGCCCGGACGTCGAAGGACAGCGTTGCGCCCCTCACCTCGAGAGTGCCCGAGGACGGCTCGTTCATGCCGAAGCCTCCCGACGACCGAGAAGGCCGGGAAGCAGCACGACCTTGCCATGTGGTTCACCGGACAGACTGAGCCGGACGGCATCGCGCCACTGCTCGAACGAGAAGGACTTCGCGATCGGAAGACGGAACTCCCCGTGTGCGGCCAGGGCTGCGTACTGCGATATCAGCGCGGTCAGCGGAGTGAGGCCGGGGCGCAGCTCATCGATGTTGACGCGCGCGCCGAGGGCCCGGGCCTCCTCGTGATTGCTGATCGTCATCACCCGCCGCGGGTCGCCGCCGGCCAGGGCGATGAGGTCGGGCAGTGTGCCCGGACTGGGGCGGGCCGTGTCGAGCACGAGGTCGACATCCTGACCCCCGGTCAGGGCGCGTACCCGCTCGACCATTCCCTCGCCGTAGCGGGTGACACGGGCGCCGAACCCCTCGAGGTCGGCGGTGAAGGTGGCACCAGCGGTGGCGATCACCTGCGCCCCGCGCCTCAGGGCGATCTGCACGGCGGTGTAACCCACCATTCCGCCGGCACCGTGGACCAGAAGCGTCGTGCCGGGTTCCAGACCCATGATCTCCAGCGCCCATGCCGCCGTCTGCACGACCATCGGCAGGGTGGCCGCCTGCACCGGATCGAGCCCCGCCGGCACGGGGCACCAGTTGTTCACGACGGCGACATCGGCGGCGCCGGCGCTCGGCTGTCCGAAGAGGTCGGCCGTGCCGAGAACGACATCGTCCACCCGCACCGACCCGCGGTCCACGCCGTCGCCGATTGCCTCGACGCTCCCGGCCACGTCGTAGCCGATCCCCCGCGGCAGCGCTCCTGGCGCGAAACCGCGGCAGAGTTCCCAGTCCGCAGGGTTCAGCCCCGTGGCGAGGACTCGCACCCGGACGCTGCCGACGGGCGGATCCGGGATCTCGATCCTCTCCACACGGAGGACCTCGAGCGGCTCTCCGACCTCGTGGAAGCGGATGACGCGGGACGAAACAGTGGGCATGGGCTCATCTCTCGGACTCGTCCTTGAAGGATAGCGACAGTCACTGACCCTACCACGGATGCGACAGTCACTGACACAAAGTAGGATGCGGGTATGCCGAGAAGCGGCGCCGAGGCGCGGACCCGACTGCGCGACGCGGCCCTGGCGCTATACGAGGAACGCGGCTATGACGCCACCACCACCGCGCAGATCGCCGAGAGAGCGGGAGTGACCGAACGGACCTACTTCCGGCACTTCGCCGACAAGCGCGAGGTGCTCTTCGACGGCGAGACGCAACTGCGTGAGGTCATGACCGCCGCGATCGCGTCCGCACAGGAGGAACTCGCACCGGCGGCACTGGTCCTGCGCGCCTACTCCGCGGCGATGCCCCTCTTCGTCGCAGGCCGCCCGGAAGCCGAACGACGCGCGCGGATCATCGCGACCTCCACCGCGCTCCAGGAGAGAGCCCACGCCAAGTCGGCCGCACTGACACAGGCCCTGATCGACGCACTGGTCGACCGCGGCATCCCCGAACCCACCGCCCGCCTGGCCGCGCGAACCGGTGCTGCAATGTTCGAGCATGCGAGCCGCGCGTGGAAGGGCACGTCGGCCACAGAACTCGAGAGCCTTCTGCGGCACGCCGTGGACGAGGTGCGCGCCCTGCACCGGTAGCCAGCGCCCGTGCGCGCGTCCCTGAGCCGGTCCGCTGCGGCGAGCACGACGGCGACGCCGCGGGGCTCCGGCCCTCATCCGGTGAGACGTCCCTGGGTCTCGATTTCGATCTGCGCCGCGTCGATCGTGGCGAGGGCATCCGCGAGCACATCCGCGTCGAACGTGCCGTTGTCGCGAGCGTCGAGCAGCGCCGCACGCTGGGCATCCAGCACCGCCAGCCGGTATCTTCTGGCGGCCTCACGTCCCTCCGGTGAGCGCACGTCGGAGCCCGGCACCTGTGGGACGGCTTCGGCGGCCGTCTTCATGAGGGCGAAGATCCGCTCCAGCTCCACCCTGGCTCGTTCGTCGGGTGCCGCCCTACCGCTTTGAGGCGCCAGGAGGCGCACGAGCGGACCGATCGTGCCGCCCTGCACCAGCAGCGAGAGCACGGCCACCGTGAACGCGATCAGCACCAGCACCGAACGCTGCGGGGTGTGCTGCGGAAGCGTCTGCGCCGCCGCGACCGTCACCGCACCGCGCATGCCCGCCCACACCACCACCGTGCCGTCGCGCCAGCCGAGCGGCTCCCGCACGAAGTACTCGATGTCGGCCAGCACCCGCGTGACCCGCACGGCGAACCGGTCCAGATCGCGCATGGACGCCGATCTGCGCCCGCGGCTCAGCTCGTCCAGCGCCTCCCTCCTGCCCTGATCGGTGCCCACGCGCTCCCGCATGCTCTCCAGCCGCGGCTGCAGCTTCACGCTGCGCCGGGAGCGGGCCGCCAGCACGCCGAGCAGCGGCGCCACATAGCCCGCGCGCACGATCACGGTCAGCAGGAACGCGCCCGCCGCGACGAGGATCGCGGGGATGACACGAGCGTTGTCGTGCTGCGCACCCTGCACGATCGAGGTGATCTGCACGCCCATGGTGAGGAACACGGCCCCCTCCAGCACCATCTCGACCGTGCGCCAGTTCTGTGAGTCGGACAGCCGATGCTGCGCCGACAGCACCCTCGGCGCCCGCACACCCGTGACGAGCCCGGCCACCACCGCAGCCACCAGCCCCGACGCCCCCAGCAGCTCGGTGGGGATCGCGGCCGCGAAGGGGACGGTGAACGAGATGACCGTGTTCACCGTCGGATCCCTCACCCGCCCGCGCACCACGAGGTTCAGCCACCCGACCACGGCGCCGATCACGACGGCGACGACCACCGAGTACGCGAAGGTCCCGACCGTCCCCCAGAACGAGAACGACGCCGCCGTAGCGACGATCGCCGTGCGCAGCAGCACGAGAGCGGTCGCATCGTTCAGAAGGCTCTCCCCGTCAAGCATCGCGACGACCCGCTGGGACACCGTCGTGCGCTTGATGATCGAGGTGGCCACGGCGTCCGTCGGGCTCACGATCGCACCCAGTGCCACGCCCCAGGCGAAGCCGAGTCCCGGAACGACCACCATGAAGAAGACCCCGAGCAGCAGCGCGCTGCCCACCACCAGGACCACCGACAGGCCGCTGATCGCGCCGAACTCCCGCCGGAAGTTCATGGCGGGCATCGACACCGCCGACGAGTACAGCAACGGCGGCAGCACCCCCTCGAGGATCCACTCCGGTCGGATCTGCACCCCGCCGACCATCGGCACCAGACTCGCCGCGACGCCGACCACGACGAGCACCAGCGGCGAGGCGACGCCCAGCCGCGGACCGATGAGCGCCGCGCCGGCGACCACCAGCAGCCCCACCACGAAGACGACAAGCAGCTGGATCACCCCTCAAGACTTCCAGCACACGGCGCCGATCGGCCAGTGCCATCCGGCGGGTGCCGATTCCGGCGGCCCGGCCGGGTACGTCCACCGCTGTCGGAGGACGGTCAGGCGAGCATGTCGGCCACGTGTCGGCTGCGAGGCGCAGTCGCCCCCGCTCAGCCCTCGATGCTGAAGTCGAAGACCGACGCGTCGAAACGCCCGTAGCCTGCGTAGTCGATCAGGTCGTAGAGCTCGGACCGGTGCTGCATCTCGCCGAGCCTGGCGGCCAGGGTGCCCTGCTCGCTGAGCTCATCGAGTCCGCGCATCGCCGCCCCCATCGCCAGCCGCAGCAGCGAGACGGGCCAGATGACGATGTTCATGCCCACGTCGGCGAGCTGCTGCACCGTGAAGAGCTCGCTCTTGCCGAACTCCGTCATGTTGGCCAGCAGAGGCACGTCGACGGCGGCGCGCACCGCCGCGAACTCCTCAAGGGTGGTCATCGCCTCGGGGAAGATCGCATCGGCGCCGGCATCCACCAGCGCCTTCGCCCGGTCTACCGCCGCGTCCAGTCCATCGACGGCCCGGATGTCGGTGCGCGCCATGATGAGGAAGCCCGGGTCCCTGCGCGCGTCCACCGCGGCACGGATGCGCTGGATGGCAGTCGGGGTGTCCACCACCTGCTTGCCGTCGAGGTGCCCGCAGCGCTTCGGGTTCACCTGGTCCTCGATGTGCAGACCGGCGAGCCCGGCATCCTCGAGCTCCTGAACGGTGCGAGCGACGTTCAACGGCTCGCCGAAGCCGGTGTCGGCGTCCACCAGTGCGGGCAGGTCGGTCATGCGTGCGATCTGACGCGCCCGCCCCGCCACCTCGGTGAGGGTGGTGAGCCCGATGTCGGGCAGCCCCAGATCGGCGGCGAGCACGGCGCCGGAGACGTAGACGCCCTCGAAGCCCTTGCGCTGGATGAGCCGGGCGCTCAACGGGTTGAACGCGCCCGGGAACCGCAACAGCGTGCCGGTCGCCAACGCGGCCCGCAGCTCCGCCCGCTTCTCGGCTGGCGTCTTGCCGGAGTACAGCATCGTGAGATCCCTTCGCGTCGCGCGCGCCGCGCTCTCCCTCGAACGTAACAGCGCGGACGCCGTGCGTCCGCCTCCCCGGCGCCCGTGCTCCCGGCGGGCCCGTGTCAACGGCTTCAGCCTGCGCCCGGCGCCGGGTAGCATCACGGGCCCGGCACCACCGCGTCGGCGCGGGCGGGAATGGACGATCGATGACCTCATCTGACGCCTGCGGCCGCCCGTCGACCCACCGCAGCGGCCGGCTGCGACGCAGCGACCCGAACGGCCCGGGCCTGCGCAGAATGCCCGGCGACCCGCCGCGCTACCTGGACGCGCAGGGGCACCGCATCACCGACCGGCGCCGTCTGGAGCGCATCCGCGCCCTGGCCATCCCGCCGGCGTGGGAGGACGTGTGGATCTGCGACGACGAACGAGGGCACATCCAAGCCGTCGGCGTCGACCAGGCCGGAAGGCGGCAGTACCTCTACCACGAGGAATGGCGCAGACAGCGCGACGCGGACAAGTTCGACCGGATGCTGAGGCTCGCCCGAGCACTGCCGAACGCCCGCCGTGCGGTCACCCGCGACCTCGCGGCGAACGGCCTGGGGCGTGAGCGCGCGCTCGCCGCCGCGTTCCGCATCGTCGACCGGGTCTCGCTGCGCATGGGGAACGAGGTGTACCTGCGGCGCTACGGCAGCCGTGGGCTGACGACCCTGCAGTGCCGCGACGTGAACGTCGACGGCGACCGCATCACGCTCGCGTTTCCCTCCAAGAGCGGCCAGCGCTGGCACTCGCGCGTGACCGACGCGCAGCTCGCCCGCTATCTGGACGAGGTGACGCGCTCCCGCCGTCCGAGCGGGCGGGCGATCTCGTGGCGCGATTCGAGATGGCATCCGCTCACCACCGCCGAGGTGAACGACTACATCAGGCTGCGCACCGGCGTGGATGCGACAGGAAAGGACCTCCGAACACTGCGCGGAACGATCGTGGCGGCCACCGCTCTCGCCCGCATCGGCCCCCGCGACACGCGGGGTGAGACCGAGGCGGCGGTGCGCGCGGCGGTGAAGGCCGCCGCGGAGGCGCTCGGGAACACCCCGGCGGTCGTGCGCTCGAGCTACATCGACCCGCGCGTCATCGACCGCTACCGCGCCGGCGAGGTGCTCTCGACGACGAGGACCGGCGAATCCGCATTGTGCTCACTGCTGGGATAGTGTCTCCGTGCTGAATCAGAGCGTGCTGAATCAGAGCGTGCTGAATCAGAGCGCCCTGCCGAGCCACAGGCCGCCGAGACCGACCGCGACCGTCACCACGAGCACAAGGAGACCGTTCGCGATCGCCAGCACGTATTCCCGCTCCTGCATGAGCCGAACGGTCTCCAGGCTGGCCGTGCTGAACGTGGTGTATCCCCCTATCAGGCCCGTGCCCAGCACGAGCGTCCACTGCGGGTCGAGGAGCGCACCGGAGCCGAGGCCGAAAAGGACCCCCAGGATCAGCGATCCGGTCACGTTGACGACCGCGGTGCCCCACGGGAACGCGGAGCGCACACGTGAGCGCACCAGGCCGTCCACGACGAAGCGCAGTGCGGCGCCGACACCGCCCGCCACGCAGAGTGCGGCGAAGATCCCCGGGGTCATCGACCGCCTCCGCTCGCCCCGACGCGCCTGCGCGAGACCCGGGCGCCGACCGCGATGCCGCCGAGGGATGCCGCCGCTCCCGCCACCAGGCTGAGCGCGCCGTAGAGGACGCCCAGCCAGGCCTGGCCGGCGTCGAACAGCTGCGCCACACCGACGGCCAGGGCGCTGTAGGTGGTGTAGCCGCCCAGGAACCCCGTGCCGACGAGGAGCCGGAGCATGCGACGACGACCCTGGTCGGGCCCGAGACGCAGCAGGGCCTCCAGCACCACGCCGAGCACGAACGCGCCGCTGACGTTGATCGAGAAGACGGCGACGGGGAACGGCCCTTCGGAGGGGACGATGAGGCTCAGCGCCTCGCGGGCACCGGTTCCGATCGCACCGCCGAGCGCGACCACGCCGATGTGGCGCCAGCGCAGATGCACGGGACGCGGCGGCGCACCCGCGGAGGCGTCCTCCACCTCGATGTCGCTGTCGACCGGAAGCGAGTCATCCGCGGCGCGCCGACCCCGCTCCGCCGGCCCCCGACCGGAGGACGACGGATTCGTCGTACCGGGCATGGCAACACCTACCTCGAACTCACGATGAGCAGCAGCAGGAGCCATCAGCCGTCATGGCGGTTCGAGCGGGAACGCTCAGGTGGTATGCCCCATCACCGCGTCCGACGCTACACGACGCCCGCCGCCGACGGCCAGTCGGCGCACGGCGACGCATCCTCCGGCGTGCGCTACCGTGAAGCCCGATGACAACGCACGGGCAGACCGCCACTGGGCCGCACAGCAGGTTGCGTCAGCTCGCGTGGATCGTCCCCGCGACGGTCGTCGCCGCGGTGTCCGTGGTGCTCGCCGCCCGCTGGCTCGTGACTCTCCCCGCCGTCGCCGACTTCCTGCACGCCTACCCGGGGACCAGCGAGCTGCCGGAGCGGGCGCCGCGGGGCTTTCCGCTCTGGCTCTCGATCCTGCACTTCCTCAATGGCGGTCTCCTGCTGTTCATCGTGCTCTCCGGGTGGTCCATGCGGCGCACGCGCCGACACGGCGCACGCCCCCGCGAGTTCTGGACCCGCGACAACGAACGGCTCGTGCGCACCAGGAACCCGCCGGTGCGCATCACGCTCACCTCGTGGTGGCACCTGACGGTGAACACGCTCTGGGTGCTCACCGGCGCGGTCTACTTCGTGCTGCTGTTCACCACCGGCCAGTGGACGCGCATCGTGCCCACGCGATGGGACGTCGTGCCGAATGCGATCTCGGCCGCCGTGCAGTACCTCTCACTGAACTGGCCGCACGAGGACGGGTGGGTGAACTACAACGCGCTGCAGCTGCTCACCTACTTCGCGACCGTCTTCCTCGCCGCGCCACTGGCCGTGCTCACCGGCGTCCGCCTCGCCCCCGGCCTCGCGGTGCGCTGGCGAAGGCTCGACCACGTGTTCCCCCCGGCCGTCGCGCGCACGGTGCACTTCTCCGTGATGATCTGGTTCGTGGCGTTCACCGTGGTGCACGTGGCCCTCGTGCTCCTCACCTCTCCCCTGCGCAACCTCAACCACATGTACGCGCTGCGCGACGACGACGACTGGCTCGGTCTCGTCGTGTTCGCCGCCTCGCTGGTGGTGATCGCGACCGCGTGGGTGCTCCTGCGACCGCCACGGCTCGCCGCCGTCGCCGAGCTGACCGGCACCGTCACCCGGCGCTGAGCCCAGACCGTGGCGCGGTCCGACCGTGGCGCGGCCCGCGCGGCGCGACACCGTCCCGCTTCCGTAGGCTGAAGCGGTGTCCTCGCCGGAAGCCCTCACCTTCGCTCGCGCCGCTGTGCGGCGGTTCGCGCGCGCCGGCAACCTGCTGCTGACCGGCCGCTCGTTCAACGTGGTGGGCGGCGGCGCACATGCGGAGGCCGTGGCGTCGGTCGTGCTGGCCTGCGGCGGGCGCCGCGCCGACGGGCCCGCCGACTACACGTTCGTCGTGACCGGCGCCGACTGGTCGCAGGCGACGGCGCAGGGCGCGGGGATCGTCGTGGACCTGGCGGGGCGTCTCACGTCAGCCGTGCGGGATCGCGCGCTCCCGGCCGGACGAGAAGGCATCCTCCTGGTGGGCGACACGGCTCTGATCGCCGCGGACCCCGCGCGGCCGCCGCATCCGCCGCTGCCTGCCGCGGCGGGACGCATCCGCTGGGCGGCTGAGCATATGCCGCTGACGGCATCCTTCGCGGGCGGCCTGCGCGAGGCCGGTGTCCTCGAGGGCACTCGGGTCGGCGTGTGCATGGTGCTCGAGCCGAAGACCGCCGTGCTCGCGCTCGCGCTGCGGGACGCCGGAGCGGACGTGACGGTGTTCTCGCACCGCCATGAGACCGATGAGACGGTGGCGGCGCAGCTGCGCGAGCGGGGCATCCCGGTGTTCGCCGACGCCGCCGGCGATGCGCGCAGAGACCGTGAGCTCGCTCTCTGCCTCCTCGACACCCGACCCCAACTGCTGCTGGACGACGGCGCCCACGTCATCCGGCTCGCGCACGAGGCCCGTCCGGATGTGGTCGCCGGCATGATCGGCGCCGCCGAGGAGACGACGAGCGGGGTCCGGACGCTGCGCGCCCTCGGCGACGCGCTGAGGATCCCCGTGATCGCCGTCAACGACGCCGTGATGAAGAGCCGGTTCGACAACCGGTACGGCACCGGGCAGTCGTGCGTGTTCGCGATCGCCGACGTCCTCGAGGCCTCCGACGCACCGGGGCCGCGAACCGGCTCGTTCGACGGCGCATCGGTCGCCGTCCTCGGCTTCGGGCCCGTCGGGCAGGGGATCGCGCAGTTCGCGAGCGCGCTGGGCGCCCGGGTGCGCGTCGCCGACATCGATCCGCGCGCCGTGCTGGAGGCGCGCTACGCCGGCCACGAGGTCGGCACGATCCCCGCGGTCGTGGCGGACGCCGACATCGTCGTCTCGGCCACCGGCGCTGCGGGCACCGTCACGCTCGAGAGCCTGCGTGACGCGCGCGACGGGGTCGTCCTCGCGGTGGCCGGGGGTGTGGACGAGGAGATCGAGACGTCCCGGCTGCGGGAAGCGGCGGAGTCGGAGTCGCGGCAAGGGCATGTGGCGACGTATCGGCTGGGGCCGCGCCGCGTGGCCGTGATCGACGACGGCGGATGCGTGAACATCACAGCAGGCGAGGGCAATCCGATCGAGATCATGGACCTCTCGTTCGCCGCACAGCTGCAGGCGGTGCGCACCCTGTGCCGGGCCCGTCCGCCGCGTCCCGGCGTGATCCCGCTGCCCGTCGAGGCCGATCGAGAGATCGCCCGGCGTGCGCTCGCCTCCTCCGCCGGGCAGGCCGGATGGCGAGGGGCGCTCCGGTGAGCGCCGTCCGCGTCTTCTCCGCCTCCCTGGTGCTGCCTGTGACGGCACCGCCCATCGCCGACGGCGCCGTCGCCGTGCGGGATGGCCGCGTCGTTCACGTCGGTGAGCGGCGTTGGGTGCTGGACACCCTGGAGGAACGCGGACAGGACTTCTCCGAGGTGCACGACGACGGGGTCCTGCTGCCCGGCCTGGTCGACGCGCACACCCACCTGCAGTACACGGGCATGGCCGAGGTCGGCCAGCGCCGCTATCACGGCTTCGAGGACTGGGCGAGCGCCTTCGACGCGCTCTACGCGGCCGGCCACGACTGGAAGGCGGACGCCGTCGCCGGCGCCGCCCGGCTGCTGGCCGCAGGGGTCACCGCCGTTGCCGACGTGGTGACCGACCTGGAGGCGGTCGGCGTGCTGAGCGAGGTGGGCATGCACGGCATCGCTTACTGGGAGGTGATGAGCTGGCAGGATGCCCCATGGCGCCGATACGGGCGGGCACAGGTCGAGGCCGAGCTCGACCGCATCCCTCCCTCCCCCGGCGCGGGGCTCGCACCCCACGCGCCGTACTCCCTCGACACGGTGCCGCTGCATGAGATCCCCGACATCGTCCGTGAGCGGGGGCTCCGGTTGCACATCCACCTCGGGGAATCGCAGTTCGAGGGAGAGCGGGTTCCCGCCGACGGCGGGGAACGGCACGAGAACTGGCGGTTCGCCGGGGTGCAGAGCTTCCGGGCGCTGCGCGAGCTGGGCTTCGGAACGAGCGCGACGGAGTTCGTGGACCGGCTCGGAGTGCTCGGTCCCGACTGCCACATAGCGCACGGGGTCTACATGACGCAGCGGGACCGGCGACTGCTGCGCCTGCGCGGCACGAGCGTCGCGCTGTGCCCGAGGTCGAACGAGGTGATCGGGCTGGAGCCCCCGCCGGTCGCCGACTACCTGCGGGAGGGCAATGCGATCGCGGTCGGCACCGATTCCCTGTCGTCGAGCCCGTCCCTCGACCTCATGGCCGACGTCGCCGCGCTCTGCCGGCTCGCGCGCGCACAGGGATACGGCGGCGAGGATCTGCACGAGCGCCTGCTGGCGGCGGCCACGCTGGGCGGCGCGCGTGCCCTGGGCCTCGACGTCGGGCCCCGGCGGCTGGGACAGCTCGGCGTGGGGGCCGCGGCCGACCTCGCGTTCTTCGACATCTCCGCCGGCTCGCCCGCGGAGGCCATCGCCGAGCTCGTCGAGGCCGGCGCCGGCCGGTGCGTCGCCACCTACCTCGACGGTCGCCATCGATGGTCGCGCCCCGACCGCCACCCCGGCGCGGACGGGGACGGAGCCGTCCCGCCAGCGCCCGCCCGAGCATGATCCCGGGTCGGCCCGGGTACACGAATGGCTCACGAACTATGAACAAGGAGCAGCACACGTGAACGACGACACCGCCGGGAACGGCCGCGTCGCGGACGACACGCACGCGCCCGTCGACCCACCGGCACTGGCCCGGCTGCTCGGGCTGGAGCCGCATCCGGAAGGGGGCTGGTTCCGCCGAACGTGGACCTCCCCGCTCACCGTCCAGCTTCCACGCGGCCGGCGGCCCGCCGCGACGCTGATCCACTACCTGCTCGGGTCGGGCGAGGCATCCGCCTGGCACGTCGTGGGCTCCGACGAGGTGTGGCTGTGGCATGGACCCGGCCGCGTCGCACTGCAGCTCGGCGGAAGCGGGGAGCACCCGAGGCCGGACGTCATGACCCGGCTCGGGTCGGACCTCGCCGGCGGGGAGCGCGCCCAGGCGATCGTCCCCGCGGGCGTCTGGCAGCGCACCCTGCCCGCGGACGGCGACACCCTGGTCAGCTGCCTCGTCTCGCCCGGGTTCCACTTCGACGACTGGGCGCTGGACGGACGCGACGACCGCGGCGACGCCGTTCACACGCGGTAACGGGATTCCGCCGCCCGTCGGGGACGCCCGTAGAATCGTGTGAGCATCGCACATTCGTGCCATGGCAGGAGCGCCCTTCCACCCGCACGGCCGTCACGGCGCACGCCGCGCGCGGGAACCGGCGGTGGCGGAGCCAGGCACCTCTGACCGTCTCGTCCGTCTTCCCGGAAGGCCACCCCGTGTCCCCCACCCCCCGCCGTCTCACCCGCGCCCTGACCGCGGTGGCCGCAGCCGTCGCGCTGCTCGCCCTCAGCGCCTGCGCCTCGTCGTCGACCGCCACCACGCACGGTCTGCAGACCATCGCACCAGGCAAACTCACCATCGCCACCGGGCAGCCCGCCTACTCGCCCTGGGTCATCGACAACAAGCCGCAGACCGGCAAGGGCTTCGAGGCGGCCGTCGCCTACGCTGTGGCGAAGCAGCTCGGCTTCTCACGCGGCCAGGTGAAGTGGGTGCGTACCGGCTTCGATGCCGCGATCGCGCCCGGACCCAAGGACTTCGACTTCAACCTGCAGCAGTTCAGCATCACCGCCAAGCGCAAGAAGGCCGTCGACTTCTCCTCCCCCTACTACACGACGACGCAGGCGATCGTGGCCTTCAAGGGAACGCCGGTGGCGTCCGCGAAGACCGCGGCCGATCTGAAGAAGTACACGATCGGCGTTCCCTCCGGCACCACCAGCTACGACGTGCTCGTGAAGGAGGTCGGGGGCTCACCGGCCGTCTTCAACTCCGAGGACGACGCGGTGCAGGCGCTCAAGAGCAAGCAGGTGGACGCCATCGCCGTCGACCTGCCGACCGCGTTCTACATCACCAGCGCCCAGCTGAAGAACGCCGCGGTCGTGGGCCAGTTCGCCGACACGAACGGCGGCGACCGGTACGGGCTCCTGCTGGCCAAGAACTCGCCCGAGACCACGAAGGTCTCTGCGGCGGTCGAGGCGCTCCGTGCGAACGGCACGCTGACTCGTCTGCAGAAGAAGTGGCTCTCCGACACCGTCGACGTGCCCGTCTTCGGCTGAGGCCGATCGGCTTGACACCCGCCTCCGCCGTGCCGGACCGGTCGCCCGTGCCGCACGCCCCGAGCGCCATAGCGCTGGAGCGCGCCCGGTTCCGGAGACGGCAGAACGCCCGATCGGTGCTGGTGGGCATCGTGAGCACGATCGTGTTCGCCGCCATCGTCTGGATCACGGTGGTCAACACGCCCGGCTGGGCACTCGTGCAGCAGTCGTTCTTCGACCCCGAGACGGCGTGGCAGGCGCTGCCGAGCGTGCTGCTGGGACTCTGGACGAACATCCAGGTGCTGTTCTTCGCCTCCATCGGCGTGGCCGTCTTCGCCACCATCCTGGCCACCGTGCGCTCGCTGCGGGCGCCGGTGTGGTTCCCGCTGCGGTTCGTGGCCACCGCCTACACCGACCTGTTCCGCGGGCTGCCTGTGCTGATCGTGCTGTACCTGGTGGGGTTCGGCATCCCCGGGCTCGGGATCTTTCCGCGCGTGCCCGCCCAGGTGTGGGGAACGATCGCCCTCGTGCTCACGTACTCCGCATACGTGGCTGAGGTGCTGCGCGCGGGCATGGAGGCGGTGCATCCGTCGCAGCGCTACGCGGCCCGCTCGCTCGGCCTCAGCCACGCCCAGACGTTGCGGCTCGTGGTCTTCCCGCAGGGCATCCGCAAGGTCACGCCCGCGCTCATGAACGACTTCGTCTCCATGCAGAAGGACGTCGGCCTGATCTCCGTGCTGGGTGCCGTCGATGCCGTGCGCGCCGCGCAGATCAACGTCGCGGAGAGCTACAACTTCACCGCCTACGTGGTCGCGGGTCTGCTCTTCGTGCTGCTCAGCTGGCCGATGATCCGGCTCACCGACTGGTACACGGCGCGCGCGGCGCGGCGTGAGCAGACGGGCGGGGCGGTGTGAGCGATCAGGTCGCGGCGGGCGATGCCCGAGGGCCGTCGGAGACACCCGTGCTCAGCATGCGCGGCGTGTACAAGGCGTTCGGCGACACTCTCGTGCTGCGCGGCATCGACCTGGACGTCCAACGGCATCAGGTGGTGGTGCTGATCGGCGCCAGCGGCTCCGGCAAGTCCACCCTCCTGCGGACGGTGAACCTGCTCGAGCCGATCGACGACGGTCAGATCTTCCTCACGGGCCAGGACATCAGCGACCCCCGTGTCGACGCCGACAGGACGCGCGCCCGGATCGGCGTCGTCTTCCAGCAGTTCAACCTGTTCCCGCATCTGACCGTCCTCGACAACGTGACCCTGGCGAACCGCAAGGTGCACGGAATGCCCAAGGAGGAGGCGGAATCCATCGCCGTCGAGCTTCTCGGGCGCATCGGCCTGTCCGACAAGCTGAAGGCCTACCCCGACCGGCTCTCCGGCGGCCAGCAGCAGCGCGTCGCCATCGTGCGGGCCATCGCCAGCAATCCCGAGCTGCTCCTGTTGGACGAGATCACCAGCGCGCTCGACCCGCAACTCGTCGGGGAGGTACTCGACCTGGTGACCGAGCTCAAGGCGACGGGGTCGACCATGGTCATGGCCACGCACGAGATGTCCTTCGCGAGGCGGGCGGCGGACCTGGTGGTCTTCCTCAAGTCAGGAGTGCTCGTCGAGCAGGGGCCGCCGGAGCAGGTGTTCGACCGCCCCCTGCATCCGGAGACCAGGGAGTTCCTCGCGCGCGTCCACGACGTCGGCTGAGGTCCGCGACTACCGCGCCGTCCAGCCGCCGTCGATCGCCAGCGTCTGCCCCGTGATCAGCGACGCGGCGGGCGAGGCGAGGAAGACGACCGCGCCAGAAACCTCCCGCGGCACCCCGATGCGGTGCAGGGCCGCGATGCGCGCGGCGGTGTCGGCCCGGAACGCCGGATCCGACAGGGCCGGCCGCGTGCCGTCGGTCTCGATGAACGTCGGCGCCACCGCGTTCACCCGGATGCCGTAGTCGCCCCACTCCACGGCGTGGCATCGCGTCATGTGCACGACTGCCGCCTTCGCGACGCAGTAGGAGGACTCCCCTGGCAGGGCGACCAGCCCGGCCTGCGACGCGACGTTGACGATCGCCCCGCCGCCGGCATCCCGCATGTGCCGCGCCGCGTGCTGGGAGAGGAAGAACGTCGACCTGGCGTTCAGCGCCCACACGCTGTCGAAGTCCTCCTCCGTGACGTCGATCGCCTCTCCGATGATCCCCCCGCCCGCGTTGTTCACCAGCGTGTCGAGCCGCCCGAGCTCGTGCACGGCCCGGTCGATCGCCGCGCGCGCTCCCGGTAGGTCCGTCACATCCATGCGGAGCATGAGTGAGCGCCTGCCGAGGGCCGCGATCTCGTCTGCCAGAGACCCGTCGTCGGCCTCGTCGCGCAGTCCGATGGCCACGTCGGCCCCCGCTCGGGCGAGCTCCAGGGCGATCGCACGGCCGAGCCCGCGACGGGCGCCGGTCACCAGCGCGGTGGTGCCGCTCAGATCGAACGGGGACGAGTCGGGCGATGGATGTCGGGCCATGGGCGTCAGCGTAGCGAGCCCTCGCAGTGCGCGAGACGATGCCGCTCAGCGCGGCGACGCCAGCACGCGCACCGGCTCGCCGAAGAGATACGCCAGCACGTCCTGCACGGCGTCGCCGTAGAACGCGCGGTAGTTCTCGGTGGTGACGTATCCGATGTGAGGCAGCAGCAGGGTGTTCGGGGTCGAGCGCAGCGGATGGCCGGCGGGCAACGGCTCGGTGTCGTACACGTCCAGCGCGGCACCGGCGATCGTGCCGTCGCGCAGGGCGTCCAGCAGCGCCTCCTCGTCGATGATCGGGCCGCGGGACGTGTTGACGAGGTAAGCGTCCCGCCGCATCGTCGCCAGCTCCGTTCGCCCCACCAGCCCGCGGGTGTCAGGGGTGAGCGGCAGGTGGATCGTGAGGACGTCCGAGTCCGCGAACAGCCGTTGCCGGGGGACCGCGCTCACGCCATGCTCGGCGGCGCGCTCGGGCGTCAGCGATCTGCTCCACGCGATGACGCGCATCCCGAAGGCCTGGGCGAGACGGGCGACGGGGATGCCGAGGGTCCCCAGGCCCAGCACGCCCAGGGTGCGCCCCGACAGCCCCGGACCGATCGTGTGCTGCCAGCCGCCGGAACGGA
Source organism: Actinomycetales bacterium (assembly GCA_015655415.1). Lineage (GTDB taxonomy): Bacteria > Actinomycetota > Actinomycetes > Actinomycetales > Microbacteriaceae > Humibacter. The sequence continues at coordinate 42,913 of JAATFB010000075.1, forward strand.
TGGACGCGTCCTCCTGGGCGAAGCGGCGCATCAGCGCGATGATCATTCCGATCGTGAGCTCGGGCACCCCGTTGCCCGCCGAGCCGGTGCCGCTCACCACCACGCCGCGACGCGCCGCCGCCTCCAGGTCGATGGACGCGTTCCGCATGCCGGTCGTCACCAGCAACCGCAGCGCGGGAAGCGCCTCGAGCCGTTCGGCCAGGAACGGGGTGCGCTCCCGCATCGCGATGATCACCTCGCTCGCCGCGACACGACGCATCAGCTCGGCTCCCTCGAGGTGCTCGTGCACCACGTCGATGTCGAACGCCTCGCGAACGGGGGCCCAGTCGGCGGAGGCGATGGCGATGTTCTGGTAGTCGTCGAGGACGGTCAGCACGCGGGACACACCATCGACCCTAGAGCCTGCGCCACGGGGCGATCGCGCTGCGGCGGCGCGCGTTGGGAGCGCGCGCGCCGTCGCGCGGCCTGCGCTACTTGGAGCCGCCGCTTGAGGAGGAGATGGCCTGCGAGGCGGCGAGCGCGTCGGCGAGATCCTTCTGCAGTCGGGAGTCCTGCACGCCGTACGTGGCCCAGTCGCCGGCCTTCAGCGCGGCGTCGCGGGCGGCGAGCGCCTGCTTCGCATCGTTCAGCGCGTCGTGCAGCTTCTGCTGCTCGCTGGCGTCGGCCGGCGCGGAGCCCGCGGTGGAGCCCGATGTGCCGGCGGGCGGAGACGTCGAGGAGCTTGTGCCGGACCCCGCGGCCGACCCCGCGGCCGACGCCGCGCCCGTGTCCCCCGCGGTGGCACCGGAGTCGCCGCCGAAGAGCACGTCGAGCGCACCGTCGAGGGTGTCCTCGAACGCGATCTTGTCGCCGAACGACACGAGCACCTTCTGCAGCAGCGGGTAGCTCGTCGACCCGCTGGACTGGACGTACACGGGCTCCACGTAGAGCAGGCCGCCGCCGACGGGGAGCGTGAGCAGGTTGCCGTTGATCACCTTCGTCGAGCCCTGGCGGAGCAGGTTCAGCGCGGCCGAGACGTTGGGGTCGGAGTCGAAGTTGTTCTGCACCTGCCCCGGGCCCGGGATCGTGTCCTGCGATGGCAGCCGCAGGAGTCGCAGGGTGCCGTAGTCGGAGGATCGTCGGCCGGCCTTGTCGCCGGCGTTCGAGTCCACCGCCAGGTACCCCTTGAGGATGCTCCGGTTCGACGCGCTCGTGGACTGCGGGATGTAGGTCGTGTAGAGCGAGAACTCCGGCGACTTCTGACCGGGCATCTGCATGGTGAGGTAGTAGGGCGGCTGCAGCGACGTGGCATCAGAGCTGCTCGGATCGTCGGGGACCTGCCAGGCGTCGGTGCGGGAGAAGAACGATCCGGGATCGGTCACGTGGTACTGCGCGAGGATCTCCCGCTGCACCTTGAAGAGGTCGGCCGGGTACCGCACGTGGCTCATCAGGGCGCCGCTCATGTCGCTCAACGGTCGCACGGTGTCCGGGAAGACCTTCTCCCAGGTCTTCAGCACGGGGTCGGAGGCGTCCCACGCGTACAGCGTGACCTTGCCGCTGTACGCGTCGACCGTGGCCTTCACCGAGTTGCGGATGTAGTTGACGTCGTCCGTGCCGAATCCCGTCGTCCCCGAGCGCTGCGAGTCCGCGATCGCGTCGCCGTAGGAGACCTCCTGCGAGTACGGGTACTGGTCGCTGGTGGTGTAGCCGTCCACGATCCACACCACGCGGCCGTTGACGACGGACGGATACGGGTCGCTGTCCAGCGTGAGGTACGGAGCCACCTGCTGCACACGGGAGACCGGATTGCGGTCATAGAGGATCTGGGAGTCGTCGTTGACGGCATCGGAGAGCACGATCTGCTCGTCCTGGAACTTGAGCGCGTAGGCCAGACGCGTGAACAGGTTGTCGAGCTTGGGACCGCCGTCGCCCGAGTACGTGGTGTACGTCGCCTGCTGGCTGCCCGATCCGGCGGGATAGTCGAGCTCGATCGGCTTGGAGCCCTTCGGCGCGCCCACGATGGAGTACCTGGGAGAGTCCTCGCCGAAGTAGACCCTCGGCTGATACTTGCCGAGCGCGCCGGAGGTCGGTATGCCCGACTCGAAGAAGTCGGGTTGCCCGTCGGCCTGCCGCTTGTTGCCGTACGCCGCCACCAGTCCGTAGCCGTGGGTGTAGACGAACGTCTCGTTGTACTTGCCCGAGTTCCCGAGGCCGGACTGGTGCAGCTCGCGCACGGCGACGACGCTGTCCTGCTCCTTGCCGTCGATCGTGTAGCGGTCGACGTCGAGGTCCCGGCTGAAGCCGTAGTACTGCCGGAACTGCTGCAGCTGGGCGAAGGCGCCGGAGACGACCGCCGGGTCGAGGATGCGGATGCTCGCCGTCGTGTCCGCGTCCTTGCGCAGGGCTCCATGCTTGGCGTCCGTCTTCGCGTCGTAGGTGCTGACCTTCACCTTGTCCACGCCGAACGCGCGACGGGTGGAGGCGATGGATCTGCCTATGTAGGTGGACTCGATGGTCTTCTCGCTCGGGGCGACCACCAGCTTCTGCACGCCCCACGGGTAGATGACGCCGACGATGATCGCCGACACGATGAGCAGCGCGGTGCCCACCAGCGGGTACCGCCAGCGGCCGATGAACGCTGTGAGGACGAACAGCAGCGCGACGACCACGGCGATGCCGGCCAGGATTGCCCGGCCGGGGATGGTGGCGTTGACGTCGGTGTAGGCGGCGCCGTTCACCCGCCCGCCCACGGACGAGTCGGTCACCGCGGCGTACCTGTCGAGCAGTATGCTCACCGCCTGCAGCAGCAGGTACACGGCGGCGAGCACCGCGACCTGCACGCGCGCCGCACGCGAGATGCGGACCTCGCGTCCGCTGACACGCACCGACCCGTAGAGGTAGCACGTGGCGGCGGTGGCGAGCAGGGCGATGACGACCACCGCTGACATGAACGCCACCACGCTGCGGTAGAACGGCAGCGCGAACATGTAGAACGACACGTCGAGGTGGAACTGGGGATCGGTCGTGCCCGCCGGCACGCCGTTCAGCCAGACCGCGGCCGCCTTCCAGTTGCCCGCCGCCGCCGCGCCGGCGAAGATGCCGAAGACGATGGGGATGCCATAGGTCGCCGCCCGTCGCAGCGGCTCGACGACCTGCTGATATCGGCCCGCCCCGCTGTCCAGCCTCGCGTACACCGGCCGCAGACGGTAGGCGAGGAACATCGACAGCCACAGCGAGAGCGCCATCGCGAGGAACCCGATCAGGAACATCGTCCCGCCGGCGAGCCACTGCGTCGTCAGCACGTTCAGGTAGCCCACCTGCCGGAACCAGAGCACGTCGGTGTAGAGGCTGGCGAAGATGAAGAACGCGATCACCAGCACCGCGACGATCCCCAGGGTGATCCAGACGGCCGCGCGACGACGTCGAGCGGGGCGGCTCACTGCTGCGGATGTCACGAATGGTCCTCTTCGGGGGCGAGCGGACACGTCGTCGTCCGCGGTCGGGCGCTGGTGACCATCCTAGGACGGGCCCGCCGCCCCCCGGTCGGATGACGCCTGGGAGTGGGCTGGGCGCAGGATAGGGATATGTCGACCGTCACGAGGCCGGGCAGGTCGGCAGATGCGCCGTGCCCGAGCCGGTGCGCACGGCATCCAGCACCTTCAACGAGTCGTGCAGGGTGCCCACGGCGTACACGTGCAGGCCGGAGGGGATGTGGCCGGTCACCTCGTCGCAGTTCGCCGCAGGCGCGAGGAACACGCTCGCCCCGGCGCCGCGGGCTGCGAACATCTTCTGCCGGATGCCGCCGATCGCGCCGACGTTGCCCTCGTTGTCGATCGTCCCCGTCCCCGCGACCCGCGCCCCGCCGTTGAGCGAGCCCGGCGTGAGCTTGTCGATGACGCCAAGTGCGAACATCTGGCCCGCGCTCGGGCCGCCCACGTCGTCGAGCCGGATCGTGACCTGGAACGGGAACTCGTAGTCCATCTGCGCGCCGATGCCGATCACGACGCCGTCCGCGGTCTTCCGGGGCCTCACCGACACGGTCTGCCGCGCCCCGTTTCGCTCCACGAGGATGGACGCGGGCGCACCGGTGCCGTTTTTCCGAAGCTCCTCGCGCAGGGACTGCACCCCCTTCACCGCCACCCCGTTCACCGCGACGATCCGGTCGCCGACCTCGATGACGCCCTTGGCCGGCCCGTCGACCACCTGCCTCACCATGATGCGCTGCGGGAAGTCGTAGCCGAGCTGATTGAGCGCGGCGGCGACGGCATCTTTCTGCGAGTCGGTCATGAGCTGCGCGTTCTGGGCGTTCTGCCGCTTCAGGTCCTCTCCCGGCGGGTAGGCGGAGTCCAGGGGAACCACCTGGTCCGCCGGCGAGAACCAGGCCTGGAGCACCTGTCCCCAGTTGGGCAGCCGGTCCGGGTCGCCGATCTCGGAGACGGTCAGCAGGTCGAGCGAGCCCGTGGTCGGGTAGGTCGCGTGGCCCTTCACCGTGATGAGCGGCTTCCTCTCCTCAGCACCGGTCGGCCTGCTGCCCAGCGGGTGATCCCCGCCGAGAGTGTCGAAGACGGGCCCCGGCGTCTGGATGACGTACGGTGCGGGCGAGAGCGCCATGACCAGCAGCAGCACCGACGCCACCGCCACCAGGGCGGCACCGACGCGCCGCGACCGCGTCGTTCGCGAGCGCTCGGCCGCCTCCGCGCCGTCCACGTCCTCGATCGTGCTCACGCCCGGTGTCCGAGCGGAGCCCGTGCCGCCCTCATCGGACGCGTCATCGGAGAAGAGGGACACCTGGGGGCTCCTGTTCGCGACGGGCGGACGGCGGATCAGGCCAGCGTAGGGGATTTCCCGCCTGCGACCCCTGTGCGCGCGGCTAGCGTTGACGGTGCGACTCGTCACGCTGCCGCCGGCCGGCGGCGGACACGGAGCGCGAGCCGAGACGCCGGCCGACGGCACGCACGATGAGCACCGACACCACGACGAGGCGCACTCCAGGGGAAGAGGGATGGCATGTCCGATGACGACCGGAACGACGACGACGAGCTGCGCGACATGCTGCGCCGGTTCCTCGCCGGCGACGTCTCGTTCGACGCCGGAGCGCTCGCGGGAGCGGCGGGCCTGCCCGGCGACGCGGCGAGCATCCAGGCGCTGATCTCCCAGCTGCAGAGCGCCCTGCGCTCCCCCTCCGACGGCATCAACTGGGACGTCGCGCAGGAGCAGGGGACCGCGATCGCGTCGAAGGACGCCGTCGAGGCGACGGCGGCCGAGCGGGCCGCTCTCGACCAGGCGTTCGTGGTGGCGGCGCTGTGGCTCGACGAGGTGACGAGCATCTCCGAGCTCACCACGACCCCTGTGCTGCTGAGCCGTCGCCGCTGGGTAAAGGACACGATGCCGGTGTGGCGGCAGCTGGCCGAGCCCGTGGCGACCAGCATCTCGGACGCGCTCACCGAGGTCATGCAGGAACAGGCGCCCGAGGAGCTGCGGGGCATGCTGCAGAACGCCGGGCACATCGTGCGCGCCGTCGGCGGCACCCTGTTCGCCGTGCAGCTGGGCCAGGTGGTGGGACGTCTGTCGGCCGAGGTGGTCTCGGGCGGGGACGTGGGGATCCCGCTGCTGAAGGACGGCACGGCCGCGCTGCTGCCGCAGAACGTGGCCTCCTTCGGCGACGGGCTCGACATCCCCGACGACCAGGTGGCGATCTACCTGGCCGTGCGCGAACTGGCGCACGCCCGGCTGTTCCGGCACGCCAAGTGGCTTCGCCTGCAGCTGATCACCTCGATCACCGAGTTCGCCCGCGGCGTGCGCATCGACACCGACCGCATGCAGGAGCTCGCGGAGGGGTTCGACCCCTCCAATCCCGAGGAGCTGCGGGAGGCTATGGTCAGCGGAGCGCTGATCCCGCCGAGGACGCCGGAGCAGCAGGCCGCACTCTCCCGCCTCGAGACGATGCTGGCACTCATCGAGGGGTGGGTCGACGTCGTCACGGCGAGGGCGACCGCGCGTCTCCCGAAATCCGACGCGGTCGCCGAGACGGTGCGGCGCCGCCGCGCGGCCGGCGGACCCGCGGAGTCCGCGTTCGCGACGCTCGTGGGACTCGAGCTGCGACCGCGCCGGCTCCGCGAGGCGGCCGCGATGTGGGCGCAGGTGACGGATGCCGTGGGCGGGGACGAACGCGACCGCCTGTGGTCACACCCCGATCTGCTGCCCACCTCGGAGGATGTCGACGACCCGAGCCGTCTCGTCGCCCGGCTGACGGCATCCGCGGGCGGGGCCGAGCCCGAGTACGACGAGCTCGACGAGGCGATCGCCGCGATGCTGCGCGGAGAGGATCCGGACGGCGAGCAGCCCCAGGAGGGGGCGGCCGACGACGGCCCGCAGCCGGTGTGACCGCGGGCCGTTCACGCGGGTGACCCGCGGCGCTGTGGAGAACCGCGGGAGCGTGATGCCGGCGCCCGGCATGATGTCGGCATGATCCATCGCCTCGACCCCTCGATCCCGCTGGTGTGGCGTGACCCGCACACGCTGCAGCTCGGCGTGGACCGGGTGATCCGCGTCTTCGCCGAACCTTCCACCGGCACCGAGCGGATGCTCGCTGCGCTTCAGACCGGAGCCCCGCTGTCCGCGCTCGCGGTCGCGGCATCCGTCGACCACGCGCGGGATCCGGTCGCCGACGCCTCCGCCCTGCTCGCCGCGGTCGCGGATGCGCTGCTGCCGGCCGCGCAGCGCCAGGTGGGCACGATCGTGGTCGACGGCGACGGACCGACCGTCGCACGGCTGCACCGGCTGCTGCGCGAGGCTGGCCACCGGGTGCTCGGCGGTGCGGCCGATGCCGTTGACGGCGAGGTGGCTGCCGCGATCATAGTCGGCTCACACGTCATCCCGCCCTGGCGGCACGGGCCGTGGCTGCGCCGCGACATCCCGCATCTGGCCGTCGTCTTCGGCGACGACGGCGCACGGCTCGGCCCGTTCGTCGACACCGACGGCCCGTGCCTGCGCTGCGTCTCGCTGGCGAGGACAGAGGAGGATCCGGCGTGGCCGGCGATCGCGACGCAGCTCGACCTTCGTCCCCCGGCCGCCGAGCCCGCGCTGCTCTCGGCAAGGGTCGCTGCGCTCGCGGCGCTCTGGGTGGACGCGCGGGTGGCCGCCGGCGATCGCTCGCACGCCGCCACGAGCGTCCACGTGCATCGCGACGGGCGGATCAGCGAACGGACCCACTCCCCTCACGCTGCGTGCGGATGCCGAGCTCTGCCAGAAAACGTGACGGCTCTCGCCGACCGGCGGCATTCGCTGCCCAGCTCAGCGCCAGCCGGCGCCTCGCACGCGTGATGCCGACGTAGAGCAGCCGGCGCTCCTCCTCGAGCGCCTCGGGGGTGCGTGCGTATCCGATGGGCACGAGGCCCTCGCCCAGTCCGACGATGTGGACGCCCTCCCACTCCAGGCCCTTTGCGGCGTGCAGCGTGCACAGCGTGACGGCGGCGACGGCGGGCTCGTGCTGCGCCGCCTGGCGGGCCAGCAGGTCGTCGGTGAACTGCCGGAACGTCGTTCCGGGCGGGGCGTCGTCGACGAGCCCCATGATGGCGTTCAACGACTCCCATCGCTCGCGCACGCTCCCCGCCGCCTGGGGCGGTCGAAGCGTCCAGCCCAGCGAGCGCAACACGTCGCTGACCGACTGGAACAGCGGCTCATCGGAGACGGCGAGCGAGGCCGCGCGCAGGGTCATCACGGCCTGACGCACCTCGGGCAGGTCGAAGAACCTCGTGGCCCCCCGCACCTGGTAGGCGACCCCGGCGTCGTGCAGGGCGGTCTCCAGCGGAGCCGTCTGCGCGTTCACCCGATACAGGACGGCGAGATCCTGGGGTCTCGCGCCCTCCTGGATGCGGGCACGCAGCTCGGCCGCGACGGCCTGGGCCTCCTGCGCGTCCGTCTCATATCCGGCGACCGTCGGCTCCGGACGGACGCTCTCCCCCCCGGGTCCGACGGACGGGTCGGACGCCGCCCGGTCGCCGTGATGAGGCCGCGCCCGCAGGGTGAGAGCGCCGGGCCGTCCGCGCATCAACCGGTTCGCCGTCTCGACGATCGCGGGGACGGATCGGTAGTTCTGCTCGAGCCGCACGACCGAGGCATCCGGGTAGCGGCGCGGGAACTCGAGCAGGAACCTGCTCGAGGCCCCGGCGAAGGAATAGATGGTCTGGCTGGCGTCACCCACCACGCACAGGTCGGAGCGGTCGCCCAACCACGCCTCGAGCAGGTGCTGCTGCAGCGGCGAGACGTCCTGGTACTCGTCGACGACGAAGAACCGGTACTGCTCGCGCACGTGCATCGCCACCGCGGGCTCGGCCTCGATCATGCCCGCGCAGGTCAGCAGCACGTCCTCGAAGTCCAGCTGTCGTCGCTCGTCCTTGAGCGCCTCGTAGGCTCGCTGCAGGTCGACGGCCTGCTCCGGGCGCAGGGAGCCCGGAGGGGTGCGGGCCGGTGACCCGTCGGGGCCGGTCGCGAGCGTTCTCTCGTACTCGTCGATGCTCAGCTCGCTCACCTTGCGCCACTCGATGTCGGCGGCGACGTCGCGGAGGGTGGCAGTGTCGACGCGCAGGCGGATGCGCTCGGCCGCCTGCCCGAGCAGCCGCGCCTTGCCGTCGAGCACCCGGGGCAGCCCCGAGCCGACGACGATGGGCCAGAAGTAGTTCAGCTGGCTGAGCGCCGCGGAGTGGAATGTGCGCGCCGCCACCCCGGTCGAGCCCAGCATCCGCAGCCGCGAACGCAGCTCGGATGCCGCACGCGAGGTGAACGTCAGCGCCATCACCCGGTTGGGCGCGTAGACCCCCGTCGCGACCCCGTAGGCGATCCGGTGCGTGATCGCACGGGTCTTGCCCGTGCCTGCGCCGGCGAGCACGCACACCGGCCCGAGCAGGGCCTCGGCGGCGACGCGCTGAGCGGCGTCGAGGCCCTCCAACAGCGCCGAGGCGGGATCGGTCACGCGGCGTCCCGGGACTTGGCTGGGGGCTCGTCGAGAGGGCCGCCGTACCAGTCGCGCACGATGGCGTGCGCGATCGACGAGCCGCCGGGCAGCAGGATGTCGTCGCGCTCCCGCCAGATGTCCTCGCGGCTGAACCAGCGCAGGGCGAGGATCTCCTCGCCGTCGGGCCGCGGCGCGGTGTGCCCGGGAACCGCCCTGGCCTCCATGCCGATCATCACCGATGCGGGGAACGGCCAGGGCTGTGATCCGAGATACTGCGGCTCGGCGACGAGCACGCCCGACTCCTCCTCGACCTCCCGCATGACCGCCGCCTCGAACGACTCCCCCGCCTCCACGAATCCGGCCAGGAGCGACCACCGGTTGTTCTCCCACAGCGCGTTGGAGCCGAGCAGGATGCGGTCGTCCTCATCGAGAACCCGCACGATGACGGCGGGATCGGTGCGCGGGAAGATCTCGTCCCCGTCGACGAGGCAGCGACGCATCCAGCCGCCGTGCTCGACCACGGTCGGCGTTCCGCAACGGGGGCAGTGGGTGTGCGAGACGTGCCAGTTCGCGATCGCAACCGCCTCGGTGAACAGCCCGGCGTCGCGATCGCTGAGACGGGTGGCCAGCTCCCGAAGGCCCCGCCAGCGGGAGACGTCCGGCTCCAGCTCGGACGCCGCCGCGTCCGTGAGCACGGCAAGGATCACGGGCGTGCCCGCGGGCTCGCCCGGGGCGTCGTCGAGGGTGCGGCCGAGATAGACGCGGGTCAGCGCCGAGGTCACCTCGTCCGTGCGCAGCAGTCGGAGCCCCGTTGGCGCCGCAGAGTCGACGTCCGACGTCAGCGCCCTGCCGTTCCACAGCGGGAGCACCCGGGTCGCCCCGTTCCGCAGCAGCTCGTCGAAGAGCGCCTCGCGCATCCGGCTAGCGCCGTCCCGATCCACGGCGGGCCTCGACAGCGGCAGCGGAGGAAGTGGGCGGGGCATGGGTTCTCCTCAGGCGTTCGACGTGGTGGGCCTCGCCACACGAGGGGTCCGCCTCCCCGGTCGGGCACGACCTCTGCGTCGCCGGGAGCACGTGGCGTCTCTCGCCTGGAGTGCGTGGCGCACGGCCTCGGCACCGAGGGACGAGCCTACCCTTGACGGTATGGCCAGATCCCACCTCACTCTAGCCGCGCTGGCCACGTCGGCCGTGCCCGACCTGGACATCGCCGGCACCCGCAGCTACAGCTACGACCTGCACGGCGATTTCGAGTCAGCGCTGCTCACCAGTCGCGACGGGACGGAGCTCATCATCCGCGTCCCGACCTCGCAGGACGCCGAGACCGAGCAGAGCGCCGACCTCGTCGCCCTGCACGCGCTGACCCCTGGCGTGCGCGCGCGCATGCCGTTCGACGTGCCGGAGTACGTGGGCCAGACGCCCGTCGGCGGCACCCGTGCGGTGGTGTACACGTTCCTGCCCGGCGACAAGGTGGCGCTGGAGAACGTGCAGCCCGGCGACGGCCTGGCCGCCTCGATCGGGCGCGCGATCGCCGCGGTGCACGCTCTGCCGGGCTCGTTCGTCACGGATGCGGGTCTGCCCACGCTGACCGCCGCGGAATGCCTCGCCGCCACCGAGTCGCTGATCGCCTCCGCCGCGGCGACAGGCCGGGTCCCGGCGGCACTGTCGAAGCGTTGGAAGGAGGCGGTGGACGACGAGGAGCTCTGGCGCTTCCAGCCCACCGTGATCAACGGTGCGCTCACCATCGACTCGTTCATCGTGCGGGGGGACTCCGTCGTTGGCGTCATCGGCTGGTCGGCGCTGCGGGTGGGCGACCCCGCCAGAGACCTGCACTGGGTGCTCGGCATGAACGCTGACGCGGCGGAGAGCGCGCTGGAGGCGTACTCGCTCGCGCGCGGCGCGGCGTCCGACCCCAACCTGCTGTTCCGCGCCACGCTCTACGCGGAGCTGGAGCTGGCACGCTGGCTGATGCACGGGATCCAGCTGCACGACCAGCTGATCGTCGACGACGCCGTCGCCATGCTGGACGGCCTGGTGGAGCGGGTGCACGACGACGAGGTGGATCCGCTGGCGCCGCGCACGGGCCCGATCATGGCGGTCACCGATGTCGAGGCGCTGCTGGACGCCACGCCAGTGGAGCGGGGAGACGGCGACGCGTCGCGGGGGCTCCCGCCCGTCGCTGAGGAGCGCGAGCCGTCGGAGGACGAGTTCGATCGCGACGACGACTAGGGCGTGTTGCTAAACCTTGATCGGGGTTCGGTCGGCGATTCTGGGAATCGTGTCGCGTGATGTGATTTCGGATGAGGCGTGGGCGGTGATCGGCCCGCTTTTCCCGCCCGTGAAGGCGACGGGCCGGCCGCCGGTGG
>JAATFB010000052.1 GCA_015655415.1 Actinomycetales bacterium
AGGACCACGCCGACACACCACGCCAGCCCCACAACGGCGAACGATGCCGGTCACATCAGCGAACCTGCCGATCGCACACAACAGCGAACCCTGCCGATCGTGTCGAAACCGGGACACCGTGACCCGGTCTCCACACGATCGGCCGGGGTCGGAACAGGGCGAGGGAACAGCGCGGCCGGTTTCGACAGGCTCAACCGGCGGAAACGGCGCGGGCGGGCTCAACCGGCGGGAACAGCGCGGGCGGTTTCGACAGGCTCAACCGGCGGGAACGGAAACGGGGCCGGATTCGACAGGCTCAACCGGCGAGAACCGGGCGGGCCGGTTTCGACAGGCTCAACCGGCGAGAACGGGGGCGGGGCGGAGGCGGCTCATCTGGATCGCAGCGCGCGCACGAGCAGCCAAGCCGCGCCGGCGATGGAGGCTGCGACGCCCACGCCGACGGCAGCCAGGCCGATCGGGTTGTCGCGGGCCGCGGTGCGCACACGCTTGGGCACATCGAGCCGGTCCTGGATGGCGTCCAGCGTCGTGGCGAGCTCGGCGCGCGCGGCCGCGACCTGGGCGGCGGGATCGGTCCCCTCACCGTGCTCCGCGTCGCGTTGCACGCCGCGCGTCGCCGCACCGGGCGACGCGGCGCCCTGCGGGGTGCTGCGCTCAGTGGTCATAGTCGCCCATCCCCTTCATCGCGTTCACGTCCTGTTTGACGCTCTCGATGGTCTCGGTCGGCGCGGGGGGCATGCCGCGCTTGAGCACGAGCACGCCGACGAGCCCGGCCACACCCGCCAGCACCAGAAGCCCGCCGGCCACGATCAGCGCGGCGGCCCAGCCCGGCAGTGCCACGGCGATGCCGAGGACCGCGGCCGCGACCAGCGTCCCGAGCATGAAGAACAACAGCGCCGCTGCCACGACGAACAGGCCGATGCCGATCCCGGCATTGATCGCCTTGCGCACCAGCTCCGCCTTGAGCTGCGCGAGCTCCGCCTTCAGGAGGGCGACCACCAGACCGGGCAGATCGCCCAACAGCTTCACGAGGGAGCGCCTGTCGCGCGGCTCGGCACCCCCAGAGCTCCGGCTGCTCTCCGACATCAGGACGCCTTCCCGCCCGAGTCGTCGGACGTCCCGCCGCTCCGGCGCCGCGCCCTGAACCTGCCGGAGGCGCCGCGACCGGACCCGTTCAGCGAGGCGGACGTCGTCGGCTGCGTGGACGAGGTGGCTGCGCCGGATCGCGATCCGGTCCCGCTGGATCCGGTGACGGCGCGCTTGACTCCCTCGGTCACGACCGTGCCGAGGTCTCCGATGCGGTCCGCGGCGAAGTCCTGCACGGTGTGCACCTGCTTCTGCACCGTCGGCGAGTCCCAGACGTGTCTCGCGGCCGCCCTGATCTGCTCGTATCTCTGTCGTCCGGCACGAGCCCCGAGCACATACCCGGCCCCCAGTCCGACGACGAAGAGAAGTCTGCCCTTCATGATGCTCCCGCCCTGTTCGCTCTCAGTCGTGGCACTTTCAGTCCTTGTCGGTCAGCGCCCTCCAGCGTAGTGCCCGGACGCGCTCCCCCGCCCGGCGTGCGTCCGGCACGACCGACGCGAGTCCGGTGCCGACCAGCCACGAGCCCGTCACCTCCACCCCCTCGACGCCCTCCACCGCGTCCCGCACCGCCTGGATGCGCTCCCGCTGGCCCGCTGCTGCGACGGGCAAGGCGTTGGTCCACCGCACCACGTCGGATGCGACGACACTAGATTCCGAAATCGGAATGTTCAAGAGGGTTGACGCGTCGACGACCGCGCGCAAGCGGCTCTCGGCCGCGCTCAGTCCCTCGATCGGGCTCGGCGCCCCGGCGCGCCCGTACGAGAGCCTCAACACGTGCCGACCAGGCGGAAGACGCTCGGCGACCCACGGCCACTTGGCGGTGACATGCGTCAACGCCTTCGCGGCCACGCGCGAGGGCGGGACCGTCTCGGCCACGAGCATCCCGGTGCCACGCGGCGCGGCGTCGAGGCGAGCGTCGTCGACCACGAGCGTGACGATGTCGACCGTCGACGACTCCGGCCAGTCGAGGTCTTCCAGCGGTGCCAGCGCCTCGGACGCCTGCCCCAGCAGCGCCAGTGCGGCCTCCGCCGGTGCCGCCATGAGGACGACGTCTGCGTCGAGGGTCTCCCCGTCGCTGAGACGCACCAGCCATCGTCCTGGGCGTGGGGCCGGCTCCGTCGATCCGCGCGGGGTCGAGCCTCCCGCGGACGATGGCCGTGGCCGGGCCTCGCCGAACACCTCGTCCACGGAGTCCGCGACCGCGTCCGCGGGCTCGGTGGCCGGGCCGTCGTTGACCGGCCCGGCCGCCGCCACACCGGGCGAGACCGACACCACGCGGGCGTTCGTGCGCAGGCGAGCCCCCCGGGCCGCTGCGTCAGCGGCGAGGGCGTCGACCAGCCGGGTCATGCCGCCTACGAGACCGCCGACCGCTGAGCCCGCCTTGGCCGACGCCCGTAGCCCGGCCACCCCGCCGGAGAGCGAGCCCGCCCGAGACAGCGCCTGGTTCAGGCCCGGCGCAGCCACCGCCACGTCCAGGTCGTACGGGGAGGCCGAGTAGACACCGGTCGTCACGGGTGCGACGAGGTTGTCCAGCACCGCAGCGCCCATGCGTCGGCGCACCAGGCGACCGAGGTTGCGCTCCTCTCCGATCTTCAGCACCGGCATCACGCGGTCGAGGTACGCACGGAGAGCGCCGCGCCAGCCGATCGCGGCGATGACGTCGGACGCCAGCGGCGAGCTGGGGATGCCGAGGATCCCGGCCTTCGGGGTCGGCACCGCCCTTCCGGGCAGCTGCAGCCAGGCGCCGGCCGAAAGCGGCGCCACGACGTCCCCCGTGAGCCCGAGCTCGTCGATCAGGGCTGCGACGTGGCCGCCGCGCGTCGCGAAGCTCTCCGCACCGGCGTCCAGCACGACCCGCCCGACCTCGTGGCGGGCCACACTGCCCCCGAGCCGCCCGGCAGCCTCGAGAACCGTGACGTCGAAGCCGGGCCGGGCGATGTCTCGGGCGGCGACCAGCCCCGCGACGCCGCCGCCGATGACGACGACCCGCGTCGGGTCGTCCAAGACGGCGCGCTCGAAGAGGCTCCGGGTCGCCTCGGCATCGCGGGGCTCCGGCGTCGCGGCCCGAGGCTCCTTGCCGTCGCCGCTCATGCCGAGATCCCGTGGACCAGCTCGACGATGCGCGTGAGCACCCCGGGGTCCGTCTGGGGCGGCACGCCGTGCCCCAGGTTGACCACGTGCGACGGAGCACTGCGCCCGCGCTCCACGACCTCCCGAACGTGCGCCTCGACGACCGGCCACGGCGCATCCAGGTAGGACGGGTCGATGTTGCCCTGCACCGGCACGATGTTGCCGAGGCGCCTGCTGGCCTCGTCGAGCGGGATCCGGTAGTCCACGCCGATCACGTCGGCGCCGACGTCGTGCATCGCCCTGAGCAGCTCGCCGGTGCCGACCCCGAAGTGCACGATGGGCACGTTGCGTTCGACGGGCGTGACCGACACCGGGTCGGTGCGGCGGTCCGGATCGGGATACGAGAGGTCGCGCACGTGCGACAGCGCGCGAGCGGATGCCGGCGCGACGTGCCGCGTGTAGTCCTCCAGCGACAGCGCGCCCGCCCACGAGTCGAACAGCTGCGCCGCGCTCGCCCCGGCAAGCACCTGCGCCCGCAGGAAGGTTCCGGTGGCATCGGCCGCCCAGGCCATCAGGGCGCTCCAGGCGTCCGGATCGGCGTGCATGAGGGTGCGGGCGCGGATGTGATCCTTGGACGGGCCTCCCTCGACCAGATACGCCGCCAGCGTGAAGGGCGCCCCGGCGAAGCCGATCAGCGGAACGTGGCCGAGCTCGGCGAGCCCGGCGACGGTGCGCCGCACTCCCTCCACGACCGGAGCCAGGGCATCCGGGGCGAGCACCGGTAGCGCCGCGACGTCGGAGTCGGTGCGCACCGGCGAGGCCAGCACCGGGCCCTTGCCGGGCACGATGTCGACATCCACGCCCGCCAGCCGCAGCGGCACCACGATGTCGCTGAAGAAGATGGCCGCGTCGACACGGTGCCGGCGCACGGGCTGCAGCGTGATCTCGCTGGCCAGCGCGGGGTCGAGGCACGCATCCAGCATGCGCGTGCCGACGCGCAGCTCCCGGTACTCGGGAAGCGATCGGCCCGCCTGGCGCATGAACCACACCGGCAGCACCTCGGGGCGCCTCCCGGAGTATGCGGTGACGAGGCGGGAGCGCGAGGTGCGACCAGCGACCAGAGGATGCTCCGCCGCGAGGCCCTGCGACGCGGCGCCCGGCGACGCCGCGCCCGGCGAGGACGACGCGGCGGCATCCGGTTCGGACGTCGAGGAAGGCGACGCCGGGGTCGGCCGCCTGGCCGGTTCGGGGTAGGTCACGCGCTCGATTGTCCCACCAGATGCTCCGTCGACCCTCCGCCTCGGCTCGAGCGGCGCCGTGGCCGGCGGTCAGACCCCACGGATCCGCGGCGTACCATCTAATGCGTGCTTCTCTGCTTCACCGTGAGCCATCGCACGGCCGACTTCGATCTCCTCGAGCGGCTCGAACGGCGCGCGGACGAGGTCGACGCCGCACTCCGGGAGCACGGCGATGCTTTCGCGGGTTTCGTCGTCCTCGCCACCTGCAACCGCTTCGAGACGTACCTCGAGGTGACCGACGTCGCACGTTCCGCCGCCGCCGACCGGGTTCTGCGCGTCGTCGGCGAGATCACCGGCGTGCGACGCGACGAGCTGGAGGCGTCCGCCACGATCGTGCACGGTCACGCCGTCGCCGGACACCTCTTCTCCGTCGCCAGCGGCCTCGAGTCGCTCATCGTCGGCGAGGGCGAGATCGCCGGGCAGGTGCGGCGCGCCCTGGAGAGGGCGCGCCGCCGCGGCAGCTCCACGCGTGAGCTGGAGCGGCTGTTCCAGACAGCCTCCCGCGTCTCGCGAGAGGTGAAGAGCGGCACCGCGGTCGGGTCGGCCGGGCGCTCCATCGTGCGGCTCGCGCTCGAGCTCGCCGGCAGCAGGATCGCCGACTGGTCGGCCGCGCGGATCCTCATCGTCGGCACCGGCAACTATGCCGCGGCGAGCCTGAAGGCCCTGCGTGACCGCGGTGCGCAGGACGTCCGCGTCTGGTCGCGCACCGGGCGCGCGCAGGCGTTCGCGCTCAAGCACGGCATCGAGGCGGTGGCGCAGGACGGACTCGTCGAGGCGATCGCGACATCCGAGCTCGTGGTGACCTGCAGCGTCGCGCCCGGCGTGCTGCTCGACCGCGAGCTCGTGGAGGAGGCGAGCCGACGGGCGGATGCGGTCGTGCACCGTCTGGTCATCGACCTCGGCCTGCCGCGCAACGTGGACCGTGACGTGGCGTGGGTGACAGGGACCGAGGTGCTCGATCTCGAGCTCATCGGGCTGCACGCCCCGCTGGAGGACTTCGCGGCCACCGACCGCGCGCGATCCATCGTGGACGACGCCGCGGCCGAGTTCGCCGCCATAGGCGACGAGCGGGCCGCGGAGCCCGCGCTGGTCGCCCTGCGCACGCACGTGTTCGGCGTGCTCGAGGCGGAGATCGAGCGCGCGCGTCGCCGCGGCGACGACGCCGGGCAGACCGAGGCCGCGCTCCGGCACCTGGTCGGCGTGCTTCTGCACACGCCGTCGCTCCGGGCGCGCGAGCTGGCCCGCCAGGGCGAGGCGGACGCCTTCGTCGCCGGCGTCGACGCCGTCTTCGGCCTCGATTCGGAACCCCGGGCCGGCGTGCGTATCGTTGCAGACGAGGGCGCGGCATCCTGAGGCACGCGGCACCGATGCGCTGAGCCGCGATCGGCGGATGCGGCCGGGGGACGAAGGACGAGAGATCATGACATCCGAGACGACGACCGGCGCCGGTCTCTTGGCTCTGCCGTTCGAGACCCGCCCCATCGCGACCGAGAGGCTGCGGCTGCGGCCGTTGACCAGGGCGGACATCGAGCACCGCAGCGAGAACTACCAGAGGCGCACCGACGTCGTGCGCTATCTCCGCTGGGAGGTGCACGACCATGACGAGCCGGCGCGGAACCTCGAGAAGCGGATCGCGCTGGATCGCCTCGCGACCGACGGCGACGGTCTGATCTTCGCCGTGGAGCTGTGCGCGACCGACGGCTCCACCGAGCATCGCGTGATCGGCGACGTGAGCCTGTTCGTGAAGAGCACGCACGACGCGCAGGTCGAGGTGGGCTGGGTCTTCCACCCGGCCGTGCACGGCCGGGGCTACGCCACCGAGGCGGTCACGGCACTGCTCGGCATCGCCTTCCGCGAGCTCGGCGCGCACCGGGTGTACGCGGAGCTGGACGCCGCGAACGAGGCATCCGCCCGGCTGTGCGAGATCCTCGGGATGACCCGGGAGGCGTTGCTGCGGGAGCGCGACAACATCGACGGCGAGTGGCACGATGTGGCCATCTTCGGTCTGCTCGACCGGGAGTTCGCGACCGCACGGAGCTGACCCGGCGTGCCGCCGTCGCGCGCGAGCCTCGACCGCGGCGAGCGCATGATCCGTTAGACAGGGTCGGTGACCATACGCGCCTCCGCGCCGGCGGCGGGCCTACGCGCGCCCCGTTCCGTCGGCGCCGTCAGCTATCTCGTGGCGGACGTCGCGGCCACGGCGCTGTGCGGCTTCGAGGGCGCCCTCGCCGCCGCCAACGCGCATTTCGACCTGTTCGGCATCGCCATCATCGGCTTCGCGACCGCGCTCGTCGGCGGCATCCTCCGCGACGTGCTCCTGGGCGACCTGCCACCGGCGGCGTTCCGCTCCCCGGCACGCATCGTGGCAGCACTGCTGGGCAGCGCGGCCGCCTTCCTGCACGACCTGGCGGGCGCGGGGCTGCCCCGTGAGGCGATCCAGTTCGTCGATGCCGGGGCGCTCGCCCTCTTCGCCGTCACCGGCGCCGAGAAGGCCGCGGCCCGCGGCTCCAATCTCTGGGTCGTCGGCCTGCTCGGCACGATGACGGCCGCCGGCGGCGGCATCGTGCGCGACGTGCTTCTGAACCGCGTGCCGCTCATCCTCACCGCCGACGTGTACGCCACGGCGGCGGCGGCCGGATCGGTGGCGGTCGGCATCGCGCTGAAGCTCCGGGTGAGGCCGCTGCCGGCCATGGCGGCGGGGTTCGTGGTGTGCCTGGGCCTGCGCATCCTCGCGATCCTGCTGCACTGGGAGCTGCCGCGGCTCGCCCGGTGAGGCCCCACTCGGTCGGAGCGCGTCAACGGTGACTCGCGGGCGAGGCGCCGAGGACGCGCGACTCATCCGTAGCACGATGGGTGGATGAGCGAACAGCAGGGGTTCCCCGAACCGTTCGGCGATGGCGACTCCCCCGCCGGCTCCCCCGGCGATCCGGACGGCCCGGACGGCCCTCGGCGCCGCATCCGTGGGCGCACCATCGCGATCATCGTGCTCGCCGTGCTCGTCCTCGCTCTGATCGTCGCGGTCGTCTTGCTGGTGTTCGCGCGCGGCGGCTCCGTCACCCCCACGTCGAGTCCCACGACGGCGATCGCTACGCCCACGCACACCGCGACGCCCACGCGCACCGCGACGCCCGCGCCTCCGTCCACGCCGGGTGCGGTGTCGACGTGCTCGGTCGATGACCTCGCGGTCTCGCTCGGAACGGGGAACGCCGCCGCAGGCAGCGCGTATGTGCCGATCCGCTTCACCAACACGTCATCGAAGCCGTGCGAGCTGCACGGCTTCCCCGGGGTGTCGTTCGTGGGCAAGGGCAACGGGACCCAGCTCGGTGCGCCGGCGGACTGGGATCAGTCGCAGCCGATCGTGCAGAACACGCTACGGCCGGGCGACGTGGTCGTCGCCAATCTGCGGGTCGCGCAGGCCGGCAACTACGACTCGTCCGAATGCCAGCCGCTCGCCGCCGACGGATTCCGCGTGTATCCGCCGCATTCCACGCGCTCCGTCTTCGTGCAGGCCGCCAACCTCACCGCGTGCCAGAACGACAAGGTGCATCTGCTCACCGTGGTCTCGCCGGTCGCCGCGCCGAAGTGACGCAGCGGGGTCACGCGACTCCCAGGTACGCCTCCTTGATGGCAGGATCGGTCAGCAGCTCCCGGCCGGAACCGCTGTGGGTGATCGTGCCGGTCTCCAGCACGAACGCGCGGTCGGCACGGGCGAGCGCCTGATTCGCGTTCTGCTCGACGAGCAGGATGGTCGTGCCCTGCTCGTTGATCTCGGCGATGATGCGGAAGATCTGCCTGATGAACTGCGGCGCGAGCCCCATCGAGGGCTCGTCGAGCAGCAGCAGACGAGGATGGCCCATGAGCGCGCGCCCGATCGCGAGCATCTGCTGCTCACCGCCGGACATCGTGCCGCCGACCTGCGACCGGCGTTCCGCCAGCCGGGGGAACAGCGCGAACACGCGCTCGAGGTCCTCCTTCACGCCGGTGCGGTCCTTGCGCCCGTACGTGCCCATGTCGAGGTTCTCCAGCACGGTCATACCCGGGAAGATCCCACGTCCCTCGGGCGCCTGCGAGATGCCCCTGGCCACCCTGACGTGCGCCTTCATCCTGGTGATGTCCTGGCCGTCGAACAGGATCGACCCCCTGCTCAGGTTCAGGAGACCGGAGATCGCCTTCATCGTCGTGGTCTTGCCCGCCCCGTTGGCGCCGATCAGCGAGACGATCTCGCCCTCCTCGACGGTGAAGGACAGGCCGTGAAGCGCCTCGATCCGGCCGTAGCCGACCACGACGTCCTTTAGCTCAAGCAGCGTCGTCATCAGGCTCTCCCAGGTAGGCGGAGATCACCCGCGGGTCGCTGCGCACCTCGGCGGGCGATCCGTCCGCGATCTTCTTTCCGAACTCGAGCACCACGATGCGGTCGCACACGCCCATCACGAGCTTCATGTCGTGCTCGATGAGCAGCACGGTGTATCCGTCGGCTCGGATGGTGCGGATCAGCTCCATGAGCTGCTCCTTCTCCGCGGGGTTGAACCCGGCTGCCGGCTCGTCGAGGCAGAGCACCTTGGGATCGGTGGCCAGCGCCCGCGCGATCTCCAGCCGCCGCTGGCTGCCGTAGGGCAGGTGCCGGGACAGCGTGTTCGCGGCATCCGCGATCCCCACGAACTCCAGCAGCGCGAGACCGCGATCGATCGCCGACCTCTCCTCGCGATAGTGCCGGCGGCTGCGGACCAGCGCACCGGGCACGCTCGTGTGGTGCCTGGCGTCCAGCCCGACCACCACGTTCTCGAGCGCCGTCATCTCGCCGAAGAGCCGGATGTTCTGGAACGTGCGCGCAAGCCCGGCCTGCGTGATCTTGTGCTGCTTCCTGCCTTTGATGGAGACCCCCTCCATCAGGACGTCGCCGCTCGTGGGCTTGTAGACGCCGGTCATCGCGTTGAACGCCGTCGTCTTGCCGGCACCGTTCGGTCCGATGAGCCCCAGGATCTCGCCACGGTTGATGTGGAACGTGACGTCGTCGAGCGCGACCAGACCGCCGAACTTCACGGTCACGCCCCGCACCTCGACGATCTTCTCCCCCACCTCCACCGCGATCTCGCGCTCGGATGCCGCGGCCTCCGCCAGCCCCGAGTCGACGCCGGCCTCGGCGAGGGTCGCGGCGTTGTCGGCGGCGCCGGGCACGTCGGCGTCGTCTCGCGACGACGGCTGCGGTCCGGCGTCGGTCGGGCCGGCATGGGCCTGGCCCCTGTCTGGCACCGGTTCCGGACGCGCTCCCAGGTTCGGATCGTTCACCGCCGGCACCCGCTCGGGGCGCGGCCGCCGGGGCCCGTCGTCGCGCGGTTCGCTCATTCGGCGCCTCCCCTCGTGGACTCGTCGGCCGCGTGCGCCGCCGGGCGGACGGGCGTTCCTCGGCTCGGGGCGCCCCGGGCCGACCTCAGCTCCCGCACCCGGTCGGCGACCACCCGCGAGTAGGTGAGCAGGTGCGACTTCGCCGCGACCAGCCCCTGCGGGCGGAAGATCATCAGGACGATCAGGATCACGCCGAAGATCAGGTACTTGTAGTCGGCGATGGCCGTGAACCGCAGGGGGATGTACGCGACGATCGCGCCGCCGAGGAGGGCACCCACCTTGTTGCCCGAGCCGCCTAGCACGACGGCCGCGACGAACAGCATCGACGTCGCCACGTCGAACTTCTGGTTGTTCACGAAGCCCACCTGCCCGGCGAACAGCGCGCCCGAGAGCCCGCCGATCCCGGCCCCGATGGCGAACGCCCACAGCTTGAACTTGAAGGTGGGGACGCCCATGATCTCCGCGGCGTCCTCGTCCTCGCGGATCGCGATCCAGGCGCGGCCGACGCGACTGCGCTCCAGGTTGCCCACGAGCATGAGGATCACGATGATGACCGTCACCGCGAGCCAGTACCACGGCGTCCCGTTCGACACCGAGAAGATCGGGTGGCCCTGGGAGTCCGTCCCCGGGGGGTGCCCGACCTCCTTGAATCCGACCTGGCCTTTCGCCGCCGGGATGATCGTGGCGAGGATGCGAATGATCTCGCCGAATCCGAGCGTCACGATCGCCAGGTAGTCGCCGCGCAGTCGCAGCGTCGGGAGGCCGAGGGCCACGCCGAACACCATCGCGATGCCGATCGCCAGCGGCAGCGTCCACAGGTACGGGATGTGGATCACGGCGGAGTCGGGCGAGGTGAAGAAGGCCGCGGTGTACGAGCCGATGGCGAAGAACGCGATGTACCCCAGGTCGAGGAGGCCTGCGAAGCCGACGACCACGTTCAGGCCCACGCCGACGAGCGCGTATACCGCCATCTGGAAGCAGGAGATCGGGAAGTCGTTGCCCGGCTCGGTGGTGATCAGCCACGGGTTCGCGACGGGCAGGTAGTAGATCGCCGCCAGGACGATGATCAGGAACAGCCACTGCTGCCAGCGCGCCATGCGGTTCCAGCGCCGGCGCCAGCCGCCGAGGAACCGGCGCCGGCCGCCGAACGACTCCTCCTGGTCGAGCTCCTGGACGGTCCGGGCGGTGGGCGTGGGGGTGCCGCCTCCGATGGCGCTCATGCGCGGCTCCTTCCGAGGGTCTGTCCGAGCAGCCCCGACGGTCTCACCAGCAGCACGAGCACGAGCACGATGAACGCGACGACGTCGGACCACTGCGAGTCTCCGAGCAGCAGCTGGCCGTAGTTGCCGATGACGCCGATGAGCAGCCCGCCGAGCAGGGCGCCGCGCACGTTGCCGATGCCGCCGAGCACCGCGGCCGCGAACGCCTTGATGCCCAGCACGAAGCCGCCGTTGTAGATGACGCCGCTGGGCACCTTCATGACGTAGAACAGGGCCGCCGCCCCCGCGAGGATTCCGCCGATCACGAACGTGGTGACGATGATCCTGTCCCTGTTCACGCCCATCAGGGTCGCCGTGTCCGGATCCTGCGCCACGGCGCGGATGCCACGGCCCACCCGGGAGCGACGGATGTACTGGTCGGTGAACACCATCATGATCACCGCCGCGATCACGATCGTCAGCTGCTGGCTGTCGATGATCGCGCCGAACACCTGGAAGACGGGGGTCGGGATGAACATGGTCACCGCCGGCTCGGCGTTGGAGCCGCGGATCAGGAAGATCAGGTACTGGATCGAGAAGGAGGCGCCGATCGCGGTGATCAGGAACGCCAGCCGTGAGGCGCCGCGCCGCCTCAGCGGACGGTAGGCCACCCGCTCCACGACGAACGCGGTGACCACAGAGAACACCATGCCCACGATCATCGCCAGGAGCAGGTTGAGAATGATCGCCCACAGCGACAGGTTCGGCGCGCTGGGGCCGAAGCCCAGGGTGGTCAGCGTGGCGACCACCCCGTAGCAGCCCATGATGAAGACCTCGGAGTGCGCGAAGTTGATGAGGTTGAGCACGCCGTAGACGAGGGTGTAGCCGAGGGCGACCAGCGCGTAGATGGCGCCGAAGGTGAGACCGTCGAAGGTGGCCGGCCAGAAGTTCTGGACGAGCGAGTTGACGTCGAAGTTGATCCAGCTGTTGTCGGTGTGGACCGATGCCGGCAGAGCGGCCGGCAGGGAGAGCAGGGTAGCGAACATGTGGTTCTTCCGGTGCCGTGTCGAAGCCCGACCGCCTTGTCGGGGTTCAGCTGTTTCGGGTCAAGCGTGGCCGCGCCGCGGGACGATCGTGTGACGCCCCACGGCGCGGCCTCGATTCGGCTGCCGGGCGCTAGCCGATCGCTCCGACCGACACGATCTTGCCGTCGTCGACCTTGTAGCCGTACACGGTCGACTTCGCCAGCTCACCGGTGGGACCCCACTTGTAGTGCTTGCTCAGGCCGTCGGCGTCGTAGTTCTTGACCCAGTCCTTGAGCTTGGCCCGGTCGGTGTTGCCCTTGTCGATGCCGGCGAGCAGGATCGTCGCCGAGTCGTAGCCCTCGATCGAGTAGGTGCCAGGGGCGGCGTTGAACGCCGACTGGTACTGGTCGTTGAACGACTTGATCAGCTCGCCCGGAATGCACGGGCAGGTGAAGTAGGCGTTGTCAGACGCGTTCCCGGCCAGCTTGATGAACTGGTCGTCCTTGACGCCGTCGGGGCCGATGAAGATGCCCTTGTAGCCCTTGTTCACGAGCTGCTGGTCGAACGGCGCGCCCTCCGCGTAGTAGCCCGAGTAGTACACGGCATCCGGCTTGGCGTTGAGGATCTTGCTCACCGTCGCGGAGAAGTCCTTCTGGCCGGTGGTCACCTTGTCGGTGCCGGCCAGGTGCGATCCGAGCGCCTTCCGCACGGCGGTGGAGAGGCCGATGCCGTAGTCGGAGTCGTCCTGGACGACGTAGACCTTCTTCGCCTTCAGCTTGCCGGTGGCGAACTTGGCGGCCGCGGGGCCCTGCACGTTGTCGTTGCCCAGGGCGCGGAAGAAGGTGGTCCAGCCGTTCTTCGTCAGTCCGGGGTTGGTGGCCGACGCGGTGATGTGCACCAGGCCCGCCTGCTCGAAGATGCCGCCCGTCGCCTGCGACTCGCCGGAGAACGGAAGACCGACCACGCCGACGATGTCGGACTCGTTCACGGCCTGCGTCACCACGCCGGGCGCCTTGCCCGGGTCGCCCTCGGTGTCGAACTTCTTGAACTGCACCTGGCAGTCCGGGTTGGCCTTGTTGTGCTGGTCGATCGCGAGCTGCACGCCGTTGTAGATGTTGATGCCGAGCTGTGCGTTCGGACCGGTCTCCGCACCGATGTAGGCGATGGTCAGTCCGCTGTCGCACTTCGCCTTGCCGTCGCCGGCGGGAAGCACCGCGTCCTTCGGGACGTCGATCGTGGTCTGAACCGGCAGATCGATCTTGCTCGTCCCGGAGGTGGAGCCGCCGGTCGACGCCTGGTTCACACACCCAGCCGTCAGGAGCGCGACCGCGGCTGCCGCCGCGAACGCCCCGATGATCCTCTTCGATGCCATGTGACAGTGCCTTTCACGTCTGTGCCCGGGCCGCATGTCTGCTCCCGAGTTGCACGATTGCAATGTCCTGAACGGTAGACGAGGGTTCGGACGTGCCGCAATGTGCCGGCCCGGCGTTGTACCAAATCTTTACAAAGTGAACACATGCGCGCGCCCGCAGGCCGCCCCAGGGGCCCGTTCGTGTTCGGCACGGGGCCCGTTCGCCCCATCCCACAAGCCACCCCACACCCTCCCGACAAGCCACCCCACACCCTCCCGACAAGCCACCCCACACCCTCCCGACAAGCCAGTTGGGTGGGGTATGCGCGTGGCATTCCGGCCGCAACTGGCTTCTCACGGGTGGAGGAGCTGGGGCCGGGCGGGGAGCTGGGGCCGGGCGGGGAGCTGGGGCCGGGCGGGGCGCCGGGGGCCGGGCGGGGCGCTGGGGTGGCGGGCCGGGGCTGGGTGGGGAAGCAGGGGCCGGGAACGGGGTCAGTGCACGTACTCGAGCAGGTCGCGGCCCACCACGCGCATCCCGTCGAGCACCCCGAGGCGGGCCGCCAGGTCGGTGTCGTCGAACACCGTGGAGACGACGTAGGCGACGCCGGCCCGGGGACCCCGCAGGACACCCACCTCGCTGCGCACCCCGCGGTCCGCTCCCGTCTTGTTCACCAGCAGGAGGCCATGGTCGGGCGCCCGGTGCGCGAGCGGATCGAGTCCGAAGGCGCTGGCGACCATGGAGAGGTCGTGGTTCAGCGAGAGCCAGCTCACCACGCGTCTGCTCGTGGGGACATCCACCACCTCGCCGCGCGCGAGGGCGGAGAACAGCCAGGTGAGCTCCTTGGCGCTGCCCACCGACAGCTGCGGGGCGTCGTCGGGACCGCGATGATCGCGCACCAGGTCGAGCATCGCCGTCCGCCTCATGCCGAGCCGCTCGGTCCGTGCGCTCACCGCGTCCAGGCCGATGCGACGCAGCAGCACGTTCGTGGCCAGGTTGTCGCTCGTCGCGCCCACGAGCGCGGCGAGATCGGCGATCGGCAGCGAGGGCACTGCGAGGTGCTGCCACACGCCGGAGCCGCCCACGGCATCCGTCTCGAGCCGATCGACGAGGCTGAGCGCACTGGTCTCGCGCGACTCCAGGCGCGCCGCCACCTCGACCAGCAGGAGGACCTTGCCGATGGAGGCCGTCGGCATCGCCACGTGATCATCGACGGAGAACAGCACGGATCCCGTGCCCAGATCCAGGGCCCGCGCGGACACCTGCACGCCGGCGAGCGCGAGCTCGCCGAGGGCCGCGAACCCCCTGCTGAAGCCGTCGCCCGGCTCACGGCCGGAGTGCCTGCCGTGCCCGGCGCCGGACCGCCGCACACGACGCTGGGAGCTTCGAACGGGGGCGCTCACGGTCTGGTCATTCCTCATCGAGGTCATCGACGTGCTGGCTCGTGCGGATGCGTCCCCGGGTCACGGCATCCGCCACTCCCATCAAACCACGCCGGCGCGGGTGCTTCCGCGACGGTCTCCCGCGTCCGGCCGAGACCGCTTCGTGCCGGCCGCGCGCCGGCACACGACACGGCAGCCGCGTCACCAGATGCGCACCCGGTCTGCGGGATCGAGCCAGGCCGCATCCTTCTCCTGCACGCCGAACGCGTCGTAGAAGGCGTCGATGTTCCGCACGATCTGGTTGCAGCGGAACTCGGTGGGCGCGTGCGGGTCGATCGCCAGCAGGCGGACGACCTCCTCGTCGCGGCTCTTCTGCCGCCACGCCTGCGCCCAGGAGAGGAAGAAGCGCTCGGCGCCGGTGAGACCGTCGACGACGGGCGGTTCGGCCCCGTCAAGGGTGAGCAGGTACGCCTTCCACGCGATGCCGAGCCCGCCCAGGTCGCCGATGTTCTCGCCCACGGTGAGCGCTCCGTTCACGTGGTGGTCCGGGACCTGCGCCGGGGCGAGCGCGTCGTACTGCGCGATCAGGGCGCGCGTGCGCTCCTCGAACGCGTCGCGATCGGCGGCCGTCCACCAGTCGTCGAGCCGGCCGTCGCCGTCGAACTTGGATCCCTGGTCGTCGAACCCGTGGCCGATCTCGTGGCCGATCACCGCCCCGATCGCACCGTAGTTGGCGGCGTCGTCGCGGTTCGGGTCGAAGAAGGGGAGCTGCAGGATGGCGGCGGGGAACACGATCTCGTTGAAGCCCGGGTTGTAGTAGGCGTTGACCGTCTGCGGCGTCATGAA
>JAATFB010000043.1 GCA_015655415.1 Actinomycetales bacterium
TCGACTCCGCCGGCTACTTCGACAACGTGCCGGGCGGCACCGCGCACGACTTCCGCCGGCGCTCCGTGCGGATGCTCGAAGACCTCGGCATCTCCGTCGAGTTCAGCCATCACGAGGTCGGCCCGGGGCAGAACGAGATCGACCTGCGCTACGCGGATGCGCTCACCACGGCGGACAACATCATGACCTTCCGCACCGTGGTCAAGGAGGTCGCGATCGAGCAGGGCGTCTACGCGACGTTCATGCCGAAGCCGCTCGCGGGGCATCCGGGGAGCGGCATGCACACCCATCTCTCCCTGTTCGAGGGCGACGCGAACGCCTTCTTCGAGCCGGGGGCCGAGTACCAGCTGTCGAAGGTGGCTCGTCGGTTCATCGCCGGCCTGCTGCGCCACGCTCCCGAGATCACCGCCGTGACCAATCAGTTCGTGAACTCCTACAAGCGGCTGTGGGGCGGGGACGAGGCGCCGAGCTACGTGTGCTGGGGACACAACAACCGGTCGGCCCTCGTGCGTGTCCCGCTGTACAAGCCCGGCAAGGGACAGAGCGCGCGCGTCGAGTACCGGGCCATCGACTCGGCGGCGAACCCCTATCTCGCGTTCTCGCTCATGCTGGCGGCGGGACTCAAGGGGATCGAGGAGGAGTACGAGCTGCCGCCGGAGGCGGAGGACGACGTGTGGGCGCTCAGCGACGGCGAGCGGCGGGCGCTCGGCTACGACCCGCTCCCGGCCGGACTCGACCAGGCGGTGCAGCGCATGGAGGAGTCGGAACTGGTCGCGGAGACGCTCGGCGAGCAGGTGTTCAACTACGTGCTGGCCAACAAGCAGCGCGACTTCCGCGAGTATCGCGCTCAGGTCACCCCTTACGAGCTCCGCACGAATCTCGAGATCCTCTGACCGCCGACGCGGTGCAGCCATGCCCTCGATCACGCTGACCGATCTGGCCAGGGCGGGCTTCGTCGAGCTGTCGGACGTCGGCGACCGCCTCGAGGAGCTGGCTGCGCTGGGTGGTCCCGCCCCCGAGCAGACGATCCGTCTGCTGGGTTCGGTCGCGGATCCGGACGCAGCGCTGGAACGGACGCTCGCCCTCCTGCGCCGTCGTCCCGACGAGGTCTTCGCCCTGCTGGGCGACTCGGCCGCGCTGCGCCGGATGATGGTGGTGCTCGGGGCATCCGCCGGCCTCGCCGACTTCCTGCTCCGGGCGCCGTCGGCACTTCATGTGTTCGCCGCGCCCGTTCGCTCGCTGCCCGTCGAGGCGGAGCTGCGCAGCGATCTGCTCAGGGCGGTGGGCGCACGCGATGGGGTGGCATCCGTCAGCGGCGAGGAGGCATGGACGGCGTTGCGGGTGCGCTACCGCACCCGCCTCACCGAGATCGCACTGTACGACCTGCAGCAGGAGGACGCGGTCGGCGGGCTCGACGCCGTGGCATCCTGCCTGGCGGCGCTGGCGGGAGCCGCGCTCGACGCATCGCTCGCCGTGGCGCGCGGTGCCGTGACGGGTTCCGGCCCCGGCACCTTTCCGGCGGCCGAGGTGCTGGGGACGCGGCTGGCGGTGATCGGCATGGGCAAGACGGGCGCGCAGGAGCTGAACTATCTCAGCGACGTCGACGTGATCTTCGTCGTCGAGGGAGACGAGCGCCAGGGCGTCTCCGCTCCGCGCGCTCTCGAGATAGGCACGCGCCTGGCCACCCTGACGATGCGAGGCGTCGACTCGATCGCCGTCGAGCCGCCGCTGTGGGAGGTGGACGCCAACCTCCGTCCAGAGGGGAAGGACGGCGCCCTGGTGCGCACGCTCGAGTCCCATCGCGCGTACTACGAACGCTGGGCAAAGGGCTGGGAGTTCCAGGCACTGCTCAAAGCGCGCCCGATAGCAGGTGACCCTGACCTGGGGGACCGCTACATCGAGATGATCACCCCCTACGTGTGGTCGAGCGCCGGGCGGGAGAACTTCGTCGAGTCGGTGCAGCGGATGCGCGAGCGGGTGACCGCGAACATTCCGCCCGACGAGGTGGACCGGCAGCTCAAGCTGGGCCCCGGAGGCCTGCGCGACATCGAGTTCACCGTGCAGCTGCTGCAGCTTGTGCACGGGCACACCGATCCGGCCGTCCGTGTCGCGGGCACGCTTCCGGCGCTGGCGGCGCTGGCCGGCGGCGGATACATCGGACGTCCTGAGTCCGCAGAGTTCGCCCGCGACTACCGGATGCTGAGGCTGCTGGAGCATCGCATCCAGCTCGCCGACCTGCGACGAACCCATCTCATGCCGCTGGAGGAGCATCGCCTGCGCACGCTGGCCCGAGCGACCGGTCTGGCCGGCAGCGCCGACGAGCTGGTGCGTCTCTGGAGCGAGGTGAGGCGCCGCGTGCGCGGCCTGCACGAGAGGCTGTTCTACCGCCCGCTGCTTTCCGCGGTCGCCGCGCTGCCCGATGGGGAGAGCGCGTTGACGGGCGAGCAGGCGGAGGCCCGGCTGGCGGCCATCGGGTTCGTGGATCCGCACGGCGCCCTCGGCCACATCGCTGCGCTCACCTCGGGCGTGTCCCGGCGTGCCGCGATCCAGCGCACGTTGCTGCCGGTGATGCTGCAGTGGTTCGCGGACGGCGCCGACCCGGACTATGGGCTGCTGACGTTCCGGCGGCTGAGCGAGGATCTCGGCGGCACGCACTGGTTTCTCCGGATGCTCCGAGACTCGTCGGGGGCCGCGGAACGGCTCACGCGGGTGCTCTCGGGCTCCCGTTTCGTCGGTGAGCTGCTCGGGCTCGCGCCCGAGGGCGTTGCGTGGCTCGATGACGACGCCGACCTGCGCCCTCGTCAGCGGGACGCCCTCGACGAGGAGGTCGCAGCGATCCTGGACCGACACGACAGTGCGGACGCGGCGGCACGGGCGGTGCGTGCCGTCCGCCGGCGGGAGGTGCTCCGGCTGGCGTTCGCCGCCATCCTCGGTGTCGTCGACGTCCAGCAGCTGGCGCGAGGCCTCACCGACCTCACCGAGGTGACGATCTCGGGCATCCTGGAGGCGATCAGGCAACGGCAGCCGACGCCCCTCGAGTTCGCCGTGATCGGCATGGGCCGGTTCGGCGGGCGCGAGCTCGGGTTCGGATCGGACGCAGACGTGATCTACGTGTTCCGGCCCGGCCCCGGGGTCGAGCTGGAACAGGCGCGTCGCACCGCGCTGGGCATCGTGGCCGAGCTCAACAGACTCACGGAGGACGCCCGCCTGCCGCTGGAGCTCGACATGGACCTCAGGCCGGAGGGCAAGAACGGAGCGCCGGCTCGTTCCCTCGACTCGTACCGGGCGTACTACGAACGCTGGTCGTTGACCTGGGAGGCGCAGGCGTTGCTGCGCGCCCGCGGGGTCGCCGGCGACGGCGAGCTGATGGCGGACTTCGAGAGGCTCGCCGACTCGGTGCGCTACCCGTCCGCGATCTCCGACCGTGACGTACGCGAGGTGAAGCGCATCAAGGCGCGCGTGGAGAACGAGCGGCTGCCGCAGGGCGCCGACCCTGCGCGGCACCTGAAGCTCGGGCGTGGCTCGCTGAGCGACGTGGAATGGCTGGTGCAGCTGCACCAGCTCGTGCACGGCGCCTCCTCGCCCGAGCTTCGCACGACCTCGACGCTGGAGGCGCTCGACGCCTGCGTGGACCTCGGGCTGCTTCAGCAGACCGACGCCGACCGGCTGCGTGAGGCGTGGATCCTGGCCTCACGGGTGCGCAGCGCCCTCACCCTCTGGGCGAACAAGACCTCGGATCTGCTGCCATCGGACCGCAAGGCGCTCGAGGGAGTGGCCCGCCTGCTGGAGTATCCGCCGGGATCGGCGAGCCGGCTCGAAGAGGAGTACCTCGCCGTCACCCGGCGCGCCAGGGCGGTGTTCGAGCGCAACTTCTACGACTCGTGATCCGGTGCATCCGCGTACGGCAGGGGCGCCACGACGACGAAGCGGGCCGCCCTCGCTAGAGAGGACGACCCGCTCGTCGGCGAACACCGGCAGCGCCCGGGATCAGACCCCGTAGTAGAGCTCGAACTCGAAGGGATGCGGACGCTGAGCGAGGGGCTTGATCTCCCTCTCGCGCTTGTAATCGATCCAGGTCTCGATCAGCTCGGGCGTGAACACGTTTCCAGCCGTGAGGAAGTCGTGGTCGGCCTCGAGGGCGTCCAGCACCGCGCCGAGCGTGCCCGGAACCTGCGGGATGGACTTGGCCTCCTCCGGAGGGAGCTCGTAGAGGTCCTTGTCGACCGGCTCGTGCGGCTCGATGCGGTTGCGGATGCCGTCGATGCCGGCCATCAGCTGGGCCGCGAACGCGAGATACGGGTTGCCCGAGGCGTCCGGTGCGCGGAACTCGATGCGCTTGGCCTTCGGGTTCGTCCCCGTGATCGGGATGCGGATCGCGGCCGAGCGGTTGCCCGCCGAGTACACGAGATTGACCGGGGCCTCGAAGCCCGGGACGAGCCGGTGGTAGGAGTTCACCGTGGGGTTGGTGAAGGCGAGCACGCTGGCGGCGTGCCTCAGCAGACCGCCGATGTACCACCTCGCGATGTCCGAGAGGCCGCCGTAGCCGGCCTCGTCGTAGAACAGCGGCTTGCCCTCGTTCCACAGCGACTGGTGCGTGTGCATCCCCGAGCCGTTGTCGCCGAAGAGCGGCTTGGGCATGAACGTCGCCGTCTTGCCCCACTCCGCGGCGGTGTTCTTCACGATGTACTTGAACTTCAAGATGTCGTCGGCCGCGTGCACCATCGTGTCGAACTTGTAGTTGATCTCACCCTGACCGGCGGTTCCCACCTCGTGGTGGGCCCGCTCGACATCGAGCCCCGCGGCGATCAGCTTGAGCACGATGTCGTCGCGGAGGTCCGCATGCTGGTCGACGGGGGAGACCGGGAAGTAGCCGCCCTTGTACGGGGTCTTGTTGGCGAGGTTGCCGCCCTCCTCGACGCGACCGGAGTTCCACGCCGCCTCGCCGGAGTCCACGAAGTGGAACGCCGAGTTCTGCTTCACCTCGTACCGCACATCGTCGAAGATGTAGAACTCGGCCTCCGGAGCGAAGTAGGCGGTGTCGGCGATGCCGGTCGATGCCAGGTACTTCTCCGCCTTCTTGGCGACCTGGCGGGGGTCCTTGCTGTAGACCTCGCCATTGCGGGGGTTGAAGATGTCGAAGACCACGTTCAGGGTGCGCTCGGCGCGGAAGGCGTCAAGATAGGCCGTCGACACGTCGGGGATGAGCTGCATGTCGGACTCGTGGATCGAGGCGAAGCCGCGAATCGACGAGCCGTCGAACGCGATGCCGTCCGTGAAGAACGCCTCGTCCACCGTGTCGGCCGGGATCGTGAGATGCTGCTGCACACCAGGGAGATCCGTGAATCGAATATCCACGAACCTGACGTCCGTGTCCTTGATGAATGTGAGCACCTCGGAAGAATCACTGAACATGTGGTCGCTCCAAGGGGGTGGCGGGAGTCGGATCGGTCTGCCAGGGCAGCCGGTGTCAGGCTAGGGGGAGGCGGTTTCCCGGCCGTGTCGCGATTGTTTCCGGGATGTTACACGCACCCACCGATAGACTCACCCGGTGCCCAGCCCCACCGCCCAGCGCCGCTTCGGCGAGCTCGCGCCCAGCCGGTACCCCGGGGAACGTCTCGGGATGCCCGAGAGCGGGCCCGGATCGGCGGCGCGACCGGGACGCCGCATCCTCGGCCTGCTGATCGACTGGGCGATCGCCACCCTGTTCTCGTTCGCGTTCTTCCGCGACGACGCCTGGGCGACACTCGGCCTCTTCGCGCTCCTGCAGTGTCTGTTCATCCCCACGATCGGCGGGAGCATCGGGCACCGCGTCGTCGGCCTTCGGCTCGTGGCGTTGAACGGCACCTGGATCGGTCTGTGGCGTCCCCTGGTGCGGACCGTCCTGCTGTGCGTCGTCGTGCCGGCGCTGGTGTGGGACTCGGATCAGCGCGGGTTCCACGACAAGGTGGCCGGAACCGTCCTCATCAGAGCGTGAGAGTCAGGGCCTGAGAGGGCAACCGGTCCCGGTGTCAGCCGGCGCGTGTCAGCGGGCGCGCTGTGGGCGGACCTTCAGCGGGTCGACGCCCTTCGGGATCGGCATCTGCGTGCCCAGGGAGCTCAGGCGATTGTCGACGGCGAGAACCTCCGGCTTGGTCAGTGCGACCTTGATCTTCGCCATCCGGCCGGCCAGCCTGTGCAGCGGCACGGCATCCGGATCGGGACCAACGTTGAACACGGTGATCGGAACGTTCGGCACGATACGGGCGACCTTGCGGCGCTCGTCCTCCACCATCTTGCGCGTGCGCGAGCTCGGCCCCTCGGCGACGAGGACGACACCTCCACGGCCCACCGCACGGTATACGGCATCGCGCGTGCGCCCGTTCACGGCGACCGGCATCTCGCTTCCTCGCCACGACCGCTTCAGTGAGCTGCGGAGGACGGCCCCGACCGCACCGGGCTGACCCTCGATCTGCGAGTAGGCGGCGCGTTCGGCCCGACGGCCCAGAACGATGATGGCGCCCAAGGCGCCGGCGAGGACGCCGGCGACGATCCACAGCACGATGGAGAACACGTTTCCGCCGGTCAGCGTGAGCGCGAGCACGACGCCCAGGACCACGCCCAGCAGCAGGGTCCCGAGCATGTACCACTGGGCCCGGGCGTCATAGCGCCGGGTCATCTGGAACACCTGCCACATCTGCTTGATGCGCCCGGGTTCCTTCGTCTCGCCGGTCTCCTTGCGTGCCATGGTGACCAGGATACCGGCTCAGGGCGCCGTGGAACGCGGCGCGTGCGCCGCCGGCCGGCGCGTCATCCGACGGCTTGCGCGAAGCCGATGGATGCGTCCGCCAGCGCACGCATTGCGGCCGGGATCGGCCGGCCCTTGGCCGTCATCGATGTGGCCCAGAGCCGTCCTGCCCGGTACGAGGAACGCACCAGCGGGCCGGCAAGCACACCCAGGAACCCGACCGCCTCCGCCTCCGCCTTGAGCTCCACGAACTCCTCAGGCCTCACCCAGCGGGCGACCGGGAGATGACGCGGGCTCGGCCGTAGGTATTGGGTGATGGTGAGGATGTCGGTCCCGGCCTCATGCAGATCCCGCAGTGCCTCGCTGACCTCCGCGCGCTCCTCGCCCATGCCCAGTATGAGGTTCGACTTGGTGATCATCCCGGCCGCCCGCGCCTGCGAGATCACGTCGAGAGACCTCTCATAGCGGAACGCGGGCCGGATGCGCTTGAAGAGCCGGGGAACCGTCTCCACGTTGTGCGCGAAGACCTCGGGCTCGGCGTCGAACACGTGCCGAAGGTGCTCCGATCGGCCGGAGAAGTCGGGAACGAGGATCTCGACGCCCGTCCCCGGTGCCTGTCGGTGGATCTCCCGAATCGTCTCCGCGTACAGCCAGGCGCCCTCATCCGGCAGGTCGTCGCGTGCGACACCCGTAACGGTCGCGTAGCGCAGCCCCATGCGGGCCACGCTCTCCCCGACCCGGCGCGGCTCGTCGGCATCGAACTCCGCCGGCCTGCCGGTGTCGATCTGGCAGAAGTCGCACCGCCTGGTGCACTGGCTGCCGCCGATGAGGAAGGTGGCCTCCCGGTCCTCCCAGCACTCGTAGATGTTCGGGCACCCCGCTTCCTGGCACACGGTGTGGAGCTGCTCGGACTTCACGAGGCTCTGAAGCTGCGTGTACTCGGGGCCCATCCTGGCGCGCGTCTTGATCCACTCGGGTTTGCGCTCGATCGGGGTCTGCGAGTTCCGAGCCTCCAGTCGCAGCAGTCTGCGCCCCTCCGGTGCGGCCGTCACGCGGCGACGCCGATCACGGAGTCGAAGCTCTCGCGTACCACGGCGGCCGCATCCCTCGGGGTGACGAGGCGGCCCAGCTCCCGGCTGATCGTGGTGACGCCCGCGTCCCGAATGCCGCACGCCACGATCCGGTCATACGGTGCGAGGTCGTTGGAGCAGTTCAGGGCGAACCCGTGCATCGTCACGCCCGACGCGACACGGATGCCGATGGCTGCGATCTTCGCATCCGCCCCGTCCCCCGACACCCAGACGCCGCTGCGGCCGTTCACGCGATGTCCGTGCACTCCCAGCTCGGCGAGCACGTCGATGAGCATGCCCTCCAGTCTGCGCACATAGCCGACGACATCGATCGGCTCGGCAAGCCGGATGATCGGATAGCCGACGAGCTGACCTGGTCCGTGCCAGGTGATCTTGCCGCCGCGGTCGACGTCGATCACCGGGGTTCCGTCGGTGGGCCGTTCGTCGGGCTCAGTGCGCTTGCCCGCGGTGTAGACGGACTCGTGCTCGAGAAGGATGACGGTGTCGGGCGCCCGCCCCGCGACGACGGCCGCGTGCAGGGCACGCTGCTGCTCGAGGGCGTCGAGATACGGCACGGAGTTGGCGCTTAGCCCCGTGTCGACGTAGTCGATCACGTCGCCGAGTCTACGTGATCTTGTCCTCCACAGGCGGCTCGGCCTCACCGAAGTGCGCAGGATCCGCCGTGGCGGCGCGGCGGCGCAAGGCGGCCACCAGGGTGGAGGCATGGCGAAGAAGGCTCGTGCACGCAGCGCGTCGACATCCGCCGGCGCCCGTACGCCGCCGTCCGAGGAGGTGTGGGACGAGCTCGGCGGTCACCGGCTGCTGCGCGTGATCGGGCACGGCGACCGTTCGACCGTCTATCTGGCCGGCGGCGATGGCGGCCACGTGGTGATCAAGGCATTCCGCCCGGACGCGGGTCGAGTGTGCGAGGAGATCTGCGCTCTCGCGGCTGTGGACTCCCCGCACGTGGCGCGAATCGTCGACCTCTCGGTCGTACCCGGTCGCCCCAGGTGCGTCGTCATGGAGAGGATCCACGGATGCACCCTGGCCGAATGGCTCGGCGGCCGAAGCGTCATCGACGGCGGGGAGGCCGTCACCGCGGCCGTCTCACTGGTCAGGGCGGTGCGCTCCGTTCACGAGGCCGGATGGGCGCACGGAGCGGTCTCGGCGGCGAACGTGCGGTTCGCCGCCGACGGCTGCCCGGTGCTTCTCGGCTTCGGCGGTGTCGCGCCCGCCACTCCGCCCGGCCTGCTCGCGGACTGGCGGGCATGCGGGGAGATCGTCGACGCGCTCGTCGGCCGGATCGAGCTGCCCGATGCCCATGGCATCGAACACGTGCGGCAGGCGATGCTGCGGCTGTGCGGTGAATTCGGAGACGAGCGAGCCCAGGTCGCCGACCTCGAGAGCAGGTTGTTCGAGCTGGGGCCGCCGGCGCCGGTGATACCGCCGTCGGCCGATCGCTCCGGGGCCCTCCGGAGTCGGCTCGGCACGGAGGCGACGAACGCCGATGCCGCCCCGTCGCCCCCGGAGTCCGGGGAGCAGAGCGACGGCGGTGGGCAGCCGAGTCGGGTGCGGCGCGCGATGCCACGGCTCGCGCACGGAGCGCACGCCCTGATGGAGCACGGCCTCGGCCGTGAGCTCCTGCCCCGGCTGCGCGCTCTCGTCGTCGGACGAAGGCGTCCGCTCATCGTGGGAGCCGTCGCCGCGGCCGCGATCGCGGCAGTGGGACTGCTGGCCGTCCCGAGCTCACCGCCCGGCCACCCGGAGACGTCGGACCGCCGGGCGAGCGCGCCAGAGGCGCTTCCGGCGCGAGGTGACGGCCGGCCGCAGCCGCACCGGTCCGCCGGGTCCGTGCCGCGACCGTCCGCCTCAGACACCGCCGGGCCGGCGCCGTCGGAGGATGAGGATCCCGTGACCGCGGCAGCCGGACTGTTGGCGCGACGGCACGCATGCCTGGTTCGCCGTGATGGCGTGTGCCTGGCGGCGGTCGATGAGGCCGGATCGCCGCTGCTCGGCACTGACATGGCGCTGATCGCCGACGGCGGCGCGGCGGCGAAGGTCCCCGATCCGCCCGGGAGGTCGCTTCTGTCGCTCGTCGAGGCGCTGGGCGAGGCCGCGATCATCGCCGTGGCATCGAATGCCGCCGAGACGACGCAGCCGGCTTCGGTCCTGATGATCAGGACCGAAGCCGGCTGGCGGCTGCGTGAGCTGTTCGAGAACTGAGCTGTTCGGGAACGGAGCCGTTCGCGATACGGGGTCGACGGCCCCGCGTGGGGGATCAGATCCCGAGGTCGGCGTCGAACGCGCCCTCCTCGAGGCGGTTCTTCACGGCGACGAGGAAGCGGGCGGCGTCTGCCCCGTCGACGATGCGGTGATCGTACGAGAGCGCCAGATAGACCGTCGACCTGACCGCGATGGCGTCTCCGCCGTCCGCCTGCACCACGACCGGCTTCTTGGTCACGATGCCCGTGCCCAGGATGGCGACCTGCGGCAGGAACACCAGCGGCGTGTCGAAGAGCGCACCGCGGGAGCCGGTGTTCGTGACCGTGAAGGTGCCGCCGGCCAGCTCGTCCGGCTTCAGCTTGTTGTCCCGCGTGCGCTGCGCCAGATCGGCGATCTGCAGCGACAGCTGCGCGATGCTCAGGCTGCTGGCATCGCGCACGACCGGCGTCAGCAGCCCGCGCTCGGTGTCCACCGCGATGGAGATGTGCTCGTGATCCGGGTAGACGATGTTGTCGCCGTCCACGGTGGCGTTGATCACCGGGTATGCCCTCAGCGCCTCTGCGGCGGCCAGCGTGAAGAAGGGGAGGAAGGAGAGCTTTGTTCCCGTCTTCCTCTCGAAGTCGCCCTTGACCCGCGCGCGCAGTGCGGCGACCTTGGTGACGTCCACCTCAACGACGGTGGTCAGCTGCGCCGACTTCTGCATGGACGCCACGGCACGGTCGGCGATCACCTTGCGCAGCCGCGACATGGGCTGCACGGTTCCGCGCAGCGGCGACGTCTCCGGCTTCGTGCTCGACGGCGCCGCGGCGGGCGCGGACACGGCCGCCCCGGCGTTCAGCACGTCCTCCTTGCGGATCCGTCCTCCCACTCCGGTCCCCGTCACGGTCGAGAGGTCGATGCCCTGCTCATTGGCCAGCTTGCGGACGATAGGTGTGACGTAGCCCGGACCCGAATGCGAACCGCCCGTCTGCGCCGGGGCCGCGGGGGCGGTCGAGGGCGAGACGGGAGCCGAGGACGACGCCTCCGTCGCGGCGGGCGCGGGCGAGGCGGGCGCGGGAGGAGTCGGGACGGATGCGGATGGCGTGACGGCGGGGGTGCTGAAGGCGGCGGCCGGAGCCGGGCCCGCCTGCTCTGCCTGCGGCGCGCTCGCGGCCGGTGGCTGATCGACGGCGGGCGCCGGCGTCGGCGCCTGAGCCGGGGTCTCGGCTGCCGACGAGGGCACCTCGGCCTGCGGTGACGCCTGAGGCTGCGTCGCGGGCGCCGGTTCCTGCGCGGCGGCCGCCGGTGCGGCGGGCTCCGGGGAGGGAGCCGTCTGCGCAGACGCGGCCTGTGCCTCCGGCTCGGCCGGCGGCTGCGCCGCGGGCGCCGAGCCATCGCCGATGGTCACGAGCGGCGTGCCGACCTCGACGGTCTCGTCCTCCTGCACGAGGATCTGCTCCACTACGCCGGCGACCGGCGACGGGATCTCCGTGTCGACCTTGTCCGTCGACACCTCGAGCAGAGGCTCGTCGACCTCGACCCGGTCGCCCACCTGCTTCAGCCAGCGGGTCACCGTGCCTTCCGTGACACTCTCGCCGAGTGCCGGGAGGCTGACGGATTCGCTCATGACTATGTCTCCTTCAAGAATGCGATTCGTTACGAAAGCTTATTGCAGTGGCGTCGGCGCCGCCGCGGCATCAGAGTGTGTGCAGCGGCTTGCCCGCCAGGGCGAGGAAGGCCTCGCCGAGCGCCTCGTTCTGCGTCGGGTGCGCGTGGATGAAGGGCGCGACGTCCTCCGGATGGGCCTCCCAGTTCACCGCGAGCTGGGCCTCGCCGATGAGCTCGCCCACTCGCGCGCCGATCATGTGAACGCCGACCACCGGTCCGTCGACCACACGGATCACCTTCACCGAGCCTGTGGTGCCGATGATCTCGCTCTTGCCGTTGCCGGCGAGACTGTAGTCGTAGGCGGTCACGTTCCCCGCACCGTACCGCGCCTCGGCCTTCGCCTGGCTGAGGCCGATCGAGGCGACCTCAGGCTCGCAGTAGGTGACCTTCGGGATGTTCAGGTCGTCCACCACGATGGGGTTCAGCCCTGCGATCTCCTCGGCCACGAAGATGCCCTGCTGGAAGCCGCGGTGCGCGAGCTGGAGCCCTGGCACGATGTCGCCCACGGCGTACACGCCCTCGACGCCGGTGCGCAGCCGCTCGTCGGTGATCACGAAGCCCCGGTCCACTGTGACCCCGGCCTCCTCGTACCCGAGCCCTGCGGTCACCGGGCCTCGACCGACCGCGACGAGCAGCAGGTCGGCGTCCACCGTGTCGCCGTTCTCCAGCGTCACGGTCACGCCGTCGTCGCGCTGCTCCACTGTCTGGAACCGCACGCCCAGTCGGAAGTCGATGCCCCGGCGACGGAACGCCCGCTCGAGCGACTTGCTGATCGACTCGTCCTCATTGGGCACCAGATGGGGGAGCGCCTCGATGATCGTGACATCGGCTCCGAACGACCTCCAGACGCTGGCGAACTCCACGCCGATGACGCCGCCGCCGAGCACCGCCACCCTCTCGGGCACGAAGTCGAGCTCCAGCGCCTGCTCGCTGGTGATGACACGCCCGCCGATCTCCAGCCCCGGCAACGATCGCGAGTACGATCCGGTGGCGAGCACCACGTGCCGCCCCACGTAGCCATCCGCTCCGACGCGCACCGTCCGGGGAGCCGCCAGCCGCCCCTCGCCCTCGACCACGGTGACGTCCCGCGCCTTGAGCAGGCCCTGAAGCCCCTTGTACTTCTTGGCGACGATGCCCTGTCGGTATGCCGTCACAGCCTCGACGTCGATGCCCTCCAGCGCGGCCGTCACGCCGAACCGGCCCGCCTGCCTCGCCGAGTCCGCGACCTCGGCGGAGTGCAGAAGGGCCTTGGTGGGGATGCATCCCCGGTGCAGACAGGTCCCGCCGACCTTGTCCTTCTCGACCAAGGCGACGGAGAAGCCGAGCTCGCTGGCGCGCAGCGCCGCCGCGTACCCTCCGCTTCCGCCTCCCAGGACCACGACGTCGAAGTTCTGCTCAGACACCCATTCACTCCTCGGGTCGGGATGGTGGACGCTGCCGCCCGCGAGGGTGGGTGTTCGAGCGCAGGCGACGGCCCCCGTGCGAGCAGGCGAGTGCTGCCCCTACGACCCTACTACCGGCTTCCGAAGCCCTCGGCCAGGGCGATCAGGGTGCGCACGAGCACCCCGGTCGCGCCCTTGCCCGTGTACCCGTACGGCGACCGGTCGTTCTGCGCCGAACCGGCGATGTCCAGGTGCGCCCACGGCACGCGTGCCGTGCCGTCCTCGGACGCCTTCCCGACGAACTCGCGCAGGAAGACGCCCGCCACAAGCATCCCGGCCGCCGTGTTGCCCGGCGTGGCGTTCGCGATGTCGGCGACCTCCGAGCGCAGTCGTGCACGCAGCTCGTCGGGCAACGGCATCGGCCAGACCAGCTCGCCCACGAGCGCCGCGGCCTCGGTGAGCCGTCCGACCACCTCGTCATCACCCATCACGGCCGAGTAGCGCGTGCCGAGCGCGACGATCTCCGCACCGGTCAGCGTCGCGATGTCGACGACGGCGTCCGGCCGGGCCTCCGTCGCGGCGCGTAGCCCGTCGGCGAGCACGAGGCGTCCCTCGGCGTCCGTGTTCAGAACCTCGACGCGGGTCCCGCCGCGCACCGTCAGGACGTCGTTCGGGCGGATCGCCGAGCCGGACGGCATGTTCTCGGCGATGCACATCCACCCCGTGACGCGCACCGGCAGTCGTAGACGCGCCGCCGCGACCACCGTGCCGAGCACGGACGCCGCGCCGGCCATGTCGTACTTCATGCCCACCATCGATGCCGGCGGCTTGAGCGAGAGCCCGCCGGAGTCGAACGTGATCCCCTTGCCCACCAGCGCCAGGTGCCTGCGTGCGTCGGCCGGCGCGTAGTCGAGGCGCACGAGGCGTGGCGGTCGAACGGATCCGCCTCCCACGCCCAGGATTCCGCCGAACCCGTCATCCGCCAGCTCCGCATCGTCCCAGACGCGAACGTCGACAGGAAGGCCCGCTGCCGCCTCGACCGCGGACCGTGCGAGGTCGTCCGGGCTCTGGGCGGACGGCGGCGTGTTGACGAGGTCGCGGGTCAGCCACACGGCCTCCGCGAAGATCGTCGCCCGCCGCACCAGCTCATCGGACCTCGCCGACCCGCCCACGACAAGGATGCGGGATGCGCTCGCACGGTCCTCGTCTCCGCGAGGACGCCCCACGTAGGTGTACGCGCCCAGTGCGGCGCCCTCAAGGAGCGCACTCAGGCGCCCGTCGTCGGAGCCCGCGGACTCCAGGATGAGCCGCGCGTCCCCGACCGACGCTCGGGCCGCGCACCCCGCGGCCCCGCGCACGGCCGAGTCACCGGCATCCGGCCCGAGCCCGACGAGCATCACCGGTCGTCGATCGAGCACGCCGGCCGGAAGGCGCACCACCTGGTCGACCGCCCCGGTCATCCTGACCTGCGCCAGCAGATCGGCGTCGACATCGCGACCGAGGACCTCCGGAGCGCCGACGGCGGAACGCACGAAGAGGACGAGGACGTCACCGGCCTCGGCATCGGGATGAGAGGGGGAGAGGGCGAGAACGGGCAAGGGCATGCAACAGATCGTACGGCCGGCCCTCGGGCCGTGTTCGCTGAGGGCGGCAGCCCGCGGCCGGGTGGACGGGGAAGCGCTGACTAGCATGGAATCCATGCAGGACCCGCGAAACCTCTACGACCTCCGGATGGAGCTGAGCACGGTGCCCACCGGTCTCTACCTCGTTGCGGGCATGACCGGGTTCGCCGATGCGGGTGGAGCGGTCTCACAGTTGAACGGCCATCTCCTCGACGAGCTGGAGGCGAAGGAGATCGCCCGGTTCGATGCCGACGCCCTGCTCGACTATCGTGCACGCCGTCCCGTGATCACCTTCGACCAGGACCACCTCACCGACTACCGGCCCGCCCAGCTGAGCCTCTACCTGGTGCGGGACGAGCTCGGCCAGCCGTTTTTGCTGCTGACCGGATATGAGCCGGATTTCCAGTGGGAGCGCTTCAGCAGCGCAGTGCTCGACCTCGTGTCCCTCCTCAAGGTCAGGTCGACGATCTGGGTGCATTCGATTCCGATGCCGGTGCCGCACACGCGCCCCATCGGCGTGACCGTGAGCGGCAACAAGAAGGAGCTGGTCGATGCCATGTCGGTATGGCGTCCCACGACTCAGGCCCCGGCCACGGCCATGCACCTGATCGAGTACCGGCTCCAGCAGGTGGGCGCCTCGACCGTCGGGTTCGTGCTGCTCGTGCCGCACTACCTGGGCGACACCGAGTATCCGGCCGCGGCCATCGCCGCGATCGAGAACATC
The DNA here is from genome assembly GCA_015655415.1 of Actinomycetales bacterium. Taxonomy (GTDB): domain Bacteria; phylum Actinomycetota; class Actinomycetes; order Actinomycetales; family Microbacteriaceae; genus Humibacter. The sequence continues at coordinate 15,393 of JAATFB010000043.1, forward strand.
AGCGCCGCCACCGGGCTGATCTTCCCCACCGACAAGCTCCGCGAGCTGGACCGCGAGTTCGTCGCCAACATCGACGAGCAGGTCGCCGCGAACCCTGAGCTGGAACGGCTGGTGGGGGCCCTCGAGCAGCGCCACGACGCCTACATGCAGGACACCCCGCTGAAGTCCCCGCTGACGCATCTGGACGGTGCCGTGCCGTCGGCGGACGAGATCGCCGCCGAGCTGGAGAACTTCCTGGCGTATCGCCGCAGGGGCGACGAGGACGGCGCGGCCCGCTGACCTGAGGCCGCGACGCCTGCCCGCAATCGGGAGGCATCCGGACCACGCGTAGCGTAGAGGCGTGAACTCCGTGCGCTCGTGGCTGATCTTCGCCGCGGGCGTTTTCGGGTACCTCGTGGCCGTCATGGAGCGCACGACGATCGGGGTCGCCGGGGTGTCGGCGACCGACCGGTTCCACACGACGGCGTCCCTTCTCTCGACCCTCGCGGTGCTCCAGCTGCTCGTCTACGCGGTCATGCAGCTGCCCGTCGGCGTGCTCATCGACCGGGTCGGGCCGCGTGCCCTCATGCTCACGGGCACAGGCCTGATGGCCGCGGGACAGGTGACGGTCGCCTTCTCCGACGTCATCGCCCTCGCCGTCGCCGGTCGTGTCCTGGTCGGGGCGGGGGATGCGATGGTCTTCACCTCGCTCATCCGGCTCGTGAGCTCCTGGTTCGCCCCTCGCACGGTGCCTCAGCTCTCGCAGTGGGTGGGGAACGTCGGCCAGCTGGGCCAGGTGCTCTCCGCGGTGCCGTTCGCGCTCATCCTGCACCAGTCCGGTTGGACGGCGGCGTTCCTGTCGGCGGCGGCCCTGGCGATGGTCGCCTTCGTGGCGATACTGACCACCGTGCGCAACCGTCCGCCGGGCACCGACGAGGGCACCCGGCCGGTGAGCTGGGGCCAGTCGCTACGGCAGCTCGGCGTCACGATCGCCCGGCCCGGCACACAGCTCGGCTTCTGGTCTCATTTCGTGACCCAGTCCTCCGGCACGGTGTTCGCCCTGATGTGGGGATTCCCCTTGATGGTCTATGCACTCGGCTACTCACCCGAGCTGGCCTCGTGGATGCTCACGGTGATCGTCGCGGCGGCGCTCGTGGTGGGTCCGATGCTGGGCATCCTGACCGCCCGGTTCCCGCTGCGCAGAAGCAATATCGTGCTCACGATCGTCATCGCGATGGGCGTGGTGTGGACCGCGCTGCTGCTGTGGCCGGGAACACCGCCGACCTGGCTGGTCGTCCTGCTGCTGGTCGTCGTAGGCGCCGGCGGCCCGGGATCGCTGGTGGGGTTCGACTTCGCCCGGACATCCAATCCGTTGCACGCGCTCGGCTCGGCGAACGGCTTCGTCAACGTCGGCGGGTTCGCGGCGAGCTTCGTGATGATCTACCTGATCGGCGTGGTGCTCGACTGGCGCAGCCACCTGGTCGGCGCCGGTCCATACACGCTGGACGGCTTCCGGGCGGCCTTCGCCGTGCAGTACCTGGTGATCGGCGCCGGCGTGTTCTTCCTGCTGCGCGCGCGGAGACGAACTCGCCGGCGCCTGCTCGACGAGGAGGGAATAGAAGTGGGTCCTCTCTGGGTTGCACTTGTAGCACGGTGGAATCGGGGTCGCCACTGAGATCGCCACCGAGCGGCTCGCGCGGTCGACTCGCAAGCCGTGCAATAATCAATGATTGGACCCGTTCAACTTCGGAGAGCAACGCTCGCATCCCGATCGTCCACCGCACAGCGGGCGGTGACGATCCTTCCGGACTTGACATGGGTCCTCATAGTGTCCGCAAGCAACCCGCACCCCCTCAATCGGCGCCTGCCGCGCGTGCCGTACCGGGAGGGTGGGAAGGTGAACTCCATGGCAACCAAAACGGCTGATGCCCCCACCGTAGAGGAGCCCACGACCGCCGCCGCGACGACGGCACCGGACCGCGCCGCTTCGAAGAAGAGGACGGCCAAGTCCACGACGAAGAGTTCCACGAAGCCGGCGAGCAAGGCCGGAACGACGAAGCCGAAGGCCGGCGGCAAGGCGTCCCCGGCGAAGGCCTCGAGCAAGGCGTCGCCGGCGAAGGCGTCCGACGAGGACGACCTCGACGTCCTTGAGCCCGACGTCCTCGAGCCCTCGGAGCTGGAGGAGACCGAGGCTGTCGACGACGCCGACGTGGAGGTCGCCGACGAGGCATCCGACGCCGAGACGGCGACCGAGGACGAGACGAAGGCCGCGCCGGCCGACGACGGCGACACAGACGGCGCCGAGCTGCCCACTGGGGCGATCGTGCTCCGCGCTGCGGACGAGGACGACGACATCCCGGTGTACTCGGCGCAGATCACGGGCGCCACCGCCGACCCGGTGAAGGACTACCTCAAGCAGATCGGCAAGGTCGCCCTGCTGAACGCGGCCGAAGAGGTCGAGCTGGCGATGCGGATCGAGGCGGGCCTTTTCGCCGAGGAGAAGCTCGGTCAGATGTCCGACCAGGAGAAGCGGTCGCAGCTGGGCCGTGACCTGGCCTGGGTGGCTCGTGACGGACAGCGCGCGAAGAGCCACCTGCTGGGTGCGAACCTTCGCCTGGTGGTGTCGCTGGCCAAACGCTACACGGGACGCGGCATGCAGTTCCTCGACCTCATTCAGGAGGGGAACCTGGGCCTCATTCGCGCCGTCGAGAAGTTCGACTACACGAAGGGGTTCAAGTTCTCCACCTACGCCACCTGGTGGATCCGCCAGGCGATCACGCGTGCGATGGCCGACCAGGCCCGCACCATCCGCATCCCAGTGCACATGGTCGAGGTCATCAACAAGCTGGCTCGGGTGCAGCGTCAGATGCTGCAGGACCTGGGCCGCGAACCCACGCCCGAGGAGCTCTCCAGGGAGCTCGACATGACCCCTGAGAAGGTCATCGAGGTGCA
>JAATFB010000041.1 GCA_015655415.1 Actinomycetales bacterium
ACGCCGCGCCGTCCATCTCGAACGGATCACACACTGCGATGCTTCTCGATGACGAGCAGCCACGTCGCCAGCGCGCCGAGCGCGATCACGACCACTGCCCCGCATCCGTAGATCCACCAAGTCCAGCCGAAAGTGATCATGTAGACCAGGCTCGCCGCGGTCGTGGCCCACACGGAAGCCATCGGGAGCCACCGAGGCCGACTGCGCACGATCCACAGTCCGACGGTCATGGTGACCAGCCCCCCGATGATATAGGTGAACGGCTGCTCCGGACTGCCCCAGACTCCTCCCGCGCCGACGAGCACCCCGATCGCGGTCAGCGACCACCCCACGATATTCAACGCGATCTGACGTTGACGCTCCCGTGCGCGCCGCCCGTCCAGGCCGTCGATCGCGGCGGCGAACCCCTCGCCGCCGGTTGTCACGAACAGGTCGCGAACCTCGACCTTCAACGCATCCGCGACGCGCGAAAGCGTCTCCAGGCTCGCCTCGTTGCCCGCTTCAAGCCGTTGGATCGTGCGAACGGGAACCCCGCTCTGCCCAGAGAGCCGCTCTTGCGTCCAGCCCGCGTTCGTGCGGAGCTGGCTCACTCTCGACTCGTTCTTGCTGTTCATGCCCTCAACGCTACGAACTCCCGGAACCGTTGACCACGACACGAACCCGCCAGCAACCCGCCGCCAACCCGCAAGAGGATGAGCAGGACTGCGTTGTCGGCGAGCAGGATCCTGCGGCGCATCGGGCGGATCGGCCACGAGCCGAGCCGGCGCAGGATCGTCCGCCCACGAACGCTCTGCACGGTGCTCGAGGGGTCTGTCCGATGAACGGTGGATCTGGTCTGGCCGTCATTGGTTGATGCGGCCTTCGAAGGCGATCGCGAACGTGCGCAGCGCTGGCTTCCACCTCGTTGCTCATCTCAGCCTCGAGCGCTGTCTCCAGCACACGTTTTCGGTCAGGCCAGACCAGACCCACCGCTCATCAGACAGTCCCGATGCGGGCGGCGTACCCGTCGATGAGCGAGTCGATCGCCGAAGCGTAACGACGGGCATCATCGTTCTGGTCGGCTCCGGCACCCGCCGCGACCGCGGCCGCGAGCGTCGGCAGCTCGTCGGGATCGATGTCCGGAGGGGCGGCGTCGGCGAGCTTGTGCTCGTTGATGGCGTGCGCCATGGTGAACGTCGCGATTGTGTTGACCAGGTCGATCGCGATGCCGACGGGCACGCCGAGACGCACGAACTCGGCGAGGGCGAGCTCGATCACCCGCAGCGACCGGGGCGTGCGCGCGTACCGGCCGAGCATGATCGGCATCGCGTTCGGGTGCGCCAGCAGGGTCTCGCGGAAGCGATGCGCGAAGGTGCGGGCGAACTCCTGCCAGGTCGCGCCGCCGAGGCCCGCGTCGAGGTCGCCGGCGGTGACCACCTCCTCCCACACGGCGTCAAGCAGCGCTTCCTTGTTCGGGAAGTAGTTGTAGAGCGACATCGGCTCGACCTCGAGCCTGCGGGCCAGGCCGCGCACGGTGAGTGCCGCCGTCCCCTGCTGGTCGACCAGGGACAGGGCGGTGCTGGCCAGCTGCTCCCGGCTGAGCCCGGCCGGCTGCCCGGGCTTGCGCTTCCCATGACCGATCAACGCATCCATACGGTGTATGTTCTCATGAACACCGCAACTTACATCGTAAGGATTTAGATCATGGAGAACTCACCCGGGGCCGCGTCGCCCGTACCCGCGACGACCGGCGATCACCCGCGCCGCTGGCTCATCCTCGCCGTCATGTCGCTGGCGACCTTGATCGTCCAGGTCGACCAGTCGGGCATGACCATCGCGCTTCCCGGTCTTCAGCGGGACCTCACCGCCGGCATCGCCCAACTCCAGTGGGTGATGGACGCGTACTCGCTCGCGCTGGCCGCGTTCGTGCTCGCCGCCGGGGCCGCGTCCGACCGGTTAGGCCGCAAGCGTGTCTTCCTCACCGGCATCGCCGTCTTCGCTCTGGCCTCCGTCGCCGGCGCGCTGGCCGGGGACATCGCCGTCGTGATCACCGCCCGCGCCGTCCTCGGCGTCGGCGCCGCGATGTTCATGCCCGGTACGCTCTCGCTGCTGATTCAGGCGTTCGGCGAGGCGAGTCGCGCCCGGGCGATCGGCGTGTGGGGCGCCATCACCTCCCTCGGCATCGTCGTCGGGCCCTTGCTCGGCGGCACGCTGCTGCAGTACTTCGACTGGCGAGCCATCTTCGTCATGAATCTGGTCGTCGCCGCCACCGCGTTCGGCGCGGCTGCCGCCGTCGTCCCGGAGTCACGCGATCCGCAGCCCCGCCGGAGCGACCCGGCCGGAACGCTCCTCTCGGCCGCCGGCCTGCTCTCGCTGGTCTACGGCATCATCGTGTCCTCCGAACGCGGCACCGGGGCCCTGGAGGCGGTCGCCGGTGTCGCCGTGGGCGTCACGCTCCTCGGTGCGTTCTGGCGGTGGGCGCGACGACGGCCGGACGGGATGTTCGACGTGGCCGTCGCCGGGACGCGCACCTTCCGGGCGGCCGCCCTCGCCGCCGCGACGATGATGTTCGTGATGACCGGCGTGCTGTTCGTCCTGACGCAGCAACTCCAGCTCGTTCAGCACTTCTCGGCCCTGCTCACCGGCGTCGCCGTGCCGCAGCTGGCCGCCGCCGCCTTCGCCTCCTCGATGCTGGCGCCCGCACTGGCGGCTCGCACCTCCCCCCGCCTGAGCATCACTGCCGGTCTCCTCCTCCTCGCCGCCGCGGCGCTCGTCTTCGCCGTCGCCCAGCCGATCGGCGGTTACCTGCCTGTGCTCGTCGTCCTGACCCTCGCCGGCCTCGGCGTCGGCTTCGTCGCAGCGGTGGCGAACGACGTGCTGATGGCCTCGGGTCCACGCGAGCGCTCCGGGCTCATCTCCGCGATGAACGACACGATCCAGGAGTGCGGTGCAGCGCTCGGCGTCGCGATCGTGGGCGCGTTGCTGGCCAGCGGCGTCGGCGGCTCGATCGCCGGGCTCACGCACGCCGCTGGCGACTCGGCCGGAGCGGTCATGGGATTCGCCGACGGCTCTCGGTCCGCGGCTCTCGCCGCCGCCGCCGCCGCGCTGCTCGGCGCCGTCGGCGTCGCCGTGCTCCTGCGGAACGGAGATCCGTCTGTCGCGAACTCGACTCCGCCCGTGCGGACGCGGTAGGCGAGATTCCCCATCCGCGGCGCTAAGCGCCTGGCACGAGCCGTGCCCTCGCCCGGACGTGGGGGCCAGGAGCCGCGCGGTGCCGCTGCGGACAAGGAGGTCGAGCGTCTGCGCGGACTCGCCTCCACCGCGGTCGGCTACCTGCGCAAGGCCGGCGAGGACACCAAGTCCGGGCGGATCGAGCCCGGACTGCACGGGAGGTAGGCCGCTCATCGTCCGGGAGCTGGGCTGATGCCATGTCGGTGCCCTGCTCGGAGAATGTGGCCATGGAGAGACGGATCGACTTCTCGCGCGAGCGGCACATGCTGTGCGGCGGCTGCGGCCACGAGTTCGTCGTCGACCTGGACTGGATCGACCGTTGGGAGCAGAGCGGGGAGAAGTGCCCCGGCTGCGGCCTGACCTGCGAGCACGAGGGCGCGCCACGGGCGACGGTCGATCCTGGCGACCCTGCGCTCGACGACGAGCGGCTTCCTCAGTTCTTCTGGTACCACACGAGCACCCAGGCAAACTGGCCGACGAGAGACTATGACCCAGCCGGCGACCTCACCGCCGAGACCCGCGTGAGGATGGGCGGCGGCGACCACGCCGCCGCGTGGGCGGTGCGTCAGCGCGCAAAGGCCCTCCACGTCGGCACGTACGAGGCCGCGGTCCACAACATGCTGCGACGGATGGATCACCAGGCCGATAGCCGCAGTCAGTTCTACCTTTATAGGGTGCGGCTAAGGCCGGACGTCGTGGTGCGGGACGGCTGGGTCGTCGATCCCAGCGACTGGCTCGGCGACGTGGTGCTAGCCGAGGTCTGTCCACCGGGCATCGACGTCGCGCGGTACCTGAACTACCACGAGGATCCCGGCGGGCTCTCGCTGGCGCTGGGTCGGAACGCGATCGCCAGCGTCCAGGAGATCGCGATCCCACTGCCCGATGCATGGGACGGCGACTGGGCGCGCGAGGCCATCGTTGCCCTCGAGAGCGCGTCCGACGTGCCGGTTCCAGCGACCGGGAAGCTGGCGCGTTTCATGCCGCAGTCCTCGCCGCGGGCGACCGTGGGCCGCGAGCTTGGCCAGGCGCTGGCCGGTCGGCTGCCCGTCAATCTCCGGGGTCAGTTCGAGTCGGCCGTGTCCTTCGACGAAGGGGCCGATCCGCTCCTGTGGGCTCGCCGTACGAGCAGTCTGTGCGGCCTGATCGTGGATCCGCAACGCGTCCTGGCCGCGCTGGACGCTGCGGAGCATCGCGGGGTCTGACGCTCGGCCCGGACCGCAGCACTGAGCCGTCCCCATTGGCATGGGCTTGGGAGTGGAGCGAGAACAGATCAGGTAGCGGAAGAAGACGGGGAACTCGTGCTGGTCGTAGCCTTCGGACGGGCCGGCATGCCTGTGGTCTCCTTGAACCCCTCCGCCGTCCCGCACTTCTTGGTGAGGTGGTTCACGTACGCCTTCGTGTACCGGTAAGGCTTCGTCGGCTCGTCGTGCTCACAGAAGTCGCTGTTCGTCCAGTCCGGGCTGGGTCGCCGTTCGGTGGACGGACCTTCTTCCTCTTCCACGCGGCGGTGAAGTGGTGAGACCAGAATTCTGTGACATGGTTGCCCCTCCGCGCGACGGCCTCAGGGGGGAGCGTTGGCTCTGCACCGGGGAGCCACAAGGATCGGAATAGTCCAGGATATACGCGCTTGTCGCAGCCGTGGCGTCGCGGTGAAGCGTCGGCCGGTGCTCGTGGTGCGGGAGGAAGGAATGAAGATTGAGGTGCACACCACCGCCCTCGACCTGTCGTCTTCACCGCGGCTGGCATGGTCAGAGCGCCCGTAGGTGCGCTCTTTGGTCGGCTGGACGGCCGCGTTGTTCGGGTGACGTCCCTCTGAGTGGTGGAGTTTCGCCATCGTGGTGAGGGTCAGCTGGTTCGATTATGCCGCGGCGAGTTCCAGAGGGATGACGTCCTGGTCGTCAGTCGGGTCGGGCTGGCCGATGAGGGCCATGGAGTCCTCGG
>JAATFB010000036.1 GCA_015655415.1 Actinomycetales bacterium
CCGGTGCCGTAGAGCTTCGGCCGTTCGTCGCGCAGCACGTTGGTGATCTGCCGCGGGATGAACTTCTCCACGTGCTGGTAGGGGCCGTAGTTGTTGGAGCAGTTCGAGATGGTCGCCCGCACGCCGAACGACCGCACCCACGCGCGTACCAGCAGGTCGCTTCCCGCCTTCGTGGACGAGTACGGGCTGGAGGGGTTGTACGGGGTCGACTCGGTGAACCGTGCCGGGTCGTCGAGCTCGAGATCGCCGTAGACCTCGTCGGTGGAGATGTGGTGGAACCGGGTGCCGTGCTTGCGTGCCGCCTCAAGCAGGGTGAACGTGCCGATGAGGTTCGTGTGCACGAACGGCTCGGGATCCGACAGCGAGTTGTCGTTGTGACTCTCCGCCGCGTAGTGCACGACGGCGTCGTGTGCGGCGAACAGGCGGTCGACCAGCTCGAAGTCGGCGATGTCGCCTCGTACGAATGCGAAGCGGTCCTCGGGCAGGCCGTCGAGCGAGGCGAGGTTTCCGGCGTAGGTGAGCTTGTCGAGCACCGTCACCGAGTGCTCCGTGTTGTCGATGAGGTGGTGGACGAAGTTGGAGCCGATGAAACCGGCGCCGCCGGTGACGAGGATCTTCATGCGCTGGGCGTTCCTTCTGGTCAAGAGGCCAGCGCCGAGTCTATCGAAGGGCCATTGGTAGACTCGGCCGGTGCAGATCCGCGAGCTGACCGTGCCCGACGCCTATGAGATCACTCCGGTGCAGCATCGGGACGATCGTGGCGTCTTCCTCGAGTGGTATCGGTTCGACCGGCTCGAGGAGACGGTCGGGCACGCGCTGGAACTGCGCCAGGCGAACACGTCGGTGTCGCGCAAGGGATCGGTGCGCGGCATCCACTTCGCCGACGTCCCGCCCGGCCAGGCCAAGTACGTCACGTGCACGCGCGGTGCCGTGCTCGACTTCGCCGTCGACATCCGCGTGGGATCTCCCGCGTTCGGAACCTGGGACAGCGTGCTGCTGGACGATGTCGACCGTCGTGCGATCTACCTCGCCGAGGGACTCGGGCACTGCTTCGTGGCGCTGACCGACGACGCCACGGTGAGCTATCTGGTCACGGACGTCTACAACCCCTCGCGCGAGCACGGCATCAATCCGATGGACCCCGAGATCGCGCTCGAGTTCCCGCTCGGAGCGGACGAGCTGCTGCTCTCACCGAAGGACACCGATGCCCCCTCTCTCAGCGAGGCCCGCGAGCGGGGTCTGCTTCCCGAGCATGAGGCGGTCAGGCGGTTCCACGCCTCGCTGAACGGGGCGAGCTGACATGCGCGGCATCATCCTGGCCGGCGGATCCGGCACCCGGCTCTGGCCCATCACCAAGGGCATCTCGAAGCAGCTGATGCCCATCTACGACAAGCCGATGATCTACTACCCGTTGTCGACGCTGATGATGGCAGGCATCCGGGAGATCCTGATCATCACGACCCCCGAGTACAACGAGCAGTTCAAGGCGCTGCTGGGCGACGGATCGGCGCTCGGCATTCGGCTGGAGTACGCCGTGCAGCCTTCTCCGGACGGCCTCGCACAGGCGTTCATCATCGGTGAGGAGTTCATCGGCGACGACTCGGTCGCCCTGGTGCTCGGCGACAACATCTTCCACGGCACCGGGCTCGGCACCGCTCTGCAGCATGTGACGGACGATGCCGGCGCCACGATCTTCGCCTACCACGTGAGCAACCCGCGGGCCTACGGCGTCGTCGAGTTCGACGAGGACCTGAAGGCGGTCTCGATCGAGGAGAAGCCTCAGCACCCGAAGAGCAGCTACGCCGTCCCAGGGCTCTACTTCTACGACAACGACGTGGTGGGGATCGCGAAGACGATCGAGCCGAGCGCGCGTGGCGAGCTGGAGATCTCGACCGTGAACGAGCGGTATCTGCGGGCGGGAAAGCTGAACGTGCAGGTGCTCGATCGGGGCACCGCGTGGCTCGACACCGGCACGTTCGAGTCGATGATGCAGGCATCCGAGTACGTGCGGGTGATCGAGGACCGGCAGGGCACGAAGATCGGCTGCATCGAGGAGATCGCCTGGCGGGCCGGATGGATCGACACGGAGCAGCTCAAGGCGCTCGCCGGCCCGCTCCTCAAGAGCGGGTACGGGGCCTACCTGATGGCTCTCGTCGACGCGGCGTGATCGCTCGCATCCGAGAGCCGGCCGCAGACGGGCCCGAATACGCGCGGTGATCGAAGGGTGCGCGACCCTCGGGCCGTCGTGGCGTCGCTCCGGGGTGCGCCGATGCCCCTCCGACGTCTGCGATCGCTCGGCGCTCGCGGGAGCCCATCCGGGGTGCCCTAGCATGTTTCAGTTGCCCTACGAACGGAAGCCGAATGATCTCAGCCTGGTTGGCGGCCATCCCGCCGTTCACGGTGGCGGTCGTCCTCTTCGTGCTTCCCGGCCTGCTGGTCCGGCTCGCGGGCTGGAACGTCCGCTCGCTCACGCACTACTTCCTGGCGCCGGTGATCTCGCTCGCGATCGTCGGCACCGCGGCGAACGTGGCACCACTGGTCGGGCTGCGCTGGTCCCTCGTCCCCGTCGCGATCCTGACCCTCGTCGCCGTCGCGGTGGCGTTCGCGCTTCGACGGTGGGTGGGGGCCGAGCGGCGTGCGATCGTCGTGCCACGTCCCGCCGCACTGGTCGCCGGCATCGGCGGACTGGTCGGCGCGGCGCTCGTCATGGGCGCCCAGCTCGCCTACGTGTTCGTCGGCCCGTCGAACATCTCGCAGTCGTTCGACAACGTCGCGCACCTCAACTCTGTGAAGCTCGCCCTCGACACGGGCAACGCCTCGGCGACGACGATCGGGAGCGTCACGGGGTCATCCATCTACCCGGATGGCTGGCACGCCTTCGTCTCGCTCGTGGTGCAGCTGACCGACGTCAGCGTCCCCGTAGGGGTCAATGCCACCAACCTCGCGATAGGGGCCGTCGTCTGGCCGGCCGCCTGCATCGCACTCGCGTCGGCGTTCTTCAAGGATCGTCCCGCCGCGCTCGTGTCGGCGGCTGCCCTGTCGACCGGTTTCGCCGCCTATCCGATCGCCATTCTCTGGTGGGGCGTGCTCTACCCCAACTTCCTCGGGTACGCGGTGGTGCCCGCCGGTGTGGCCGCCGTCGTGCTCCTGCTGCGCTCCGCGGGGGCCCGGGACTGGGTGCGCTCAGGCGTCCTCCTCCTGGTGGGACTGCTCGGAACGGGGATCGCGCACCCGAACGCGTTTCTCGCCGTCTTCCTCTTCGGCGCGGTGATCGCCATCGACCAGCTGATCCGCCGCGGCGCACGGCAGCGGTCGCGACGCGGGTGGCTGGTCTCCTCCGCCGCGATCCTCGGAATCGTCCTGCTGGGGGCTGTTCTGCTGTGGATCGTTCGCACGCCGACCTCGGCCGCCACCTGGCGCCCTTGGGGTTCGACCTCCCTGGCGGTCGTGCAGGCGCTGACCACCGCCACGAACGGGTATCCGGTCACGGTGCCCATCGTGCTCCTCCTGGCGGTCGGCGTGGTAGGCGTGATCGTGCGACCGCGACGGCTGGCGATCCTGCTTCCGTTCCTCGTCGCGGCGATCCTCTTCGTGCTGGTCGCGGGAACGGATGTCGGCAATCCGCTGCGGCGGTTGCTCACCAACCCCTGGTACAGCGACTCGTACCGCATCGCCGCGCTCCTTCCGGCAGCGGCGATCCCGGTCGCGACGCTGGGCGCCGTGACCGGGATCGACCTCGTCAAGTGGGCGTCGCATCGCGTCGTGGTGCCCAGAGCGGCCACGGTCGCGGTGAGTGTCGTGGCAGCCGTCGCGCTCTTCGTGCTGGTCGGCGTCGTCGGTCCGAACGTGCGGACTTATGCCGCGAACGCTCGCGCGAGCTATCAGATCACGCCGGGCTCCTGGCTCCTCAGCCCCGATGAGCTGGAGCTCCTTCGCCGGCTCGACTCCGAGACGCCGGCCGGCGCGGTGATCCTCGGAAGCCCACGCGACGGGGCCTCACTGGCGTACGTGCTCGCGGACCGGCAGGTGACGGAGAAGTACGTGTTCGGAACGAAGACCCGCACCCAGTTGATCCTCGACCACCGCCTGCGAGACATCGACAAGGATCCGAGCGTGTGCAAGGCGGTCCGCGATGCCGGCGCCACGTACGTGCTCGACTTCGGCTCGTTCCCCGATGTGCAGAACCAGCCGAAGACCGCCGAGAAGCAGTACGGCGGCCTCGAGAACCTGAAGCCCGGCGCGCATCTCGTGCTCGTCGACTCGGTGGGCGAGGCGAGGCTGTTCCGCATCGAGGGATGCTGAACGGTCGTCCGTCCGTCCCGCACGGGAAACCCCTGAGAGGAACTGAGCGTCATGAACCCCGACCTGCTGATCGTCGGATCCGGATTCTTCGGTCTCACGGTTGCCGAGCGCTGCGCCCACGAGCTGGGCCTGCGGGTCACCGTCGTCGAGCGACGGGACCACCTGGGAGGGAACGCTTACAGCGAGCTGGAGCCGCAGACGGGCATCGAGGTGCATCGCTACGGCGCTCATCTCTTCCACACCTCCAACAGGACGGTGTGGGAGTACGTCAACGGGTTCACCGCGTTCACCTCCTACCAGCATCGCGTCTACACCACCCACAACGGCGAGGTGTTCCCGCTGCCGATCAACCTCGGCACCATCAACCAGTTCTTCCGAGCCGCGTACTCACCGGCCCAGGCGCGAGCGCTCGTCGCCGAGCAGGCGGCAGAGGTGGGCAGGCACGAGGTCTCCAATCTCGAGGACAAGGCCATCTCGCTGATCGGGCGCCCGCTCTACGAGGCGTTCATCCGCGACTACACGGCGAAGCAGTGGCAGACCGATCCCCATGAGCTCCCGGCCGAGATCATCAGTCGGCTTCCCGTCCGGTACACCTACGACAACCGCTACTTCAACGACAGGTTCGAGGGGCTGCCCGTCGACGGGTACACGCGCTGGCTCGAGCGCATGGCCGACGATCCGAACATCGAGGTCGTCCTCGAGAACGATTTCTTCGACGAGGCGTCGCCGTACTCGAAGGGGAGGGCTGTGGGCTCGATCCCGGTCGTGTACACGGGGCCGATCGACCGATACTTCGACTATTCCGAGGGCGAGCTGTCGTGGCGGACCCTCGACTTCGAGCAGGAGGTGCTCGCGATCGAGGACTTTCAAGGCACCTCGGTGATGAACTACGCGGACCTTGACGTGCCTTACACGCGCGTGCACGAGTTCCGGCACTTCCATCCCGAGCGCGACTACGACCGGGACCGCACCGTCATCATGCGTGAGTTCTCGCGTTTCGCGCGGGCCGAGGACGAACCGTACTATCCGGTCAACACGCCCGAGGATCGCGCCAGGCTGCTGGCGTACCGGGAGCTGGCCGCGGCCGAGCCCTCCGTGTTCTTCGGCGGCCGGCTCGGCACCTATCAATATCTGGACATGCACATGGCGATCGGATCGGCGCTGTCGATGTTCGAGAACAAGTTGCGCCCGCTGTTCGCCGTCTGAGCTCGCGGTGAACTCAGTCGTGCTCCGAGAGCGCCGCGACGGCCTCGTCGATCCGACCGTCGAACGTGACCTGACCGTTTCGCAGCACGACGCCGCGCTCGCACAGCGATGAGACCATGGGGAGGTCGTGGCTGACCACCACCATGGTCTTGCCCTGCTGGATCAGCTCGCGGATGCGCACCTCGCACTTCGCCCGGAACGGCGCGTCGCCGACGGCGAGGATCTCGTCGACGAGGAGCACGTCGAGCTCGGTGTGTATGGCCACAGAGAACGCCAGGCGCAGGAACATGCCGGAGGAGTAGTGCTTGACCTCGGTGTCGATGAACTCGCCGATTTCGGAGAACTCGACGATGTCGTCGAACCTGGCGTCGATCTCCTTGCGCGACATGCCCAGGATTGCCGCGTTCAGATAGACGTTGTCGCGCCCGGTCAGATCGGGATGGAATCCGGCGCCGACCTCGATGAGACCCGCGACACGGCCTCGGGTCAGGATGCGTCCCTTGTCCGGCAGGAGAACGCCCGAGATGAGCTTGAGCAGCGTCGACTTGCCGGACCCGTTGTAGCCGAGCAGAGCGACGGACTCGCCCTCCTGGATCTCGACCGAGACGTGGGAGAGCGCAGAGAAGGTGGTCGAGAGCGTCTTGTGCCGGATGAAGCCGAGGAACGCCTCCTTGAAGGAGTGCGTGTGCCTCAGCTTGAAGGTCTTCGTCACGTCGCTGACGACGATGCTGGGCAGCCTGGTGCCCCCGGGATCCCCCGGGGTCGCGGGGCTCGTCACGTCAGAGGTCCTGGGCAAAGCGACCCTCGAGCCTTCGGAACGTGAGCTGGCCGACGATCAGCAGCACTATCGAGGTCAGCAGAGCGATCAGGGAGAAGAGGAGCAGGTTCGGCGGACCGCCCGGCTGCTGCTGACCGTGCAGAGTGGGAGACCAGAACGCGATGTGCATCAGCTCGACCGCCGGGGTTAGCGGGTTCAGCAGGTACACGGTCTGGGCCCACCGGGGCAGGGCGGATGAGACCGACTGCCAGTGGTACAGCACGGGAGAGGCCCACGTGGCGAAGAGCAGGAAGAGCTCCACGAGATTCTGCGCGTCCCGGAACGACGTGTTGACGGCGCCGAAGAGCAGGCCGAGGCCCGTGGAGAGCACCGTCACGATGATCACCCCCAGCACGAAGGCGAGCACAGCGACGAGGCTCGGGACCCAGCCGGTCACCAGGGCGCCGATGAAGAGCACCGCGACCTGGGGCAGGAAATGGACGAACGCGACGAACACCGCCGCCAGCGGGAACAGCTCCCGCGGCAGATAGATCTTCTGGACCAGCGGGCCGTTGTCCACGATCGAGCGAGTGGCGTTCGTGAAGGCCTCGCCGAACAGGTTGATGACGACCATGCCAGAGAAGAGATAGACGGGGAAGTTCGGCACGCCCTTGTTGAGGCCGAGGAACACGCCGAGCGCGAAGAAGTAGACGAAGAACTGGGCGGCCGGCTTGACATATGACCACGTCCAGCCGAGCACCGAGCCGTGGTACCGCGTCTGGATGCCTTTGCGCACCAGCAGCCGGAGGAGATACCGGTACCGGACGACGTCGATGAGTCCGCGGCTGTGCCCGGGCGAGACGAAGCCCTGGGCTCCGGCGTGATAGGTGCTCGTCACGGACTTGGATTCCTTAGGGAACGGCAGAGAATGTGGTCGGGTGCGCTCGACGGGTTCGGGCCGTCGTGGGCGTCACAATTGTAGATGCTGGAGCAGCGCCCACCCGCATCCGCCCTCGCGCGTGCAACCGTGTCCGATGCGAGCCGGTGGCACGACGCCCCGCTCAGTGTTCGTCGCCGGGATCGATCCGTTCCGCTCCTGCCATCGCATCCAGGGCATTCGGAGCGATGGCCCGGATAGGATGTTCGGGGCCTTCCGCCGGTCATCCAGCACCCGCACGCGAAACTCAGAGGATCACGTCACACATGCGCATCTTCCGGCTCTTCGACCGACCGGCGCTGTTCTCCGTGACGGATGATGTGGGACTCGCCTCGCTTGAAGCGCGTCTCAGCCCTCGCCAGCGCGCGCTGCTGGTGGGAGCGCTCAACTTTCACGCGCTGGATGTTCCGACAGGAGCGCTGAGAGTCCACGTGTATGTCGGGAGGCAGGGCGCACCGGCATCCTTGACCGATGTGACGACGCGGCGCAACCCCAGGCGCAAGGCGGCGAGGGTCGGAGGACTCACCATGGTCAGCCGGGTCGATGGGCGGACCCATCCCTTCTTCGTGCCGAAGCGCGGTCTGCCCACGAGAGCTGCGCGGTTCGTTCCCGACGAGGAGACCGGCGAACGACACATCGTGCTCGATGCGGATCCGTCCGGCGACGCCGGGGGACTCCTGCGAACCTATGGTGCGTACTGGGGGGCGCGCATGGCCGTGGAGCGCCGCTTCCCGTTCGCGTACGACCGGCTGCGTCACTTCCTCATCCGCGGCCGGGAGGCGGCTCTGTTCACGCGACGGCTCCCGCGGACCGATCGCGATCCGCAGGTCCAGCCGATCGAGCCCGTCGACGGTGCGGAGCCGGCCGTTCTCTTCGGGCTGCACTGGCTCGACCTGGGCGGTGCAGAGCGATGGGCGCTGAGGACGATCGAGGTGGCCCGGCAACACGGTCTTCGGCCGATCGTGATCACGGACGTCGCGTCCTCGCATCCGTGGATCACTCGCCCCGAGCTGTCGGAGAGCGTCGTCATTCCCCTCACTCATCCGGTCGGGCAGCCGGATGGCCATGAGCCCGTGCTCGACGCCATCGTGCGCAACTGGGACGTCCGCGGCGTCTTCGTGCATCACTGCCGCTGGCTGTACGACCGGCTGCCGTGGCTGCGCCGCCGCCTGCCGCGCGTGCCGATCGTCGACTCGCAGCACATCCTCGAGTACAACGGCGGCGGCTACCCGGCGTTCGGTGTCATCCTGGACGACAAGATCGACGTTCATCACGTGATCTCGCCGCAGCTGCGCGACTGGCTCCGTGACGTGCAGGGCGTGGCGGAGCGCAAGATCGAGCTCGCTCCGCTGATCGGGCTCACCGCCGATTCGACGCGGGCGAGCGAGGTGCGGCCGCGAGTCGACGACGCGGTGTTGCGCGTCGGATTCATCGGCCGGTTCGCCCACCAGAAGCGGCCGTACCTGTTCCTCAAGCTCATCGAGTCGTTGCGCGGGTCGCTCGGCGTGCCCGTGCAAGCGGTGATTCAAGGCGGTGGGGCTCTCGAGGCGTTCGTGCACCGCGAGATCCACCGGCATGGGCTGAGCGAGGTCGTCACGTTGCGCGGCGAAGGCGCGCCGGTCGCCGAGACGCTCGCCATGATGGACGTGCTCGTGATCACATCGCAGAACGAGGGACTCGCCCTCACCGCCCTGGAGGCGATCGCGGCCGGCGTGCCGGTCGTCTCGACGGACGTCGGCTCGCAGCGCACCGTGGTCGCGGCGGACGCACTGGTGCGTCGTGAGCCGCACGAATTCGTGCCGGCAGCGGGCGCCATCCTCAAGCGCATCGCCGAGTCGGAGGAGTTCCGCGAGCGGCTGTGGATCGAGGAGGCGGGACTCGCCGACGAGTTCTCGCGGCTCGAGTCGGCGGACGGCTGGCTGGAAAGGACGATGACCGAGTGGAGCAAGTGACCGCCGTCGTGGTGGCATTCAACCGGTTGGCGAAGCTGAAGAACGTCATCGCCTCGATCGAGGGACAGACCCGGCCGCCCGATCGCCTCATCGTGGTCGACAACGCTTCGACGGACGGCACGGGCGAATACCTCGCATCGCTGAAGACGCCGCTCGAGCTCGAGGTGCTCTCCCTCGCGGAGAACAGCGGAGGCGCCGGCGGTTTCGCCGCAGGGATGGCCCGTGCGTATGAGCTCGGGGCAGACTTCGTCTGGGTGATGGACGACGACTGCTATCCGACCGCCGACGCCCTGCGGCTGCTGCTGGAGGGTCAGCGGGATGCCGTCGAGAAGCTGGGTCCGGACGTGCCGTTCGCGTGCTCCCTCGTGCTCTACGTCGATGGAGGCATCTGCGAGATGAACAATCCGGAGCCGACCTGGGACTGGGCAAGGCTCATCGCCTCCGGCTCACGCTCGGTGATGGTGCGCAGCTGCTCCTTCGTGTCCGTCCTCTTTCCGCGCTGGGTGCTCGAGCGGCACGGCCTGCCGTACTCCGAGTACTTCATCTGGTTCGACGACCACGAGTACACACTCCGGGTCACGGGCACCTGCCCAGGCGTCCAGGTGCTCGACAGCACCGTCGTGCACGACATGGGCGACAACAAGGGCGTGAACTTCGGGCTCATCAACGAGACGAACGCCTGGAAGTTCCGGTACGGGATCCGCAACGAGGCCTCGTTCCGCCTGCATCACCAGAGTCTGCTGTCGTATCTCATGTTCTTCGCCCGCGTGCAGGTGGTGATGCGCCGCGGAGGGGTCGCACCGAGACTGCGTAGGTCGATGACGCGTGAGTTGATTCGCGGGATCAGGTTCAACCCGAAGGTAGCCTATCCGGACGGTGCGCGCCCCGAAGGGAGATCAGTCGTCGGCGGGGCGGCTTGAGTCTTCGACCGTGGCGACCGTCGGCTGTGGCCTGTCGGGTATCCGGCCCGAGCGCGACTCATCCTGCGTGATGATCGCGCGGTAGGCGCGCCGACGAATGACTTCGGGGACCAATCGATACGTTCCGCGCAGCAGCACATTCCTGAGGAACTGTCGCGGCGTCGTGAAGCCGCTGCGCAAGAAGGCGCGCTGCAGCATCCACTCGCTTCGGAGCAGACGGATGCCGCCTCGGCGCTTGTACGCGCCGGAGGAGATCCGATAGCGCACCAACGGCTCGGGGGAGTTGACCGCCCGCACCCCTGCTGCCAACATGCGCGCGAAGAGCCAGTAGTCCTCCATCATTCCCATCGGACGGTAGCCGCCGGCCCGCTCGACCGCGCTCTTCGTATAGACGACGGTCGGATGATTGAACGGATCGTGGAATCGGGCGTACCTTGCGATCTCGTCCGGGTGCGTTGGTGGGATGCGCCGGATGCCAAGCCTCTCGCCCTCTGCGGTCTCCGAGAACTCGTGGAGTCCGCTACCGACGAGCTCGAAGCCGCGTGCGATGAGGTCGAGCTGCACCTCGAACCGGTGTGGTTCGGAGACATCGTCTGCGTCCATCCGGGCCACCACGTCATAGCGGCATTCGGCGAGACCTGCCGTGAGGGCCTCTGCGAGGCCGCGGTTTTCGGGCAGGATGACGATCCTGAGAGGGACCGGGCTGTTCCGATCCAGCTCTGCGATCGCGGAGACCAGCTGGGCGGACACGGGGCCATCCTGTACCAGGACCACCTCACTCGGTTTGACCGTCTGATCCAGGACCGAGCTGCGGTAGGCGCGCAACAGGAACCCGGCATCGTCCCCGTGATAGACGGGCATCAACAGGGAGAACGGGGGACGGTGATTCATGCGGATAAGTCTCTCGGCGCCCCGTCCTCGTGTGCCGGAGCCACTAATGAACCGTCAAGGCCGATGGAGGCGAGGTATTGCTCGTTGTCTCGGGGGGAGCGTCGTGTCCCGTCCCTCCAGCCGGCCGCGAACGTCCGCGCGATGACTCGACGATCTGGCGAGCGCAAGTAGGTTCGCAGCCAGCGTCGCGCGGTCGCCGCCAAGTACAACGGCGTCTCATACCAGGCCAGCGCCGATGAGGTTCGGAACAGCCACAGCTTGTTCCGAACCTCGTAGTAGAAGCGCTCTCCTGGATCCGCATCGGTGTCGGCGCGTGTCTTCGTCTTGTGCACCACGACGCTCTGTGGCACGAAGATGCCTCTGCGATGCCGGAGGATCCGAGCGGTGAACTCGAAGTCGTCGTTCCACAGGAAGTACTCGGCGACGGGCAGGCCCTTCTCCCGCACGGCCGTCGCATCAATCAGCAGAGACACGAAGGAAGCGGAGCGGACGGGAAACCCGCCGGCCTTCGCCGCATCCCGGCGCTCGGAGCGCCGTGCGAACGGCTTCGTGCGCGGCGTGTTCATCGGGTGGTCGAGCCCGTCCGACCACACGACTCGTGACGCCGCGATCGCCGGCCTCTCGCGGACCTCGGCGATCGCCCGCAGCAACGACTCGAGCGCAAGAGGAGTCGGTACCGTGTCGTCATCCATCACCCAGACCAGGTCGGCGCGTTGCGTGATGACGGCCCTTCGTATCCCGACCGCGAAGCCCCCAGCCCCTCCGGAGTTCGCCGGCAGGCGGACCACGTCCGCATCCGGCATCGCTGACGATGCGGCCTCCGCTGACCCGTCATCGGACGCGTTGTCGACGATCACGACCCCGTCCGGTCGACGGCTTTGGCGCTGAAGCCCCGACAAGCACTCCAGCAGGAGCTCGCGCCTGTTGTAGGCGACGACCACAGCGACTACTCGCACACCGCATTCCTTAGTCTCATGGCGGAGAGCATTGCTCTCTTCGCTGTCTCTGTCTGGGACCGAGCGAGCCTAGCGGGGAAAGCTGTGCCATCCTCGGGCCCGGCTGGAGACCCAGACCGGTTGCATTGCCGTCACGATCAGTCATCACGATTGTCAGCCGTCAGCCGGTCATGACCGTAGAGCTGCTGCTCCAGCTGGCGGATGCGCAGCTCTTGAAGCGCCGACTGCTCCGCGAGAGTGCGCGTCTTCGCCTCGACGGTCGTCAGCTCCGCCGCATGTTGAAGGCACACGAGGAAGAGGATGGCGATGCTGACGAAGAACACCAGGTTCGTCGGCAGCTGCACGCCCACGAGTCGGGCTGCCCACTCCAACGTGTTAGGGAAGACGCCGGCGACGAGCGCGAGGATTCCCGCGATGAACCACCAGATCGCGTGCCGCTCTCGCAACCTTCTTCGCCGTAGCATCTCGGTCACGATGATGAGCACGAGCAGCGCCGCCGCGATGCCCAGCACGTAGCTGGCCACGGTCATGATTCATCTCCCGGAATCGGGGTCGCCGGTCGCAGCAGACCCACGAGGAGGGCCAAGGAGGCGCGAGCAAGGTACACCGTCGCCTTGATCGGGTTGTGAGACGGCCGCCCCGCCGCCCGTTCCCGCATCGCCGTCGGCACCTGGGTGATCCTCAGCCGAGATCTCGCAGCGATGACGAGCGCCTCGATCGTGTCTCCCAGGTACTCGGCCGGATAGTTGGACGAGAATAGCGTGATCGCCCTGGGCCCCATCGCCTTGAAGCCCGAAGTGGTGTCTCGCAGTTCCGTCCCCGCAATGCGGCTGATGACAACCGACAGCAGCGACATGGCCCAACGCCTGGGGCCCTTGACCTCGTAGGACCCGACGCCGGCGAATCGGGCACCGATCGCGATGTCCGCGGTGTCCAAGGCCGCGAGGAGGTCAGGGACATACCTCGGATCGTGCTGGCCGTCCGAATCGACCTGTACGACGTTGTGAAAGCCGTTCTCGACCGCGAACCGGAATCCGACGCGCATCGCGCCGCC
Source organism: Actinomycetales bacterium (assembly GCA_015655415.1). Taxonomy (GTDB): domain Bacteria; phylum Actinomycetota; class Actinomycetes; order Actinomycetales; family Microbacteriaceae; genus Humibacter. The sequence continues at coordinate 12,976 of JAATFB010000036.1, forward strand.
GACGCCGAGGTTGTACGGAAGCTGGGCGACCGTCGCACCGGCACGCGCCGCCACGCGCGCCGTCCGGTCACTCGAGCCATCATCGATGACGAGGCACGAGACGCCCGGAAGGGTGCGGAACACCTCCGCGACGACAGCCCCGACGCTCGATTCCTCGTTGAAGGCGGGCATCACGATCAGCGTCCGCTGAGGGGGCGTTGGCATGCCGGTATCCTATCCGGGGGCGATGCGAGCGCTTCCCGTCCGCCGGTGGTCCTTGATGCGGCTCCGGCGGCTCGGCGAGCGTGTTGACCACGCCGGCGCCCAGCCGGGCGTCCATCCGCTGTCGCCCACGCCCGTCGAACGGAGGAGGTCGCTCATCTCGCGCCGTGTCATGGCTGTCGTGACGGCGTTCTGCCCGACCGCAGACCTGCTGGGTAACGTCGCCCGGCTTCGTGATCAGGTGGACGGCGTCGTCGTCGTCGACGACGCCAGCGGCGAGGCGTTCGACGGGATCTTCGGAGACCTCGAGAATGCCGGGGCCGTGCTCGTGCGTCTATCGACCAACTCTGGCATAGCGGCGGCTCTGAACGCAGGAGTGGCGGCCGCCCAGCTGGCAGATGACGACCTCGTGGTCACCTTCGATCAGGACTCGACGGTCCCGGACGGATTTGTGGATGCGCTCGTCCGCGGGTGGGATGCGGCCAGACGCTCTGGTCGACGTGTCGGAAGCGTATCCCCGGCGAGTTTCGCCGGGGAGTCTCAGACCTTTGAGGACGCTACGACTGCTCGTGAGCCGATTCAGTCCGGCTGTCTGTATTCGGGCGAGGTGATTCGTGAGGTCGGGCCTTTCCGGACGGATTTCTTCATCGATCTCGTCGACACTGAGTACTACTTCCGGCTGCGTTCGATGAACTTCGAGTGCTTGGCCGTTCCCGGATTGGACCTTCCGCACGAGCTCGGCCGCTCATACCCGATCGCCGTGTTCGGGCACGAGATCGTATGGCGAGGCCATGTCTTGACGACGAGCCTCAGCACTCCCTTTCGGTACTTCTACCGTGCCCGCAACCGAGTCGTGGTCAACGCCGAATATCGTGACGCCGAACGCGCCCTGCTCCGCAGAGATCGATTGCTTGAGCTTCGCCATTTGGCCTTCGTCCTCATGTATGCGCGCCCCCGGGTATCGATGATGCGACTACTGAGTCTCGGCAGGAGGGCTGGGCGTCGCGGGGCGATGGGACGCATCCCGGACGATGCGCTGGAAGTCGCGATGTCCATCACGTGGAGTCGCGTTCCGGTGTCACGCGAGCGGGACGGCTCCCGGGGGTGAGCTCTTTGCGTATCGGACGTGCTGACAGTGCCCCCGCGAGACAGCCGACGAGGAACTCGGTGCGAGTGCGGGAAGGAACGGCACCCGACTCCACCTGACGGTTCAAGAATGTGCGCACGAGCGCCAGATCGTGGCGAGCGCCGAACAGACGTTCGACATAGCGCAGATCGTTTGAATCAGGAACGCGCGTGACGAGCGACGAGACCATGGCCTCTCGCCAGCCGACGACGGTCTTGTAGACGGTGCGGAGGAGGGCCGCGGGCCGTGCGCCGCCCTCATATCGACGACTTATGGTCGCCACGTTTTTGAAGCTCTGCGCGATAGAGATGGGCCGCGTGTCGCGGGTGTTCTCACCCATGACGTTGCGGTCGTGCTGGACGTAATTCTGCAGGACGTCGTCGAGTACTCGCGCGCCCCCGCTGAACGTGGCGACCAGCCCAAGCCAGTGGTCGTGGGCAGCGGTTGGGCCATGCCAGACGGGAAAGGGGAGAGCGCGTTCGAGCAGTTCGCGGCGGAAGACGCAGAAGGCTCCCGTGAACTGATTGTCGAGTACGAGCTCTGCCGGGCTCACGTTCCTCCGCGAGGTGGATGCGGCGATGGTCTCTCCGCTCGGGTAGGCCACGACTCGCGCCTGACACGAGGCGAGGACCGTCCGCTCCAGCGCGGGAAGCAGGATGGACAGCCGCCCCGGGAACCATTCATCATCCTGATCGGAGAGTGCCACCCAGCGCGCCTCCTCGGGGCAGGCGGCGAGTGCCCGCTCGAAGTTGCGATAGAAGCCGACGTTGTCGTCGAACCCGATCACTCGGAATCGGGAATCGTCACCGACGATGCGCTCGACCAGCTGCCGCACGTCTCCGGGATCACCGTCTGCCGCGATCAGGCAGTGGAACTCAGTATGGCTCTGCCGCTGAATGGACAGCAGCTGCCGGCGGAAGAGCTCCGGCTGCGGCTTGTACGCAGCCAGGATCACAGCTCCGAATCCGGGGCTCCGCGGCATCTCGTCTGCTCTCAGTCAGAAGGGTCAGAACTTCTCTACACGTACTATTTCTCTATCCACGCTGTAAGGAGCCCTTTGGCCGGTCGCGCACTGCTCAGTATCTCAAAGAGGATCGCCGGGTTTGCGGTTCCGGTGGCCGCATCGACGGTCTTGGGTGTCGTGGCGATCCCGCTGCTCGTGAGCTCGCTGGGTGCACCCACCTGGGGCACTCTCGCTGTCGTGCAGGCGACTGCTCAGGTCGTCGGCATCGTGGTGGCATTCGGTTGGGGTGCGACCGGACCGTCGATCGTCGCGATGGCCCAGCCGCAATCCCGTCCGCAGCTGTATCTCGACTCAATCGTCGCCCGTTCGTTTCTGTTCGTGATCTGCATGCTTGGCGGGAGCGCGATTCTTGTGATGCTGACCCGCGGCGACCTTGCTGTCTCGGTCGCAGGGCTCTTCGCCTATTTGCTGCCGTATCTGGGCGCGAGCTGGTACTTCGTCGGAGAGGGACGGCCGTGGAGGCTGCTGGTGTGCGACTCCCTTCCGACGCTGCTGGGAACGGTAGGCGGCCTGCTGGTTGTCGTCGCATCGCATGACCTCATCCACTTTCTCGTGCTGCAAGCCTCCGGCAGTCTCTGCGCGGCTGTCGTCGACGCCGTCGTCATTCTGCGCGGCACACGCCTCCCGTTACGGCTACGCCTTCGGCCGCGGGCGGTTGCCGCGAGTCTTATGGGGCAACGGCACGCCGTTGCCAGCGTTCTGACGTCGGGTCTCTACGTCAATCTGCCGCTCCTCGCCGTCCAGGTCTTCGTTCCCTCCTACGTTCCGACCTATGCCCTTGCGGATCGGCTATTCCGGTACGCGAGCATCGCTTTCGCCCCGGTGCAGCAATTCCTTCAGAGCTGGGTGCCCGGCGGAACGCGTGACGGGATCGGACGTCGTATGACGTCGGCCGCTATGGCAGGGGCCGCATTCGGCGTGCTCGGTGGATGCGCCGTGGCCTTCCTGGCGAAACCGCTGCTCTGGATCCTCTCCGCGGGTTCCGTCGACGCGCCACTGAGTCTGAGCCTTCCCCTCGGCATCGCCTTCGTGTTCGTGGGAACCTCGGCCGCCGTCGGATACGCGTGCCTGGTCCCGCTCGGACGGGAGCGTTCCCTCGCGGTCTCGACGCTACTCGGAGCAGTGGTCGGGGCGCCGCTCATCCTTCTCCTTGCAGCGTGCGCGCTGCCGGTGGGGGTGGCGTGGGCCGTCGCAGTGTCCGAGGCGGCGGTGACGACGTATCAGTGCGCGGTCCTGATGACCGAGGTCAAGCGGATGCAGCTGCAACCGGCGGCGCGATGACGGCGGATGGAGGCGGAGACCATCGCAGGGAGAGGTCGAGGAGCGCTGTGACGAAGAACGAGGCCATCTCGATAAGTGTCTGCATGGCCTCCTACAACGGGGCCGAGTACATCACAGAGCAGCTCGCATCGATCCTCGCTCAGCTGCCTTCCGACGCCGAGATCGTGATCGTGGACGACGCGTCCTCGGACGACACAGCCGCGGTCATCGAGAGCATCGAGGATCGTCGCATCCGATTGATCAGGCACTCGTCAAATCGCGGATACGTGGCGACCTTTGAGGAGGCGATCGCCGAGGCCCGCGGGGAGATCCTGATGCTCAGCGACCAGGACGATGTCTGGCCAGCGGATCACGTGCGCTCTCTGGTCGATGGCTTGCGCGGTAGCGACGTCGTCGCCTCCAATGTGGCGTTGTATCCCGACGCTTTCCCGCTGCCGACGCCGCTCGGTGGTCGATCATGGCGGCTGCCGGATCAGCGACGTCAGCGCCCGCTGCGGAACATGCTCGGTGTTCTCGCGGGCTCCATACCGTATTTCGGTTGCGCGATGGGCTTTCGGCGGCAGGCTCTGTCGGTGATTCTGCCGTTCCCGAGCTTCCTCGTGGAATCGCATGACCTCTGGATCGCCCTCTGTGGCAACGCCTGTCGGTCGATGTCGCACGTGCCCGGCGTCACCGTGCTCAGGCGGCTTCATGATTCGAATGCCTCCACCTCGCGCCCGCGCAAGCTCCGCACGGTCGTGAGGGCACGCTGGATGCTCCTGCGCGGCGCGTGGGAAGCTCGTCGCCGAGTACGCCGTCGGGCAGCGCAAGGACGCTAGTCCCCCTGTGAAGACGTGCGACAGCAGCCCCCGGAAGCCGTGCTCCTCGCGGTGCCAGACCACAGCTGGCAGCTTGGTGAGGGCATCACGGCATCATGATGTCAATCGCCAACGGATTCCTCCGACCATCCAATGTAGTGCCTGGTCGGAACCCGAACAGGGGCTGGCCGATGCGGCCGCGTGCCGCTGAGCGATGACGAGTCTGTACGGGCCTGCTCCGGGCTCCGCGTGCGTCCGCTCAGCGCGGCTGCTCGGCGGCGAAGCGCGCGCGGAGCGCGTCCAGCGCGCGCCGCGCCACATCGCCGGCCGGGAAGAGCGCGGCAGCATTGGTCCGCTGGCGCTCGGCGAGCTCGTCGTCGCCGGTGGTCAGTGAGACGGCCAGCTCCTGCGCGTGGGCGAGATCGGCGGTCCGATGCACCCCTGTGAGGGCGAGCTCGCCGAGCCGGTTGAAGGGCGCATGACCCTCTCGCTCGAGGAAGACGATCGGCTTGCTCATCACCTGCGGCTCGATGAGCATGCTGATGCCGTCGGTGAGAACCACATCGCACGCCGCGAGCACCGACATGTAGTCGGCGTCGTCGTAGACGGCCGTGTTGGGCAGCGCGCTCCACTCGCGGACGAACGCGGCGTAGTCCTCGGTCGAGACGGGCGACTCGGGTGTGCTCACGAACGCGGGCAGGGCGGGATGAGGCATGAAGACGATCTCGACGTCCTCGCGCTGGCGCGCCCATTCGAGCATGCGGGCATGGATCGTGCCAAACGTGCCGAACCGGGACCAGTTCGAGCCGATGCTGTGATGCGCGGACCAGACCACGCGCGGGCGTCCGCTCATGGTATCGACCGGCCACTGCGGAGTCGCCTCGCGAAGCTCGTGTGCCTTCGCGTGGCCGATCACGTCGACGTTCCGTCCGAGCCGACTTCCTTCTTCGATGGCCATCCGACGCATCGGCTCGTTGGTCGCGAAGACCACCCACCCGGCGTTGTGCAGCTCCTCGTCGACGGCGGTGTTCCGTCGGTCATGCACCGGCGGGTTCACGATGAGGTTCATGGATTCGTACGGGACGAGCCCCTGCCTCACGAAGTTCAGCGCATTCGTGCGGAAGGCGTCGGGCACGTCGTTGTCCCACTGCGACTGGCGGATGACGAGATCGGGATCGATCGCCCGGATTATCGGCAACGCCCGCAGCGAGTCGTCGAAATCGAATCGGAGGTGCTCCACGCCCTCCGCGAGCATCCGCTCGTGGAGGGCGGCCTCGCCTCCGAAGTCGTCGTCGCCCGGATAGCGGTGCGGGATGGTCGCGACGGTGGGGGCGAAATCATCGTCCTCCTGCATGGCGAGGATCAGCGATCGCACGCTCGACCATGCCCCGAGATGATGGACGAGGAAGAGAACACGATACGGCCGTCGCGGCACGCGTGAGCGCAACGAGGCCGCGGACGCGGTTGAGTGCACGAGCGCCGTGAGGTGCTCTATCTGCTCCAGACTCTGCCGCAACTCGCGGCGGGTCACCGCCATCTCTCGCGCGAGCCGTTGCAACGACGCATCGAGGTTACGAAACCGAACTCGGGGGTTGAGTCGAGATGCGTCCATTCCGGTTCCTTGCGATCGCTGCCGAGCATGTTGCGACCCGCGCTGCCCCCGTCACGTCGACGTCGTCCGTCCGATTGTTCCACAGGGGACTGGGGTGCCGGCGCCTCTCAGGGCAAGCTCGTGCTCGCCGCGCCCGTTGGCAGCGCCTGCCGCCACGACATGCCCTGCGAGGCCTTCACGGTGCAGATGACCAGGAGCATCCAGCCGCTCTCGATGAGGACGGTGCTCTCGGCGAGGGCGGTGCCGATAAGGGCGATCACGACGAGCGGCGGCCATGCGTAGATGACACTGCGCTTGTTGGAGCCCAGCAGCCACGAGCGCTCCATCGCGAGGCCTAGCATGATCAGGAACAGCAGGAAGCCCACGAGTCCGACCTGCAGCCACACGTCGAGGAACGCGTTCAGGCCGTTCGAGTGGGGGGCCCCGGTTGCGGCGTTGATGAGCGAGTAGGGCGGCAACGAGCCGCGCCAGAACCCGATCCAGCCCCACCCGAGAAGCGGGTTGGCGGGGATGAGATGCCACATCTGGATCCACACGTCGTAGCGCACGTTGAGCACGTCGCGCCCGTGCAGCAGGTCGATGATCGGTCCCCGGAAGATGAAGGCCGCCACCGCGAGAATCACGGTGATCACGCCCAACGAGACCTGCACCGAGAACTTCCACCGCTCGGCACGGATGTGGCGGATGCCGAACAACGCCGCGGTGGCCAGGAGCAGCACGACGATCATGATGGCGATCACCGGCGAGCTGGAGAACCCGAGGCACAGCACAGCGACCGCGACGGATGAGACCGCGACCCCGAGGCTCACCGACCTGGTGCGCCACTCGATGATGAAGGTCACGGCGGCAACGAGGGCGACGAGCCCGAGCTGGTTCCGGCTGCCGAAGAGGCCGGAGATCGGGCCGCCGCGCGCGAGGCTGCCGGTGATCCCGAGGAACTTGATCGGCATGTCGATGAGCAGACCGCTGAACAGCTCCAGCGCGAGGGATGCCGCCAGGAGCACGCGCAGGACGTCGCCGATCACGCGCACGATCTGGATGGCGTCGCGCACGAGTGCCAGGTAGAGGGCGAAGAACGTGAAGACCCACTGGTACAGCACGGCAGCCAGCGTCGCCCACTGATACGTGCTCCACGCGATCGAGACGGCGCACCAGGCCACGAACACGAGCAGCGAGACCGGCAGCAGGCCGTGCCATTCGATCACATCCCAGTGCGCGGCGAACGAGCAGGCCGAGAGCACGACCAGGGCGGCCAGGACGCCGATGAGGCCGGGCCAGCCGATGACGTCGCGGATCGCTGTCGTCAAGAACGCCGACGACACGATGCACAGCGACAGCGCTCGCGAGAACTTCGCCGACTCGAACAGTGCCCTGGTCAGGGCGAACCACGGCGGCACCCGTGGTGCTGCGGACGTCACCGGAGAGCACCCGAGCGGCTCGGGGCGTCGGCGGAGGTGACGGGCATGCTTCATCGTAACGTCGAAGGCCCGCGGGGCCCCGCCGCCGGGTGGCCGGGCCCGAGGGCCCACCGGCGGTGCGGCTTCGACGGGCTCGGCCGGCGGTAGGGGCTCAGCCGACGGTAGGGGCACGGCAGGCGGTGGGGCTCGGCCGACGGTAGGGGCTCAGTCGACGGTAGGGCACGGCAGACGGTGGGGCCGGTGCTACGGTCGGTCGAGCTTCGTCTTGATGCTGAACGTCACGAGCAGGGCGAAGCCGGCCTCGATGAGCATCCTGCTCTCGGTGAACGACTGCGCGATCATCGCCGCCAGCATCAGCAGCGGAAGCAGCGTGATGGCGGCGTACGGAACGTCCGACCGCACGACGCCGTTCGCATCGAACGGCGGCCGGTCCACGGCCATGAACCAGCTTCGTCCGAAGGTGGTGATGACGAGCAGCGCGAAGACGACGAGGCCGAGGATGCCCAGCTGCAGCCAGACATCCAGATACGCGTTGTGCGCCTGCAGGTACTCCACCCTGTTGCGGACGGCGAGGCCTTTGAACGGCTCGACCCACGGCGCCCAGTAGCTGATCCACCCCCAGCCCAGCAACGGCTTCTGCTGGGCCAGCTGGATGACCTTCTCCCAGATGTCCGTGCGTCCCGTGAGGTCGGCACTCTTGCCGAGCAGCCGCGTGACGGTTGCCCAGAAGACGGTCGTGGATGCCACGCCCACGAGCACCACGGCCAAGGCCGTCCCGTAGACGGGCACCCGTTTGCTCTGCCGCACGCTGCGTCCCCACCAGGCGAACAGCAGCACGAGGGCGACGAAGGCCAGCGCAACGATGACGGTCGACGAGCGGGTGAGCAGGAACGTGATGCCGGCCAGCGCGAGCCAGACGATGCCCGCGGTGCGGTTCACGAGACGATCCGCGAGCTGGATGCCGAACACGATCAGCGCGAACAGGGAGATCATGCCGAGGATGTCGCTGTTGCCGACGATGCCCTGGATCTTCCCGCCGTGGAACAGCAGGTCGCGGCTCCAGTAGAACGCGTCGGGCAGCTTGCCGGGGGGGTAGGTGTAGGTCGTGAAGAACGGCAGGATGTGGTGCCGCACGAACACCGAGACGATCAGCTCGAACACCAGCGAGAGACCGATGATCCAGCGGAACGCCGCGCCCAGGGCCCGCAGGATCCGCTCCCACGTGAGACACAGTGCGAAGAACGCGCCGGCGGTCGCGGTCGCCAGCTGTGCCACGGCGGCGACGGCGGACTCGGTGCGGTAGGCCGACCATGCGATCGAGGCTATGCACAGCAGCAGGAACAGCAGCAGCGTCTTGGGCCACTTGCGGATCGGCACCCGGGGCCGCGCTCGCGCGAGGAACACGACGCTGACGACCAGGCACAGCGCGACGAGAATGCCCCAGCCCAGCCAGCTGATGCTGTTGCGCCAGAAGTCGCCTGCGAAGAGGGTGAAGAAGGTGAGGCCCGCGAACGCGAGGAGCCAGCCCTGGCCGCCCGGCACTGTGAGCGGCGCCGTCGCCGGCCGGGCCTGGAGTGTCATGGACTCACTGTAACGGCGTCCGGAGCCGCAGCCGGTTCAGACGAACGCGGCGAGGCCCGTGATCGCACGGCCGACGATCAGGGTGTTCATCTCGCGTGTGCCCTCGTAGGAGTAGACCGCCTCGGCGTCGTTGAAGAACCGGACCACGTCGTAGTCGAGCACGATGCCGTTGCCGCCGAAGATCTCTCGCGACCACGCCACCACCTCGCGCATCCGCGAGGTGGTGAACGCCTTGGCCAGCGCGGAGTGCTCGTCGCGCTGCGTGCCGTTCTCGAGCATCCGCGAGACCTGTACGACCAGAGCGAGCGATGACGTGATGTTCCCCAGCGACTTCGCCAGCAGGTCCTGCACGAGCTGGTGCGACGCGATCGGCTTCCCGAACTGGATGCGCTCCCCGGCATACTTCACGGCCGCCTCGTACGCACCGATCGCAAGGCCCACCGCGGCCCACGCGACCTCGGCGCGGGTCGCCCGAAGCACCTTGGCGGTGTCACGGAACGAGTTCGCGTGCTGCAGACGCAGCCGCTCTGGAACGCGCACGTCCTCCAGCGCGATGTCGGCGTTCTGCACCGACCGGAGGGCCTGCTTGCCCTCGATCTTCGTGGCGCGGTAGCCGGGGGTCGTCGTCGGCACGATGAAGCCCTTCACCTGGCCGTCGGCGACGTCCTTGGCCCAGATCACGGTGATGTCGCTGAATGTGGCGTTGCCGATCCAGCGCTTCGCCCCGTTGATCACCCACTCGTCTCCCTGGCGCTCCGCCGTCGTGCGCAGCCCCTGCGCCGAGTCGGAACCCGACAGCGGCTCCGTGAGACCGAAGGCCCCGACCACCTCGCCTGCGGCCAGCTTCGGCAGCCATTCCGCGCGCTGCTCCGGCGATCCGCAGGCGCTCAGCGTCCCGGCGACCAGACCGTTCTGCACTCCGACGTACGTGGCGACCGAGGCGTCGACGCGCGCCAGCTCGAGGGCGACGAACCCCCGGAACACGGCCGAGTTCTCGAACGGCCGAGTCTCGTCCCACGCGAACGACACGGTCCCGAGACGATGCAGCTCCGGGATGACCTGCCGGGGGAACTCGGCCCGCGCCCAATAGTCGTTCGCGATCGGCCTCACCTCGGTCTCGAGATAGTCGCGAAGCTCCGCGATCGCCTCCTTCTCCCGATCGGTGAGCTCGTCCTCGAACCCGTAGAAATCCGCCGCGAGGCGCTCGAAAGCCATGGCTGCTCCAGTTCCGTCAGAGGGGGTGGCCGGGATGCGGCCAGCCTAGGCACCGGCATCCACGGCCCCAAGGCGGTTGGTACTCTGCGACTAACCGGGAGAAAGGGCGAGCACGGATGTTTGTGCGCATCGACAACGTCCCTCGCGACTACGCGTGGGGCTCAACGAACGGCATCGCCGACCTGCTCGGCAGGCCGGCGTCCGGCGCACCCGAGGCCGAGCTCTGGCTCGGCGCGCATCCCGGGTCGCCGAGCCTCCTCGTGCATCCCACTTCCGAGGCGGGCACGCTGGCCGAGCTGATAGCGCGGAGACCGGCCGAGACGCTCGGCGAGCGGTGGCGGCAGAGCCAGTCGTACCAGGGGGCGCCGCGGCTCGGTTTCCTGTTGAAGGTGCTGTCCGCGGCCGCGCCGCTCTCGATCCAGGCGCACCCCTCGCAGGAGCAGGCTCGTGCCGGGTTCGAGCGCGAGAACGAGCTGGGCATCCCGCTCGACTCGCCGGAGCGCAACTACAAGGATCCGTTCCACAAGCCAGAGCTCATCTACGCGGTCACGCCGTTCGACGCGCTGTGCGGGTTCCGTGACGTCGCCGCATCCGTGGCGGTGCTGGATCGCCTGATCTCGGTGGGCCGGAGCGCGGGGATACCGCACGACGAGATCGACGTGCTGCGCGGGATCCTGGCCGGGGGAGCGGACGACGAGTCGGCGCTGCGCGCCGCCGTGGGACTCCTGCTCGGCGGGGGAGAGGCGGCAGAGGAGATCGTGCAACAGGCGACGACGATCGCCCGCTCGGCCGAGGGCGTGCAGATCGCGGAGCTGGGCATCGTGCGGCTGCTCGCCGACGCCTATCCGGGCGATCCCGGCGTCGTGCTCGCCCTGCTGTTGCACCGGGTGGCGCTCGTCCCGGGCCAGGCGCTCTACCTGCCGGCCGGCAACGTGCACGCCTATTTGAGCGGCACGGGCATCGAGCTCATGGCGGCGTCCGACAACGTGCTGCGCGGCGGTCTCACGCGCAAGCACATCGACGTGCCGGAGCTGTTGCGCGTGCTCGACTTCATGCCCCTCCCGGCGCCGCTGCTGACGCCGTCGCACGAGGGGGCAATCGAGGTCTTCGCGCCCGACGTGCCCGACTTCCGGCTCGTCCACGTGTCGTCGGACGCCGAGCTCCGGCTGAACGGCCCGGCGATCGTGCTGTGCGCGGCAGGCGCGGCATCCGTGACTGGCGCGAACGGCGCGATCGAGGTGGCACGCGGCGACGCGGTGTTCGTGTCACCGGATGAGCGCCCCCTGCGCTTCTCGGTGGCCGCCGGGAGCTCGCTCTTCGTCGCCACGGACAATCGCTGAGGCGCCGGTCGGCCGTGCCGTGAGCTGTCCTTCCGCGCCTTGAGCTTGTCCTTCCGCGCCTTGAGCTTGTCCTTCCGCGCCTTGAGCTTGTCGAAAGGCGGCCGCCGTGGGGGCCTCGACAGGCTCGGCCGGCGGTGGGGTTGCGGCGGGCCTCGACGGGCTCGGCCGGCGGTGGGGCGGCTGCGGCGGTGGTCGTACGTCTCGGAAGGACATGGCGGCAGCCGACGGCATATGGGGGCCGGCCGACACCATGTCCTTCGCAACGGCACGTCCACCGGCACGCGCGGTTGATCGCGGCCGATAGGTTGGATGCCATGGCATGGTTGGTGACCGGCGGCGCCGGATACATCGGCGCCCACGTGGTGCGCGCCTTCGGCGAGGCCGGCATCGACACGGTCGTGGTCGACGACCTCTCCACCGGCCACGAGAGCTTCGTGCCGCCGGGCGTGCCGTTCATACGCGGAACCATCCTCGATGGCGCGCTGCTGGAGGACGTCCTGTCGCGGCATCCGATCACGGGCGTGATGCACATCGCCGGATTCAAGTACGCCGGCGTCTCGGTGCAGCAGCCGTTGCACACCTACGAACAGAACGTCACCGGGACCGCGACCCTGCTGGCCGCGATGGAGGCCGCAGGCGTCGACACCATCGTGTTCTCCTCGAGCGCCGCGGTGTACGGCACACCCGATGTGGACCTGGTGACGGAGGAGACGCCGAAGGCACCCGAGTCGCCATACGGCGAATCGAAGCTGATCGGCGAATGGCTGTTGCGCGATCAGGAGGTCGCCCGCGGCCTGCGACACACCAGTCTGCGGTACTTCAACGTCGTCGGCTCCGGATACCCCGACGTCTACGACTCCAGCCCGCACAACCTCTTTCCCCTCGTCTTCGACGCGCTGCTGGCCGGCCTCACCCCCCGTATCAATGGGAGCGACTACCCCACGCCAGACGGCACATGCGTGCGGGACTACCTGCACGTGTCCGACCTGGCGCACTCCCATGTCGTGGCCGCGCAGCGCCTCCAGGCCGGCGACCGGCTGGAGGCGGCATACAACCTGGGCACCGGGGACGGAGTGTCGGTGGGCCAGATCATGTCGACCGTCGCTGAGGCCACCGGCATCGAGTTCGCTCCGGAGATCGCGCCGCGACGTCCCGGCGACCCCGCACGGATCGTGGCATCGGGCGAACGCGCCGCACGCGACCTCGACTGGCGGATGCGCCACAGCCTGCGGCAGATGGTGGAGAGCGCGTGGCACGCGCGACAGGCCGCGACGAGTTGAACAGGCGAGCCGATCACGCCCGGGAGGCCGGCATCCTGCCGACGGGGACCGACGCACGGATCGGGTGCCGCGCGCCGGGTCGTCCGCGTGGTCGCGACCGGATTGTTGCGTTCATCGGCGCGTCGTGAACCCTACAGCGACGCTTGAGCCTTTACGATTCGCGACTTGACGCGATCGAACCACACCGGTGTAATTAGGGGAACGCCCCGCGCCGAAAGGCGTGGCGGGCGTGGGGACACAGGTGGGGAGATCGATATGGCGATGAGCGAATATCGACCGGGGGTACCCGAAAACTGGTTCGTCGATCCCGTGAGGCTGGGGGTGCCCGGGGTCCGGCAGGCCGACGAGGACGACGAGAATCCGCTGGCGTGGCAGTCGGATGCGCTCTGCGCGCAGACCGATCCCGAGGCGTTCTTCCCCGAGAAGGGCGGATCGACGAGGGACGCCAAGAAGATCTGCGCCTCGTGCGAGGTCCGTGCGCAGTGCCTGGAGTACGCCCTGCAGAACGATGAGCGGTTCGGCATCTGGGGCGGCCTCTCCGAGCGCGAGCGCCGCAAGCTGCGCAAGCGCGCCGGCTGACCGGCCCGCCCGCCGTGCGCACGGAGGATGCCGCGCTCCGACGCGGCCACTTCGGCGCTCAATTCGCAGAGCACGCGACCCCGGTCCCCGGTATTCCGGCCGCCGTTGCCTAGGCTGTCCGCGATGCCACCGACAGTCACCGCCATCCTCGTCGCGCACCGCGGCGCCGAGCACCTCCGACGCAGCCTGGAGGCACTCGCCTCCCAGACCCGGCCGGTCGACGCCCTGGTGGTGATCGGGGTCGCCGCCGACGACGCGACATCGGCCGCGGCCTCCGCCGCCTCGCCCGACCACCTGCTCGCCTCCACCGAGCGGCTGCCGTTCGGGACGGCGCTCGGGGTGGCCGCGCGGGTGGTGCCGCCGCCGGCCTCCGACGACGAATGGCTGTGGTTCCTCGGTCAGGACACGGCGCCGGAGCCGGATGCCCTTGCCCGCCTCATCGAGACCGTCGCGGTGTCGCCGTCGGTCGCCATCGCGGGTCCCAAGCTCGTGGACTGGGACGAGGCATCCGTGATCCGCGAGCTCGGCATCTCGATGACCCGCCTCGGCGCCACCGTCGTGCCGGTCGAGGACGAGTTCGACCAGGCCCAGCACGACCGTACGAGCGACATGCTCGCCGTGCCGTCAGCGGGCATGCTGATCCGACACGCGGTGTGGGAGAGGCTGGGCGGCTTCGATCCGGCCCTCCCCGTCTTCGACGACGGGCTGGACCTCTGCGTTCGTGCGAGGCTCGCCGGCCACCGGGTCGTGATCGTGCCGACCGCTCGGGTGGCCTCGGCTGCCGACGGGGTGAGCGTGCCGTCGCGCACCCCAAGGGGCAGACAGCGTCGCCGTCAGCACCGGCTGAGACGGGCCGCGCAACTGCACCGTCGGATGGCGTACGCGCCGGCGGGCGCGCTGCCCTTCCATTGGCTCTCGCTCGTGCCGCTCGCCGTCATCCGCTCCGTGGGCCACCTGCTCGGCAAGCAGCCTGGCGCGATCGGCGGCGAGCTGGCGGCGGCGTTCGCCACCGCGTTCGGAGGCAGTCGGATCGGCCAGGCGCGCGCGGGGATAAAGCGTGTGCGCGCCGTCAGGTGGAGCGCGATAGCTCCCTTGCGGATCCCGAGATCCGAAGTGCGGCGCATGCGGGCGCTGCGCCGCGAGGCCAGTCTCGTGCGGATGCACGGCGAACGCCGCGAGCTGAACTTCTTCACCGGCGGCGGGGCTTGGGTGGTGCTGGCGGCCATCCTCATGAGCATTGCGCTGTTCGCGCCCATGCTCGGCGCCTCGCAGCTGGGCGGGGGAGGACTGCTGCCGCTGAACGACGTGGGCAGGCTGTGGGCGAACCTCGGCTACGGCTGGCGTGACATCGGCATCGGCTTCGTCGGTGCCGCCGATCCCTTCACTGGTGTGCTCGCCGTGCTCGGAACCCTCACGTTCTGGCAGCCGTCGTTCGCGATCGTGCTGCTGTGGTTCGCCGCTCTGCCGCTCGCCGCCCTCGGCGCCTGGTTCCTCTCCACGCGCCTCACGCACCGCCCGGTGCTGCGGGCGACCTTCGCCCTCGTGTGGGCGCTTTCGCCCATGCTGTTCGACTCGCTGCAGCAGGGCCGTCCCGCCGCCGTGATCGTGCACATCCTGCTGCCGTGGCTCTTCTTCGCCGGCACGTCGGCGAGGCGGTCCTGGACCGCCGCCGCCACGACCGCCATCCTCGCGGCCGCCGTGATCGCCTGCTCGCCCTCGCTCGCACCGGCGCTGCTGGTGATCTGGGTGATCGCCGCGGCCGTGAGCGGGCGCGGCGTGGCTCGCGTCCTGCTGATCCCGCTGCCCGCCGTCGTGCTGTTCGCGCCCCTGGCGTGGCAGCAGATCGCACGCGGCACCCCGCTGGCGATCCTCGCCGACCCCGGACTCCCTGTTTCGGGGCGCGTCGCGCATCCGCTGCACGCCGCGCTCGGGTTCGCGGATGCCGGCCTCGGCGGCTGGCAGGGTCTGGCCGCCGTGTTCGGCATCAGCGGCGTCGTGCCGTCGATCGTCGTGCCGATCCTGATGGCGCCGCTGGCGGTGCTCGCCCTGCTCGCGCTGTTCGTGCGCGGCACGATCCGCGCGACGCTCTGCCTCATCGCGGCGCTTCTGGGCTTCGCCACCGCCGTGCTGGTTCTGCACCTGTCGTTGGCGACGCAGGGCTCCGCGGCGGTGCCGCTGTGGCCCGCCCCGGCCCTCAGCCTCTACTGGCTCGGTCTCGTCTCGGCGGCGACGATGGCGCTGGTCGCGCTGGGACGCTTCGCCATCCTCCCCGCCACCGTGACCGTCGCGTTCGTGGCGATCGCGGTGGCACCGGTAGCGATCGCGGTGCCACTGCAGACCTCCGCGCTGACCGCCACGCCGGATGACGCCCTGCCCGCCTACGCTACGGCGCAGGCGCAGACGCGTCCGCGCATCGGGACCCTGCAGCTCGTGCCGCAGGAGGACGGGTCGCTGGCGGCGCAGCTCGTGCACGGCAAGGGGGCCACCCTCGACGACCAGAGCACCCTCGACGCCACGAGCCGCACGCTCGGAGCCGACCAGCGCCGGCTGGCCACGTTGACCGGCAACCTCACCTCGACCAGCGGCCTGGACGCCTCGGCACTGCTTCGGCGGTTCGGTGTCTCGTTCGTCCTCCTGCGGACGACCGCCGGAGAGAGCCTCTCGCCCGCATCGGCCACCCAGCTCCGCGCCGAGACCGCGCTGGACGGCAACCCGCTGCTGACCCAGGTGGCGTCGACGGATGAGTCGGTGCTGTGGAGCGTTCCGAAGCAGAAGCAGAGCGTGCCGATCCCGCCGGACGCCGGCGGCTGGCTGCGCGTCGTCGTGCTGATCGTGCTCGGCCTCGTGTACGGGGTGACATTGCTGCTGGCGCTCCCGACCGGTCGCACGGAGCGCGGCACCCTGCGTCGCCCGAGCGCCGCCGAGGTGCTGGGCCAGGTGGCGCGGGGCGGCGCGGCATCCCGCACCGCCCCGGAGGCGGCGACCGGCGTCTCGCCGGACACCACGGACGACACGTCCGACGACACGGCTGCCGCGGAGGGCGCGGCGGGGGCGGATGCGTCCGACGAGACGGCGATCGCGCCCGGATCCGGGGTCCCGTCTGAGGCAGAGCCGGCGGAGCCGCCGTCCGCAGGGGAGTCCGTCGGCGCGGAGTCACCCGGAAAACCGGCACCCGGGGCCCAGGAGGACACCGCATCCGGAGCACCGGAAGCCGAGGAGGAGGATCGCGATGCCGAGTAGTCGCGCCATCGCGCGCGGCGGCGTGCGCATCGCCGCCGGGGTGATCGGCGTGGGCGTCGCGGTCGTCGCCCTGGCCGGCGCGGTGCTGCTCCCGCTGCCCTCGTTCCGGGTCACCCCGCCCGCGGTGACCGTGACACCTGTGCCGGCCGACCAGGAGCGGGTCTGCCCCGGAGGGCTCCTCGACCTGGGGGAAGGCGCCGACGCGTCCGCTCTGTCGTCGATCGGCTCCCCGACGCTGGTGACCGATGCCACCACCTCCGTCTCGCAGCGCGCCCTCGACACCCCGGGGGTGCAGGGCGGCGGCGCGCCGCGCTTGATCACGACGCGGTCCGACGGCTCCGGCACGCGTCCGCTGATCGCCGGTGCCCAGTCCCAGCAGGCGCAGGAGTCGGACCTCGCCGGTCTCGCCGCCTCGTCCTGCGGGGAGGCGACCGCCGACAGCTGGCTGGTCGCGGGCTCGACGACGCTGGGGGCCACCAGCCTGGTCCGGCTGGTCAACCCGTCGCAGGTGCAGGCGACCGTCGACCTGACCGTGTACACGGAGGCCGGCCGCGCCGCGGCGCCGGGGGCGCGCGGACTCGTCGTGCGCGCGGGATCCCAGCTGGTGGTGCCTCTGGCGGGGATCGTGCCGAACGTGCAGGCGTCCGCCGTGCACGTGCAGGCGACCGGCGGCCGGGTGTTCGCATCGCTGCAGCAGAGCAGCGTGCAGGGGCTGTCACCACAGGGCGTCGAGCTCGTGGGGCCGACGGCGTCGCCCGCCCGGCGGCTCGTGATCCCCGGCATGATCGTCGCCAACATCGCGCGCGTTACCGGCGGTGCGGAGAGCGGGTCGAACCAGCTTCCGTCGGTGCGCCTGCTCGCGCCCGGGGCGACCGCGGCCCACGTGACCGTGACTGCCACCTCCGACACCACCGCCGGAGTCGTCGCGACGTCGCGCATCACACTGCAGGGCAGGACGGTGCGGGAGGTGACGCTCGACCACCTGATCGACGGCGCATACACGGTGCGCGTCACGTCAGACACGCCGGTTGTCGCCGCCGCCCGCACCGTGGACGCCGTCGCGGCACCGAGCGGAGACGGATCGGCGACGGCGCAGGCGGAGGCCGCCACCCAGGACTTCGCCTGGTTCGTCGCGACGTCTCCGCTGTCCGCGACGGAGCTCGTCGCCGTGCCGCCGGGGTCGGCGCCGACCCTTCACCTGGCCAACGAACGCGACCAGGACTCGGTCGTGACCCTGACCCCGCAGTCCGGACCGCCCCAGAAGGTCACGGTCGCGGCCGGGAAGGGCGTCGAGGTGACCGTCGGGGAGCGCGAGGCGTACCGGCTCGAAGGGATCGCCGGGCTGCGGGCATCGGTGAGCTTCACCGCCGACGGCGCGTCGTCGTCGCTGGCGCTGAACCCGCCGGGACCGCTGGCACAGCCCATCACCGTCTACCCGAAGTAGGCCACGGGGAGGCTGCCCCCCTCAGCGGCGCGTAGCCGGGGTGAGCGCGTCAGTAGTGCCCGAACCGTCCGGGGGCGAGGTCCCACGGGTCGCGGCCCATCAGCTCCGCGGCCGCGCGGAAGACGCAGCTCTCGACGATCAGCTTTCGATGCAGCTCGTCGTTGCGATGCAGCTTGGCCAGTCGCTCGATGGGCACCCGGTAGAGCGTGATGGCCTTGTGCTCGCGGTCGACGCCCCACCGCTGCACGCCGTCGAGACCGAGGGCGGAGGACGGCGCCGCCGCGATCTGCACGTGCATGTCCGACAGCTCGTCGGGCCAGAGGCCCTTGAGGTAGTCGGCGGTCGCCGCGACGGTCATCTCGAACCGGTCGATCCGGTCCTGCAGCAGCGGCAGGTGCGGGCCGGTGACCGGACCACGGGCGCCGCGACCGTGACGATCCGGGCGTCGCACCCGGTTGGCGTACCGCACCGGTCGGGATCGTGGCATGTCGCCCATCCTAGGAGGTCGTGCCTGCCCCGGCACGGCGTATCCCACGCCGCCCGGCCGCTCGAACCGCCGTCGCGGACCGCGCGGCGCGCGGCGACGCCGAGGCGGCGCACGGCACGGGTATTCTGGTGGCCTGATGACGGCCAGAACCTGCTCGAAGGTTGCGTGCTCCCGCGACGCCGTGGCCACGCTGACCTACGACTACGCCGACTCGATGGTGGTGCTCGGCCCGCTCTCGCTGGCGCACGAGCCGCACACATACGATCTGTGCGCGATCCACGCCGACCGCCTGTCCGCTCCGGTGGGGTGGCAGGT
This sequence comes from Actinomycetales bacterium, assembly GCA_015655415.1. GTDB lineage: Bacteria > Actinomycetota > Actinomycetes > Actinomycetales > Microbacteriaceae > Humibacter. Next base: position 31,916 of record JAATFB010000036.1, read on the forward strand.
GGTGCGCCATCAGGTGATCGGCGAGCCGCAGGGCGGCGTCTGACCGACATCCCCGCCGCCGCACGGCAGCGCCGCACCCCGTACCGTCGGGCGCGCATCGCATCGTCGGGCGCGAATTGCATCCTCGAGCGCACATCGCGCCGTCGGGTGCGCATCGCGTCCTCGCGTGCACCTTGCATCTTCGGGTGCACCTCGTATCGCCGGGCCCACACTCCGCGCCGCGCCGCGCCGGGTGGGCTCGGCGGCACGATGTGAGTTCGCGGCTGCCCTGTGTGCTCGCGCCGGGGCGGTACGAGGAGTCGAGGAGCCGAGGAGCCGCCGCCGCCCCCGACCCTGAGACAATGGAGGCCATGAGCTCCCTTACCGCGTCTGAGACCGTGCCGGCCTCGACATCGCATCCGTTCGAGTACCGTGTGCGCGATCTCGGCCTGGCCGAGGCCGGACGCCACCAGCTGCGACTGGCAGAGCAGGAGATGCCCGGCCTCATGGCCCTGCGCGCCGAGTTCGGACCGTCCCGCCCCCTGGCGGGTGCGCGCATCGCCGGATCCCTGCACATGACCGTGCAGACCGCCGTGCTCATCGAGACCCTCGTCGCACTCGGCGCGCAGGTGCGCTGGGCGAGCTGCAACATCTTCTCCACCCAGGACGAGGCCGCCGCCGCGGTCGTCGTCGGCCCCGATGGCACACCGGAGCATCCGCGGGGCGTGCCCGTCTTCGCGTGGAAGGGCGAGAGCCTGTCCGATTACTGGTGGTGCACGGCGAAGGTCTTCGACTGGAGCGCGGAGGCCGCGGGCCGGGCGGGGGCGACCGATGCCGACTTCATCGGCCCGAACCAGATCCTCGACGACGGCGGCGACGCCACGCTGCTCGTCCACCTGGGCACGCGGTTCGAGCGCGAGGGCCGCGTTCCGGACGCCGCCCCTGGCGACTCCCACGAGTACCGCGTCATCCTAGACCGGCTCCGGGCATCCCTGGCGGATTCGCCCGGCCGCTGGACGCGCATCGCGGCCGGGATCGTCGGCGTCACCGAGGAGACCACGACGGGCGCGCACCGGCTGTACGAGCTGGAACGCGACGGGAGACTGCTGTTCACTGCGATCAACGTGAACGACTCGGTCACCAAGTCGAAGTTCGACAACAAGTACGGCATCCGTCACTCGCTGGTCGACGGGCTGAACCGCGCGACGGACGTGCTGATCGGCGGCAAGGTGGCCTTCGTGGCCGGCTACGGGGACGTGGGGAAGGGGGCGGCCGAGGCGCTGCGAGGCCAGGGCGCCCGTGTCATCGTGAGCGAGGTCGACCCGATCAACGCGCTCCAGGCGGCGATGGACGGCTTCCAGGTCTCCCGCCTGGAGTCGGTGATCGGCCAGGTGGACATCCTCATCACGGGCACCGGCAACA
>JAATFB010000089.1 GCA_015655415.1 Actinomycetales bacterium
CTCCTTCGTCGAGCGGCGTTTCGCTGGCTCGACACGGTCACGGAGGAGCGGATCGACGGCATGCGGTTCGCGATGGCGAATCGTCCCGCCATGAAGCGGCTCGGCGGTGCCGGAGAAGGCTTCCGCAGCGGCATCGACGCGGTGATCGACGTCATCCTCGAGCCTGGTGCCCCGCTCGAGGTCCGGCTTCACGCACGGCTCGTGTTCGAGATGCTCCCGGCGGTGCTCTCGGTCGCCCGTGACAGCGGCGCGACCACCGAGCAGATAATCTCCATCGCGCGTGACGCCGTCCGGGCACTGGTGGGGCCCGGATAGCGCTTCCGGTGACGCCGCCGAGTCGGTTCTGTGCCGGAAGGCTTGGTATCACCGTGCTGCCCGAGAGCCGATGCCCAAGAGCCGATGCACACTGGGGATCCATCCCGCCAGAGGTGTCAGCGGCCGCCGATCTCGCAACCGGCGGGCCGCCGGTCGTCGGAACGACCGATGTTCCCAGCCAGCGCATGTGGTGTCCGCCGCGCGGGTGGAGACGTTGGAGAATGCGCCGGGGGTCCGGGGGTCTGGTCCACCGCGTGGGTGGAGATGAGGGGTTGATGGTGGCGTCTCATTCCGCAGGCGGATCATCGGTGAGCGTCGCCCGGTCCTCGGTCCGCTGTGCCGCTCGATCGGGTGCCCTCGGCGAGGGCCGCAGGGAACCGGCGCGAGCAGCGCCCGTTCCGCGCGCGGGCACAGCTCGCCCGGTCCTAGACAGGAGGAAGGAGCCGATGGTGCTCGGTCACGGCCTGGTACGCGTGCCCGACCCGGAGCACGGTCGTCTCGTCGAACGCGCGGCCGGTGATGAGCATCCCCACGGGCAGGCCGTCGCGGTCCAGACCGACAGGGACACTGAGTCCAGGGAACCCGGCCATGCTGCCGATTGCGGTGTACCGCATGTTGGCCGCCGTCAGCGAGGTCGACCGGCCGTCGAGCTCGACGGACTCGGCGCCGTGCGGCAGGGCGGTGAATGGCAGAGTGGGCGTGACCAGGACATCGAGGTGTCGCATCGCCGCGAGCAGTCCGTCTCGGAACCAGGCGCGGAAGCGCTGCGCCTGCACGTATTCGACGCCGGTGTAGCGGAGGCCGATCTCCAGATGGGTGCGAACGTCGTCGCCGTAGTCCCGCGGTCGCGTCCGCAGCAGGTCGATGTGCATGGCGCTCGGTTCGACGGCGTCGACGACGAGCTGTGCGTCCACGAGTTCGTCGACGCCGGGCACGGTGATCTCCTCGATGCTCGCACCGGCTTCCGCGAGCGTGTCGAGTGCTGCGCGCACGGCGGACGCCACGTCGGGCTGGTTGCCGACCAGCGCGTAGTCGGCGATGATCCCGATCCGTAGTCCCGACAGCATTTCGGCACCGCCGTCCGGCGGTAGGTTCGGCCAGGCCGGATGCACCGGTTCGCGCCGTGTCGTGCGGTCGCGTCGGTCCCAGCCGGCGATCGCGTCGTGGACGAGGGCGGCGTCCGCCGCCGTGCGCGCGAGCGGTCCCACGGTGTCCATCGTCCATGCCAACGGGACGACACCGGCGTTGCTGACCCGACCGATGGTGGGACGCAGCCCGCTGACGCCGTTGACCGATGCGGGCAGCCGCACCGAGCCTCCGGTATCGGTGCCCAGCGCGGCGACCACCATGCCCGCGGCGACTGCTATGCCGGAGCCGCCGGAAGAGCCTGCGGGCACTCGCTCTCTGTCCCACGGGTTCCTGGCTCTGCCGGTGTGCGGGTTGTCGGTGGTGCCGCCCCAGGCGAGCTCGTGCATGTTCGTACGACCGACGATGACGGCGCCGCGTTGCCGCAGCCTCGTGACCACCGTGGCGTCGTCGGTCGCCGGTCGGTCGCCGAGAAGCACGCTGCCGGCGCGGGTGTGCTGTCCGGCGACATCGATGTTGTCCTTCACGGCGACCGGCAGGCCGTGAAGCGGCCCGCGGTCCAGGCCCGTCGCGAGTTCCGACTCGGCATGCGCCGCCGCGGCGAGCGCTCCGTCGCGGTCGACGGAGACGAACGCCGCGAGGTCGGCGAGATCGTCGATCCTGACGACACTCTGTTCGACAAGCGTCGTCGGGGTCGTAGAACCGTCGCGGATCATGCGTGCGAGCTCGGCGACGGTGCGGTCAAGGTCGTTCATGCGTCGTCTGCCGGTGCACCGTCGGTCGTGTCGAACACCACGATCGGAACCGTGTCTGCGGGAACATGGGCGGTGACGAACTGGGCGATCGCACGGCCGCGAGAGGTCCATTCGTCGATCAGTGCCTGTCGTGCTGAGGCGTCCATGGTGTTCTCCCTTCTTCATGGGCGACCCGGGAGGGCAGGGCAACCGGTGGGCCCCGCCCTCGGCGGTTTATCCCTTTGCGGGGTATGCCCTCGCGGCCTTGTCGGAGAAGGTGGTGTCGACGTTCGTCGTGTAGCTCGTCGCGTCGGCGGGGTAGGCCTTCACGTTGCCGATCTTGGCGGCTAGCTGCAGGTTGTGGTCCCATGCCTTCTCGGTCACGGTGGCGGTGTGCGGATAGCCGTCGGCCTGGATCTCGCGCTTTACGGCCGAGGCCACGGTCGACTTGTCGAGCTTCGGGAAGTACTTCTCCGCGACCTCGACGGCGCCCGCCTCGTCCGAGTAGATGAAGTTGTACGCGCGCTGGAACGCGTTCACGACGCCCTGCGTGGCCTTCGGGTTCGCCTTGACGTACTTCTGGGTCGAGGTGAGCGAGGAGAACGCGAACGGGTTCCAGTCGGCGCCTGCCGCGGGCCACGAGTAGACGACGTGCAGGTTCTGCTGATCCACACCCTGGCTCACGGAGGGCTCAGGAACCACCGCGTAGTCGGCCTGGCCGGACGCGACGGCGGCGAGCTCGTTGCCGAGCGACACGTTGACGAGCTGCACATCCTTCAGCTTGTACTCCTCGATCATCGCGGTCATGAGCGCCCACGTGGAGTCCGGCGACGGCGACACCACGACCTTCTTGCCGTTGAGAACCGTCGGGTCGTGCTGTGCGCTGGTGCCGTCCTTGCCGAGAAGGAACTCGGCCGGGGCGTTCTGCACACCCGCGACGATGACGCCTTGGCCGCCCTGCTCGTGCGATTTGGCCGAGAACACGGGATCTTGGATGGAGAACCCGGCGGAGCCGCCGAGCACCGCCGCGAACGACGCGTTCCCGGAGCCACCGGTGTCGATCGTGACGTGCACGCCCTCGTCTTCGAAGTACCCCTTCTCCTGTGCAACGTAGAGCGGCAGATAGAGCAGGGTCTGGACTGCCTGGTTGATGGTGACGTCCTTCGTGTCGCCGGTGGACTCGGCGGAACCGGACGAGGGTGCGCAGCCCGAGAGTGCGGCGAGTGCGGTCACGGTGATCGCGGCGAGTGCTGCGACTCGGGTGCGTCGGGGCAGGGTGGAGCGCATGGGGCACAGCCTTTCGAGGAGGGGCGGGGGAGGGATGGGCGGTGCTCAGCGTTCCCAGCGGAACAGGGCGCGCTCCAGAAGGTCGATGAGGAGCCCGAATGCCAGAACCATCGCCATCACGACGACGACTCCGGCGAGGACCTGATTCATGGCGAAGCTCGACGAGCCGGTGACGATCATGTGGCCGACGCCCGCGGACGAGGAGATGAACTCGCCCACGACGGCGCCGATGATCGCGAAGCCGACGTTGAGCTTGAGACCGGCGACGACCCACGACATAGCTCCGGGGACGATCGCCTTCGTGAACGCCTGCGTCTTGGAGCTGCCGAAGGAGCGCATCAGGTCGAGCAGGTCCGGGTCGACCCTCTGTGCACCGCGGTACGCGTTGGTGAGTGACACGATGACGCACGAGAACCCGACGATCACGACCTTGGACACAAGCCCGGTGCCGAACCAGATGATCATCATCGGAGCGACCGCTAGCACCGGGATCGAGCCGATCGCGGTGATGAACGGCGCCGACAGGTCGGCGACGAATCGGGAGTACCAGAGCAGGAGCCCGAGGGCGGACCCGCCGACGGCGCCGACAGCGAAGCCGATCAGCACCTCCTGCGCCGTAACGCCCATGTCGGTCCACAGCTCGCCCGTCGTGATGTTCTGCGCCAGCACCGAGATGATCTGCTCGGGGCTGGAGAACAGAAACGTGCTGATCCAGCCGCCTGTCGCTCCCCACTGCCAGACCGCGAGGAACGCGACGACGATCGCGACCTGCAGGAAAACGAGCAGAGTGCGTCGCCGGGAGGCGGGATGCCGGTTACGGCTGCGGGCCGGTCGGGTGCGCACGGCGCCGGTCTGCGCGTCCTCGATCTGGAACGCGGTCATGCGGCCACCTCCGTTCGGCCGCCGGCGCCGATGGACCGCCAGATCGTCTCGTAGTAGTCGTTGAACGCGGACGCGAGTCGGCGCTCGTTGATGGCGTGGCTGTCGGTGCCGAGGTCGATCTCGATCTCCTGCACCAGCTGGCCGGGGTGCGCTTTGAGCACGTAGACGCGATCGCTCAGTGTGACCGCCTCCTCGATGTCGTGCGTGACGAACACCACGGTCTTGCCGGCCGCCTTCACGGTGTCCATGAGCTCGCTCTCGAGCTGGATCTTCAGCGGGTAGTCGAGCGCCTTGTACGCCTCGTCCATCAGGATGATGTCGGGATCGGTGACCATCGTCCGCATGAGGGCGGCACGCTGTCGCATGCCACCGGACAGCTGCCCGGGGTAGGCGTCCTCGTGACCGGTGAGGTGGTAGGCGTCGAACAGGGCGGAGGCTCGCCTGCGTGCCTCCGCCCGGCCGACTCGGTGGACCTCCAGACCGAGGATGACGTTCCGCATGATGGTGCGCCACGGCATGAGCAGATCCTTCTGCAGGACGTACCCGATGGAGCGGCTGGGGCTGCCGGTGGTCTCGACTCCGTTGACGAGGACACGGCCCGACGACGGAGCGAGCAGTCCGGTGACGATGTTGAACAGCGTCGACTTGCCGCAACCGGAGGGCCCGACGAACGAGACGAACTCGCCCGATCTCGCGTAGAAGTCGATGCCGTCCAGCACGAGCGGGCCGTCGCCGTAGCGCTTGCTGACGCCGTGGACCTCGATGGCGTGGGACATGGTCATTCCGTTCCCGCCCCGTAGCGCCCGATGGTGGCGGGCACGGGGACATAGTCCTTGAGAAAGTGGTAGCCGATGTAGTCGATCCCGCGGGCGCGCTGGATCGTGTCCTCGATGTCGACGGTCACGTGCGCGATGCCCTCGGCCGGTCCGGTGTCGGCCCGGATGACACCGTTCGGGTCGATGATCCGCGAGTGGCCGTGGTAGTTGAGGTTCCCCTGGGGGGCGACGACGTTGGACTCCACCATCCACGCCTGGTTCTCCAGCGCGCGCACCCGGCCGAAGAGCGTGTACTGGTCGACCCGGATGTCGTCGTCCGCCGCCGCATCGGCGTCGTCGTAGGCCCACGCCGTGGGCATCACGAGGATCTCGGCACCCTGCAGAGCGAGCGCTCTCGTGCTCTCCGGGAAGCACTTGTCGTAGCAGATGAGCATCCCGATGCGGCCGATGCCGGTGTCGAACACGGGGAAGGCGGAGCCCGGATGGTAGACGTGCTTCTCGTCGCCGGGCTGGTGCACCTTGCGGTATCGCCCGATGTATCCGTCGGGGCCGGCGAGCACGACGGTGTTGTACAGGATGTCCGCGTACTGGTGGTCGCGTTCCGTGAGGCCGAACACCACGTGAAGGCTCTGCTCGACGGCGGCCTCCACGAGCGCGCTGACACGAGAGCCGTTCGGCACCGTCTCCGCGTTCCGCTGCTGATACCGGACGTTGTCGAAGTCGAGGCTCAACGTGTCGGTCAGGTAGCCGTGCAGCGCCTGTTCGGGGAGCACGACGAGGTCGGCTCCGAGCTCGGCCGCCTCGCGGATCCGACCAAGCATCACGGTCAGATTGGTGTCGGGGTCGTAGACGACCGGCATCGACACGGTGGCGATGGTGGTTGAGGGCATGTCAGCGGCGTGCTGCAGGGCGATTTCCGGACCGTCACGCGTTCATTACACGGCTGCTAAGCCACCTCCGGGTGCCGTGTTATGCGCTTTGACCGGGTATTTAGCTCGCCTCACCCGATGCAACGCCACCTGATTTCTCCACAGGAGCCGCATCGGATGCCCGAGCGTGCTCACCCGTGACACGCTTGGGTCTCATGCCGAAGTACCTCGAACGCCGTCACCATCGTGCTCGTCTGCTGCGCGACATGCTGCGGGACGAACTCCTGCACGGCACCGGCGACGCGACGCTCCCGTCCGAGGACGAGCTCGTCCGCCGGCACCAGGTGGGCCGGAACGTGGTCCGCGAAGCACTTGAGCTCCTCGTGTCGGAGCGGCTGATCCGGCGCATCCGTGGCCAGGGAACCGAGCCGACGTCGCATGTCATCGTGCACCAGCTGAATCAGCTCCGAGCGATCGGTGAGCCGGGACAGAGCACGGTCGAGGGTAGCGCGATCCATTACCGAAAGCTGTCGTGGGGTGTCATCGCCTCGCCGCCCGTGGTCGCCGAGAACCTAGGGCTGCCCGCAGGCGCCCCGGTCATCCGGTGGGAGCGCCTGACCGCGTCGCGCGACCCGCTCGTGCTGTGGACGAGCTATCTGCGCAGCGACCTGGGCCTGCACGAGCCGGGAGACGAGACGCCTGGTGTCGATGCCGGCACGTGGGGGTTCCTGGAAGCCGCCGGGATCCGACTCGGAAGGGCATTCGTCCGCACCGGGGCCGTGCCGGCAGACCCCGCGGTCGCCGAGCTCCTCGACGCGGAGCTGGCCGCGCCCCTGCTCGTCCAGCACCGAGTGCTGACGGACGCCGACGGGCGGCCGATCGAGTTCGCCATCGGGTACTACCGGGGAGACCTGATCGTGCTCAGCAACACCCTGCGGCGGGGATGACCCCCGGCGTCTTTGCCTGCGGTTCCCAGTAGCTTCGCACGTCCTCCCACACGGGGTAGAACGGACATCAGTCTCGCTTCGTGATTCTCGTCGCCGCTTCGACGGTGGCCGCCTGGAGGCGATCACTGCCAGGCCCTTCGCCGGTGATGAGCTCCGTCATCTGGGGGACGGCCTGGGGCCAGTTGACCAGGCCGAGCAGGATCAGCGTCAGGATGTCCGGCGGAATCGCTGCGCCGATCGTCCCCTCCTGTTGGGCTGAGGCGAAGCGCGCGGTCTTGCCTGCGTAGTGATCTCGCCGGCTTTCCTCGGCCACCACAGCGGGCCGGCTGCCGTCCAGCGCCTCCCAGAGCAGAAGACGCAGCACATGGGGGTTCTGGCGGTGATACTCACGGATGGCCTCGAGGTATCCCGGGATGTCCTGCGGCGTCACTTCGATCGCTTGCGAGAGGTCGTTCATCGCCTGCGCGATGACCGCGTCGAAGAGGTCGCGCTTGTCGCCGAAGTAGCGGTAGATGAGCTGCTTGTTCGCACGCGCCTTCTCCGCGATGCGATCCAGACGTGCCGCCTCGATCCCGAACTGGGCGAACTCCTGAACGGCCGCCTCGAACAGTCGCGCCTTCGTCGCCTCCGGATCCCGCGCCATCTCACCACCGTAGTGGAGTAACTCGTCGGTTGACAACTGTTATGACTCGTGAGTTACTTGGAGCAACTCGTCGGTTACATTGGAGGACGCATGCCCCGTCAGCTCTCGTCCCGGACACTCGCCATCGTCGCCGCCGTCTGCGCGGGCGTGACGCTCACGGATGTCTACATCGCCCAGCCCCTGGTCACCCTCATGGCCGCGGATCTCGGTGTGAGCGTTGGCGCCGCCCAGGGCGTCATCACCTCGTCCCTCGTCGGCTATGCCGCAGGCTTGCTCTTCCTGGTGCCCCTTGCCGACCGGTACCAGCCCCGGCACCTGGTGCGGATCTTCTCCTCCATCGGCACGGCAGCGCTTCTGCTCGGCACGATGGCACCGAATCTCATCCTCACGATCGTTGCCACGCTCGTGGCCGCGATGTTCGGCATCATCCCGCAGATCCTCATCCCGCTCGTGATGTCGAAGTCCGCCGTCAGCAGCCGCGCCCGAGCGATGTCGATCGTGCAGACCGGCATGATCTGCGGAATGATGCTCTCCCGGCCGGCACTCGGCGTCCTCGGCCAGTACTCCGGTTGGCGCGCCGCCTACCTCGCCGCCGCGATCGCGACGATCATCGTCGGTTGGACGACATCCTTCCTCCTGCCCGACACCGAACGGACGTCGTCGGTCAGCTACGCCGGCCTGTTCAGGTCGATGGGCCGCTTCGTCCGTATCAGCCCGCAACTGCGGAACGCCTGCCTGCGCAGCGCGGCGATGTACGCCGCATTCAACGCCCTGTGGGCCACGCTCACGCCCGTTCTCACCGCGGCCCCCTTCAACCTGTCGGTCGGGCAGGCCAGTCTCGTCGGCATCCTCGGCCTGGGAAGCGCATTCGTGGCGCCCTTCGCCGGAATCCTCACCGATCGACACGGCTCCCGGCTCACCATCGGCCTCGGCCTCGGCGCCCTCGTCGCGGCGCTGGCGTGCTTCTGGGCCGGCCATTCCGTGCTCTGGCTGATGCTGGCCGGGGTTCTTCTGCTCCCAGCCGGACTGCAATACGGCCAGGTCTCCTCCCAACACGCCGCCCTCTCCGTCGATCACGCAGCAGGCGGTCGCCTCAACACGGTGTTCATGTTCTCCTCGTTCATCGGCGGCGCCATCGGCAGCCAGGTCGCCGGCCTGATCCTCCCCCCGCTGGGTTGGACCGGCGTCTGCGCCGCGGCCGCGATCTTCCTTGCCGCCGCGATACTGCTCTCCATCATCGGCACGAGGAAGGCCGCTCCGGCGCTCGTCGTGTGATCGGTCGCCTCATTCGGCCCCGACTTGGCCCGTTGTTCGCATGTGACGACGGCAGGGCGATGGCGCAGACGGATGACGCCGGGGGAGGCGGCGGCGGGGGAGGCGGCGGCTACGAGGCCGAGTGCCCCGTCGGCCCTGGGAGGCGAATGAGACTGCTGCGGCTGTGGGCCAGCCCGTCCCTGAGCGGATAGGTCTCGGGCGGCTCGTCGCCGGGCTCGAACAGCGTGACCTGCTCGCCGACCGCGATGACCGTGCCGGCGGCATCCCAGCCGAGCACGCGGTCCTTCTGCTCGGGGTTCCCGGAGGCGCGCGCCTTCACGTCGACGGGGTTCACCGAGACGGCGATCACCTCCACGAGGATGTCGTGCCCGGTCGGGTCGCCGGGTGCCGGGATCGTCGCATCCATGAGGCTGTCGGGGCCGTCGAGCGGGCCGCCGGCCCGCGACACCACGGCCGTGACCGTCTCGGAACTCGTGTTCGTCGTCATCATGACTGTCCTTCTCGAAGCCGCAGCACCCGGATGGCGCGCGAGACGACGCTGACCGGCGCATAGCCCTTACCCGCAAGGGGATCTACTACCCAAAAGAGAGTGTCGGAGCCTGCGGGCAACCCTTCGTGCCGGCCGGTCCGGGCCCGCGAGCCCGACGTCCCTTTCGCGATCACCGTCACCGAGGGCCGCGGCGAGCTCGTCGCCCACGTCAAGGACGATTGCGCCGCAGGCCGGCGATCACGAGGATCGCGGCCACCAGGCACAGCAGGCCATTGACCCAGATCGCGGCCTGGATGCCCGGCAGGAGTCCAGCGCCAGCTTGACCGGTTCGACCACTGACTGCCGACATCACGGCGGACATGATCGGGATGCCGAGCGTGATGCCGACCTGCTGGCTCATGGTGACGAGTCCGGTGGCGAGGCCCTGTTGGTCGTCGGGCAGGCCGGAGGTGGAGGCGACGACGTAGCCGACGATCGCCACGAGGTTTGCAACGCCGCCGAGGAAGGTGAGGACGAGCAGCGGCACGATCCAGGCGCGGTCGGTGCCGGCGAAGGCGAGCGGGATGGTCGCGGCGGCCTGCATGAGAAATCCGATGGTGATGGTGCGCTTGGCGCCGTTTCGCCCGATCAGCCGCGGGCCGAGCAGACCGCCGAGGACAGTGCCGACGCCCAGGACCCC